>NZ_QMEU01000200.1 GCF_003284975.1 Mycobacterium colombiense
CCGGCCTGACCGACAAGCAAATCCGGGGGGTCGACGCCCTGGTCACCGGCTGGCACGGGCAGGGCGGGGTGGCGGTGGGGTCGTCGTCGCCGGGCGAGAGATTGTTCGCGGGCCGCCGCGACGGCCTGCTGACGCTGTGGCGTGAGCCGGTCCGTTAACCGCAATATTGGGGCTGCCGTTGGTTATTCGCCCGCCGTCGTGGCACTCTGTGGGCGTGGCCCAGATCTCCTCGGCGATCACCCCCGCTCAGCCCGCGGAGCTTTACCCCGGGGATATCAAGTCTGTCCTGCTTACGTCGGCGCAAATTCAGGCGCGCATCGCCGAACTCGGCCACGAAATCGGTGAGAGCTACCGCGACGCCGCGACCGAGACCGGTCAGGATCTGCTACTGATCACCGTGCTCAAGGGCGCTGTGATCTTTGTCACTGACCTGGCCCGGGCGATCCCGCTGCCTACCCAGTTCGAGTTCATGGCCGTCAGCTCGTACGGGTCGTCAACGTCATCGTCGGGCGTGGTGCGGATCCTCAAGGATCTGGACCGCGATATCGAGGGCCGTGACGTCCTGATCGTGGAGGACGTCGTGGACTCGGGACTCACCCTGTCCTGGCTGTTGCGCAACCTCAAGACGCGGCACCCGCGGTCGCTGCGGGTGTGCACGCTGCTGCGCAAGCCCGACGCACAGGGCGCCCACGTGGACATCGCCTACGTGGGCTTCGACATTCCCAACGACTTCGTCGTGGGCTACGGCCTCGACTACGACGAGCGCTACCGGGACCTGTCCTACATCGGCACGCTGGACCCCAGGGTCTACCAGCAGTAGCCCCGGCTCGTCGGGCTCAATCCAATGGCGTCGACCCGCTGCGCCCGGCTACGCCGCGCTTGCGATCGCCGCTAGTCCAACTCCCACACCGCGGTCACCGAGAAGTTCACGGTTTGCTGGCCGGGCTCCAGCGGAACCATGGACGGCATGGCCCGCGGCGCACCGACCGGCGGTGGGGTGGCGCCGGTGGCCTCCGAGATGGACAGCACCCGGCCCAGCCGAAGCCCGGATAGCTGGGCGTACTGCTCGGCGCGGTTCTTGGCGTCGTTGAACGCGCGCGACCGGGCGTCCTTCACCAGCTGCGAATCGTCGGCGATGGAATAGCGAACCGACTTGATCCGGGTGGCGTCGCCGCCGGTGCCGACGATGAGGGCCAGCAGCCGCGACGCGGCGTCCGTCGGGTGGATCTTGACGGCGATGGCGTTGGTGGCGCGGTAGGCGCTGATGGCAGCGGTGCCGCTGGGCTCCGGGTTGTTGTATTCGGGGGACAGGGTGACCTCGGTGGTGCTGATGTCCTTACGGTCGATGCCGGCGCCGGTCAGTGCGTTGATCACCGCCTGTTGCCGGTCATTGGTCTGGTTCATCGCGGTGGTGACGTCGGGTGCGGTGAATTCGATGCCGACGTCGGCGGTCAGGGTGTCCGGGACGCCCTGGACCTGGCCGGTGCCCACGACCGTGACCTGACGGGGGTTGGCCCCGGGCTGTGGCGCGTTGTGCTTGTCGCACGCCGACATCGCGGCGATGGTCAGGCCGGCCGCGACCGCTCCGATCGATCGGCGGACAAACTTCGAGGCATTCGGTGCGACCGGCATGCCTGGCACCCTAGCGTCCGGGCCGCGGTCGGCGGGCGCGATTTACGCCGCGGCGTTGTCGGCGTTTCGGCCGAAGTCGCCGGCTTCGTTCAGCCCGCATACGCGAACGATGAGGTGCGACAGTGTGGTTGATGCAAGCGCCATGACGATTATCGGCACCAGCGGCAGGTCCAGGACCAAAGTCACCCACAGCAGGGCGGGCATTGCGACCGGCCACGCCCGGGCGGACCCGTCTCCTGCGCCGCGGGCAAACCGGGGCGGGCAGCACAGAGGCCTCATATGAGTACATATATGGCCTCAAATATGTTTACACACAACATTTTTCATACGTTCTCCAAAAGTCGCAGCATTCCAGATCAGCTAAGTGAACAGTTTCCGTCCCGACCGTGAATTAGCGCCTCTGGGGCTGTCATCTCGAGACACGACTGACCTAACGTGTCGAGGCGTCCGACTCGGCACCTAGACGAGTGCCCGAGAACTATTGATGTGAAAGGGTTTTGAGACGTCATGTCTTTTCTGATGGCGCAGCCGGAAATACTGGATGCGGCTTCCCGCGAGCTGAACCGGATCAATGCGGCCGTGCGGGAGGGAAGTTCGGCGGTGGCGGTTCCCACGACCAGTGTGGCTCCCGCCGCGGCCGACGCGGTATCGATATTGACAGCGCAACAGTTCTCCCGGCACGGCCAGCTGTTCCAGGAAATCAGCGCGCAGGCCGCGGTGGTTCGTGAGCAGCTGGCGACGATGCTCGGCATCAGCGCCGGTTCGTACGCCGCCACGGAGATCGCCAACACCGCCGCGGTCGGTTAGGCGAGCTCGCGATGCTCGATTTTGCGCAGTTGCCGCCCGAGATCAACTCCGCGTTGATGTACTCGGGACCCGGCTCAGGCCCGCTCCTGGCGGCCGCGGCGGCCTGGGACGGCCTGGCCGCCGAGCTGCATTGCGCGGCTTCCGCCTACGCGGCGGTGATCGCGGGGCTGGCCGACGGACCGTGGCAGGGGCCGGCCGCCGCGTCCATGCTGACGGCGGTACTTCCGCAGGTGGCGTGGTTGCGCGACACGGTCGGTCGGGCCGAACACGTTGCCGCTCAGGCGGTAGCGGCGGCGGGCGCCTACGAGGCGGCGTACGCCGAAACGGTGCCACCGCCGGTGATCGCGGCGAACCGGGCGTTGCTGACGGAGTTGCTGGCGACGAACTTCCTCGGCCAGAACATCCCGGCCATTGCGGCCACCGAGGCCCAATACGGTGAGATGTGGGCGCAAGACGCCGCCGCGATGTACGGATACGCCGGAACGTCGGCCGCCGCGTCGACGTTGCCGCCGTTCGAGCCGGCCGAACTCGCGACCAACCCGGCCGGCGCGGCCTCTCAGGCCGCGGCGGTGGCCCAAGCGACCAATCCCACCGGGACCGCCTCTCAGGCCGCGGCGGTGGCCCAAGCGACGAACAATCCTGCGTTCTCCCTGGGCGGCATCAGCCTCAACCCCGAAGGCGATGGCCTGGTGGTGAGCGGCCCGCTGGGTGATTTGTTGGAGGGCCTGACCGGATCGCAAACGTTGGATGCCAGCACGCCGTTCGACGCATTCATCCGGTTGATTTCGCCGACGCGGCTTTTCACCACCTCGTTCAAAGACATCCAGAGCCTCGCGCAGGGCTTCATGCCAGCCGCGAAGTCCGCAGCCGAGGGGGTCGCCAAAGCCGCGGAAGCGGCTGTCCCCGCGGCCGTTTCGGGCGCGGGGCTGGGCTCGATGGGCG
>NZ_QMEU01000201.1 GCF_003284975.1 Mycobacterium colombiense
CCGAACCGGTGTAGGCATCCGACGCGGTTTGCGCGTATCGCCGTCGCCGTGGCACCGGCAGCGCTAATCTGACACGGATTTCCCAGTAAGCGGAGGAGGGGCCGGTGTTAGCGCGCTACCTGAAGGCACAGTTGATAGTTTTGCTGTGCGGTGGACTGGTCGGGCCGATCTTCTTGGTCGTGTACTTCACCCTCGGGCTCGACAACCTGCTGCAGTGGATGTTCTACGTCGGCCTGCTCATCACCGTGGCCGACGTGTTGGTCGCGCTCGCGTTGGCGAACTTTAGCGCCAAGTCGTCGGCCAAGGCCGCCGCGCTCGAGCAGAACGGGGTGCTGGCGCTCGCCCAGATCACCGGGATCACCGAGACGGGGACGTGGGTCAACAACCAGCAAGTAGTCAAGGTGCACTTGCACATCGCCGGACCCGGGCTGGTGCCGTTCGACAGCGAGGACCGGGTGATCGCCAGCGTGACCCGGCTCGGCAACCTCAACGCCCGCAAGGTGGTGGTCCTGGTGAATCCCACCACCAGCGAATACCGGATCGACTGGGACCGAAGCGCTTTGGTCAACGGCCTGGTGCCCGCGCAGTTCACGGTCGCCGAAGACAACCAGACCTACGACCTGAGCGGGCAGGCCGGCCCGCTGATGGAGATCCTGCAGATCCTCAAGGCGAACAACATTCCGCACAACCGGATGGTCGACATCCGGTCCAACCCGGCGTTGCGCGCCCAGATCCAGGCGGTGGTGCGCCGCGCGGTGCAGCAACAGGCGCCGGCCGCCCAACCGGCGCCGCCCGCGGCGGCAGCCGTCGTCACCCCTGCCGAGCCGACGATCGCCGCGCGGCTGCAAGAGCTCAAGGATCTGCACGCCAGTGGGGCTCTGACCGACGCCGAATACACCAGCCGTCGCGCCGCGATCATCTCCGAAATCTAGGAGCCCCCGCCCGGCACGGCCGGGTGAATTAGAACACGTTTCAGTTGCGCTGCTAGCCTGGCTTGGTCTATCGGCGGTCGAAGGGATTACGCGTGGCTGGACAGGGCGGATCACTGCAGGGGCGGGTCGCATTCATCACCGGGGCCGCCCGCGGGCAGGGGCGCTCGCACGCGGTGCGGCTGGCCCGCGAGGGCGCCGACATCATCGCCCTGGACATCTGCGCTCCGGCGTCCGCCAGCGTGACGTACACGCCGGCCACCCGCGAAGACCTCGACGAGACGGCCCGCCTGGTGGAGAACGAGGGACGCAAGATCCTCACCCGCGAGGTCGATGTCCGGGACGACGCCGCGCTGCGGGACCTGGTGGCCGACGGCATCGAGCAGTTCGGCCGGCTCGACATCGTGGTGGCCAACGCCGGGGTGCTGAGCTGGGGCCGCGTGTGGGAGCTCACCGACGAGCAGTGGGACACGGTCATCGGCGTCAACCTGACCGGCACGTGGCGCACGCTGCGCGCCACCGTTCCCGCCATGATCGAGGCCGGCAACGGCGGCTCCATCGTGGTGGTCAGCTCGTCGGCGGGGATCAAGGCCACCCCGGGCAACGGCCACTATTCGGCCAGCAAGCACGGGCTCACCGCGCTGACCAACACCCTGGCCATCGAGCTCGGCGAATTCGGCATCCGGGTCAACTCCATCCACCCGTACTCCGTGGACACCCCGATGATCGAACCCGAAGCGATGATGGAGATTTTCGCCAAACATCCCAGCTTCGTGCACAGCTTCCCGCCAATGCCGGTGCAGCCCAACGGCTTCATGACGGCCGACGAAGTGGCCGACGTGGTGGCCTGGCTTGCCGGCGACGGCTCGGGCACCCTCACCGGCACCCAGATCCCGGTGGATAAGGGTGCCCTAAAGTACTGAGCGGCCAGCGTGCTAAGAACTCCACGTGAGTAGTGACGAAAGCGCCACCAATGGAATCGTGATCGTCGGCGGCGGATTGGCCGCCGCCCGCACCGCCGAGCAGCTGCGGCGCTCGGAGTACTCCGGGCCCATCACGATCGTCAGCGACGAGGTGCACCTGCCCTACGACCGCCCGCCGTTGTCCAAAGAGGTGCTGCGCAAAGAGGTCGACGCCACCGAGCTCAAGCCGCGTGAGTGGTACGACGAGAACGACATCACCCTGCGACTGGGCTCGGCCGCGACGGGTCTGGACACCGCGGCGCAGACGGTGACTCTCGCCGACGGAACGTCGCTTCGCTACGACGAACTCGTCATCGCGACGGGCCTGGTGCCCCGGCGCATTCCGGCGATCCCGGACCTCGAGGGCATCCGCGTGCTGCGGTCCTTCGACGAAAGCCTGGCGCTGCGCGAGCACGCGTCGGCCGCGCAGCGTGCCGTCGTCATCGGCGCCGGGTTCATCGGCTGCGAGGTGGCGGCCAGCCTGCGCAGCCTGGGCGTGGACGTGGTGCTGGTGGAACCGCAGCCGACCCCGCTGGCCGCGGTCCTCGGCGAGCAGATCGGCGAGCTGGTGGCCCGGCTGCACCGCGCCGAAGGTGTCGACGTTCGCCTCGGCGTCGGGGTCGCCGAGGTGCGTGGTGACCCCCGTGTCGAGTCGGTGGTGCTCAGCGACGGCACCGAGCTGCCGGCCGACATCGTGGTGGTCGGCATCGGGTCACGCCCGGCGACCGATTGGCTCGAGGGCAGCGGCGTACAGGTCGACAGTGTCGATAGAGGCGTCGTCTGCGATGAGGCCGGTCGCACCAGCGCGCCGAATGTGTGGGCGCTCGGCGACGTCGCATCGTGGCGCGACGCGACGGGACACCAAGGGCGCGTTGAGCATTGGAGCAACGTCGCCGATCAGGCCCGGGCCGTCGTGCCCGCGATGCTGGGACAGGATGCGCCGCCGGTGGTGGTCGTCCCGTACTTCTGGAGCGACCAGTACGACGTGAAAATCCAGTGCCTGGGCGAGCCGGAGGCCGGCGACATCGTCCACCTCGTCGAGGACGACGGCCGTAAGTTCCTGGCCTACTACGAACGCGACGGGGCCCTGGTCGGGGTGGTCGGCGGCGGGATGCCCGGAAAGGTCATGAAGGTCCGCGCCAAGATCGCCGCGGCCGTGCCGATCGCCGAAATACTGGGCTGAGCCGCCGCTAGCCGACGGATCTGAGCCAGTCCACCGGCGGTCCGTGCGGATGGCATTCGCCCAGCAGCCGCGGATCGCCGCCGGGCCAGACGCGGGCGCGCACCACGAATTGGATCGGTGCGCCCGGGCCGGCGCGGGTGGGCTCCATCGTGAGGTGGGCGAACGGTGCGCGCGCGCCGGCCCGGGCGGCCAGCGCGTCGACGTGGGCGCGCACGGCGCCGCGTTCCT
>NZ_QMEU01000202.1 GCF_003284975.1 Mycobacterium colombiense
CACCTGGTCGTTGCGCGACCGGCCGGCCCGCAGCCGCCCGCCCAGGTCGGGCCCGACCCGGTCGATCAGTCCGCGTTCCAGCGCCCCGTGCACGTCCTCGTCGGTGACCAGCGGCGAGAAGCTGCCGTCGGCTACGTCCTCGGCGAGCTGGTCGAGGCCGGCCAGCAGTCCGTCGCGCTGCTCCTCGGTCAGCAGCCCGGCGCGGAACAGGATCACGGTGTGGGCCCGCGAGGCGACGATGTCGTAGGGGGCCAGCACCCAGTCGAAGTGGGTGGATTTGCTCAGCGCGGCCAGCGCATCCGACGGGCCGTCGGCGAACCGCCCGCCCCACAGCGACCCTTCGCGAGTGCTCACGCGTCGGCCGAGCCCTTTGAGGTCTGGCCCCGGCGCGACGCGATCTTCGACGACAGCCCGTGCACGTAGACGAAACCCTTTGCGGCCGACTGGTCGAAGCTGTCACCCTCGTCGTAGGTGGCCAGGTTGAAGTCGTAGAGGGATTCGGCGCTGCGCCGGCCGTTGACCGCAATGTGGCCGCCGTGCAACACCATTCGCACTTCGCCGGTCACGTGTTCCTGGGTCTTGGCGACGAAGCTCTCCAGCGCCTCCTTCAGCGGTGAATACCACAGCCCGTCGTAAACCAGCTCGGCCCAACGCTGATCGGTGTGCCGCTTGAACCGGCCCAGCTCGCGTTCCAGCGTGACGTGCTCGAGCTCGGTGTGGGCGGTGATGAGCACCATGGCGCCGGGCGCCTCGTAGATCTCACGGCTCTTGATGCCCACCAGCCGGTCCTCGACGACGTCGAGCCGGCCGACGCCCTGGGCGCCGGCGCGGGCGTTGAGTTCCTCGATGGCCTGCAGTACCGACACTTTCTTGCCGTCGATCGTCACCGGCACGCCGCGCTCGAATCCGACGATCACCTCGTCGGGCGTGCTCCAGTTCAGGGTGGGGTCTTCGGTGTAGGCGTAGACGTCCTTGGTGGGGGCGTTCCAAAGGTGTTCCAGGAAGCCGGTTTCCACCGCCCGGCCCCACACGTTCTGATCGATGGAGAACGGTGAGCGCTTGGTGACGTTGATGGGGATGGCGTTCTCCTCGGCGAACGCGATCGCCTTCTCGCGAGTCCAGGCGTAGTCGCGGACCGGCGCCAGCACCTCGAGATCGGGTGCCAGCGAACCGAATCCGACCTCGAACCGGACCTGGTCGTTGCCCTTACCGGTACAGCCGTGCGCGACGATGCTGCCGCCGTGCTCGCGGGCGGCCGCCACCAGGTGCTTGACGATCAGCGGCCGGCTGATCGCCGACACCAGCGGGTAGCGATCCATGTAGAGGGCGTTGGACAGGATGGTGGGCAGGCAGTAACCCTCGGCGAACTCGTCGCGGGCATCGACGACGACGGCTTCCACCGCGCCGCAGTCCAGAGCCCGCTGGCGAATGACCTCCATGTCCTCACCGCCCTGGCCGAGGTCGATCGCCACCGCTACGACCTCACGGCCGGTCTCCTTGCCGATCCAGCTGATGGCCACCGAGGTGTCCAGACCGCCGGAATACGCCAGGATGACGCGTTCTGACATGAACCAATCTCCTTACACTTGAAGCGCTTAGGTGAGTTTTTCCAAGGTGGTGGCCAGCTCGGCGCCGGTCATCGGCTCTCGAGCGGCCACGAAGACGGTGTCGTCGCCGGCGATGGTGCCGACGACGTACGGTAGCGCCGCGCGGTCGATCGCGCTGGCCAGATAGTTGGCGCCGCCCGGCGGCGTGCGCAGCACCGCGAGGTTGGCGCTGGCGTCGGCGGACACCAGCAGTTCGCTCAGCAGCCGGGACAGTCGCGCGGTGCCGCCGGACACGCCCCGCACCGGGCTGCCGTCCTCGGGGACGACGTACACCCCGACGCCGCCGTCGGCGCCGCGCAGCTTGACCGCGCCCAGTTCCTCCAGGTCCCGCGACAGGGTGGCCTGGGTGACCTCGATGCCCTCGTCGGCCAGCCGGGCCGCCAGCTCGCTTTGGCTGCTGATCGACGCCGAGGACAGGATCGCCACGATGCGGTCCTGCCGGCCGGCCCGGGTGGTTTCGGGGGTGCTCTTAGAGCGGGTCATGACTGCCGCTCCACAAGCCAGGCCAGCAACGCTTTTTGGGCGTGCAACCGGTTTTCGGCCTCGTCGAAGACCGCGCTGGCCGGCCCGTCCATCACCTCGTCGGTGATCTCCTCCCCGCGGTGCGCCGGAAGGCAGTGCAGCACAATGGCTTCCGGGTCGGCCAGAGACAGCAGGTCGGCGTTGATCTGGTAGGGCCGAAACGGTGTGAGGCGGTCCAGCCCGTCGGCCTCCTGGCCCATCGACGTCCAGGTGTCGGTGACCAACACGTCGGCACCGCGCGCGGCCGCGTCGGCGTCGGCGGTGAGGGTGACCGAGGCGCCGGTGTCCTCGGCGCGCCGCCGAGCCGCGGCGACGAACGCCGGGTTCGGGGTGAAGCCGTCCGGGGCGGCGATCGTGACGTGGAGGCCGGCCGTGACCCCGCCCAGCATCAGCGAGTGCGCCATGTTGTTGGCGCCGTCGCCGAGGTAGGTCATCTTCAGCCCGCGCAGTGACCCCTTGCGCTCGGTGATGGTCTGCAGGTCGGCGAGCACCTGGCAGGGGTGGAATTCGTCGGAGAGCGCGTTGACCACCGGCACGGTCGCGGTCGAGGCCATCGCGTCGAGGCGCTCCTGCCCGAACGTCCGCCAGACGATGGCATGGACGTAGCGCGACAGCACCCGCGCGGTGTCTTCCAGGGTTTCGTCGCGGCCCAGCTGGGTGCTGCGGGCGTCGACGACGACGGCGTGCCCGCCGAGTTGGGCGATGCCGACCTCGAACGAGAACCGGGTGCGGGTGGAGTTCTTGTCGAACAGGACCGCCACCCCGCGCGGGCCCTCCAGCGGGCGGGCGCCGAAAGGGTCCTTCTTGAGTTCGGCGGCCAGCGCCAAGACCTCGGCCTGCTCGGCGGGCGACAGGTCGTCGTCGCGCAGGAAGTGTCTCGTCATGTGCGCCACTTTCCCCCGCAAGCGGGAGGTGCCCCCGCCTCATCGCTTCGCTCTGCATCGTCGTGCCGCGGCGTCATGCTGCGGCCGCCTCGTCGAGAATGCTCGGCAGGGCGCCGAGGAAGCCGTCGATCTGGGCTTCGGTGATGATCAGCGGCGGCGCCAGCCGGATGACGTCGGGTGCGGC
>NZ_QMEU01000203.1 GCF_003284975.1 Mycobacterium colombiense
GTCGCCCGCACCGCGGGGTCCAGCCGCGCACCGCGCGCCCAGTCGACCGCATTCATGAATTTCTTTCCGGGCGGCTGGATTTGACCCAGCCGCACCGGATCCGAACCCGTGCCAACCCAGACGCTCTTGCGGTCCACGTGAATGGCGCCGGGTGACAACGGTTCTGGCGGGCCGGGCGTCGCCGACGCCTCGGCAGTCTGCACCGGGCCCAGTTTGATGCGCAGGCCGCCGAGCAGCGTCCAGGCGCCGGGGTGGGGGGTGACGGCACGGATGCGGCGATCGACGACCTGGGCCGGCAGGTCCCAGCGCACCCGGGCCTGCTCGACGGTGATCTTCGGCGCGATGCTGACCCCCTCGGTGGGTTGCGGCACCGGCGTCAGGGTCGCGTCGGCGATGCCGTCCAGCGTGGCCGACAACAGTTCGGCACCCGAAACAGCGAGTCGCCCAAGCAATTCCCCGGCGGTGTCGGTGGGCCGGATGGTCTCGGTCACCACGCCGTAGATCGGGCCGGAGTCCAGGCTCGGCTCGATCCGGAACGTCGAGGCCCCGGTGATGCCGTCCCCCGCGGCGATGGCCGCCTGCACCGGGGCGGCGCCGCGCCAGGCGGGCAGCAACGAGAAGTGCAGGTTGATCCAGCCCTTCGCGGGCACCCCGAGCAGGCCGTCGCGCAGCAGCGCGCCATAGGCCACCACTGCGCAGCAGTCCGGGGCCAACCGCGCCAGCTCGCCGACGAATTCGTCGGAGTTCGGCCGCGACGGCCGCAGCACCGGGATGCCGCGCTCAAGCGCCTCGCGGGCCACCGGCGACGGCTCCGGCTTGCCGCGCCGTCCCGCCGCGGCGTCGGGACGGGTCAGCACCGCGACCACCTCGTGACGCGGCGAGTCGATGAGGCGGCGCAATGCGGGAAGCGCGGGTTCGGGGGTTCCGGCGAAGACAAGGCGCACCGGGTCAGTCTAGAAAGCGGCGGACGCGGGCCGGACCGGCCGGCCGAATGTGCGTGCGTATACTATTGCTTATGGCTACTATTTCTAGGAGTCAGTGTCTTCCGGTGTGAACCGCGCAGCCGATTCGCGTCGACAACGAGGTCGAAAGACAAATCCCTTCCCTCTCAAGGAGGTCTAGATGACCCTCGACGCTTCCATCAGCGACGCCTCGGTGGCCGCAACGCATCGCACGGTATGGGCCCTGGGCGACTACGCGCTGATGGCCGAGGAAGTGATGGCCCCGCTCGGTCCCGCCCTAGTCGAGGCCACCGGCATTGGGCCGGGCGTGCGGGTTCTCGACGTCGCCGCCGGCTCGGGCAACATCTCGCTGCCGGCGGCCGCGACCGGCGCCACCGTCGTGTCCACCGATCTCACCCCCGAGCTGCTGCAACGGTCGCAGGCCAGGGCCGCGGCGCGGGGCCTGACCCTCGACTACCGGGAAGCCAACGCGCAGGCGCTGCCGTTCGGCGACGGTGAATTCGATGTCGTCATGTCGGCGATCGGTGTCCAGTTCGCCCCCAACCAGCAGCGCGCCGCGACCGAACTGGTCCGGGTCTGCCGACCGGGCGGCACCATCGGCGTGATCAGCTGGACCCCCGAGGGATTCTTCGGCCGGATGCTCGCCACCATTCGGCCCTACCGGCCGAGCCTGTCGCACCCCGCGCCGCCGGCGGCGCTCTGGGGCCGCCCCGGCTACGTCGCCGCGCTGCTCGGCGACCAGATCAGCGACCTCAGCGCGACGCGAGGCATGTTGGCGGTCAACCGATTCGACAGCGCCGAGGCCGTGCACGCGTATTTCAAGCAGCACTACGGCCCGACGATCGAGGCCTACGCGAACATCGGCCACAACCGCGTGCTGGCCGCCGAGCTCGACGCCCAGCTCATCGAACTCGCGCAACAACACCTGACCGACGGCACCATGGGCTGGGAGTACCTGCTGGTGACCGCCGAGAAGCGGGCCGGCTAGGCCCGGCCGGCTACAGGCCGACCTCGGCGTCCAGGTGGACGTCGGGTTCGCCGCCGGCCGCGGTGAAGGCCGTCAGCGCGCGCACCAGTCCGTGGCGCTCCGGCGGCGGCATCTTCGCCACGATGGCCGCAATCTCGGCGCGCCGGTGCGCGGTCACCTGGTTGACGACGTCGCGGCCGCGCGTGGTGAGCGCGGCGAGCAGTTCGCGCCGCGAGGTCGGGTGGGGCAACCGGTCGATCAGCCCGGCGGCGACCAACCGGTCCACCATCCGGCCGGTGGCCGACGGTTGCACGCCCAGCAGGCCGGCAAGGGTGGCGAGGTTGACCGGGCCGCGATTGGACAGGATCACCAGCGTGCGGAACTGCGCGATGGTGATGGTCTCGTCGACCTGCCCCACGGAGCGCGCCGAGATCGCCATCAGCAGACGGGAGGCCGTCAGCAAAGCATCGGTGATGACGTCCAATGACTCGTCAACGGCGGTGTTGTCCGCTGTCATATCGCCCTCCCCGGATCGTTCCGGCCTATCGGCGGCTAAGGATGAGAAAGTGTAGCAACCTTCTAATGTCGTAAGAAGAGATTATTGCATCGACATATTGTCGCCCAGGGTAACGGTTTATGAAGGTTAGCCGATGTGCAACGGGTCGATCTGCACCCGGGCCGGCTCATGGGTCTGCCGGGCGCTGAGCACACCGACGCCGCGGCGCAGCGCCGCCGCCAGCGCCAGCCCCTGCTGACGGGGCACCCGCACCAGCATCCTGGTCACCGGCGCGCCGGGCGGGGTTCCGGCCGGGCGGCGCACCCCGGGCGGAAGGTCGACGGGGCCAAGCAAATCCGCGTGCAGCGACTCCTGGTCGGTCAGCCGGGCCTCGTCGAGCAGCGCGGTGACCGCGCCGGCTGTCCCGTCGATGGCCGCCATGTGCACGCTGGGCGGCAGACCCACCTCGGCCCGCGCGGTCACCTCGGCCTCCGCGTGACCCACCGGGTCCCAGCGGATCAGGGATTGCACTGTGGGCAGCGACGATTCGGCAACCACCATCACCACGCCGCCGTCACCGCGGGCACGCACCAGCGCCGCCGCGCTCATCCAGCGCCACAGCGCATCCTCGGCCGCCCGTAGGTCTTGCCGGCCCAGCAGCGCCCAGGTGTCCAACAGCAGCGCCGCCCCGTAACCACCGGACGCCTGTGGCTCGGCGCCGGGGGTGGCCACCACCAGCGCGGG
>NZ_QMEU01000204.1 GCF_003284975.1 Mycobacterium colombiense
CGCCGCGCAGCTTCGCGGCATTCTTGGACGAAAGATCAATCTCGTAGGTCACCCCGTCAAGCCCGAATTCCACCGTTTCGTCGGCCGCGCCGGCACCGTCGAAATCATCGACCAAGGTGACGGTCACTTTTTTTGCCATTGGCTTACCCTCGCATTTCGTCCTGAGCGGATACTGAGCAGATTGGATCGGACCTCCCCGGTCACCAATCTGCCATAACAGCGAAGCATACTCAATCTGTACGGAAGCCGCACAGTTGAAACTTTGAACTACGACTGTGGCCGAACAATCGGGAACAAAACTGTCTCTCGAATTGACAGACCAGTCAATGTCATCAACAACCTGTCGATACCCATTCCCGTTCCCGTGCACGGGGGCATCGCATACTCGAGTGCGGCGAGGAAATCCTCGTCGAGCACCATGGCTTCGTCGTCGCCCGCGGCGGCAGCACGCGCTTGCGCGGCGAACCTCTCGCGCTGCACGACGGGATCGTTCAGCTCGGAGTACCCGGTGGCCAACTCGACGCCACGCACATACAGGTCCCACTTCTCGGTGACGCCCGCGATACTGCGGTGCTGGCGCGTCAAAGGCG
The DNA here is from genome assembly GCF_003284975.1 of Mycobacterium colombiense. Taxonomy (GTDB): domain Bacteria; phylum Actinomycetota; class Actinomycetes; order Mycobacteriales; family Mycobacteriaceae; genus Mycobacterium; species Mycobacterium europaeum_A. The sequence goes on from NZ_QMEU01000204.1 coordinate 591, forward strand.
TTGTCTCGACCGGGAAATCCCGCACGAACGTCGGGGCGACGAGGCCGTTGCCCACCGTGTGCTCCCAGAGCTCCTCGACGATTTTTCCGTGCCCGTAACCCCGGTCGCGGGGGATTTCGACCCCGAGCCGGTCGGCGATGCCGAGCAGTTCTTCGACGGAGGTCCCCGGCGTGATCTCGTCACCGAGTGCCGCGGACAACGACGGGTACATTTCTATGGAAGCCCATTCTCCGTCTATGTCGTAGACACTGCCGTCGGGCAGCGGGAGTTGTCGGGTTCCGATCGCCTCATCGGCCACCTCTTGAATAAGCTCGCGAGTCACTACTGCCGAATCGTCATAGGTGCCGTACGCCTGGTAGGTCTCCAACATGGAGAATTCCGGAGAATGCGTTGAATCCGCACCTTCGTTTCTGAACACGCGATTAAGTTCGAAAACTCTGTCGAAACCGCCGACGACGCACCGCTTGAGGAACAGTTCCGGCGCGATCCTCAAGTAGAGATCGATGTCGAGCGCATTGGAATGCGTGATGAAGGGCCGCGCCGCCGCGCCGCCGGCCAGCGTCTGCAACATTGGGGTTTCGACTTCCAGAAACCCGCGCCGGTCCAGCGCGTTGCGGATCGCGCGGATGACGGCGATCCGCTGCCGGGCCACCGTGCGGGCCTGCGGGCGCACGATCAGGTCGACGTAGCGCTGCCGTACCCGCGCCTCCTCGCTCATGTCCTTGTGCGCGACGGGCAGCGGACGCAACGACTTGGACGCCATCCGCCAGGAGTCGGCCAGCACGGACAATTCGCCGCGCCGTGAGCTGATCACGTTGCCGTGCACGGAGACGATGTCGCCCAGGTCGACGTCGGCCTTCCACGCGTCCAGGGATTGCCGGCCGACCTTGTCGAGGCTGATCATCACCTGCAGGCTGGTGCCGTCGCCCTCCTGCAGCGTGGCGAAGCAGAGTTTGCCGGAGTTGCGGGCAAAGATCACCCGGCCGGCGACGCCGACGACGTCGTCTGTCGCCGTGTCCACCGGCAGGTCGGGGTGGGCGGCGCGGACTTGGGCCAGCGTGTGGGTGCGTTCGACGGCGACCGGGTAGGGGTCGTGGCCTTCGGCGAGCAGCCGAGCGCGCTTATCCCGGCGGATGCGGTACTGCTCGGGAATGTCTAGGTCGTCGGCACTCACGACGTGCCAGCTTAAAGGACCGGGCTTTGGAGGCGCGGTGACGTCAGCGGGCCGTCTTGAGCCGGCCGCGCTGGGCGTCGCGGTTGCGTTCGAAGATCAGCCGCAGGCCGTGCAGGGTCAGGTGCTTCTCGTAGTGACTTACCGTCTGCAGTTCGGGCAGCAGCAGCGGCGCGGTGTGGCCGGTGGCGACGATCGCCACGTCGTCGCCGGCAAAGCCGTCCACGTCCTCACGAATCCGCCCGACCAGACCGTCCACCAGGCCGGCGAAACCGAACACCGCACCGGCCTGCATGCACTCGACGGTGTTCTTGCCGACGACCGAACGGGGCCGGGTCAGCTCCACCCGGCGCAGCGCCGCCGAGCGGGCCGCGGCGGCGTCGGAGGACACCTGCAATCCGGGCGCGATCGCGCCGCCGAGGAATTCGCCCTTCGCCGACACGACGTCCACACAGATAGACGATCCGAAGTCGATGACGATGGCCGGGCTGTTGAAGCGGTGAAAGGCGGCCAGGCAGTTGACGATTCGGTCCGCGCCGACTTCCTTGGGGTTGTCGACCAGCAGCGGGATGCCGGTGCGCACCCCGGGTTCGATCAACACGTGGGGCACCGACGGCCAGTACTGGTCGAGCATCAGCCGCACCTCGTGCAGCACCGAGGGGACGGTCGACAGCGCCGCGGCTCCGGTGAGCCGTTCGGAGTCGTCGCCGATGAGTCCGTCGATGGTCAGCGCCAGTTCGTCGGCGGTGATCTCGGCTTCGGTGCGAATCCGCCACTGCTGCACGACGTTTGCGTGCTCTTTGGATCCCGAGATCAGCCCGACGACGGTGTGGGTGTTACGGACGTCGATCGCCAGCAGCACGGCTACCGCGCAACGATCCGGGGATCCAGCAGCTCGGCCGCGTCGGCGGGCACGAAGGCCGGATCGTGGCCGAGGTCGATCGGCTTGTTGTCGGCGTCGACGAAGACGATCCGCGGCTGGTACGCCCGCGCCTCGGCCTCTTCCATGGTGCCGTAGGCGATCAGGATCACCAGGTCGCCCGGGTGCACGAGATGCGCTGCGGCACCGTTGATTCCGATCACCCCACTGCCGCGTTCGCCGGTGATCGCATAGGTGACCAGCCGGGCGCCGTTGTCGATATCGACGATGGTCACTTGTTCGCCCTCGAGCAGGTCCGCCGCGTCCATCAGATCGGCGTCGATGGTCACCGAGCCGACGTAGTGCAGGTCCGCCTGCGTGACGGTGGCCCGGTGGATCTTCGACTTGAGCATCGTCCGTAACATCAATTCCTCCAAGGTGATTGGGCGTAGTGTCCGTCCGGCCCAGCGGTGCCGGCGGGTGTTTCGATCCGCATTTCGATGTTGTCCAGCAGC
>NZ_QMEU01000205.1 GCF_003284975.1 Mycobacterium colombiense
GCACCGGGGTGCCCGGAACGTCGGGCGGCGGGTCCCCCGGCCGGCCCGCGATCGGGATGCCCGGCGTGGGCGGCAGACCGTTGGGGTTGGGCGGCGACGTCATCACGTCGGCCGGCGCCGGGAAGCTCGGCCCTCCGAACGGGCCCGTCGTCGCGCCCGCACAGGGCAGCGGGTTCCACGGCCGCGGCAGACCCTCGTCCCCGACGGTGACGTTGCCGCCCGGATTGGCCGGCGTGTACGAGCACGGCGATCCCGGTGGGACGGCCGGACCCGGGTGGTCGGGCGTGCCCTCGAGCACCGGCGGCGCCGGCGGCGGCGCGCCATTGGGGAACCGGGTGCCGTTGGGGTCGGGGAACCGGTAGGCCGGCAATCCCGCACTGCGCCAGAAGTTCTCCGGGTCGATGCCGCGCTTCTTGAAGGCGGCGTCCACCCAGGGCTGCGAAATCTGGTACAGCGCCAGGTTGTGCAGGACCACCTTGAAGAACGGACCCGAGGCGATGGCCTCGTTGAGCGACGGCAGGAACTTGCCGACCTCGGTGAAACCGTTGGCCAGATCGTCTTTGCGCTGCACCAGGATGTCGCTGACGGTGCGCAGCTGCTCCAGCACGTGGTTGAGGTTCGGGTTGTCGTTGATCAGGCCCTTGACCTGTTCGGAGAACGCCGCGACGTTGCTCAGCAGGGCGTTGATGGCCTGGCCGCGTTCGTTGAAGGCGGCCAGCAGGGTCTTGGCGTTGACCAGCGCCCGGTCGATCTGGTCGCTACGGTCACCGAGGATGCCGGCGACCTGGTTGGCCTGGGCGAGCAGGTGCTTGACCTCTTCGTCGCGCTTGCCGATGGTGTCGGAGAACTTGGCCACCCCTTCGAGCGCCGGGCTCAGGTGCGGGTAGGTCTGGTCGATGGTCTGCGACAGCACGTGCAGCGACTGCTTGACCGCGTCGATGTCCCAGCCCTGCGCGGCCTTGGTGACGTCGAAGAACGCGTCGTAGATCTGGTAGGGCGTGGTGCTCTGGCCGATCGGCAACGTCGACCCGGGTCGCAGTGTCTGGGCGCCGCGCGGCTCGAGTTCGAGCACCTTCTTTCCGAGGATGGTGTCGGTCTTGACGGCCAGCCTGCTCTCGGTGCCGAAGGTCGCGGTGCCGGCGTTGAACTGGATCACGATGTGATCGCCGTCGATCTTGAGACCCTCCACCTTGCCGACGTCCACGCCGGCGATGCGCACCTTGTCGCCCTTGCTGAGACCGCCGGTGTCGGCGAACTGCCCGTAGTAATGCGGTTTGGCCATCAACATCGGGACGCTGGTGAAGCTTTGGCCCACGCCGATCACCAGCACCGTCACGACGATGCCCATCAGCCCGATGCGGACCCGGTTCGGGGGTTCCAGTGTTCTCATTGCGGCGTGCACCTACCCGTCGGCTGCTGGAACAGCCGGACCGTGCGGACCGGGCCGCCGGCCTGCAGACCGTTGATCTTCAGGGTGATGTCGCAGGCGTAGAAGTTCACGAAGTCCCCGTATGACCCGATGGCGCGCCCGATCATGTTCAACGCGGTCGGCACCTTCTTCAGGTAGTCCTGCAGTTGGTCCTGCTGGTCGATCAGCGGCTGCTGCACGGCGTCCAGGTAGTTGATCGTCTTGTGCAGCAGGCCGCGGTTTTCGGCCAGCAGGTCGGCAACCGTGCCGGCGGCGTTGCTGATGTGCGCGGTCCCCCCGGCGAGTTGGTCGCCGTGGTCCTTGAGACCGGTGATCAACACCTCGAGATTGTTGATGGTCTGGTCGAACTGCTGCCGGTGCCGGACCGTCGTGTCCAGCACCGTGTTGAGGTTCTTGATGACCTCGCCGATGGCCTGGTCGCGCTCACCGAGTTGGCTGGTCAGCTGCGCGGTCTGGTCGAGGATGTCGTTGATGGTGCCGCCCTGCCCCTGGAACACGGTGACCAGCGCGGTCGCGATGCTGTTGACCTTCTGGGGGTCCAGCGCCCGGAACAACGGCTTGAACCCACCGATCAGGGCGTCGAGGTCGAGCGCCGGCTGGGTGCGGGCGAGCGGGATGAACCCGCCGGGCGCCAGCACCTTGTCGGCTCCTTCGCCCTGGCCGCGCTTGAGCTCGAGGTAGCGGTTGCCGATCAGGTCCAGGTAGCGGATCTGGGCGGTCGTCGACTGATACAGCGGGATCGAGCGGTCGACGTTGAACTTCACCCGTGCCCGCTTGCCGCCGTCGGCCAGTTCCACCGTGTCGACCTTGCCGACCTCGACCCCGGAGGCGCGCACGAACTGACCCGCGCGCAGGCCGCTGACGTTGGTGAACTCCGCCGTGTATCCGCTGGTGCGGTCGAAGCGCATCTGACCGAACACCACGATGATCATCACAGTGAAGATCAGCAGCACCACCGAGAAGATGCTGAGTTTGACAAGGGTTCCGGTGATTTTCATGGGTTGATCGTGTTATCCCCTACCTGGCGTCCCCAGACGTACTCGATCGCATACGGCGATCCGGTGTCCAGGTGGTTGTACGGCGCAAGGCTGTTGCCGGAGTCCATCACCAATTCCGGTGCGGGCCACAGGTCATGGGTAAGCGGTTGCCAGCACCCTGGGGCACCGCCGGGCCCGCCGCGCGCGTTCACCCGCGGCAGGTTCTCCGGCCAGACGTAGGGATTCGGCGCGCCACCGACCAGGCCGGCGACGCCGCCGAGCCCCATCGTGAGCGCGGCGACCGCAACCAGCGACAGGGGGTTGGCGACCAACCCCAACCCGGACAGCGCCTGGGTGTGGCTGTTGAGCGAGTAGCCGTTGCCGCCCAGGAACGAGGCGGCCTTGGGCTCGATGTCGTGGTAGTTGCGTACGGTGCAGAACAGCTCGGGGCTGTAGGTATCCAGCAGCTGCGCCGTCGGCACCAGGTCTTCGGCGCCGCGCGCCAGATATGGCCCGCCCTTGTTGAACAGCTCGGCACCGGTGTTGCCGAACCCGGCCGCCGACAACAACGCCTGATCCAG
>NZ_QMEU01000206.1 GCF_003284975.1 Mycobacterium colombiense
GCGACCCGGCGCTAAGAAGGCGGCACCGGCGGCCGAGGCTTCGAAGGCAGCGGCCCCCAAGGCCGAGGCCCCGTCGGAAGCGGCCCCCGAAGCCCAGACCGAGACCAAGGCCGAAGCCAAGGAACCCGCGGCGCCGGTCAAGGGCCTGGGCATCGCCGCGGGCGCCAAGCGACCCGGAGCCAAGAAGGCGGCGCCGAAGGCCGAGGCCCCCAAGGCGGGAGCCCCTGAAGCGGAAGCGCCCAAGGCGGAGGCTCCCAAAGCTGAAGCCGAGCCGGCGCCGAAAGCGGAGCCGGCAAAGGAGACCAACGGCGACGACGCATCGTCGCAGCCGCCGGTCAAAGGCCTGGGCATCGCCCGTGGGGCGCGTCCCCCGGGCAAGCGCTGAGCTGCGTCTTTGCCGCTTGACAGCAAATTTCAGTGGACAGTGATGGCACCATTAGTGATGTGACCACCCATCACCTGCCCCTACACGCGTCGGCTCATCACCGGCCGCAACGCAGTTTTGCGCAGTCGTCGAAGCTCCAGGACGTCCTGTACGAGATCCGCGGGCCGGTGCACGCGCAGGCCGCGCGGCTGGAGGCCGAGGGGCATCGCATCCTCAAGCTCAACATCGGCAACCCGGCGCCGTTCGGCTTCGAGGCGCCCGACGTGATCATGCGTGACATGATCCAGGCCCTGCCGTACGCCCAGGGCTACTCCGACTCGCAGGGCATCCTGCCCGCCCGCCGGGCCGTGGTGACCCGCTACGAGTTGGTCGACGGATTTCCCCGCTTCGACGTCGACGACGTCTATCTGGGCAACGGGGTGTCCGAGCTGATCACCATGACCCTGCAGGCCCTGCTCGATAACGGCGACGAGGTGCTGATCCCGTCGCCGGACTACCCGCTGTGGACGGCGTCGACCTCCCTGGCGGGCGGCACGCCCGTGCACTACCTGTGCGACGAGACGCAGGGCTGGCAGCCCGACATCGCCGACATGGAGTCCAAGATCACCGAGCGGACCAAGGCGCTGGTGGTGATCAACCCGAACAACCCGACCGGCGCGGTCTACACCAGCGAAGTCCTCACCCAGATAGTCGATTTGGCGCGCAAGCACGAGCTGCTGCTGCTCGCCGACGAGATCTACGACAAGATCCTCTACGACGACGTCAAGCACATCAACCTGGCCACGCTGGCGCCGGACATGCTGTGCCTGACCTTCAACGGCCTGTCCAAGGCCTACCGGGTGGCCGGCTATCGGGCCGGGTGGCTGGCGATCACCGGGCCCAAGGACCACGCCGGCAGCTTCATCGAGGGAATCAACCTGCTGGCCAATATGCGCCTGTGCCCCAATGTTCCGGCGCAGCACGCGATCCAGGTGGCACTGGGCGGCTATCAGAGCATCGACGACCTGGTGCTGCCCGGCGGACGGCTGCTCGAGCAGCGCGACGTCGCATGGTCCAAGCTCAACGAGATTCCGGGCGTGTCCTGCGTCAAGCCGGCCGGTGCGCTCTACGCGTTCCCCCGGCTGGATCCCGAGGTCTATGACATCGACGACGACGAACAGCTCGTCCTCGATCTGCTTTTGCAGGAAAAGATTTTGGTCACCCAGGGCACCGGCTTCAATTGGCCGGCACCGGATCACCTGCGCATCGTGACGCTGCCGTGGGCCCGCGATCTGGCGGCCGCGATCGAGCGGTTGGGCAATTTCCTGGTCGGCTATCGACCGTAGGCACCGGTGCGGGGCCTCTACTCTCGACCGGGTGACCCACTCGCACTCGCACAGCCTGCCGCCGGGCCCGTCCGCCGTCGATCCGTTGCCCGCCAGGATCGTGGTGGGGTTGTTGGTCGCGATCGGCGTGGCGGTGGCCGTCGGGGCGATTGTGTTGTGGCCCAGCCGGCAGCACGTCGACATCCCGATGCCGCTGCAGAACGCCGCCGGCGGCGCGGTGAGCACGCAGGCCGGGCACGTGCTGTCCAGCGGGATGGGCGACTGCGGCAGCGCGTCGGTCAGCCAGGTCCTCACCGGCGCGCCGCAACTGGCGCCGCCCGGCGCGGGACGCTGCGTGCTGACCCAGGTGTCGATCGACTCCGGCCCCAACGCCGGCGCCCAGACGCTGCTGGAGTCCTCCCCCGGCCCGGGGCAGCCGAAATTTGCTGTGGGCGACCGCATTCGGCTCGTCCGCCAGGTCGACGACCAGGGTGCCACCAGCTACGCGTTCTACGACTTCGAACGTGGTTGGGCGCTGGCCGGTTTGGCGATCGCGTTCGCGGTGGTGATCGTGGCCGTGGCGCGGTGGCGTGGGCTGCTGGCCCTGGTGGGCATCGTGGTCGCGTTCGTGGTCTTGGTGACGTTTTTGCTGCCGGCGCTGCGCGACGGCGCGCCGGCGGTGCCGGTGGCGCTCGTCGCGTCGGCGGCCATCCTGTACGCGGTCATCTATCTCGCCCACGGGGTCAACCTGCGGACCAGCGCCGCGCTGCTGGGCACCCTGGCGGCCCTGCTACTGGCAGCCGTATTATCCTGGGCGGCAATACAATTGGCGCAGCTGACCGGCTTGTCCGACGAGCAGAACAGCACGGTCAGCGCGTATCTGGGCAGCGTGTCGATCGGCGGCCTGCTGCTGGCCGGCTTCATCATCGGCTCACTCGGTGTGCTCAACGACGTGACGGTGACCCAGGCCTCGACGGTGTTCGAGCTCGCCCACCTCGGCGGCTCGCGGCGGGCGATCTTCGTCGGCGCCATTCGGGTGGGGCGCGATCACATCGCCAGCACGGTCTACACCCTGGTGCTGGCTTACGCGGGTAGTTCGCTGCCGCTGCTGTTGCTGTTCAGCGTGGCCAACCGCTCGTTGACCGACGTGTTGACCAGTGAGAGCGTGGCCGTCGAGATCGCCCGGTCCGCGGTGGGCGGCATGGCACTGGCGCTGTCGGTGCCGCTGACG
>NZ_QMEU01000207.1 GCF_003284975.1 Mycobacterium colombiense
CCCCAACACAATCGGCGCCTCACCCGAGCGCAGCGCGGCCTGCGCGGCGCCCACGTCGGGGTAGCGGTACCGCACCCCGTCGGCAATCAGGGTGCGCGTCGGCCCGCACAGCGCGAACAGCGGTTCGGGATTGCGCTGCTCGACTCCCTGTCGCGCCGCCGCGCCGCGCGCATCGTCGTCTTCGCGATTCACTGACCGGTCAATCCGAGCGCCCGCAACTGGCGCACTCCGTGTTCGAAACCGCAGACCGCGACCGACGCGGTGATCATGCCGAAGCGGCTGCCCTCCACGAGCGGCAGTTCGACCCAACGGGTGATGACCGCGCGGGAGAAGTGACCGTGGCTGACGAAGACCACGTCGCGCGCTTGCATGTTCTCCAGCGCGGTCGCGACGGCGGCGTCGGCGCGTTCACTGACCCGCGCGACGGTCTCACCGGCCGGACAGCCGTGCGTCCACACCAGCCAATCGGGCACCGTCTCCTGGATCTGCTCCGTGGTCAGGCCCTCGTACGAGCCGTAATCCCACTCGGCCAGCAGCTCGGTCACCTCGTCGACGGTCAGCCCGGCCAGCTGCGCGGTGGTCAGCGACCGCTGCCTCGGGCTGCTGATGACCAGCGGGTCAACGAGTTTGAGCTCGGCGAGCACCCCGCCGGCCAGTTCGGCCTGCGTACGGCCGGCCTCGGTCAGCTCGACCTCGGTGCGGCCGGTGTGCTGGCCGGATTTCGACCACTCGGTCTCGCCGTGGCGCAGCAGCACCAGACGGTGATTGTGCAAGCCCATATCGACCGATTCTGCCGGACGACTCGCGGTGGTTGCGCAGGCCGAAGCGCGCGGCGGGTGAACATGCCAGGATGGCACTGTAAACCGCACGCGACGAGGCAGGTGGGGAGACAGCGATGAGGTGGCGGCGCCGGTGAGTAAGACACGGGTATTGGCGGTGGCCAACCAAAAGGGCGGTGTCGCCAAGACGACCACGGTCGCGTCGTTGGGGGCGGCGTTGGTGGACGAGAACAAGCGGGTGCTGCTGGTCGACCTCGATCCGCAGGGCTGCCTGACCTTCTCGCTGGGCCAAGACCCCGACAAGCTGCCGGTGTCCGTCCATGAGGTGCTGCTCGGCGACGTCGAACCCAACGCCGCCCTCGTCGAGACGGCCGAGGGAATGACGCTGCTGCCGGCCAACATCGACCTGGCCGGCGCCGAAGCGATGCTGCTGATGCGGGCCGGCCGCGAATACGCGCTCAAGCGCGCGCTGGCCAAACTCGGTGACGACTTCGACGTGGTGATCATCGACTGCCCGCCGTCGCTGGGCGTGCTGACCCTCAACGGGCTGACCGCCGCCGACGAGGTCATCGTGCCGCTGCAGTGCGAGACCCTCGCGCATCGCGGGGTCGGCCAGTTCCTGCGCACCGTCGCCGACGTCCAGCAGATCACCAACCCGGAGCTGCGCCTGCTCGGCGCCCTGCCGACGCTGTACGACTCGCGCACCACCCACACCCGCGACGTGTTGCTCGACGTCGCCGATCGCTACAGCCTGCCGGTGCTCGCCCCGCCGATCCCGCGGACCGTGCGGTTCGCCGAGGCCAGCGCCTCGGGCTCGTCGGTGATGGCCGGCCGCAAGAACAAGGGCGCGGTGGCCTACAGCGAGCTGGCGCAAGCGTTGCTCAAGCACTGGAAGAGCGGCAAGCCGCTGCCGACGTTCACCGTCGAGGTGTAGCGGTCGGGGTCAGCCCAGCGCGACCAGCGTGTCGCCGCGCTGCTCGAGAACCCGGGACCCGATCACGGCCGGGAACACCGGTTTGCCGTCCGGCGGGGCGCTGGTCGAACGGTCCACCGGAATGTAGCGTTCGTTGGCGCCGCTGAGCGGGTCGTAGACGCCGATCGCGCCGGTGACCGGCACCAGTAGCCGGCCCGCCATCATCACCCCGGGCCCCAACGGCGCCGTCTTGGCGCCCGCGGCGATGGTGTAGCGCAGCGCCACGGTGTTCGCGTCGAAAACCATCAGCGAATCGCCGGTCCACCAGGTGATCAGGCTGCCGGGGTGGGAGACCGCCGACGTGCGCGACGGCTGCTTGGGCAGCGGGGTGCTCGACACGGTGGCGCCGGTTTCGTCGATCACGTCGACCCGGGGCTGCGGCGCGGGCAGGTACACCGCGGTGGTGTTCTCCGCGACGGCCAGCACCCGGGCGCCCGAATCCGGCGCGATGCCCGGCTCGGCCACCAGGTGTTGCTGCGGTTCGTCGTCGTCCTTGCCCGGGCGCAGCAGCACCAACCGCAGGTCGGCCTGGTTCGCGCAGCTCTCCAGCGCCGAGACCGCCTGTGAGCTGGCCGCGGCCGAGATCAGCCGGCAACCGGAGTGCAGTCCGCGCGTCGACGGCTTCACCCGCGCATCGGTCTCGCCGTACGCCAGCATCCGGACCATGTCCGAGCGCCACAGTTCCAGCCGGGTGTCACCGGCCGACAGCACCGTCATGCCGTCGGAGGACAACCGCACCCGCGGATCGGCGTAACCGCTGCGGGCCGGCCCCCGGCGACCGGTGGAGCCGTCCAGGGTGCTGACCTGCCCGCAGCCGCGCTCGTCGCGGTAGACCCCGACGGCGTAGCGGTACAACCAGGTGACCCCGCACAGGTCGATGTCGCGCGCGTAGCTCCAGCGGGACTGGCCGTTCTCGGGATCGCGCCCGTCGATCCGGCGGCCCGCACCCGTGACGACCTCCCCGCCCGCGACCACCGGGGCCGTGGTGGCCGGACTCGCGGCGCTCCACAGCTGCTTGAGGCCGGCCGGCACCTGCTTGGCCGGGGTTGGGTTGGGTGCGGGGACGGCCGCGGGTCGGCTGGTGGTGGCCCGGGCGTCGCTGGTCCACCAGATCAACG
>NZ_QMEU01000208.1 GCF_003284975.1 Mycobacterium colombiense
TCACGTCGGGCAGCAACGCACAGCGGACCGTGCCGGGCGGGGCATCCGGGCGCGGGCGTAGCGCGTGCACGGCCACCGAGCGCCGCCGCGCCTCCGCCGACATCGCGTTGGCCAGCCGCAGGGCGCGCGGCGGATTGCGCCAGCTGGTCCGCAACTCGCACATGGGCGCGGGGGTGCCGTCCGATCGGGGGAAGTCGGTGGTGAACCGGGGCAGGTTGGTCGCCGACGCGCCGCGCCAGCCGTAGATCGACTGGATGGGGTCGCCGACGGCCGTGAGCGCCAGGCCGTCGTCGACCCCACCCCCGAACAGCGTTGAGAGCGCGATGCGTTGGGCGTGGCCGGTGTCCTGGTACTCGTCGAGCAGTACCACCCGGTAGCGGCTGCGCAGGTCCTCGCCCACTTGCGGGAAGGTCGCCGCCAGCCTGGCCGCCGACGCCATCTGCATCCCGAAATCCATCACCTTAACGGCGCGCATGCGTTCGTCGAGGGCGTCGAGCAGGGGCACCAGTTCGGCGCGCTCCGTCTGAGTGGCCAGCAGCCGCAGCAGCCATTGGCTGGGGCCGCGGTCACGTTGGTAGGGGCCGGCGGGCAGGGAGTGGATCAGCCGCTCCAGCTCCAGGTGCGTGTCGCGCAGCTGGCCGGTGTCCACCAGGTGCTCGGCCAGCTGCCCCCGCAGCCGCAGCACCATCGAGGTGACGGCCGCCGGGGTCTTGTCGGTCCGCAGCTCCCCGGGATAGGTGTTCACCACGTCGAAAGCCAGCTGCCACAACTCGGTTTCGCTGAGCAGCCGGGTGTCGGGCTCGACGGGCAGCAGCAGCCCGTAGTCGCGCAGCAGCGAGCCCGCGAAGGCGTGGTAGGTGCTGACCGTCGGCGCGCCCTCGGTGTCGACGGGCGCACCGGCGGCGCCTTGCGCGCTTAGCCCGACGCCGGCCAGCCTGGCCAGTCGGGACCGGACCCGGCGCAGCAGCTGGCCGGCGGCCTTGCGCGTGAAGGTCAAGCCCAGCACCTGACCGGGTTCGGCGTAGCCGTTGGCGATCAACCACACCACCCGCGCGGCCATGGTCTCGGTCTTGCCTGCGCCGGCACCGGCGATGACCACCAGCGGCCCCGGCGGCGCGGCGATGACGGCGGCCTGCTCGTCGGTCGGCGGGAAAAGCCCGAGCGCCCCGGCCAATTCGGCCGGGGAATAGCGCGGCCGCGGCGGCGTCATCGCTGTGACCCGTCGGCGTGGGCCGGGCAGTTCGCCCGGATGGGGCAGTGGCTGCAGCCGTCGTTGCGCCGCGCGATGAATTGCGGGCCGGACGTCGCGTCGGCCACCCGGGCGATGACCTCGCGCCATTCGTCGCCGCCGGCCGCGGTCTGCGGATCCTGTTCGCGTTCGGCCACTCCCGATGCGCCGGTCTTGCCGAGGTAGACCAGCCGCGCCCCGCCGGGTTCGACGTTGTCGGTGCCATCGCCGACCAATCCCTCGGCCACCGCCAGCTGATACATAGCCAGCTGGGCGTGCTGTTGCGCGTCGTCCTTGCTGACCGGCGTCTTGCCGGTTTTGATATCGACGATGACCAGCCGGCCGGCGGCATCGCGTTCCAGCCGGTCGACCCGCCCGCGCAGCCGGACCTCGCCGCCGCCCTCGGTGGCCACGGTTCCATCGATCTCGACCTCGACGCCGACCTCGGTCAGTGCGCCCCGGGTCTGCGCCCGCCACTCGATGAACGCCTCCAGCATGGCCCGGTGGCGAGCCAGCTCGTTGGCCGAATGCCATTGCGCCGCAAAGGGTAGGTGCCTCCAGGCGCGGTCCAGCTCGGCCAGCAATTCCGATTCGCTCTTGTGCGGTTGGGCGATCAGGGCGTGCACCACCGATCCGATCGCCGAGCGCACATCGCGCGGGTTGGATCCGCCGTGCCGCTCGGCGAGCCAGCGCAGCGGGCAGTCGTTGAGGGTCTGCATGGTCGAGGGCGTCAACGTCACCACATCGCCGCTGCCGCGCAATGGTTCGCTGGTGCTGACCGGGGTCAGGCCGTGCCATCCGGCCGGGTCGGCGCCCGGCACACCGGCGCGGACTAGCCGGGCCAATTGTGTTGCCGCGCAGTCCCGGACGGCCTCGTCGACCGCCCCGTCGGGGGAGCACACCACGCCACGCAGCCGGCCGACCAGCGCGGCCGCGGACAGTACCCGCGGAGCCGAGACCGGTTGTAGCTCAGCGTTATCCGGTTCTCCGTCGGCCCACCGCGCGACTTCGGCGAAGAAAGCCGACGGCAGCGTGGCCTCGTGGCCGGCCCCGCCGGTGTCGCTGTCGACGGCCGTCACCAGCAACCGCCGTCGGGCCCGGCCCATCGCCGCGACCAGCAGCCTGCGCTCCTCGGCCAGCAGCGGTGCCCGCACCGACGCGTCCGCTCCGACCCCGTCCAGCACATCCAGCAGCCGCTGGGTATTCAGCACGCCGCCACGCGGAATGATGTTGGGCCACAACCCTTCCTGCAGACCGGCAATCACCACGAAATCCCATTCGTGCCCCAGCGCGGCGTGGGCGCTGAGTACCTGGACCTGTTCGGCCGCGGCGAGCGGCTCGGGAACGGCGCCGGGCAGCGCCAGCGCGGCGATGTGCTCGACCAGACCGCGCAGCGATGCGCCCGAGGTGCGCGACACGTAGTCGTCGGTGACGTCGAACAGCGCGGTCACCGACTCGAGGTCCCGGGTGGCCTGGGCCGCCGCGGGTCCGCCGCGCTCGCTGACCGAGAGCCAGCGGCGCTGCAACCCGGACCGGTGCCAGGCGGCCCACAGGGTGTAGC
>NZ_QMEU01000209.1 GCF_003284975.1 Mycobacterium colombiense
GCGCTGTCGAGGGCCTTGTCGAGCGATTTGTCGGGGGACTTGGCGGCGGGCGCCTTGGCCCCACCCTGTGCCGCGGCTTTCGCGGGGGCCTTCTCGGCGGACTTGCCGCCGCCGAAGGACTCGCGCAGCCGGCGAGCAACCGGAGCTTCTACCGTCGACGATGCTGATTTGACGAATTCGCCCTGATCATTCAGTCGGGCGAGGACTTCCTTGCTGGTGACACCGAGTTCCTTAGCCAACTCGTGTACGCGGGCCTTACCTGCCACTACATCTCCTGTCTATGAGGCGACAGTCGTGGGGCCGCGCCTCGGGAATTAGCTGTAACGCATAGGAATGCGAGTCATCGGGACTTCACGGTGTGCTCATGTTCTTTGCTACCTGTTCTGTTGCCGGGCGCTCGGGCGCACTGAGGAACTCTACGTGCTCGACCACCGCGGATGTATCCGGTGAACCGGTGATGCGCAGCGCTCTGGTGAAAGCCCGCCGCCGGATTGCCTGTTGCGCGCACTGCGGCCCGGGATGCAGCCATGCACCCCGCCCCGGCAGGCTCCTGCCTGTGTCAACGATCACGGCGAATTCGCCGTTCCCGTCCGGCACAGCCACCACTCGAAGCAACTCGACGGCCAGCTCTCGCTTCCGGCACCCGACGCACGTCCGTACGGGTCCACCCGCATGACGGTGCGACGTGATTTCGGGAGCCGAAAGTTCGCGCTGGATCACGGCTCAGTCTAGCGTCACCGGATCGAAGCTCAGAACCGCCCGAGCATGCGCCGGCGCGACCCGGCCGGACCGCTAGCGATCGCGGGCCATTCCGTGGGCGGCGCCGTGTTCGGACTGGCTCTCCGGATGCCCGCCCTCCCCGGCGGGCGAGTCGCCGCGGATGTCGATGCGCCACCCGGTGAGCCGGGCGGCCAGGCGCGCGTTCTGGCCTTCCTTGCCAATGGCCAGGGACAACTGGAAGTCGGGCACCACCACCCGGGCGGCGCGGGCGGCCTGGTCGATGATCGACACCGACACCACCTTCGCCGGCGACAGCGCGTTGGCGACGAAGCGGGCGGGGTCCTCGTCGTAGTCGATGATGTCGATCTTCTCGCCGGAGAGCTCGCTCATCACGTTGCGGACCCGCTGCCCCATCGGGCCGATGCAGGCGCCCTTGGCGTTCAGGCCGGGCAGGTTGGACTTCACCGCGATCTTGGACCGATGGCCGGCCTCCCGCGCCACCGCCACGATCTCGACGGACTCGTCGGCGATCTCGGGGACCTCCAGCGAGAACAACTTGCGGACCAGGTTGGGGTGGGTCCGCGACAGCGTGATCAGCGGCTCGCGGGCCCCGCGGGTCACCCCGATCACGTAGCACCGCACCCGGTTGCCGTGCTCGTAGCTTTCCCCGGGGACCTGCTCGGCCGCCGGGATCACGCCCTCGGAGGCCTTCGTCTCGGTGCCCATCCGGACCACCACCAGGCCACGCGCGTTGGCCCGGCTGTCGCGCTGGATGACGCCGGCGACGATCTCGCCCTCGCGGGTGGAGAACTCGCCGTAGGTCCGCTCGTTTTCGGCGTCCCGGAACCGCTGCAGCATGACCTGACGGGCGGTGGTGGCGGCGATGCGGCCGAAACCCTCGGGGGTGTCGTCCCATTCGCTGATGACGTTGTCGTCTTCGTCGGTCTCCCGGGCCATCACCTTTACGACACCGGTCTTGCGGTCGATCTCGATCCGCGCGTCGTTCTGGTGGCCTTCGGTGTGCCGGTAGGCGGTGAGCAGCGCCGATTTGATCGTCTCGAGCAGCTCGTTGACCGAGATGCCGCGGTCCACCTCGATGGCATGCAGCGCGGCCATGTCGATGTTCATAGGCGCCGCTCCTCCGTCCTTTGGGCCTGACCCGTCGTCGCCAGTTCCAGCTCCGCTTGATTAGGGGGCGAAAACTCCACTTGGACAACAGCTTTGACGATGTCGGCGAGTGGGATCTGGCGCACCGCCAGATCCCGGCCCGCGCGGACCACCAGCGCGACCGCGTCATCGCCCGTTTCGCCGACCCGGCCGGTCAGCGTCGATCCGTCCGACAGGACGACGTCGACCTTGCGGCCGCGGGCCCGGCGAAAGTGCTTCGCGCTGGTCAGCGGGCGGTCCACGCCGGGCGAGGAGACCTCGAGCACGTACTGGTCGCCGATGGTGTCCAGGCCGTCGAGCAGTGCCGACGCCGAGCGGGACAGCGTGGCCGCCGTGTCCAGGTCGAGGCCGTTGTCGCCGTCGGCGATCACCATGATTCGCGGGGGGCGGGTCCGGGCGTCGATGACCACGTCTTCGATCTCGAATCCGGCGCGCGCAAACTCTCCACCGAGTAGCTCGATCACCTGCGTCTGCGACGGTAGCCCGGTGGTCACGGCGAGCTCCTCATCTTGAGTTGTCCGGTCATCTGGCGGATGTCGGCGCCCCGATGGCTTCGCAGGCGCCTTCCGGTGTCCCGGCGGAGGAACGCCCGTGGCTGACCGTTGCTGGCGGCGGCCGCCCTCTGCGAGAACCAGCTATCCACGATACGCCAGGAATCGCGGTTGACGGCGTGATCGCGTCCTGGCATCTTGCCCGCCTCGACGCCGATGGCAGGATGTCCTTGTGCCTAGCGCAGTTCCGTTCGTCAACAGGCGAGATGTGCTCGCCGGTGGTGCGGCTTTGGCTGCGCTCGGCGCGGTGGTGTCCGCCTGCGGCAAGTCCGCGCCCAAACCGCCGCCGGTCGAGCAATTGCTGGGGCCGCTGGATCAGGCCCGGCACGA
>NZ_QMEU01000020.1 GCF_003284975.1 Mycobacterium colombiense
CGCCCCCGAGCCGGGCGCCAACGGCGTGCTCATCGACGAGAAGATCGTGGCCTCGGTCGGGCCGTAGACGTTGACCATCGTCCGGCCCGGCGCCCAGCGGTCCACCAGCTCGGGCGGGCAGGGCTCGGCCCCGATCACCAGGGCCGCGGCCTGAAGGCCCTGCGGCGAGAGCATCCGCACGGCCGACGGGGTCTGGCTCAGCACGGTGACCTTCTCCGCGACCAGCAGGGCGTGCAACTCCATGGGTGAGCGGGCCACCGAATCGGGCACCACGACCAGCCGCCCGCCGTGCAGCAGCGCACCCCAGATCTCCCACACCGAGTAGTCGAAGGCGTACGAGTGGAACTGGGTCCACACCTGCCCGGCCGACAACTCGACGCCGACGGCCGGCGCGTCGAACATGCGGGTCACGTTGTGGTGGCTGACGGCTACGCCCTTGGGCAGACCGGTGGTGCCGGAGGTGTAGATGATGTGGGCGACGTGTTCGGGCGCCGGCGCCGGCGGGGCGGTGCGCGGCTGGCGTGCCACGGCGCGGTCGTTGATGTCGATGACGATCAGGTCGTGCGCGTGCAGCTTGTCCGCCAGCGCGGCGACGGTGATCGCGGCCGTCGGCGCGGTGTCGGTGAGCATGAAGTCGATGCGGGCCGCGGGCAGTGCCGGGTCGATCGGCAGGTAGGCCGCGCCGGTCTTGAGCACCGCCAGGATGGCCACGATCGCGTCGGCCGAGCGGCCGAACAGCAGGGCCACGGACTCGCCCGGGCCCACCCCGCGGCCGATCAGCAGGTGCGCCAACCGGTTCGACTTCTCGTCGAGTTCCCGGTAGCTGATGGACCGGCCCTCGAAGGTCACCGCCGCGGCCCGGGGGCTGCGCGCCACCTGCGCGGCGAAGCGCGCCGGGATCGACGTCGGCGTGGCGGGCCGGGTGAGCACCGCCCGGTCGGCCCAGCCGTCCAGCCGGTCGTGTTCGGCGGCGTCGAGCAGGTCGATCGACGACAACCGCCGCGCCGGGTCGGCGGTCATCACGACCAGCACCCGCTGCAGCCGTTCGATCAGCGTCGCGATGCGTGCCGCGTCGAAGACGTCGGTGTCGTATTCGACCTGCAAGCGCAGCTCCTTTCCGGGCTGGGCCTGCATGGTCAGCGGGTAGTGGGTGGATTCACGGGTGGTGATGTCGGTGACGGCCAGCTCGTGGTCGGCGGACAACGCGCTGGCGTCGATCGGATAGTTCTCGTAAGCGAACAGCGTGTCGAACAGCTGGTCCTGGCCGGTGATGCGGTGGATCTCGTTGAGCGCCAGGTGCTGGTGGTCCAGCGTGTGGTTGTAGGCGCCTTGCAGCTGGTCGAGCAGCTCGGCGGTCGTGGTCGTGGCGGTGATGTTCGCCCGCACCGGCACCGTGTTGATCAGCAGGCCGACCATGTTCTCCGCGCCGGCGACCTCGGCGGGCCGGCCCGACACGGTGGTGCCGAACACGACATCGCCCTGGCCGGTCAGGGCGCACAGCAGCTGCGCGAACGCGGCCTGCAGCACCGTGTTGACGGTGGTGTGGCAGGAGCGGGCCAGGTCGGTGATGGACTGGCTGAGCTCGGCGGGCAGCGCGAACGATTCGACGCGTTGCCGCCCGGGCTCGGTGCGGTCCTGCGGGCCGACCAGGGTCGGGCTGTCGAAGCCGGCGAACACCTCGGCCCAGGCGGCTCGGGCGGCGTCCACGTCGCGCGCGGCCAGCCAGTCGACGAAGGCGCGGTAGGGCGCCGCCGCCGGCAGCCGCTGGCCGTAGTAGCCGGCGAAGATCTCCCCCAGCAGGATCGGCATCGACCAGCCGTCGAGCACGATGTGGTGGTTGGTCAGCACCAGCCGGTAGCGCTCGGGGGCGATGCGCAGCAGCGCCACCCGGAAGGCGGGTTGGTCGGCGAGGTCGCCGCAGACCGCGGCGCGCTCGGCCGCGCACAGCCGCCGGATCTGCGCGTCGGCGTCGGGGTCGCCGTCCAGCTCGACGTACCGCCAGGCCGCCGCCGGGTCGGCCGGGATGATCTGGACGGGCTCGTCGTAGTCGTCCCAGAACCGGGCGACCAGGTTGGGATGGCGGCCGATCATCGTCTGCACGGCGCCGCGCAGCCGGTCGGGGTCGAGCGGGCCGGCGATGCTGATGTCCAACTGTCCGGCATACAGATCGTCGCTCGCCCGGGCGGTGTTGGCGTGGAAGAGCAGCCCCTGCTGGACCGGGGTCAGCGCCAGCACGTCGGCGATATTGTATTGGCGCGCAAGCTGATCGATCTGCGGCTGGGTGAGGCGGGCGGGCGCGATGTCGGACGGCGTCAGGCCGCCGCCACCGGAACGCACGTGCGCGCAGATGCCGGCCAGGGCCTCGAACCACAGCCGGCCCAGCCTGGTGACCTGCTCGTCGCTGCACGCCGAGGGCGCCCAGGTCCAGTTGGCGTGCAGCTGCGGTCCGGCCGCGGAGTCGACGGTGACCGCGTTCAGCTCGAGCGTGTGCATCAGCGGCATCGGTATCGCGGTCGCCGCGCGGGTGACGGTCCAGCCGTGGGGGTCGGGCCGCCACATGTCGTCGGTGAGCTCGGCCGCGCCGCCCTGGCGTCCCAGGTAGTTGAAGCCGATCGACGGCTCCGGCGCGTCCAGGTCGACGTCGGGGTTCAGGTAGCGCAGCAGCCCGTAGCTCAGCGGGTCGGGCAGGGCGCGCAGCTGTTCCTTCGCGTCCTTGAGCACCGCGCCCAGCGCGTCGGCGCCGGCGGCGACCTGCGCCCAGGAAATGTCTTGCAGCGCAAGCGCTACCGGGTACTTGGTGGTGAACCAGCCCACGGTGTGGGACAGGTCGACGTCGCGGCCCAGCTCCTCGTGGCGCCCGTGGCCTTCGACCTCGATGCCTACCGGCGCGCCGCCACCCGAGAATTCCGCGCAGGCCAGCCCGAACGCGATCAGCAGGATGTCTTGCACGCCGGCGTGAAACGCCGCGGGCACGTCACCGAGCAGCATGCCGGTGGTCTCGGCGTCCAGCTCCATCGAGAGGTGTCCGGCCGTGGCGAAGGTGTCGACCTCGGGGCGCACCGCGGGCAGCGCCGCGGGTGTGGCCGCCGTGGCCGCCATCCGCTGCCAGGTGTCGGCCTGTCCCGTCACATCCGGATGGTGCGCATGCTCGGCCAGTCGTGCCGACCAGCGGGCGAACGAGGTGCCCACGCTCGGCAGCGCCACCGGCTGTCCGCCGTGATGCTGTGCCCAGGCGAGGTTCAAGTCCTGCAACAGGATTCGCCACGATACGCCGTCGACGGCCAGGTGATGAACGATCACGACCAGTTGACGGGTGGCGCTGGCCCACACCGCACGCAGCAGCACGCCGGTGGCGGGGTTCAGCCGCGACCGCGCCTCGATGACCGCGATGTCGGACAGTTCGTCCACCACGTGCAGGCAGGCGCGGGCGTCCACCGAGCCGGGCTCGGGCACCGTCAGCGACCAACCGGTGGCGGCGTCGTCGTCGACGTGCAGCCGCAGCATGGCGTGGCGATCCAGCAGGGCCTGCAGCACCGTGACGACGTCGGCCTCGGTGACCGCGGCGGGGGCCTGCACGAGCATGGCCTGGTTGAACTGGGCAACGTCACCGCCGGCGTTCGCGACGTCGCGCAGCCAGCGGATGATCGGGGTGGCCTGCACCGGCCCGAGGCCCTCATCAGCCACGGCGGTCGCGGCGTCGACCACTTCGGCCACCCGCGCCAGCCGGGCCACCGTCTGCTCGACGAAGATGTCGCGCGTCTTGCACACCAGGCCGGCGGCGCGCGCCCGCGTCACCACCTGCATCGACGAGATGCTGTCGCCGCCCAGGTCGAAGAACGAGTCGTCGACGCCGACGCGCTCGAGGCCGAGCACCTGCGCGTAGATTCCGGCCAGGATTTCTTCGATGGCGTTGTCGGGGGCCCGATACCGGTCGGCGTCGGAGTATTCCGGCGCCGGCAGCGCGCGGGTGTCGAGCTTGCCGTTGGGGGTGAGCGGCAGGGCCTGCATCACCACCACGGCGGTCGGAATCATGTAGCCCGGCAGCCGCTCGGCCAGCGCGGCGCGCACCGCGGCCGGGTCGGCGGTGCCGGTGACATAGCCGACCAGGCGCAAGGCCGCGGGGCGGTCCTCGCGCGCCACCACGACCGCCTGCTCGACGCCGTCCACCCAGGCCAGTGCCGCGCGCACCTCGCCGAGTTCGATGCGGTAGCCGCGGATCTTGACCTGCTCGTCGGCGCGGCCCAGGTAGTCCAGCTGCCCGTCCGCGCGCCAGCGCACCAGGTCGCCAGTGCGGTACATGCGCGATCCCGGGCCGCCGAACGGGCAGGCCACGAACCGCGACGCGGTCAATGCCGACCGCCGCCAGTAGCCGCAGGCCACGCCGGCGCCGGCCACGTACAGCTCGCCGATCACGCCCGGCGGCACCGGCCGCAGCCACTCGTCGAGCACGAACGACGCCGCGCCCGGCACGGGGGAGCCGATCGGCACCACGCCCGGTGCGTCGGCCTGAAGCGGTGCGCTGATGGCCGCGTACACCGTGGCCTCGGTGGGGCCGTAGGCGTTGATCATCGCCCGTCCCGGCGCCCAGCGGTCGACCAGTTCGGACGGGCAGGCCTCGCCGGCCACCACCAGCGTGACCGACTCCAGTCCCTCGGGCGCGAGCGCGCCCGCCGCGGACGGGGTTTGGCTGAGCACGCTGACCTGTTCGGAAACCAGCAGGGCATGCAGGTCTTCCGGCGAGCGCGCCACCGATTCGGGCACGACGACGAGGCGGCCGCCGTGCAGCAAGGCGCCGAAGATCTCCCACACCGAGACGTCGAACGCCAGCGAATGCCATTGCGACCACACGCCCGAACGCGGCAGTCCCGAGTCCCCGGCCGCGAGCAGCTGGGTGACGTTGCGATGGGTGACGGCAACGCCTTTGGGGACTCCGGTGGTACCCGAGGTGTAGATCAGGTAGGCGAGGTGTTCGGGTGCCGGCGCGGGCAACGCGGTGGCGGGCCGGGTGTCGACGGCGGGATCGTTGACGTCGATGACCGAGACGTCGTGGCCGTCGAGCCGGTCGCTCAGGTCGGCGGTGGTGATCGCGGCGATCGGGGCGGCGTCGTTGAGCACGAATCCGATCCGCGCCTCGGGCAGCGCCGGGTCGATCGGCAGGTAGGCCGCCCCGGACTTCAGCACCGCCAGGATCGACACGATCGCCTCGGCCGAACGCGAAAACAGCAGCGCCACAGTCTGTCCGGGGCGGGCACCGTGGCCGGCCAGCAGGTGGGCCAACCGGTTCGACGCCTCGTCCAGCTCGCGGTAGGTCAGCGAGCGGCCGGCACAGACCAGCGCGACGACGTCCGGGGTGCGGGCTGCTTGCGCGGCGAAAAGGGCTGGGATGGAATCGGTTTGGGGCGCGGATGCGCTCAGCGCGGCGCGGTTGCCGAACGCGTCCAGCCGGGCGTGCTCGGTGTCGTCGAGCAGATCGATCGCGGACAACGCCTGGGCGGGATCGGCGGTCATCGCGAGCAGCACCCGCTGCAGCCGGTCGACGACCGCCCGGATGCTGTCCTCGTCGAAGACGTCGGTGCGGAATTCAACGGTTCCGCCGATTCCGGCGGGTTGGCCGCGCTCGTCCCAGCGTTCGCCCAGCGAGAAGGTCAGGTCCATCCGGGCGGTCTGGGTGTCCACCGGAATCGGCGTGACATCGACGTCGCCCAAAGTGAATCCGGCCGCGGGGCCGGCGTCGTGCCCGGCGAAGTTCTGCCAGGCCAACATCACCTGGATGAGCGGGTGATGGGTCAGGCTTCGCGTCGGGTTCAGCCGCTCGACCAGCACCTCGAACGGCACGTCCTGGTGCTCGTAGGCGGCCAGGCTGCGCTGGCGCACCTGGGACAGCACGTCGGCGAAGCTGGAGTCGCCGGCCACCTCGACGCGGAGCACCAGGGTGTTGACGAAGAAGCCCACCAGCTCGTCGAGCGCGGGATCGCGCCGCCCGGCGATCGGGAAGCCCACCGCCACATCGGGATTGGCGCCGATCTTGGCCAGCAGCACGGTCAGCGCGGTCTGGATCACCATGAAGCTGGTGGCGTTGTGGTGGCGAGCCACTTCCCCGACGCGCTGTTGCAGTCCGGTGGGCCAGTCGATTTCGACGGTGGCGCCGCGCTGGTCGGCCACCAGCGGGTAGGGCCGGTCGGTGGGCAACTGCACCCGGTCCGGCATCCCGGCCAGGGCGCCCTCCCAGTAGGACAGCTGGGCGGCGATGCGGCTGTTGCCGTCGTCGAGATCGCCGAATTGGGCGCGCTGCCACAGCGTGTAGTCGACGTACTGCACCGGCAGCGGTGCCCAGTCGGGGCCGCGGCCGGCGGCCCGGCCGGCGTACGCCACCCCGAGGTCGCGCACCAGCGGGGTGATGGACATGCCGTCGGCGGCGATGTGGTGCACCACGGCGACCAGCACATGCCGGTCCTCGTCGAGCCGGAACAGCGCCGCGCGCAAAGGGATTTGGGAGGACAGGTCGAAGGTGTAGCGCGCGGTGGCGCCGATCGCCTCGTCTAGCTGGCTCGCCGACCAGGCGCTGGCGTCGACAACCTCCCAGCCGAAGTCGGCCTTGTCGGCGGGGATGACCACCTGCTGCGGCGTCCCCTCGGGGGCGGCGAACAGGGTGCGCAGGCTCTCGTGGCGGGCCACCACGTCGCCCAGCGCCGCGCCGAGGGCATCGGCGTCGAGCGCACCGTCCAGGCGCAGCGCGGCCGCCATGTTGTACACCGGTGAGGGCCCTTGCAATTGGTCGAGGAACCACAGCCGGTTCTGCGCGAACGACAACGGGACGATCGCCGGCCGCGTACCGGCGGTCAAGGGCTGCAGCCCGTTGCCGCCCTCGCCGAGCCGGGGTGCCAGCTGGGCGATCGTGGGCGCCTCGAACACGACCCGCACGGCGAGGTCGGCGTCCAGGCTCGCGTTGATCGCGGCGATCAGGCGCATGGCGGAGATGCTGTCGCCGCCGAGGTCGAAGAAGGAGTCGTCGACGCCGACGCGTTCGGCGTTCAGGATGTCGGCGTAGATGCCGGCCAGGATCTCTTCGGTGGGGGTTTGCGGCGCGCGGTATTCACCCGCGGTGTATTCGGGCGCCGGCAGGGCGCGGGTGTCCAGTTTGCCGTTGGCGGTCAACGGAAACGCCTCGAGCCCCAGCACCGCCGCGGGGACCATGTACGCGGGCAGCCGTTCGGCCAGTGCGCTTCGGACCGCGGCGGCGTCGGCGCTGCCGGTGATGTAACCGACCAGCCGCAGGGCGCCCGGGTGGTCCTCGCGGGCGACGACCACGGCCTGCTCGACACCGTCGATTCCGGTCAGCGCGGACTGGATTTCGCCGAGCTCGATGCGGTAGCCGCGGACCTTGACCTGCTCGTCGGCGCGGCCGAAGTACTGCAGTTGCCCGTCGGCGTTCCAGCGCACCAGGTCACCGGTGCGGTACATGCGCGTCCCGGCTCCGCCGAAGGGGCAGGCGACGAACCGCGACGCGGTCAGCCCGGGCCGGCCGACATATCCCGCGGCCACACCGGATCCGGCGACGTAGAGCTCCCCGACGACGCCGGGCGGTACCGGCCGCAACGATGCGTCGAGCACGAACAGCGCCGCCCCTGGCACCGGGGACCCGATCGGCACCGGTCCGTGGGCCGCCGACCCGGGCGCCAGGGGCGCGCTGATGGTCACACACATGGTGGTTTCGGTCGGGCCGTAGGCGTTGACCATCACCCGGCCGGGCGCCCATTGGTCCACCACCTCGGCCGTGCAGGCCTCGCCGGCCATCACCAGGGACACCGATTCCAGGCCCTCGGGCGAGAGCATCGCCACCGCCGACGGCGTCTGGGTCAACACGCTGACTTGCCGAGCGACCAGGACGTCGTGCAGGTCTTGCGGGGAACGCGCCACCGATTCGGGCACCACGACCAGCCGGCCGCCGCGCAGCAGCGCGCCGAAGATCTCCCAGACCGAGACGTCGAACGCCAGCGAGTGACAGTGCGACCACACCCCCGCGGCCGGCAGCCCGGCGTCCAGTGAGCCCAGCAGTTGGGTCACGTTGCGGTGGGTGATGGCAACGCCTTTGGGGACACCGGTGGTGCCCGAGGTGTAGATCAGGTAGGCGACGCCGTCGGGCCCGGGCAGCGGCAGGCCCGTTTCGGGCAGGGTGTCGATGCGTCGATCGTTGACGTCGATGACGGTCACGCCGCGTCCGTCGAACCGCGCGGCCAGGTCGGCGGTGGTGATCGCGACGACGGGCTTGGCGTCGCCGAGCATGAACTCGATCCGGGCGTCGGGCGACGAGGGATCGATCGGTAGGTAGGCGGCCCCCGTCTTGAGCACCGCGAGGATGGCGGCGATCGCCTCGGCCGACCGCGAAAACAGCAGTGCCACAGTCTGTCCCGGACCGGCGCCCTGCGCCGCCAGGCGGTGCGCCAACCGGTTGGACGCCTCGTCCAGCTCGCGGTACGTCACCGACAGGCCCTCGCAGACCAGCGCCACGGCCTCAGGTGCGGCGGCGACGTGCGCGGCGAACAGTTCGGGCACCGACACCGGAGGGCCGGCCGGCCCGGTCAAAACGGCATTGTTTCCAAGCTCTTTGAGGCGGGCGTGCTCGGCATCGTCGAGCACATCCACCGACGACACCGGGTGGGTGGGATCGGCGGTCATCGCGGTCAGCACCCGCTGCAGCCGCGCGATCAAAGTCTCGACGGTGGCCGCGTCGAACACATCGGTGCGGAATTCCACCCGTCCGCCGATCCCGGCGGCCTCGCCGGCCGCGGTCCAGCGTTCGGCCAGGGAGAACACCAGGTCCATGCGGGCCGACTGGTCGGCCACCGGTACGGAGGTGACCTCGAGGTCGCCCAGCGTCAGGCCGGCGGCGGGGTCGTCATGCCCGGCGAAGTTCTGCCAGGCCAGCATCACCTGCACCAGCGGGTGGTGCGTCAGGCTCCGGGTCGGATTGACCCGCTCCACCAGCACCTCGAACGGCACGTCCTGATGCTCGAACGCCGCCAGGCTGCGCGCCTGGACGCGCTCCAGCAGTTCGGCGAAGGTGGGGTCACCGGCCAGGTCGACCCGAAGCACCAGGGTGTTGACGAAGAAACCGACCAGCTGGTCGAGGGCGGGGTCGCGCCGCCCGGCGATCGGAAAGCCAACGGCCACATCGGAACTCGCGCCGATCTTGGACAGCAGCACGGCCAGCGCGGCCTGCACCACCATGAAGCTGGTCGCGTTGTGCTCGCGGGCGAGCCGGCGAACCTGCTCCTGCAATTCCGCGGGCCAGTCCACCACCACGCTGTCGCCGCGCTGATCGGCCACCGGCGGGTAGGGCCGGTCGGTGGGCAGCGCCAACCGCTCGGGCATGCCCGCCAGGGCTTGTTCCCAGTAGGCCAGCTGGCCGCCGATGCGGCTGGAGGCGTCGTCGAGGTCGCCGAACTGGGCGCGCTGCCAGAGCGTGTAATCGATGTACTGCACCGACAATTCGGCCCAGCCCGGGGCGTGCCCGGCACGCCGGCTGGTGTAGGCCACACTGAGGTCGGCGCTCAACGGCGTGAGCGACAAACCGTCCGCGGCGATGTGATGGACCACGATCACCAGGATGTGCTCGTCCTCGGCAACCGCGAAAAGGATTGCGCGGATGGGGATTTCGGTCGCCAGGTCGAACGTATGGCGCGTCGCCGCCTTGATGGCGTCGTCCAGCTGGTCCGCCGAGTAGGCGGTGGCGTCGATGACGTCCCAGCCGATGTCGGCGCGCTCGACGGGCACCACCAGCTGTTGGGGCGTTCCCTCGTGCGCCGGGAACAGGGTGCGCAGGCTTTCGTGGCGGCTCACCACGTCGGTCAGCGCGACGGACAGGGCCCGGGCGTCGAGCCGCCCGCGCAGCCGCAGCGCCGCCGCCATGTTGTACAGCGGTGACGGGCCCTGGAATTGGTCGATGAACCACAACCGGTTCTGCGCGAACGACAATGGCACCACCGCGGGCCGCGCGGCGGCCACCAGCGGCTCCAGGCCGGCCGCGCTCTCCGCGATGCGCGGCGCCAGCTGCGCAACGGTGGGCGCCTCGAAGACGACGCGCACCGGAAGGTCGCTATCCAGCGCGGCATTGATCGCGGTGACCAGCCGCATGGTGGACAGCGAATCGCCGCCCAGGTCGAAGAACGAGTCGTCGACCCCGACGCGTTCCACCCCCAGGATCTGGGCGTAAATGCCGGCCACGATCTCCTCGACCGCGGTGCTCGGGGCGCGATAGTTGCGGTAATTGCCAGCGGTCCGGTAGTCCGGCGCGGGCAGGGCGCGGGTGTCGAGCTTGCCGTTGAGCGTCACCGGCAGCGCGTCGAGCACCACCACCGCCGCCGGGACCATGTACCCCGGCAGTCGCTCGCCCAGCGCGGCGCGCGCCTTGCCCGGGTCGGTCGAGCCGGTGACATAACCGACCAGGCGCAAGGCCGCGGGGCGGTCCTCGCGGGCGACGACGACCGCCTGCTCCACCCCGTCGAGCGCGGACAGGGCCGCCTGGATTTCGCCGAGTTCGATGCGGTAGCCGCGAATCTTGACCTGCTCGTCGGCGCGGCCCAGGTAGCGCAGCTGCCCGTCGGGGCCCCAGCACACCAGGTCGCCGGTGCGGTACATGCGGGTGCCGGGTTCGCCGAACGGGCAGGCCGCAAAGCGCGATGCGGTCAGCCCGGGGCGGCGCCAGTACCCGACGCCGACGCCCTCGCCGGCCAGATACAGCTCACCCACCACGCCGGCGGGCACCGGGCGCAGCCATTCGTCGAGCACGAAGAACGCCGCACGGGTGACCGGTGAGCCGATCGGCGGGAATCCCGAGCCCGCCTGGAGCGGGGCGCTCTTGCAGGCCCACATGGTCGTCTCGGTGGGGCCGTACACGTTGACCATCACCCGGCCCGGCGCCCAGCGGTCCACCAGCTCCGGCGGACAGGGCTCGGCGCCAATCACCAACGCCGTGGAGTCCAGGCCGTCGGTGGGCAGCAGCCCCACCGCCGACGGCGTCTGGGTCAGCACCGTGACGCCCTCGCGCACCAGCAGGGCGTGGAACTCCTCGGGCGAGCGGGCCACCGCGCCGGGGACCACGACCAGGCGCCCGCCGTGCAGCAGCGCCCCCCAGATCTCCCACACCGAGAAATCAAAGGCATACGAGTGGAACTGGGTCCACACCTGCTCGGCCGACAAGGCGAACCCGAGCCGCAGGTCATCGAATAGCTGCGCGACGTTGTGTTGGGTCACCGCAACACCTTTGGGCACGCCCGTGGTGCCGGACGTGTAGATGACGTGCGCCAGATCGGTGGGCGCCGGCGCCGGCGGCGGGGTGCCCGGCTGGGCCGCGACCGCCGGGTCGGCCACGTCGATCACGGTCAGGTCGAAGCCATCGAACGTGTCGGCCAGCTCCGCGGTGGTGACCGCGACCTTCGGGGCGGCATCGGTCAGCATGAACTCCACCCGCGCGGCCGGCAACGCCGGGTCGATCGGCAGATACGCCGCCCCGGACTTGAGCACCGCCAGGATCGCCACGATCGCCTCGGCCGAGCGCGAAAACAGCAGCGCGACAAACTCACCCGGGCCCGCACCGGACTCGACCAGCAGATGTGCCAACCGATTGGCCGCCTCGTCGAGCTCCCGGTAGGTCATGGACCGGTCCTCAAACGTCAGCGCCACCGCGTCCGGGGTGCGCGCCGCCTGCGCGGCGAACAGTCCGGCAACGGTCACCGGCTCCATCGGGTCGGCCAGCACGGCCTCGTTGCCCCACGCGGCCAGCCGGGCGTGCTCGGCGGTGTCCAGCAGGTCCACCGATGACAACCGGCGCTCCGGCTCGGCGGTGACGGCCGTCAGCAGCCGCTGCAGCCGTTCGATCATCGCCTCGACGGTGTCCGCGTCGTATACGTCGGTGCGGTACTCCGCCGTCACCGCGATGCCGGCGCGCGAACCGGACTCGGTGAACCGTTCGGCCAGCGAGAACGTCAGATCCATGCGAGCGGTGTTGGTGTGCAACGGCATCGGTGTGACCTGCAGGTCGCCCAGGGCCAACCCGCCCGCGGGCGCAGTGACCTCGCCGGGGAAGTTCTCCCAACCCAGCAGCACCTGGATCAGCGGGTGGTGGGCCATGCTCCTGGTGGGGTTGAGCCGTTCCACCAGCAGTTCGAAGGGGACGTCCTGGTGCTCGAAGGCGGCCAGGCTGCGCCGCCGCACCTGGGCCAGCAGCTCGGCGAACGTCGGGTCGCCCGCCACGTCGACGCGCAGCACCAGGGTGTTGACGAAGAACCCGATCAGCTCGTCGAGCGCGCGTTCGGAGCGCCCGGCGATCGGGAAGCCCACCGCCACATCGGTACTGGCGCTGATCTTGGACAGCAGCGCGGCGAACGCCGCCTGAATCACCATGAAGGGGGTGGCATTGTGTTCGCGGGCCACCCGCTGCACCTGTTGCTGCAGCTCCGCCGGCCAGTCCGCCGCCAATCGGGCGCCCCGGTGGTCGGCCACCTGCGGGTAGGGCCGGTCGGTGGGTAGCTGCAGGCGCTCGGGCAGCCCGGCCAACGCGTCGGTCCAGTAGTCCAGCTGCGCGGCGATGCGGCTACCGCTGTCGTCCACGTCGCCGAGATACGTGCGCTGCCAAAGCGTGTAATCCACGTACTGCACCGCCAGCGGGGCCCAGTCGGGTGCGCGTCCCGCGCACCGGCTGGCGTATGCCACCCCCAGGTCGCGTGCGAACGGGGTGATCGACCAGCCGTCGGCGGCGATGTGGTGCACCGCGACCACCAGCTGGTGTTCGGTGTCGGTGACGGTGAAAAGCTTTGTGTGCAGCGGGCTTTCGCTCGACAGGTCGAACGCGTACTGGGCTGCGGCGGCCATGCGCTCGCGCAGCCGGTCCTCGGGCCAGCCGCGGGCATCGACGACCTCGCAGGCGAAGCCGATCTGGTCGGGGGGAATCACCACCTGCTGCGGGATCCCGTCGGCCGCGGCGAACACCGTGCGCAGGCTCTCGTGGCGGTCCACGACGTCGGCCAGCGCCGCGGCCAACGCACCGGTGTCCAGCTGCCCGCGCAGCCGCAGCGCCACGGTGACGTTGTAAATCGGTGACGGGCCCTGGAATTGGTCGATGAACCACAACCGGGTCTGGGCGAACGACAGGGGAATCACCGCCGGGCGCTCCCCCGCCACCAGCGGCTCCGGCCGGTCGCCGTCGCCGCCGGCCAGCAGGGCCAGCTCGGCGGCCGTCGGCGCCTCGAAGACGGCCCGCACACCGAGATCGGAGTTCAGGCTGGTGTTCACCGCGGCGATCAGGCGCATCGCCGACAGCGAATCCCCGCCCAGATCGAAGAACGAGTCGTCGACGCCCACCCGCTCCAGGCCGAGCACCTGGGCGTAGATGCCGACCAGGATCTCCTCGGCCGCGGTGGCCGGGGCGCGGTAGCGGTCCACGTCCTGGTATTCCGGCTCCGGAAGGGCCTTTCGGTCGAGCTTGCCCGACGAGGTCATCGGAAATTCCTCAAGCGCCACAATGTGTGCCGGCACCATGTATTCCGGCAGCCACGCGCTGAGCCGCTCGCGCACCTCGCCGATCTTGGTGTTGGTGCGGGGGTCATTGGCGTGGCTGGTGCGCCGCCGGGAACCGGTGGGGGGCAGGTAGACGTCGGTCAGGGGCGCGGCGTAGTCGACGTCGCCGGTGTCGACGAAAACCGCGCTGAGAGTGCCGGGTACCGCACCCCAGGTCACCGCGACGCGATACCCGGCGGCCTCGCCGATGCGGTGCACCTCTTCGGCGACGGCGGCGCCGGCCACGGCGTCGGCGGCGGCGAGCGCGTCGGCCACGGGTTGGCCCTCGGCGAGCGCCGTTTCCACGCGAACGTCCGCGATGACCCCGGCGTGCGGGATGTCGGTGACGCGCACAACGGCGGGACGCTGGGACGCCAGCACGTCGCCCAGCCCGTCGGAACCCGCGCATTCGGCCCACGACCAGGTGGGCGCGTCGCCGACCGAGCGTACGGCCGCGGGCGCTTTGCGGATGACGACGTCGTAGCGGTAGCGGTTGAGTTCGTTGTCGGCGAAGCCGCGTTTGACCTGGATGTCGACGCCGCCAGCCGACGGGCAGCTGACCGCCCAGGTGGTGAAAAACTCCGGCGCCAAGAGCAATTCGGTCTCGCCGAGCATGGCGTGGCGGACGCGCTGACGGATATCGGCGGCCTCGGTGGCGGCGGCGCCGCCGCGCGACAGCGCGATCGCGGTCTGGAATGCGCCCTGCAGGCTGTGGTTTCGCACGTCACCGATGAACACGGCGCCACCGGGGGCCAGCAGCTCCATGGCGTTGTCGATGACCTCGGCCAGATAGCCCGCGTTCGGGAAATACTGAACGACCGAGTTGAGGATGACGGTGTCGAAGTGGCCGCGGGGCAGCCCGTCGGTGACGTGGGCCGGCTGGGTCCGCAGCCGGACCCGGTCACTCCAGGGCAGCTGCAGCTGCTCCATTGAGCGGGCCAGGTTCTCGATGGCCACCGGCGAGAAATCGGTGGCCAGATATTCTTCGCAGTGCGGGGCGAGCTGCGACAGCAGCAGCCCCGAGCCGGCGCCGATCTCGAGCACGCGTCGCGGTTGCAGGTCCGTGATCCGGTCCACCGTGGCCGCCCGCCACTCGATCATCTCCGCGAGCGGGATCGGGTCCCCGGTGTAGCTGCTGTTCCAGCCGCGGAAGTCCATCCCGAACCGCGACTCGAGGTCGGCGCCGTAGAGATCGTCGTAAAGGTGTTGCCACTCTTCGACGTTGCCCTCGTCGTGGTCGGCGCCGATGGTGTGGTCGAGCGTGACGTAGGCGACCAGATGCGCGCCGGTGGCGCTGTCGAGCACGGTGACGGCGGCCTGGGTGACCTGCGGGCAGGCCAGCAGGGTGTTCTCGATTTCGCCCAGCTCGATGCGCTGGCCGCGCAGTTTGATCTGGCTGTCGGCGCGCCCGACGAACTCCAGGTCCCCGTCGCGCGTCCAGCGCACCAGGTCGCCGGTGCGGTACATGCGGTCCCCGGGGCCGCCAAATGGGTTGGCCACGAAGCGTTCCGCTGTCAGGTCCACCCGGCCCATGTAGCCGTGCGCCAGCGCCGGCCCGCTCACGTACAGCTCGCCCACCACGCCGACGGGAACCGGCTTCAGCCAGGCGTCGAGCACCACCGCGCACACTCCCGGCAGCGGGGTGCCGATGCGAACCGGTGCCTCGGCCGACAGCGGCGCGCTGGAGGTGACCCAGATGGTGGCCTCGCTCGGGCCGTAGACGTTGAACATCCGCCGACCGGGCGCCCAGGCGGCGACCAATTCCTTCGGGCACGCCTCGCCGCCGACCATCAGCTTGTCGAAGCCGGGCAGCCGGGCGCGATCCAGCGACGACAGCACCGTCGGGGTCAGGAACGCCGCGTTGACGCGCTGGCTCTGCAGCAGGGCGGTCAGCGGCTCGCCGGCGTAAACCTGCGGTGGCGCCACCACCAGCGCGGCGCCGGCCGCGGCCGCCAGCACCATCTCGCCGACCGACGCGTCGAAGGTCGGCGAGGCCACCATCAGCACCCGGGTGTCGGTGTCCAACTCGGACGCTTCGCATTGCGCCGCAGCCCATCCCAGCAGGCCGGCGTGGCTGACCAGCACGCCTTTGGGGGTGCCGGTCGAGCCCGACGTGAAGATCGCGTAGGCGCTGCCGCGAGCGGTCAGCGGCGCCAGACGGTCGGCGTCGGTGATCGCCGCGGCGCCGTAGCCGGACAGGTCCAGGCCGTCGATTCGCAGCACGCGGCGCGACCCGGCGCCGGCGACCTCGTCGGCGCCACGCGCCAACACGCACACCGCGCCGATGGCGTCCAGCACCGCGGCGACCCGTTCGACCGGATGATCCAGGTCCACCGGCGCGTGGATGCCGCCCGCCTTGACCACGGCCCACCAGGCGACCACCAGTTCCGCGGACCGGCCCACCGCGACGCCCACGGCGCGCTCCGGGCCCACACCCGCGTCAATCAGCTTGCGCGCCAACCTCGTCGACCACTCGTCGAGTTCACGATAGGACAGTTCCCGCGCACCGTCGACCACCGCCGGCGCGTCCGGGGCGATCGCCAGGGCCGCGGCCAGCAGCTGCGGTGCCACCCCGACCGGCCCGGTGACACCGGCACCCGACAGCCGCGCCAGCACCAGCTCGCGCTCGTCGCGGTCCAGCAGTTCGACCTCCGAGAGCCGCCGGGTCGGATCGCTGGTCATCGCCACCAGCACACGCTGGAATCGGTCCAGCAGCGAGGCGATGCCGGCGGGGTCGAACACGTCGGCGTCGTATTCGACGTGCAGTCCCAGTTCGCTGCCGGGCAGGGCCTCGACGGTCAGCGGGTAGTGGTTGTACTCCCGGTTGGTGAACTCGGCGATGGCCAGCCCGTCGGGGCCCAGCGTCATGCCGCTCTCGACGGGGTAGTTCTCGTAGACGAACAGCGTGTCGAAGAGCTGATCGTGGCCCGTGACGCGGTGAATTTCGCTGAGCGCCAGGTGTTGGTGCTCGAGCGCGTCGTTGTGGCTGCTCTGCAACTGGGCCAACAGGTCTGCGGTGGTGGTGCTCGCGCGGATGTCGGCGCGCACCGGCACCGTGTTGATCAGCAGCCCCACCATCTGTTCGGCGTCGTCGACCTCCAATTGGCCGACACGCGATCGCGGGGTGCCGAAGACGACGTCGTGCTGGCCGGTCACAGAGGTCAGCACCACGGCCCAGGCCGCCTGCAGGACGGTGCTGACGGTGGTGTGGCAGGAGCGCGCCAGATCGGTCAGGGCCCCGGTGATTTGCTCAGGCACACAAGACTTTTCGAAGCCGCGGTCGCCTTGGCCCAGCCGGTCCTGCGGTCCGACCAGGGTGGGCGTTTCGAAGCCGGACAGCAGCTGGCCCCAGGCGTCCCTGGCGGCGTCGAGGTCTCGATCGGCCAGCCAGGTGAGGAACGCCCGGTAGGAGCCGGCGGCGGGTAGCCGTTGGCCGTAGTAGCTGGTGAAGATCTCCCGCAGCAGGATCGGCAGCGACCAGCCGTCGAGCAGGATGTGGTGGTTGGTCAGCACGAACCGGTGCCGGCCGGCCGCGGTGCGGATCAGCGCCACGCGGAACGCGGCCTCGCCCGACAGGTCGCGCACCGCCGCGCGCTCGGCGGCGCACAGCTGCTCGATCCGCCGGTCGGCGTCGGTGCCGTCCAGATCGAGGTACTGCCACTGCACCACCGGGTCGGCGGGGATGATCTGGACCGGCTCGTCGTAGCGGTCGCAGAACAGCGCCGCCAGGTGTGGATGTCGGTTGACGACGGTGTGCACGGCGTCGCGCAGGCGGTCGGGGTCAAGCGGTCCGGTGAGGGTGAAGTCGAGCTGCACCGCGTACATGTCGTCGCTGCCCTGCGCGGTGCTCGAGTGAAAGAGCAGTCCCTGTTGCAGCGGGGTCAGCGGCAGGATGTCGGCGATGTGATGCTGGGTCGCCAGCTCGTCGATCTCGTGCTGGCTCAGCCGGGCCGGCGCGATGTCGGACGGGGTCAGGCCGCCGCCGCCGGCGCGCACGTGCGCGCACACGCCGGCCAGAGCCTCGAACCACAGCCGGCTCAAGCGGGTGATCTGTGCCGCGTCGAGAACCGATGGCGCCCAAGTCCATTCGGCGTGCAGGTGTGGTCCGGTGCCGGTGTCGATGGTGCCGGCGTTGAGTTCGACGGTGTGCATCAGCGGCATCGGCACCGCCGCGGCGGCCCCGATCAGGGTCAGGCCTTCCTGGCTGATGCGCCAGCCCTCGCCCGCCGAATCCGACACCGCGCCTTGGCGTCCCAGGTAGTTGAAGGCGATCGACGGGTCGGGGCCGGCCAGCTCGACCTCGGCGTTGAGGTAGCGCAGCAACCCGTAGCTCAGCGGATCCGGCAGGGCGCGCAGCTGCTCCTTGGCGTGTTTGATCACCGCGCCCAGCGCCGCGTCGCCGGCCACCACCTGGGCCCACTCGAGCCCGGCCACGCCCAGTGACACCGGATATTTGGTGGTGAACCACCCGACGGTGCGAGACAAGTCGATGTCCGCGGCGAGTTCCTCGCGCCGTCCGTGGCCCTCGACGTCGATGCCGATCGCGTCGGCGCCACCCAGGAATTCCGCCCAGGCCAGACCGAACGCGATCAGCAGGATGTCCTGAATGCCGGCATGGAACGCGGTCGGCACGTCGCCGATCAGCGCGCCGGTCGTCTCGGCATCCAGCTCCACCGACAACCGCCCGGCCGAGGCGTAGGTGTCCACTTCGGGGGTGGCCGCCGGCAGCGCGGGGGGCGTGGCGGTCACCTTTTTCCAGGCACCCAGCTTGCTCACGACCTCGGGGCGATGCGCGTGCTCGGCCAGCACCGCCGACCACCGGGCGAACGACGTTCCCGCCGGCGCCAGCTCCACCGGCTGCCCCGCGCTGTGTAGCGCCCAGGCGATGTTGAGGTCTTCCAACAGGATCCACCACGACACGGCGTCGACGGCCAGGTGGTGAATGATCACGGCCAACTGGCCGGTGGCCTCGAGCCACAGCGCGCTCAGCATCACCCCGGCGGCCGGGTCCAGCCGCGCCCGCGCGTTGCGCAGCGCCTCGTCGGACAGCTCGTCCACCGATCGCAGGCAGTCCTGTGCCCGCACCGACCCTGGCTCGGGCACCCGCAGCGACCAACCGCCGGCCTCGTCGTCGTCGACGCGCAGCCGCAGCATGGCGTGCCGATCCACCAAGGCCTGCAACACGATTGCGACGTCCGCCTCGGTCACCCCGGCCGGGGCCTGGACCATCATGGTCTGGTTGAACTGATCAATCGGGCTGCCGGCGCTATCGATGTCGCGCAGCCACCGCATGATCGGGGTGGCCTGCACCGGGCCGACGCCCTCGTCGACCACCTCGGCGGCCCCGTCGCTGACGCCGGCCACCCGGGCCAGCCGGGCCACGGTCTGTTCGACGAAGACGTCTCGTGGCCGGCACGTCAGGCCGGCGGCGCGCGCTCGCGCCACGACTTGCAGCGACAGGATGCTGTCGCCGCCCAGTTCGAAGAACGACTCGTCCACGCCGACCCGCTGCACGCCGAGCACCTCGGCGTAGATGCCCGCCAGGATTTCCTCGACGGCGTTGCTCGGCGCGCGATACTCGCCCGTGCCGTATTCAGGCACCGGCAAAGCGCGGGTGTCCAGCTTGCCGTTGGACGTGAGCGGCAGCGCGTCCAGGGCGACCACCGCGGCCGGCACCATGTGGGTCGGGAGCTGGTCGGCCAGCGCGGTGCGCGCCTCGGCCGGGTCGGCGGTCCCGGTGACGTAGCCGACCAGGCGTTTGTCGCCGGGCCGGTCCTCGCGCGCGATCACCACGGCCTGCTCGACACCGTCGAGTGCGGCCAGCGCGGCCTGGACCTCGCCGAGCTCGATGCGGTAGCCGCGGATCTTGACCTGCTCGTCGGCGCGGCCCAGGTAGCGCAGCTGACCGTCGGCATCCCAGCACGCGAGGTCGCCGGTGCGATACATGCGCGCCCCGGGCGCCCCGAAGGGGCACGCCACGAACCGCGACGCCGTCAGCCCGGCCCGCCCCACATACCCGGCGGCCACCCCGGCACCGGCCACATACAGCTCACCCACCACGCCCG
This sequence comes from Mycobacterium colombiense, assembly GCF_003284975.1. Taxonomy (GTDB): domain Bacteria; phylum Actinomycetota; class Actinomycetes; order Mycobacteriales; family Mycobacteriaceae; genus Mycobacterium; species Mycobacterium europaeum_A. The sequence continues at coordinate 19,620 of NZ_QMEU01000020.1, forward strand.
ACGGGAGCGGACGCATCCAACCGTCGAGCACGAACAGGGCCGCGCCGTCCACCGGCAGACCGATCGGCGGCGTCCCGGATCCCCGCGTCAGCGGGGCGCTGATCGCCACACACATGGTGGTCTCGGTCGGTCCGTACGCGTTCACCATCACCCGGCCGGGCGCCCACTGGTCCACCACCTCGGCCGGGCAGGCCTCGCCGACCACCGCCAGCGCCACCGACTCCAGCCCCTGCGGCGACAGCATCGCCACCGCCGACGGCGTCTGCGTCAACACGCTGACTTCCTCGGCCACCAACACGTCGTGGAACTCGTCGGGGGAACGGGTTACGTCTTCGGACACCACCACCACGCGTCCGCCGCGCAGCAGGGCGCCGAAGATCTCCCAGACCGACACGTCGAAGGCATACGAGTGGCACTGCGACCACACGCCGGCGGCCGGAAGCCCCGCGTCCAGCGAACCGATCAGCTGCGTGACGTTGCGATGAGTCACCGCAACGCCTTTGGGGACGCCCGTGGTGCCCGAGGTGTAGATCAGGTAGGCGATATCGGCCGGGTCGGGCACCGACAGCGCCGTGGCGGGCCGGGCGTCGATGCGCGGATCGTTGACATCGACGACGGTCACGCCGAGGCCGCCGAACCGCTGCGCCAGGTCGGCGGTCGTCACCGCGGCGATCGGCTGCGCGTCGGCAAGCATGAATTCGATCCGCGTCCCCGGCGACGACGGGTCGATCGGCAGGTAGGCCGCCCCGGTCTTGAGCACCGCGAGGATAGTCGCGACCGCCTCGGCGGACCGCGAAAACATCAGCGCCACAGTCTGTCCCGGGCCGGCGCCGTGGGCCGTCAGGTGATGCGCCAACCGGTTCGCCGCCGCGTCGAGTTCGCGGTACGTCACCGACGCGCCCTCGCATACCAGCGCCACCGCCTGCGGCGCCCGGCTGACCTGTGCGGCGAACAACTCCGGCACCGACATCGGCGCGGTAGCCGGATCGGTCAAAACCGCTGTGTTGCCAAGCTCGTTCAACCGGGCACGCTCGTCGGCATGCAGCACGTCCAGCGACGACAACTGCCGGTCCGGACCCGCGGCGATGGTCGCCAGAATCCGCTGCAGCCGCTCCCCCAGATCCGTGACGTCAAAGTTGGCGAAGGGTTGCCCGGTGCCGACCGTGCTCAGGAACTGCTGATCGCCGAATCCGAGGAAGAACAGCCCGAAATGGCCCACCGGGCCGAAGCTGGTGTACTTCGCGGTCGCCGGGATGTCACCCAGGCTGAGCGTGAGCCGCGCCGGGACGAAGTTGACGACGACGCGGTTGGGCGCCTGCCTGGGGCCGCTGAAGTGACTTTCGCCATCCAGCGTGCGGGTCGGAAATTGCTGATGCCGCAATGCTTCTCGTGATCGCGCGTCGACCTGGCGGCAGAAGTCGGCGAACGTCGCGTCCGGCGCGGCGTTGAGCACCAGCGGCACCACCCCGGCGAGCATGCCGGGATGCGTCTTGGACTCCGGATCGACTCGCCTGCTCACCGGGAAGTCGAGCACGACCTCGTCCGAGCCGTCGGCCGACCAGCCGCGGACCAGCAGTGCGCACGCCGCCGTGAGCACCGAGGACCGGCGGATGCGCAGCGCCTTGGACAGCTCCTTGACCTTGCCGATGACGGCCTCGTCCAATTGGACTGGCGGAGAAGGCGAATACGGGTCGCGCCCATCGTCGGCGACCGTCGACGGATAGTCCGCCTCGGCGCCCGACGGCCGGTGCGCGGCCCAATATTCGTGATCCTCAAGGAATTTGGTGGACGACTCATACTCCAGCTCGCCACTGGCGAGGTCTTGCAGCGACCCGAAGAAGGCGGGCGGAATCGGTTTCCCGGCGGCAAGCGCGGAGTACACCGCCGCGATCCGCCGGCCCACCAGGGCGATGCCCATCCCGTCGATGGCGATGTGATGGCAGGTGGTGAACCAGTAGTGTTCGTCGGGCCCGGTGCGGAACAGCGCGAACTTGATCATCGGGCCGGTGAGCGGCATCGGCGTCCGCTGAATCGATGCGGCCGTCTCGCGGACTTCCCGCTCCGGATCGCGCGCATCGGTCAGGTCATAGAAGACCAGATCGACATCGTCGTATTCGACGGCCTTCTGGAAGACCTGGCCGTCCACCTCGAAAAACGAAGCCCGTAGGCTCTCAGCCTCATTGACCACATGTCGCATAGCGTCGTGCAACAAACCGGTGTCGATGACGCCCTGGATATGGACGAGGACACCCAGCTGCCAAGCCACATCGAAGTAGCCCGTTTGCAGCGCCAGCCAGATGTCGAGCTGACCCCGCGTCACCGGAACAGCCCGGTCAACACGCTCCACTACACAACCCCCACCAAGAGTTCGACCCCGAAACCCTTCATACCGATACCGGTCTACGGATCACAAACCGGCGCGGTCAGCGTGTCGCGCAGACTTTTCGCCCGTATATCGGGCCAGGCTTCGTCGATGTAGTGCAGGCATGTGGCGCGGTCGGCTTCCCCAAAAACTACCCTCCAACCGGCGGGAACGACAGCGAAGGTTGGCCAAAGGCTGTGCTGTTCTTCGTTATTGACCAAGACGAAAAATTGGCCGTTGTCGTCATCGAACGGATTGAGCGACACCGATGGACCCCCTAACACCGAGACGTAGATTTACCAAGCCGTGCCGCGGACAACCCCGAGTATCGTTGCGGCGTGTGAGGATTAAGCCGTCAAGCCCGGCCCGTATGTCGACCGGCCCAGGCGTCCGGCGCCAACGCCCGTGAGCTCGGTCGGCGGGGGCGGCGCGACGACACCATGGTCGCGGTGACCATTCCGGCACCTCGCCGACAGATAGCGTTCATCGGCAGTGCACTCCGCGTGAGCTACCACTGCGACCGTCGGCGTCGCGATCCACGGAATCGACAATACCCAGCCAATACTGTGCGAAACATATGAATTCCGTTCTTGCATAACCGATCCGCAGTCATACTACTGTCGCACCGAATTTTGCTGCTTAGCAAAAGTAACGTGTCGTGCGCGCGCCAGGTTCACCTCCGCTTCCCGAACGCGACTCCGGGTGCGATTTCCCTGTCGACGCTGACCAGCGATCTTTGCCGCCGTCCGCGCGCCAAAAACTCGCTTACGCATTCGCAAAATATTTGCCTTCGCGGGCGGCATGCGTCCAGTGCCGGCCCGCGTAACAGGTGAACCACCGATTGAGTTCGGGTAGGCGAGCGCTTTTAGCTGCGCGTTTGTGACTCTTCACTGGGGATCCCGGCCTGCAGGACACGACGTCGAATGCCGCTGCCACCATGCAAAAACGTACGGACGCTTGCTAAAACGCGGCCGGCGGTGTGGCGAACCACTGATGGCGACCCCGGCCGCGCCATAGCTACACAGAACCGAACCGGCCCACCTTGGCTGCCCCATCGCCTGTCCTCATCATTCGGATGTCGCCGATTCGCATCCGCGCCTCAAGCCAGCCTCGCATGATTTGCCACGGGCCGCTCAGCGCCATCCACACGGGGCCGTAAACAGGCACGTTGTGATTGATGTCACGGCCATCCGGCACGGAAGATGTTCGCCAGTGCTCGAGCGTCGGCCCGGTCCGCTACCTCCGACGCGCGGCTTCGGCGATGCGAGCCGGGCGACGGTTCGGCACGCGGTCCCCTCTCTCACCTGCCGCGCTGTCGTCAAGCGCCCGGGCCCGAATCCGTTGCACACAACCGGGTTTGGCGCACACAGCGGACTCATAGCCGACTTTGCGGCACGAAAATACTCGCGTGCTTACTCGGGTAATGGCGGCGTTTAGACGCCGCCGTCGACGGGTAGAGCCCCGAACCATGTGGGGGTCGGTGCTGGGCTTGGGGATCCTGGCCGCGCTCAATCCGGTCCGTCTCGGCCTCGCCTTATTGATGATCTCCCGACCGCGTCCCGGGGCGAGCCTGCTCGCCTACTGGCTCGGCGGATTGACGGTATGCATACCCGAGCTGCTCGTCCCGCTGGTGCTGCTCAACTTCACGCCGATGTTCTCACACCTCGCGCACGGTTCGGCGTCCCCGTCGACGAGTTCGGCCCTCGGCAGGGTTCAAATCGGCCTCGGTGTGGTCGTCCTGTCGGTCGCCGCACTGATGACGGTCCGCTTCCTCACCCGCCGACGAACACGCCGACCCGCGCCCGACGCCGACCGCTCCCCGGAACTGTCGGTGGTCTCGGGCGCGCCGATCGCCATGCCACGACTGCTGACCCGGGTCCAGAACGTGCCGGCCGACGACCCCTCCCGATTCCGGCGCCTGCTCGGCCGCATCCACCACGCCTGGGATGGCGGGGCGTCGTGGGTGGCGTGGGTGATCGGCATCATCTCGGTGCCGATCGACGGCGTCCTGTTCATCGTGGCCATCATCGCGGCGTCGGGTGCCTCGGTCACCGCGCAGGCCGGCGCCTCCGTGGCATTCATCATCCTGATGTACGCCGTCGTCGAGATCATCCTCGTCGGCTATGTCCTCAGACCGGCACGAACACAATCCTTGCTATTGGTGCTGCACGACTGGGTGCGGACGTATCACCGGCAAATCCTGGTGGGCCTATTCGCCCTGGTCGGGGTCTCGGAGTTAGCCCAGGGCCTGCACATCCTCTGAGCGCCCCGAGCCGTGTCCTTGCCTGACGGTGCTCCATTCGGGTCGTCGCCAGGTGGCGCATCCTGCGCAACTGGCGCACTATCGCGCTATGAGACGAGAAGTGGGCGCCGAGATGGAGGTCGAAATCACCGCGGCCACGACGTTGGAGTTTCAGATCGCTGTTGCACCGCACCCAGGAACCGAGGTCTTCGAGTCGCTGCGCTTCGTCTTGAACGGGCGGCCGATCACACCGTTGGAAGTCAGCGGGCTGCACGGTAACCGCATCCACAAGTTTGACTCGGCGGTGGGCACACTACTCGTCAACTACGAGGCGACCATCCTGGGTCAGACTGGTCGAGCGCCGGTGACCGAGTACGACCAGTCGATGTACTTGCGACCCAGCCGTTACGCCGAATCCGATAAGTTCTTCGGTTTCGCCGCAACGGAATTCGGCAACGATCGCGATCCGGCGGAACTGCTGGAGCACGTGAGTTCCTGGGTGGGCACCAGACTGGATTATGTCCCCGGCTCAAGCGATCCAATCGACGGGGCGGTGGACACGATGCTCGCCGGCGAAGGTGTGTGCCGGGATTACGCGCATCTGGTGGTGGCACTCCTGCGGGCGGTCAGCGTCCCAGCCCGTGTGGCGTCCGTCTACGCACCGGGGGTATATCCGATGGACTTCCACGCCGTCGCCGAGGCTTTCGTCGCCGGGCACTGGCGGGTGGTCGATGCGACGTTGCTAGCACCGCGGCAGACGTTGGTGCGGATAGCCACCGGTCGCGACGCCTCGGACACGGCTTTCCTGGACAATCACAAGGGTTCGATCACCTTGAATCGCCTGGTAGTGAGCGCCGTCGTGGACGGCGAATTGCCCAGGGACTCGATTGACCAACTGGTTTCGATCCGCTGAGTATCAACCGCGCTCAACAACTGACAGTCGTCCGCAGCTGAGATCGGTTGCACCTCAGCGTGGTCAGGGCATGACTGATCAGTCGGACTTGTCCGGGTCGCAAGACTCGCCGTCGGAGTCCTAGGACTTGCTGTCGGCGTCCTTCGACTCGTCGTCGGACTTGTCAGAGTTTTTATGCTCGTCCGAGTCCCGGGAGTCGTCGGAATCCTTCGACGAGTCCCCGGAGTCGTCGGAATCCTTCGACGAGTCCCCGGAGTCGTCGGAATCCTTCGACGAGTCCCCGGAGTCGTCGGAATCCTTCGACTCGTCGTCGGAGTCGTCCGAATCCTCCGCCTGGTCGGCCTTGTCCGCGTACTTCGTCAAGAGCCCGGCAAGCTCTCGGGCCTCCTGAGGCGATAACAGGTCGTCGAACAACCGCTCGTCGCTTTCAGAAATGCGCTCGACGTATACCGCGTTGCCTTCGGCCCCGACATCCCAACGGCCTCCTTCGTCACGAACCATCCGATGCCGCCTTTCGACTAGTGACTTGCAAACCCGGCGCGGTCCCGCGCGTGTACGTTGCTTACCCACTTTTGCCGTAGCCGACGACCGTAGCGCCGATCTCGTCTGCCAACGCCCGGGCGCTACGAACCCAATAGGCTGGTGTTCGGACGCCCAAGGTTCTGCGAGAGGTAACGACATGCCTGCACCGTCTGCCGAGGTCTTCGATCGCCTGCGTCAGCTGGCCGCGATCAAAGACGCCACCGCACGTCAGACCAAGACGATCGACGAGGTATTCACCGGAAAGCCGCTGACCACGATCCCGATCGGCACCGCCGAAGACGTCGAAGCCGCATTCGCCGAGGCGCGGGCGGCCCAGGTCGCCTGGGCAAACCGCCCGGTCGCCGAGCGCGTCGAGATCATCGCCCGCTATCGCGACCTGGTCGTCGAGAACCGCGAGTTCCTGATGGATCTCCTGCAGGCGGAGGCCGGCAAGGCCCGTTGGGCGGCTCAGGAGGAAATCATCGACCTGATGGCCAACGCGAACTATTACGTGAGCGTCGCGGCCGACCTGCTGAAGCCTCGCACGGTGCAATCGCTGCTCCCCGGGATCGGCAAGACCACCGTCGGCTACCAGCCCAAGGGCGTGGTCGGCGTGATTTCGCCGTGGAACTACCCCATGACACTGACCGTGTCCGACTCGGTGCCGGCACTGCTGGCGGGCAATGCGGTGGTGCTCAAACCAGACAGCCAGACCCCGTATTGCGCGCTCGCATGTGCCGAGCTCCTGTACCAGGCCGGCCTGCCGCGCCCGCTCTATGCGATCGTGCCCGGGCCAGGCTCGGTGGTGGGCACCGCGATCATCGACAACTGCGACTACCTGATGTTCACCGGCTCGACCGCCACCGGCAGGCAGCTCGCCGAACACGCCGGCCGTCGGCTGATCGGGTTCTCGGCCGAACTCGGGGGCAAGAACGCGATGATCGTCACGCGGGGCGCCAACCTCGACAAGGCCGCCAAGGCGGCCACCCGCGCATGCTTCTCGAACGCCGGCCAGCTGTGCATCTCGATCGAGCGCATCTACGTCGAGAAGGACATCGCCGACGATTTCATCGGCAAGTTCGGTACCGCGGTGCGAAACATGAAGTTGGGTACCGCATATGACTTCTCAGTCGACATGGGCAGCCTGATCTCCGCGGGTCAACTGGACACCGTGACGGACCATGTGGACGACGCGAAAGCCAAGGGCGCCAGGGTGATTGCGGGCGCCAAGGCGAGGCCCGACATCGGCCCCCTGTTCTACGAACCGACGGTGCTGACTGATGTCACGCCCGAGATGGAGTGCGCCGCCAACGAGACGTTCGGCCCGGTCGTCTCGATCTACCCCGTCGCCGATGTGGACGAGGCCGTCGAGAAGGCGAACGACACCGAGTACGGGCTCAACGCCAGCGTGTGGGCGGGCTCGTCGGCCGAGGGCCAGCAGATCGCCGCCCGGTTGCGGTCGGGGACGGTGAACGTCAACGAGGGTTACGCGTTCGCCTGGGGCAGCCTCAGCGCGCCGATGGGCGGGATGGGCCAGTCCGGCGTCGGTCGCCGGCACGGCCCCGAGGGCCTGCTGAAGTACACCGAATCGCAGACGATCGCGACCGCGCGCGTGTTCAATCTCGATCCGCCCCTTGGCATTCCGGGGAATCTGTGGCAGAAATCGTTGCTGCCGATCGTGCGTACGGTGATGAAGATCCCCGGCCGGAACTGAGTTCGCGGCGGGCCGATTCATCCGTTGACCCCGATCTACTACCGCGCGTAGTATCCTGGCTAGCCCGTCATGCACAAGGAGGTGCCATGTGAGGTGGAGCTTCGCTCAGGCCGGGTTGCTGATCATCTGCGCTTTTCACGTCGTCCAGGCTGTTGTCGGCCTCATCGTCAACCCGAGCTTCGCCACCGGCCCCCCCGCGCCGACCGTGCAGCTGCTCGGAATGGACTACAACGGCTGGCACGCTGTCGCCGGCCTGGCATTGTTTGCTCCGGGCCTGGTTTTCGCGCTGCGCAAGTCGTGGTCCGTGCTTTATCTACTGCTCGCCGCGATAGCCGGTGCGCTGCCGGGCATTTGGGCCTTCTTCTCCCATCAGGTCGCGTTCGTCTTCACGTTCCCCAACAACACCACCGACGCGATCGTGCACTTGGTGACCGCCGCCGTGATGGTGGCGGTGGCCGGTGTGCAAATCCGGATTGACGGAGGGCTGCGAAACTCACTCGCCGATATCCGAAAAACGCCGTGAGGCAAGCGGTCTGCGGCTGACGCCGGTCCGCGTCGGCGGTAGCGAAAGAGTCAGCTGGACTCGGCTAGTCGTCGGCGATGAGGTTCGCGAGGAAAGCGGCAACCGGCCGGCGCCAAAGTCATAAAACCGCGCCCACTGCGGCTCGATCGAGATGCGCACCATCTGCTTATACGTCGCTTGCACGTTGCGTTCGAACTCCGCAAGTTGGGGTTCGTCCATTGACCCAGTCCTGTTTATATGCTCGGGATCGTTGGATTGTGCCGATGCGGGTAGTCCTTCCGACGACGAAGGAGGTTGTGATGGGCAAGCGATCGGACAGGGACGACGACGAGCCCAAGGGTGGCCGCCCCGGTCCCGCAGATCACGGGCGCGAAGGTGGAATGGCGACCCGGGAGAACGCGCCGGAACTCACCGAGCCGGACCGCGAGGACTGACGGGGTTACGGCATGACGCCGGCCGAAATGGATCGCGTTTCGCGCGGTCAGCGGGGGCGGGTGGCCGCGATGTCGTCGTCACGACGAAAATAAATGGATGCCGTCTGAACAGGCGCCGCCGCCGCCGAAATCGGCGCCGGGCTGGTACCCCGATCCCGCAGTAGGCCACGGGCTGCAGCGCTACTTCGACGGCACCAGCTGGACCAGCGAGTGGGCCTTCACCGCGGACCCGCCGAAGAAGGGCCTGCCCGGCAAAGCGGTCCTGGCGCTGGCCACGCTGTGCGTCCTGGTGCTGCTCATCATCGTCGGCAAGAGCTGGGTTTTCGATCCGAAGAAGGACGGCCGATCGGCCGAATCGAGCAGTTCGGCGACGGCGGGACCGACCGAGGCGCCGTCCACAACGGCCGGTCCCAAAAAGCCGGACGGCGTCAGCTTCACCATCGCGTCGGGCCCAGAAGGCGACGTGGTCGACGCCAAGTTCGCCATTCGGGACAACTACACCGAGCAGATGATCAAGGACGGCGCCCGGTTGGACACCATCGGCATCCTCAAGTACGCGCGGGCGACCTACCCCGACGCGTCCGCGGTGAACGTACAGGGCACTTTTCCGATGACCGACCCGTACGGCAATACCTCGACTCAGGTCGCCATCGACCTTACGTATTCGCGAGCGACGTTGGACAAGATCAACTTCGATGGCGTGACCAAAGCCAGTATCTGGGAGATTCGCGATTCGGGCACCATTCTTCCGGCCTTCCAGCCCTAGGCCCACCAGCTCCGGTTGCGCCGATGGCGCAGATCACCGCGCCGCTTTGGCGGCTTCGCGTTTTGCCTTGTCTTATGTGAGTCGGGCAGCAATGCCCCAAATCGCAATGGGACCGGTCACCGCGTGCATTCGTGTGAACAATAGACTGGTGCGGCTGGAAGCCACGTGGTTCTCACAGGGATTTACGGCAATGCGTCAATGGGCGAGAAGATAGCACTTCACAGCGAAACCGCCGGTGGCGCGAAAGGTTGCCACGCCGTGGGCTCGAACAGCCGGCACCGCGGCCTTCGACCTTTCCGGGACTCATTTCAACCTGTCATAGCTTCTGCCTCGTGAACGATTCGCGGGATGTGACGTCATCTCACTGACGACCGAACGACCTTGCCCGCGAGGAGATTCCTGCGCTGCCGCCAGGAGAGTATCGACAGAGCGTGCGATCCCGGCCGCGATATCGTCGACCGCAGGCACGTTGTCGGGGCATGCGCACACACTCACATCTAGCTCCCCACCGCGGGAGGTCAGCGCGATGTTCAGTCCACTCCCCTCCGCCAAAGGCGCGACGGTGTGCATGCCGACGACCCTGGCCCCGGCGCAATACGCCGGCGCCGCCTCACCGGCGATATAAGAGACACTGCCGTGACAGATGGGCTCGAACTGGCGTCGCACACCCGACCGGGCGTAAAGCTGCATACCGGCCCGCGCTACGCTCGGCGGCATAAGCGAAGCTATTTCCGCTAAATCGGCTGCGGGAGAACATTTTCCGGCTCTTGCGCTGCGGATGGCGTTCAGTCTTTCGGTGGCGGTGTGGAGGTTGGCGAGGACCTGCACCGGGTCGTCGAGGTGTACCGGGATGCGAAGCCGCCCGACAGTCAACGACTTACCGATGTTGGGAGGGTCCGTGGCCGGCAACTCGAACGGCATCCGCATGAGCAGCGGATCGGTGGGTACCTTGTCGTGCCGTTGCAGCCATGCGCGCAGCGAAAGCGTACAGGCGGCGAGCACGACGTTGGGGATACTGCCTCCGAACGCCTCGCTGACCGTTTTCACGTCTGCCAACCGGATCGAGGCGAAGGCCACCGCACGCCGCCTGGTCAGCGGAGCGTCGAACACTGTGCGTGGCACCGGCCCGCTCATCGCCGGTGCCGTTGGGGTCATGGAGTCACGTGCGGCGGTGCCGGATAGCCGGCCACTTACGGCCCGCAGCACATTAGACATGGCGTCAGCAATCAGCCATGCGCCGGTGAGATGGTTCTCGGCGATCTCGGCCACCACATCGGTGACGACCTCGCCGACGGACGGGGCCGGGCCGAGGCTCGGCTCGGCCGGCAGGTTGGTGGTCGCGTCGGCGCGCGGCAGAGCAGTCAGCAGCCGCGGCCACAACGACGCCAGCCCGCCCGCTCCGTCGTTGAGCAGCGGCGACATCTTCACCGCCAATGCCCAGCGGCCGCCCGCCAGACCGTTGATGCTCCACGCTTCCCACAGCCGGTTACGGCAATTCTGCCGCCGGGTACTCACGTTCGCGATGAGGTCGGCGAACTCGCGCCGGCCGCCGGGCGCGCGAACCGTTGCGCGATGAATCTGTGGAGAGGGGTCATAGTCCTCGATCTCGGCCCACATCGGCTGCCCGCAACCCAGGGGCTTGGCCACCAGTCGGCTGCGAAAGCGCGCCATCGGCGGCAGCGACGCCGTCACTAGTTTGTGTAGGCGCTCGTGGCTGAGCTGATCGGACGCATCGATGACGACCAGCGCGACCGTGTGGGCGGGCATCTTCGCGCTCTGGGTGTGCAGCGACAACGCATCGACCCCCGACAAGCGCACAACCATCAGCGCACCACCCCCTGTTCAACGAATTCCTCGGCGACGGGGCAAAACAAACGGCTGTGGCGATGGAGGACCTGGTTATAGTCCGGTGGGGCGCTGCGACATGGGGAAGGCGCCGGGACAAACTGCCGCAGGGCCGAGGATCGATCGCGCCTCGCCTGGCGGGCGTTGCGTTGCGAATCCCAGCGCTCACGAGCGGCGTCTCGCTCCGTGCGGCTTTCCCGGTCCTGCAGGCTGATCATGAGCAGGGCGTCCACGCTTGACACGTCGCCCGACGCGGCGGCTGCCACCACAATCGCGTGCGCTTGGTCTGGATCGATGTAAGCCGGGACAACCAGCAAGACAAGTTTGTTGCCTGCAGCGCCAAGGAATTCGACCGTGTTGGGGGCCTGGTCACGGGCTTTGTCAAGGTGGACCGCACGCTCGCTGGCGACGAGTTCGGTGGGCGTTGTTGTCCATTCGCCAGGGTGGTACATCACCTGACCGACAGCACCCAGGCGCCCGGACAGCACCGCGATCAGATCTGGCAGCTCCGTCATCAGGTCATCGCTGCGTGGCCACCATGCGCCATCCACATGCCCGCGGCCATGCGCCGTGGGTTTCAATCGCAACCGCGGCATGCGGACGTCCCGCGTGTCACCCAATCTCACCTTGTTGCCGACGTTTTCTCGCGTCACAGCGACGCTCCCGTCTGGACCGCGAGACCGGCCAATCATTCGAATCGGCGACCACGCAACCGAGACGGTCACGAGCGGAAGACCGCCGAGGCTTTTCACACTACTCCGGTCTGGTCTAACCAAGGAAGCGGCAGCCCGCGCCGCCGACACGGTTGCGGCGAACACCCAGCTCAGCTGTCGCAAGGGGTGTCAAGCCGGAGGTCCGCGCCCGATTTCTCGGCTCTATCAATGCGTACTGCGTTGGTGCACACAGTGAAGGGTCGACGGCGGCCAGCCTGGTGCTGACTGCTTAACACCACAGTTGCACACCAACGGCCATCTAGCAACGGACCACAAACGCAACCTGCTCGATCAATTGCTGGCTCCCACCGTAGATGAAATACGGCGGAAATAGAAGACTCGAATGTTAACCACAGCCACCGCTATGGGCAGCGCTCACCGTTTCGCCGCAACCGAATTCGGTACTCGTGTGGCTGGGGCGCACGCGGTCTGCCGCGCTGACGCCCGTTCGGGTGGCGACCTGTCGGCGGGGGCAGCGAGGCGTGCGCGAAGCACGCGTGGGGCTTGGCAGCAGCGCTGCCCGCATGCCTCTGGAAAGCGCGTGTAGCGTAGGAATCATCGGCGATATTCCGTACGTGACCAATCAATGCCATGTCGTCGCCGATTCGAAGGAATTGACCGGTCTCGCGGTCAAGACGGGAGCGTCGCTATGACGCCGAAAAAGGACCACATGGATGCCGCGCACCGGCATGCGCCGCCCGCACACACGCCGCGCTTGAGGCTGAAATCCAAGGCGCCCCGCAGCGGGTACGTCGACGGTGCGTGGTGGCCACACAGTGACGACCTCAGTGCAGAGCTGCCGGACCTGCTATCGGTCCTCTCGGTTCGACTCGGACCGATCGGCCGCGTGATCTACAATGCGAACGAATGGGCAACGCCGCCAACTAAAATCGCGACCGGCGGTCGAACGGTACGCATCGACGGATATCGCCGCCAGCCGGCCGGCACCGTCGAAGTACTTGGCCTTAATTCCGCTAAGATCGTGTTATTGGTTGTCTCCCCGCACACCGACCCGGCCCAGGCCCATGCCATCATGATGACCGCAGCCGGCCCGAGCAACGCCTCGACGGTCGAGAACCTTCTCACGACAAGCGCTGCTGAAGTGGAAACTTCCACCTAAGCCCGTCCGTAAAGCGTTAGACACCAACGAATCCCGTATAACGCCGACAAGGGGCGTGCCGTGTGTGTCGGGCGAAACCGGGCTCGTCTCATTTCCGACGGTCTTGAGGCATCTACCGCGGAGTCCGGCGCGCGCCCCGCGCTGCGAACATTTGCTCCCCCCGGGCCACGCGGACGATCGATTCGGCGACCTGAAAGGCGCGAGAAGCGCGATGCGCCTCGAATACGGGCAGCCCGGCGGCCTGGCGCAACACCATCACCGCAAGTGCGGTACCGGTCCGGTGGGGCACGATCAGCAGTGTCGCCCGCCCATCGCGGCCGCCAACTGTCATAACGTGTGGGCGTATCCCCTGCCACCAGTCCCAATTCAGGTCGTGCTGGCGTTGCAACGATGACCAGTTGACGTCGATTTCCCTGATCAGACCCAGCCGGGCATCCAACACCGCTACCAATTCGGTCAGCTCTCGCGAGATCATCCCGGTGCGGGGCCACCACGCGCCATCGATCTTGTTCCCGAGCCGGGATGCGAGAGTGAGCCGAACCGGGCTAGCGGGGCGGCGGGGCCCTGCCGTACCGATCGTGTATGTCGAGGGATCCGTCAACGGGGCAGCCGTCCACTCGTCGGGTTGCCCCAGCGAGTCTGTGATCACACCCGTTACCGAAATCGGTTCGGAAGCAATGGCTCCGCCCGGTGATGCTGCTCGTTTCATCAAGCGCCCTTCGCAGTTCGATCGATCAACCCGAAAACGAGCCGACGGAGAAATCACATTGCGGGCGATCCCGATGGGAATGCCGTTGAAGGCACCGAGGCTACCGCTGACAACGAAACAGCTCGCTAACGACGTTACGCCACAATTTGCTCTCGTGGGGCCTCGCGGAGCGCGAAGCCGTCGTCGAGCGTGGCTTTGAGGTTCATGCCGTCACTCACGTAATGACGTTGGCCCGTCGCGGGATCCGCAGGTATGCGCGTCGTAACGCGCTGATGCACAGCTGTTTTTGGTGCGATCCACCGCAACCCTGGGTTCAATCGCCACTGGCAAAACAATTGGGCAGCACGCCGTCCGCGGGGGCGTACACTCATGGAACAGGGACCAACACAGGCCCCCAAAATCAAAGGGCCGCGATGTCTGACAAGTCGCCAAGACAAAGCATGACCAAAAAATCGGCTAAGTCTCTGAAACAGAAGCGTGCCGCGAAGCGTACAAAAGCCGCCGAGGCCCTACCGGGAGCGGCGTTGCTGCACTCCAAGAATCGCTGAGGCTCAACGCATCTGGAAGATCGAGGCATCATCCGGGCGTAGCACCCGGGGAAATCGGCATACGGTCTGCCTTTTCGCGTCTTCCGTCGGAACGATTTTCGTGACCGGCTCGTGTTAGGCTTTTGCCGTGGACGATATCGAAATTTGCGTCCACTCTCAAAAAATAGAGAGAAGTCGGTATGACGCAGGGGACCGTCAAATGGTTCAACAACGACAAAGGTTTCGGTTTCATCGCCCCTGACGGGGGCGCAAAAGATGTATTCGTCCACCATTCCGAAATCCAAGGGGACGGCTTCCGCTCCCTTGAGGAAAATCAGCGGGTCCAGTTCGAGATCAGCCAGGGACCCAAAGGCCCTCAGGCGGTGGGAGTGACCGCCATCTAGCGGTCAGCACAGACCCCCCAGCTGCGGCAGATACCGCCTCGACGAACCCCTGACATTACTCCATCCTTCGCAAGGAGTCTCCGGATATGCCATGGGGTTCAATTGGCGACTGATTGGCGAAGCCCGACGCTTGGTCAACAATTCAAGTTCCCCCAAACCAATTGACGGCGTCCGGGCGGCGCGCATCGGCGTGTCAGTCGCAGCTATCGCGTTGACCCGTTGAGGGCGGAGGCCGGCCTGTGTTCGACGGGGGGGCGGCCTTGGATGGTTACTATCGCTGCCTCGACTGTTCTCGTCGCGGGTAGCGAGGCCTGTGGGTCGCCGATCCGCAGCACCCGGGAGACTGCCTCACCGGACACGATCACCCAGCTTACACCGGCGCGTGCGCAGCAAACGGAAACCCTGTGCAGCGCCAAAAAGCCCTCAGTTCCAAAGAAATCCAGGCTGCGCAGGTCCAGGACGATTCCGCGGACGCGCATCAGATGCCCTAGCGTGTACTCGATCACAATCTCCGCGTTGGATGCGTCGATCTGTCCGCAGGCGCTGATGACGCCAACCGAGGATCTCAGCCGACGACTGGCTAGGTGCAGGGTGTTACTGTGCAATGGTTGGGAAATGATGCCGCCCAACGGCGGCATGTACGAGGGTCGCGTGTTCATGGTGATTCCCGACAGTGCGGTTGTCACCGGCTTGTTCGGCGCGAGCCATTGCTCTGCGAGGAGAGCGGCGGACGGCAGACCCCACTCCGAACTGGCTGAGAGTCTCAACTTGGTTGACGTTGCACCCCTCGCGCGCATTTGTCAAGGACTAAGGGTTAAAGAAGTGGTAGCGCCTTCGATAATCTTCTGCTTCAAACTACGGCCCGTTATCCGCAAAGGTTGTCGCGGCCTATTACGCTGCGCCTCTTTGAATTTAGCGGCCAGTCATCGAAGCAGGCGACCATGCAGACCGCTGGTTCGCGCCTGCATGGTCGCACCTGATCGGCGGGGCATTGACTCCGACACCAAACCACCGGTCGTGCGGACCTTGGCCGCATCTCAGTTCTGATCAGATTTGTCGATTCGCCAGGCCGGCATCGCGCCCCGTGGTCGCGATGAAGTCGTCAAGGATCTCCACCACCGCTGTTGGGGACTCGACATGTGGGAAGTGCCCGACACCGGCAAGAACCTCGAGTCGACTATCCGGCACGGCGTCATGAGCGGCGTAACCGTGGGCGACAGGAATGATCCGGTCTTGCTCACCCCAAATCAGCAAGGTGGGTAATCCATGACTGAGATGAATCTTGTTGAGCGCACTGACCGCCTGGCCGCGGTAATCCACTACCGAGCGCAACGTCCGCAGGAACGCCTTCCGCCTCTCCCGATCTGACAACGAGGAGTAGGCGTTCCACATCTCGCCGGTGCGCGGCGACTGGATTCCGGCCGACGTGAGCCACGACCCCACCTTGTTGCCGATGTTCAAAACCGGCTGCGGCGCGACCACCGGCAGCACCAGCTCGGTTCCGGGTGCCGAGAGGATGCGCAATATCCAGTTCAGGTCGGGGCCGAGGCCGCCGCTGCTGATCAGAACCAGGCGCTGGCAGTAGTCGCGATGTTGGTAGGTGAACTGCATGGCCACACCGCCACCGAGTGATTGACCGACCACTGTCGCCCGGCTGATGCCGAGTTCATCGAGCAGATCACGCAGCAACGCCGCGAACGCGCCCAGCGAATAATCACCGCGGGGCTTGGTTGATTCGCCGTGTCCCAACAGGTCCGGTGCCACCACCCGATACCTTTTCGACAACTCGGGAATGACCGCCCGCCAGGTCGCCGAACTTCCCGCCATCCCATGAATCAACAGCAGCGCCTCGCCGGCCCCGGCGTCTCGATAGGCGACGCGTTCACCGTGCAAATCGACATAGTTCATCTCGGTCACGCGAACTCGTCTCTCATCCAACTGTATTCGGAGGCTGGCACAACGGCAGAATCATTGCTCTCCCGAGCCCTCAGCCACTATAGCGCAACCTACGGTTGCGTAAGTTACTGGCCAGTAAATTACGTCAGCCGTCGACCGTGCCTGACGATGTCGTCCCGGTCCGCGCCTTTTGCCGACGCGCGAGTCGCAAACGCGACTTCCGGACCGCTGCGGTGGCCGTCCTGAGACCGCGGCGGCGTCCCGTCGCAACCGCAGTCCCGGCAAAACCAGGTCCCAGTTGGCTAAACATCCGTTCGCTGTGAGTCTCCGGCGCGTCATCCGCGGTGTCACGCAAGTAGCGGTCCGGCAGCGACAGCTTTGCAATGGTGCGCCAAGTCTTGCCGTACTGCATCACGAATGAGCCCGTGGTGTAAGGCAAGTCGTACTTATCGCAGACTTCGTGCACTCGCACCGCGATCTTGTGCAGACGGTTGCTGGGCAGATCGGGGTAAAGGTGGTGCTCGATTTGGTGACACAGGTTGCCGCTCATAAACCGCAGGGCCGGTCCGGCTTCGAAGTTGGCACTGCCCAGCATCTGGCGTAGGTACCACAGTCCCTGCGTTTCGTCCAACATGTCGTTCTTGGTGAATTTCTCTGCACCATCAGGGAAATGCCCACAGAAAATGACCGCGTTGGCCCAGATGTTGCGGATCAGGTTGGCCACCACGTTGGCCTTCAGCGTTGACTGGAATCTCGCCTTCGGCGATAGCGAGGTGAGCGCCGGCCACGCGACATAGTCCTTGACCAACTGCCTGCCTGCCTTGGCTGCAAACTCGCGCAACCGCTGGGCGGCGATTGCACGGTCTGGGCCGTCCTTGAAGGCCTTGCCGAACTCGATGGGCTGCAAGCCAATTCCCCATTCGAATCCGAGCGCGAGGATGGCGTTGAACAGCAGGTTGCCGATGTTGAAAGGTTCCCAGGGCTGGTCACGGGTAACTCGAAGCACGGTGTAGCCGACGTCGTCATCCATCCCGACGATGTTGGTGTACTTGTGGTGCTGGAAGTTATGGGTGAAGCGCCAGTGTTTGGAAACCGCACTCATGTCCCATTCCCATGTCGAGGAATGGATCTCGGGATCGTTCATCCAATTCCACTGACCGTGCATGACATTATGGCCGATTTCCATGTTCTCGATGATCTTGGCCAGGCCGAGTGTCACGGTTCCTCCCCACCAGGCCCAGCGTTTCGAGCTACCGGTCAGCATGAGCCGGCCGAAGACATCGAGGGCGCGTTGTGCCGCGATAGTACGGCGGATGTACCGAGCGTCGCGCTCGCCCAGGGAATCCTCGATTTCCAGTCGGATCGAGTCAAGCTCGACGGTCAGATTTTCGATGTCGACGTCGGTCAGGTGCGCGAAGGCCGGAATGTCGGTAATTGCCAATGCTTTTCCCTTCGGGGCTTATTGGGTTCCAAGCGTTAAAAGCCACCAGCAAACGCGTGATCGCGCTACCGAGGCCACTACTCTCGATGGCTTGATTGGGCCGATGCTGGGCTACGAAGTTCAGTCGCAGACCGTCCACGGTTATGCGGTTCCTTCTGGGGTGGCGGACTCAGCGCGTGAGGCCGCCGGCTGGCGGCGATGAGCGGTCGCTTGGGCCGGACCGCAGCTTCGGCCGGCCAAGCCGGTAGCCACGGGATGTACCTGGCGGGTCAGTAGTAGTGGCGGCGGCCGCCGACGGCGTGTCCCATCCGTCCCACCACTGCGAGTAACAGTCCGACGACAAGGAGGATGACCCCGACAACCAAGCAAATATGGGCGTAGGCGAACGTGGGGACGAGGGCGGGCAGGAGCAGCCCCAGGACGATGAGAACGATTCCGAGAGTGATCATGATGTTTACCTAATTTCTGGAGAGATGTTTTGGGGAGAATTCCCGAGTCAGTGCGTGAAGGCGGTCATTTAGCTTGGCCCCCAGCTGATTTGAAGCACCCTGCAAACCGGGGGGACACAGTGGTGTCGTGCAGTCCCCGGTAATGCGCTCGACAAGCCGGCGGGCACGAAACAGGGTGAACGCAAAGTGGAGTTAGTGGTCATCCGAGTCCCGGCTAACGAGGAGATGACTGTAATGCATGTCGTCTCGACTGCTCAGTCAGATATCGGGAATGTACGGCGCGAGCTGAAGCTCATCGAGTTCGGCGGCGTACAGCTAAACTCTCTCCGGACTGGCTGAAGGACTCAGCAACAACAACGTTACCCCCCTCGGCGATCCGCGGCTAGTTGACCGTCGAGCGCCGACGCCAGCGCCGTGGTTATCAGGGGTGCAACCAGATGGTCAGGAGTCGGCGGCGTTTTGCGCGAGCCCCGGTGCGGGCCAGACCACGCCCACCACTGCACGTTTGACTCATACCGATTCCCGATAGCTCGGGGTGGTGCCGAAGCGCCCAATCGAGTGTGGGCGGTGGGTGTATCAAGCGCAGTACCACTGGTGAGCACCTCATCGCGATTAGACCGTGTGGTCACCGAACGGGGCACCTATCCCGGCAGGGCAGGTCTACCCGACGACGTCCGTCTCGCACGCACTCTCGCACCTGGACACACACCGGTCCCCTTCCACAGCTGGCGCCACGACGGCATCGACGAACCGATCCCGGCCGCCAGCGGTATCGGCCTCCAGCTCGCAATTACACTGCGGGACAAGGAAACCAGATCATCGTCGGCGGTTGCCGCGTTCGCCGGGCCCCCCGCGGCGAGCGTGTCGAGGATGGACTGCGCGATGACGTGTCGCTCGGCACTCGATCGTTCGCCCCGAGTGTCCAGTTCTCGATCAGCTTGCTCCGGGGTATAGCCGCGTCCGATGAGGACGCCGATGGCCTGATTGATGACCGACACTGTCCGCAGATACGTCCCGGCGTCGTCCGGCCTGTCTGGGCCGGGCAGGTGCTGATCGAGAACGAAGTCGCTGGGCGGGCGGCCGGTTAACCACGCCACGTCCGCGGTGAGGTCGACACATGCTCCCGGCGTCGCAGCGTAGAGGATGACGGAAACGGACAGCGATGACCGGCCGCCACCGGCGCCGGGCAGCCTCAGCCGAAGGGATGAGCGAACATCGTCGGTCACGGCGCCGTCCTCGAGGATGGTGAACGTGAACGGCGGATCGCTGTCATCAACGGTAACGCGCAGGCCCAGATAGGTGGGCACCGCCGCTCGGGCGTCGACACCCGATTGATGCAGGGTGTGCAGCACATTGGCGCCGGGTTGATCTAAGCCGGCGGTGAGGATGTCCAAATCAGCGGCCAGGGCCGCATCGATTTTCATCACGGGATGGTTCCGCTGAGCGCTCCGGAGCGCGGATCGAACCTGCCGGGCCGAACAGGCAAGTCGCCTGCAGGGTGGGGAGCCTCGGACGCGAGCCGGGACCCGTCGCCTCCACTGCTTCCCCGCCCTCCAACCTACGCGCGCCACTTCGTGCTGCAATGGGTCGGGCGTAGACCGATCCCGGTTCAGCGTCAGGTTGGATCGCGCCGGGCGCGGGCGCGAGCGCGGCGAACGGCTTCATCGACGATATGTTGGGCCACTTCGCCCAGTTTGCGGTGTTCGACTTGGCTGATCGTGCGCAACTGAGTGAACGCCTCCTCAGCACTGCGCCCGGTGCGTCCCCGAATCAGGCCGATCGCCTGATCAATCACCGGGCGCGTCGACAGCGCCATCCGCAACTGGGTGGTCAGCGTCAGCGCGTGCGCGAGGGTCTGTGCGTTGTGCACCGCCACCGCCGCGGGCTTGGCGAACAGCTCGCCCAGCTCTGCGGCATGCTCATCGAAGACATCTTTGTCGTGGGCATAGACGTTGATAGCTCCAATCACTTGATCCGAGACCAGCAGTGGCAGCGACAGCGCACTGTGCACCCCCAAACGCCCCACCCGGGGACCGAAGCGCGGCCACATCTTCTCCCCACCCAATGACCCAGACCGCACCGTGCGCCGCTCCAAAGCTGCCGTGATGCAGGGCCCCTCCTTGAGGGTCACGTATTGAATCTCGTCGATCTTGGCGACAAACGGAGCGCTGGCCGCCAACGCTTCCACCATGTTGTCCACCCGGTCGACCTCCAATAAGGTCACCCCGGCACCGTCGGCACCCGGTATCGCGTGCACCGCGAACGTCGACACCTCAGCGAGCAACTCAGGCAAACCCAGACTGCCCGCCACCAAGCCCGCCAGGTCGTCGATCCCGGCCCGCAAATCGGCAGCATCAGCGCTAGCCTGCTGCACGCTCAACGACGCCAACGGCAAACCGCTGACGCCCCCCGTGAACTCCGTCATAGCTGCGCCCAATTATCTTGCCGGAACTGCACATCCACACCGAAGTTTTGCACCCCGGCCGCGGACCAACCGTTGAGAGACGGTTGTCAGACTAATAGTAGCGCCGTACCGGTGAGACGGACTGTGAGAGCGCCGGGCCGGTGCGCATTCGAAAATCAGACACCGTCACTGGATTCCGGTGTCGGCGGCCAGACGATGGGCTCGACGGCGTTGCTGCATGCCGTGTCCGCGTCAGAAAACCCTCGCTGCGCGACGTTTGAGTCAATCTGCTGGTCAATAGGAGCGGTCAAACAGGTGTAGCGTCAAGGGTGCTGAGAATTTCAGCTGGTCCGGGATGAGTTCGGCTGTCCGCCGCCTAACCCAAGGAGCATCGGCTCCGAACCCCCACACACCGATGATCAATGCGCCTCAGGTCCCCCGTGACCCCATCACTCGATCCCCCTCAGCGTGCCCACTTGCGGGCGTCCCCGATCCAGCCGGCCGCTTCGCGAGCTAACTCACGCCTGACACCGGCTTCGTTTGCGACGAGGCCCGAATGCCAAATTCCTCAATATCTATGAAGGACATGCCATGAAAGCTCTGATCATCCTGGTGGTGGTACTGCTCGTTGTCGCTGTGATCCTGTTGTCATTGTCGGTGAGAGTGGTGACCCAATACGAGAAGGGAGTGTTGTTCCGCCTCGGCAAGGTGGTGGCTGTCAAAGACCCCGGGCTGGCCGTCATCATCCCGGTCATCGACCGACTGATGAAGGTGTCGCTGCGAATAGTGACGATGCCGATCCAGTCCCAGGGCATCATCACCCGCGACAATGTCAGCGTCGACATTTCGGCGGTCGCTTACTTCCGGGTTCTCGATGCCGTGAAATCGGTGATCGCCATCGAAAACGTCCACGCCGCAATCAACCAGATCGCGCAGACCACCCTGCGTAAGGTCGTCGGCCAACACACCCTCGACCAGGCGCTGTCGGAGACCGACACGATCAACGCCGATATCCGAAAGATCCTCGACATCGCAACACTTGAATGGGGTGTCGAAGTGACCCTGGTTGAGCTCAAAGACATCCAGCTGCCCGACAGCATGAAACGCGCGATGGCTCGGCAAGCCGAGGCCGAGCGCGAGAAGCGGGCCAAAATTATTGCGGCAGAGGGCGAATCGATGGCCGCAGCCGCGTTGGGCGAGGCGTCGGACACGATGATGGCGCACCCGCTGGCGTTGCAACTGCGCAACCTGCAGACGCTCGTCGAGCTCGGGGTGGAGAAGAACACGACCATTGTTTTCCCGGCACCTCTGATGAGTGCGATCGGTGAACTGGGCGCCTTCCTTGCCAGAGAAAATGCGGCCTCCGCGTCCCCACCCCATCCGGTCAGCACCACAATTGGGGCCGACACGTCAACGCGAACCGGACCTCGGCCGACGAACGGCGCAGTTCCCGAGCCCGGGCCCGCCGAAACCCCATGACCGGGCGCCCTTTCCGACCGGAACCACCGTCACCTCACACAGGACGAGCAGGCTGCGCAATATTCGCCATCATGGGCGGGGTACGTCCGAGGCGACCACAGGGCCACCACACATGAAGATCCGGACAGATTGTAGGCCCACGTCTGACGTCAACAGTGTTGACACAGCCTGGATTCTGGCGTGTAATGAACTTCTAGCACCGCAAAATTGGAGACCTCGAGATGATTGTCATTGTCGGATTAGTTGTTTTACTCTTCGCCGTCATCGTGGGGTTCGCCGGCGTTCTCAACAATGCCGGAGCCACGCATGCGCTGAGCGAGAGCTTCTCAGTAATGGGCTATCACGTCACGGGTTCGACCGGCACCCTGTTCCTCTTCGGGATCGCGATTGGTGCGCTGGCGATGTTGGGCATGAGCGTGTTGCTGGCCGGTGCGCGACGTACCGCGGCACGTGGACGTGACGCCCGACGTGAACTGCAAAGGTCCCAGCGCGAAGCGGACTTTTTGCACAGAGACCTTGACTTCGACCACCAGCCCGGTGTGACAGGTGGCGCCACCGTGAATTCGGAAGCGGCCGGGATCCGACCGAGGAATAAGTGGGGTCTCCTGGGTCGCCGGCCGTACGGTCGCCTACCGACCTACCCGCGCGCTGGTAGCGGACGCTGGTAGGCGCCAAGTCCAGGCAACGCGGACGAACCTAGCCAACTCTGGGCTCCTGAACTAAGAATCGCAACGAAATAGGTGAGAAGCATGAGCATCGGTAACAAGATCGCCCATAAGCTCGAAGGGGCAAAGGGCGCCACCAAAAAGATTTTCGGCCGCGCGACCGGGAACACCCGCCTGCGTACCGAGGGGCGCGCCGATCAGATGAAGGGCAATATGAAACAAGCAGGGGCCAAGGTCAAAGACGCTTTCAAACACTGATCGGGCAAACCGCTCCCGGCCAGATCGCCCGCCGAACGCTACGACGGCCCCCCAGGCGCATCGATAAACCCCACGGCTCATCCCGAGTTCAGCGATCAAGTCCGACCTTCCGGTATATGGTGTAATGCGGTTGACTCCCCAGCCTCCCGGAACGACCGGTGGCGATCTATCTGGTCCCCGCCTGTGACGTGTCTGCAATCCCTGCATCGCCGACAGTTATCGGGTTGTGCTGTTGGACTGACAGTTGACGGAGTCGCGTGCTCAGCGCTGCAAGGGTGACCGCACCTCTCGGCAATGTCGGCGCGCCTGACTGCCTGATTGCCATTCAAAACGTAAGGTCGAGGCGTCTGAAACGCTCGAACCGCCACTTCGGCCGAGTGACGGTTGATCCGTTTTGTGCGTGAAAAGGGGCAACCACCCCGCCATAGTCATCGTCAGCCTCGGTCCCGGGCGGGCGGCCGTAGCGCAACGACACCAATGGTGCCCGCCCCCGCAACTTCGATGCGAGCTTCGCGGCTTCTGCCCACGCCTTCGGCGACCGACGCGTCCTGGTGTTCGCCGTTGAACTCCGCCACTGGCACTGGGGCTCAACCGCAGTGCCGGCACCAAAGGGGGGATTTTGAGCAAGTTCACCGAAACCATGTTTTTCGCCGCCCAGTCCAGTTCGCAGGGTCTGGTCACCGGGGAGCCGAACTGCCCCGTCCGGCACACCTGGGGCGAGGTGCACGAGCGGGCCCGTCGCATTGCGGGTGGCTTGGCCAGCGGAGGCGTCGGCCGCGGCGATGCCGTGCCGGTGCTGGCCGGTGCTCCCGCCGAAATCGCGCCGACCAGCCAGGGTATCTGGATGCGCGGCGCCAGCCTCACGATGCTCCACCAGCCCACACCGCGCACCGATCTCGCGCGCTGGGCCGAGGAGACCACCGCCGTCATCAAGATGATCGGCGCCAAGACGGTCGTCATCTCGGACCCGTTCATGGCCGCGGCCTCGGTGCTGTCCGAGTTGGGCATGCAGGTGCTCACCATCGAACAACTGCTCGGCAGCCGCCCGATCGACCCCGTCGAGACCGACGACGACGACGTCGCGCTTCTTCAGCTGACGTCGGGTTCTACCGGGGCACCGAAGGCGGTGCGAATCACCCACGGCAATATAGTTTCGAACGCCGAGGCGATGTTCACCGGCGCGCAGGTCGACATCGAGACCGACGTGATCGTGAGCTGGCTGCCCCTCTTCCATGACATGGGCATGACTGGGTTCTTAACCGTGCCAATGTATTTCGGGGCAGAACTCGTCAAGGTCACACCGATGGACTTTTTGCGCGACACGCTGCTGTGGGCCCGGCTCATCGACAAGTACAAGGGCACCATGACCGCGGCGCCCAACTTCGCCTACACGCTGCTCGCCAAACGCCTACGCAAGCTGGCCGAGCCCGGCCAATTCGACCTGTCCACCCTGCGATGGGCGCTGTCGGGCGCCGAGCAGGTCGAACCCGCCGACGTCGAAGACTTCTGTGACGCGGGCAAGCCGTTCGGGTTGCATCCCGAGGCGATTCTGCCGGCATACGGCATGGCCGAGACGACCGTGGCGGTGTCGTTCTCTGAGTGCGGCGCGGGCCTGGTGATCGATGAGGTCGACGCCGACCTGCTTGCCGTACTGCACCGGGCCGTTCCGGCGACCAAGGGTAAAACCCGGCGACTGGCCACGCTCGGGCGCGTACTTCAGGGACTGGAGGCGCGCATCATCGACGAAGACGGCAACATTCTGCCCGCCCGCGCAGTCGGCGTCATCGAGGTGCGCGGCGCGCCGGTGACCCTGGGTTACGAGACGATGGCCGGTTTCGTCTCGGCACAGGACGAGCAGGGTTGGTATGACACAGGCGATCTGGGTTACCTCACCGAGACCGGTCACGTCGTCGTCTGCGGGCGAGTCAAGGACGTGATCATCATGGCCGGGCGAAACATCTACCCGACCGATATCGAACGCGCCGCCGCGCGAGTTTCCGGCGTACGGCCAGGTGGGGCCGTGGCGGTGCGCCTGGAAGCGGGACATTCGCGCGAGACGTTCGCGATCGCCGTGGAGTCCAACGACTGGCAGAACACGGCCGAAGTGCGCCGCATCGAACAACAGGTGGCACACGAGGTGGTTGCCGAGGTCGACGTCCGGCCGCGCAATGTGCTGGTGCTCGAGCCCGGAACGATTCCCAAGACGCCGTCCGGCAAGCTGCGGCGCGCCCACACATTGGCACTCGTCGGCTGAATTTCGGGAGCCCGGCAGAGAGTACGTTGGTGGTCGAGGGTGGACGCGAGGAGGGACGTTGGCGGACTTCGACCCCCAACCCAACCGCGGGACGCCCGCAGTGCCAGAACTCTCCCCCAGCCAGCTGGAGGCGGACGAGGCCGAGCTGTACGCGGGGCTACGCGGAGTGGCCGGGATTGTGGCCGGTGGCCGCGGGGTGATCGACCTACTCCGGGATGTGGCGGAATTCGCCGCGCAAGCGATTCCGGGCGCCGACGGCGTCGGCGTCTCATTGATCGATCCGGCGCACGGCATCTCCAGCGTCCACACCTGGGCGGCGACAGCGGTGCTCGTTCACGACATCGACACCGTGCAATACACCGAACTGCACGAAGGCCCCTGCATCACCTGCATGGAATCTCAGCGCCCTACCGTGAGCGGATCACTGGGCAGCGACATCCGTTGGCCGCACTTCGGTGGCCGGGTGGCCCGCATGCGCATGCACTCCGCGTTGGCGCTGCCGCTGATCGTGGGCGACCAGGTAATCGGTTCGATCAACGCCTACGCGGCAGCCCGCGACGCGTTCACCGAGCACGCGGTGCAGCTAGGGTCGCAGTTCGCCCAGCCCGCCGCCGTCTCGGTGTACAACGCCCAGTTGCTGGCCATTGCGCACGAACGGACACTGCGATTGCAGCGGGCCTTGGACAGCCGATCGGTGATCGATCAGGCGATCGGCATCATACGTAGCCGATCGGGTGCGGGCGCGAAGGAGGCGTTTGAACGCCTGGCCCAGCTCAGCCAAACCGAAAACGTCAAACTGCACACCGTCGCCGAGCGGTTGGTCGAGGAGGCCACACGGCGCGCCCGAGCACGGCGTCGCTGAACGCGTTACTTATCGTGGCCGGCGCGCAGTTCGTCCAACTCCGCCACGATAAGCACCCGCGAGTAACGGTCGCTCATCAATTTGCGTGCAACGTCGGTCAGATGTTCGCCGTTGGCTCGCGCATAAATCCGCAACAGCCTGAAGGCATCCTCCACCGACACATCCAGCAGTTGACGGACCAAACCCTTGGCCTGCTCGATGACCACGCGGCCGGTCAGCGCCGATCGCAGTTGCGGCATGACGGTCGACGGTGTCGGCGGGTGCTCTTGGAGGATCGCCACGCACGCTATGTGCGTGAGGGTTTGACCGACGAGTAGATCGGCGTTGTTGAGCTTGCCGCGGCGGGTGCCGAACAAGCCGAGCGCGCCCAACACAATGCCGGCGGCGCGCATCGGAACCGCGTGGACCGATGCGAAGCCGGCGTCGACCGCGGCCGGAACGAACCGTGGCCACCGCTCGAGCGCCCCGTGGATGTCGGCGACGGAGACCGGTTGGCCGCTGCTGTAGCAGTCCACGCATGGGCCTTCGTCGGCTTGTAGCTGGAACAGCTCCAGCTCGCGGGCCTCCTCCGAGGTGGCGGCCAACAGGCGAAGCTTGTTCAACGGGTCGGCGAGCAGGAATCCCGCGGCTTCGATGTCGAGCAGATCCGTACATCGCTCAGTCAGCCCGGTCAACAGGTCAACCACGTCGAAGTCGTCAAGCAGACTGTCGACGATCGACACAACGGCGTCCAGCACGCGGGTTTCGCGAGGGGTCTCGGTCACGCTGTCCTCCTTCCTGACTCTTGGCTTCCGTCAAGACGCCTCAGTCCGCCTCGAGTCGCAGACGGCCATCAAGGATGTCGCGGGCGACGTCGGTCGCGCTGCGGCCGGTGGCGTAGGCATGGCCCCGCAACCGGATCAGCGCCTCGGCCGGCTCCACCTCGAGTTGAGCGACAAGCATTCCGGTGGCCTGGCTGACCTCGGCACGACCCAATGCGTGCAGTTCGGCCCAGGCATCGCTGTTCGGGTCTGCAACGGCAGCCTGCAGGTCGGCGTCCAAGAGATCCAGCAGCGGAATCCCCGCGAGCTCCGCGGCGGCGACAGCACCGGTCAGTTCGTCCCCCGGCAACGGACCCGGCCGCGCGCTAAAGAGGTCGAGCGCGCCGACAAATTCCCCGGCGACCACGACGGGTATGGCGTAAACGCCCCTGATCTGGTGGGAGAGCATGGCGGGGCCATAGACGGGCCAGCGCGCCTCCTCGGGGTCGGCGAGGTCGACGACCAGGACTGGGATCCGCAAGGCGACCGAATCCAGGCAGGGGCCCTCTCCGAGGATGAACTGAAGTTCGTCGTACCTGCGGGCTGGCTCGCCGCTGGCTCCCAGTGTTCCGGTGCTCGCGCCGTCGAAGATTATCGAGA
Source organism: Mycobacterium colombiense (assembly GCF_003284975.1). Classification (GTDB taxonomy): domain Bacteria; phylum Actinomycetota; class Actinomycetes; order Mycobacteriales; family Mycobacteriaceae; genus Mycobacterium; species Mycobacterium europaeum_A. The sequence continues at coordinate 47,522 of NZ_QMEU01000020.1, forward strand.
TTGCGGCCGCATCCACGTCGAGCAGAACCACGCAAGCCTCGCACAAACGGTCGGCGGCCTCTGTCCCGCGCCGGCCGTCGACAGCCGCGCGGAGTTGCTCGTGGATTGCCACACTTAGCCGAACAGGGGCCGGGCGGCCGCGGTGGTGACCGCGTGGCTCGTCGGGGAGATCATCCCCCCAGCCTTTCACTAGTTGGGGGTTTTTACGAGCGCGACGCAGCCGTGGTGGCCAACGGGTCGGGGTGGCCGGGTTGAATCCCTCATCGACCCGTGCGGTTGACTGGGGTAATCCTCAAGGTGATCGTCGGGACGATCCCCGGAGGGTGGACACACGCTCTTTACCACGACAGTCCGGAAGAGCCATGAGTTCTGAACATGCCATAGAGAAGGTGCCGCTGTCGGAGATCCGGGAGGGCGACATGCTCCAGGATCCGACGTCGGGCAGGTGGATCAAAGTCACGCACACCGCCGACGACACCGCCAGCGGGCCCCACCGCGTCTACTACGGCGACGGCGGCGAAGAGATCGATTCGCGGTACGTCGTCGGTCTGGTCAATCGCCAGGTACGGGAGTAACGGGGCGATGGCGAATCGTCCGCGTGGACGGACGAAATCCATCTCGTTGCACTCTGATTAGGAGGCCTGCGCGGTGAACGGCCCGCGACTGCGGCGCCCCTGTGCGTTGCCGCGGGCGAGTATCGCTGTTGACAATCCCCGCCGCTTGACATCGCCACTCGCTGACGATCGCGTCACCGGTTCCCCCGCGACCCGAAACCTGTTCTCCGAGGCCGTTTCTGGCGCGTCATCAGAGGAGGCGGACAGAAACCGGTCCGGCAACGCTAATTTGCAGATGGTGCGCATGGTGAGCAGGTACTGACGGGCCAACGGACCGGTCGTATAAGGCAGGTCGTAGGTGACGCACAATGCGCGCACCCGCGCGGCGACTTCGGGATACCGGTTGCTCGGCAGATCGGGGAACAGATGATGTTCGATCTGGTAGCAAAGATTCCCACTCATGAACGCCATGACCGGCCCGGCGTGGAAGTTTGCGGCACCCAGCATCTGCCGCAGATACCATTCGGCCTTCGTCTCGTCCTGCAGCACGGCCTCGGTGAACTTCTCCGCGCCATCGGTGAAGTGACCGCAGACGATGACCAGATACGCCCATACGTTGCGCAGCCCGTTGGCCGCCACGTTGGCCCCCAGGGTGCGGCGCCACCGCCGGCGACTCAGCGCAGGGAACACGACATAGTCTTTGCCGGCCTGGCGAGCAATCTTGCGGCCCAGGGCTTTGGCGTGGCCCGATTTACCCGCAGCCGTCTTCTCGAGTTCCTGCACCGAGTACAGGCAGTGCAGTGCCACGCCCCACTCGAACAAGAGGGCCAGCAGCACCGCACGCAATGGTTGCACCAAGGCGCCCCGCTGCCATTTTTCATCCCGAGTGACGCGCATGATGCCGAACCCGAGGTCGTCGTCGACGCCGACGACGTTCGCGAAGACGTGGTGCCGGTAGTTGTGGGAGTGCTGCCACTGCGACGAAAGACCGGCCATGTCCCACTCCCACGTGCTGGAGTGGATTTCGGGGTCGTTCATCCAATCCCATTGACCGTGGCTGATGTTGTGGCCGAGCTCCATATTCTCGATGCACTTGGCCGCGGCCAGCACCGCCGTCCCGACGGCCCACCCGCGCTTGCCTCTGCTCGTGGCAATGACCAACCGCGCTGCAATCTCGAGACCACGCTGAAAAGCGATCGCGCGCACGATGTATGCCCGATCCTTGGCGCCGCGCGAACCCTCAATATCGCAGCGGATCGCGTCCAGGTCGGCCGCGAACGCCTCGAGGTCGTCCTCGCTCAGGTGGGCGTATTCAGGTACATCGGTGATAGCCATTGAAAATCAGTGAGATCCGGGGGCGCTGAGCGGCGTATGTACGACCACACGCAGCCAGGGGGAGTTTGCGAACCGCAGCATGAGAAGTATGTCCGATCTGTGTGTGTCAGTCGCACGGGAGGCACGACGTTAGGCGCAAAGTCAGGTAAGCCGGATAATTCTCGATCAGCAGGGCTGCGGCATCGGGCGACAAGTCACTTCTCGTCGGCCGCGAATACGGCTGCACTACTGCGCAGTTACCGTCGTTGCCCTCGTCCGGAGTCGGAACATACGGCAGCCTGCTCGGACCCTAGCGATCCGGAGGGCGTTGAGCCTTCTGCTTGAATACACCTGCCTTAGGGGCTCGACGCCGTGGCCCTGACCGTAGGCGTTCGGGGCACACTCACGCAACACGCTGGCGCGTCGGCGACGCCAAGGCTAACTCAGCCGGCAGATCCCCCGCGCCACGCATGGCTGCGGTGTACGAATTGAGATGGCCGGGCGGCAGTGAGTTACTCGGCCTCGCCGGCGGAGGGGGGCACGCCAACCGCCAGCACAGCCACGTCGTCCTCGACGCCGGAACCGAGGTCGTCGAGCAACGCGTGGACAGCATCGACGATGGCGGGCGCCGTCGCGGGCGCGTGGGATGTTGCGAAGCGCAGCAGGGCGCCTCGATCGTCGAATCGTTCGCGACCGACACCGGTACTGGCCTCGGTCAGTCCGTCGGTGTAGAGCATCAGCGTGTCGCCGGGCCCGAGATGGAACCTGGTAGCCACGAAGCGCGGTTCTGTGACGAGGCCGACGGCGTGACCGCCGATGCTATCTACGTAGTGGGCAGCGCCGTCGGCGCGCAGCTGCACCGGAGGTAGATGGCCGCCACTGCCGAGATAAACGTCAAAGCCATTGCCCCGCCTGGTCAGGTTGCCATAGATCACGGTGCAGAAGCTCTCGTTCCGGGTGCCGAGCTTCTGGCCGAGCACGGCGTGGAGATTGTGCAGCACGTGAACCGGGTCGTCGTCGGATACAGCTGCGGAGCGCAGCACATACCTGGTCAGTCCGGTGACCACCGCCGCCTCGACCCCTTTGCCCACGACGTCACCGAGGAAGAAACCCCACCTGGTGCGGGACAGTGGAAAGAGATCGTAGAAGTCGCCGCCCACGTCGTCATCGGACGCGGTGTGGTAGTAGTCCGCCGCGTCCAACCCGTCCGGCGGGGACAGCACTGGCGGCAGGAGCGAGCGCCGTAGCGTGTCGGCAAACACCCGTACCCGGTCGTGCTCGGCCTCGGCCCGCCGCCGCTGTTCCAAAAGCTCGCGTTCGTAGGACCGGCGGTCTGCCGCGTCAACCGCGCTGATTCGCAGCAATTCCGGCCGCCCGTGCGGACCCGTCTTGACGTTGGCCGTGAGAAACATGGGCAGACGTGCCCCGTCGGCCGCCACGAGGTCAACCGTGACACCGTTGAGCTCACCGCTCATGTGGAGCAGCGGCTCGAAATGGGTCTCGTAGTGGATCCGACCCCCGGCGGTGAACAGATCACTGAATAGTCTGCCTTCTAAAGCATTCCGCTGATAGCCCAACCAGCGGATCATGGTGTCGTTGATCCGGACGATTCGACCATCGGGCCGGGCGATGAGGTGGCCACAAGGACTGTTCTCCCAGAAGTCCCCCAGGCTGGGGTCGCTCACGCCCATCGGACGAAAGCCGAAATGGCGGATGCGGTGGCGTCCGGGGCACTCACCTGGGGGCAATGGCCAGAGGCCTCGAGAGTGACCAGTCGACTGTCCGGGACATGTTCATGGACATAGGCGCCGACCTCGCGCGGTGCGATCGCATCCGTGACACACTCAACCACCAACGTGGGAACCGGGATCCGTGCAAGGTCGTCGCGGTTGTCGGAAAGGAATGTGGCGCGGGCGAATACGCGAGCATGCTCGGGATCATTGCGGCAGAAGGTCTCGACCAGTTCGTCCTGCAGCTCGGGGCGATCCGGGGTCCCCATGATGACGGGTGCCATCATGTGGGACCAGCCCAGGTAATTGAGCTCCAAGGAATCAAGGAGTTCGTCGATATCGGAACGCGAGAAACCGCCGCGATAGCCGTCGTCATCGATGTAGCACGGCGACGGCGTCAGCATCACCAGCTTGGCGAACCGATCGGGCTCGACGATGACCGCCAGCGTGCCGATCATCGCCGCCACGGAATGCCCAACGAACACGACATCGCGCAGATCAAGCCCACGAACGATGTCGACGATATCCTCAGCGTACCCGGTCAGCGACGAGTACTTCTGCGCGTCCCAGCACGCCGGATCCGACGCCCCGCAGCCGACGTGGTCAATGAGCAGCAGGCGAAAGTCCCGCTGCAGCCGGTCGACGACCCGACGCCACAGCTGCTGATCGCAGCCGAATCCATGCGCGAGCAGGATAAGTGGCCCGTCTGGGGCGCCAACGATCTTGATGTTGTTCCTGGCGTAGACGTCCACGCTTCCACTGTAAGCCGCCCCCGTCGTGCGACCCGCCGGGCGCTAGATGGTGCTCCCCGCTGCTGGCGAGGACCCGCAAGACCACTCCCGGTGGGATCAATCCCAGAAACGGATCTTCTTCCAACTTTTTTCGTCGCCGGCAACGTCGGACCACTCGTCGCGCGCATACGTGTGCGGTCGCTTAACGCCATTGCGAACGATGTCGAGCGTGCCATCGCTGTGCTTGCGGTAGGCGTCGCCGAACCGCATATACCGCACGATTGCTCCGTCTCGCAGAGTCACGGTAACTGTCATGGTTGAACCTCCAAAATCGCCGGCCAAACGCCGGCGGTCGTCATTGCTGACAACGAAAGGCACTGCCGCGTCAGGCTATTCCTTAGCCACAGCAGACGGTCGAATATCGGGGCTGGCGCGTTGTGGTCATGCCCATACCCGTCGCTGCGCAACCACTCGACGGGCCAGCGCCAGATACGCGCCGGCGACCAGCGGCCAGGCCATCCCGGTGCCAATCGGCGGGCCTCAGCCGCCATCGCACCGGCGAAACGCGGCTCGGTCAGCACACGACGCAGGGCGGCCACCAGCGCATCCGGCCCGTCATGCGCGACGACTATTCCAGCGCCACTTCCGAGCAATTCGACGGCGTGTGGGAACGCGGTGGCCACAACGGGCCGGCCGCTCGCGACAGCATCGACCAGGGCCCCCGACGTGACCTCATCGGCCGAGTCGTACGGCAAGACGACGACGGCCGCGGCCTGGACGAGGGCGGTCAACATCGGGCCGTTGCGGTAGCCCGCATCGAAGAACACCGAATCAGCGACGCCGCATCGCAGCGCCTGTGCGATCAGGGCATCGCGGTACGCCTCACCAGCGGTGGCGAGCACGCTCGGATGCGTCGGGCCAGCAATCAGGTACCGCGGCCGGCCGGGCAGACCACTCAGCGAGCCCATCGCGTCGATCACCCGCTCGATACCCATGCCGGGGCGCAGCAGGCCCCACGTCAACAGGGTCGGTCGACCGCCCCGGATGGACGCGGTCGTCGGCACGCTCGCTCCGTGCGGGATGACGGCGACTTTGCGGCGATCGATATCGAAGCCGCAGCGCAACCTCTCGCCGGCCACCTCGGACATCACGACCAGCCGGTCGGCCCGCGCGACAATGGCCTCGAAGGCACAACGCTGTTGTCGTGTCGGGCTTTTGCGGATCGTATGAGCGATCACGATCGACGGCACGCGCAGTCTCTCGACGATGTCGAGCACGGCGTCTTCGTCGACGACTCCGTAGACTCCGTGCTGATGTTGGATGACCGCAACGTCGCTCTGGTTCAACACGTCAGCGCAGGCCGCGACGGACAGCGGTGAGTCAGCGAGCAGCTCAGCCACGACGCGGGTGCTCGCGGACGGCGTCCCGTCGGACACTCGCACGACGCCGACGTCGGCGCCATAAGCGGTCAACGCAGAGGCCAGCGCGGCGCCGAACCGCGCCGACCCGGATCGTGTCGGTGGATACGCTCCCAGAATGCCGAAACTCGGGGCATCGGAAATTGCTTGATCCACAACGGGACCCGTTTGTCTATGAAGGGGAGCCAAGGCGCTCAAAGCGATCCCAACTGCGGTTGACACCGGCGTGTCCGGCGTGAGCGGTTGCTCGGCGCGGTCAGCTCAAATTGCTAACTCATCCCGGACTAGCTGGGTTTGCTGATGAGTTTGACGATACACCTCTCAACGCTTGATGACGCCGGTGAAAACCCTGGGGCTGAAACGCCCCCGGAAGCCGCTTCATGACTCCCGGGGGCTAAGCAGCACGGCTACCCCGGGGCCCACCTTCTGCCTAACACACGGGCTACCCGTCACTCGGCCGCCGAAACGCTGAGAACTGCCGGCAATAATCGAGCCTGGGCGAACGCCGGCTTCGGGTAAGGGTTGTTCGAGAATGAGTCCCATACAACAGCTTTCCGCCGGCCGAATGAACCGTGCCCCGCACGCTTGCCCTGCCCCGCACCGCTTGCCCTGCCCCGCACCGCTTGCCCCGAGCCACTGAATTTCACGTTGCCGCCCAGACGACCACCGAAATCTCGGTCGCGGGTACGGCGATCCGCTACACCGTACGAATGAGAGGGAGTTATGGCGATCATTGACGTCCCAACCTTCGCCCACTGATCGAGACAGACCTCGGAAATCTGGCCGCAGAGTCGGACGGTGTCCCGCTGGACATCGAAGATTCCCTTGGCGAGCGTGACGCCCGCTACATCCGCCGAACCATTAGTGCGCAACGTGTTTTCGATGTGACCGGCCGGATCATGCTGGCCGGCAGCTCGAAACGCCGGGCGGGTGGGCCGGAACCGTGACCCTTGCCATGACCAAGATCATCGAGAACATGGAGATCGGCCACAACGTCATGCATGGGCAGTGGAACTGGATGAACGATCCCGAGATCCACTCCTCGACGTGGGAGCGGGACATGAGCGCGGCGTCGAAGCACTGGATTTCCGCCCACAACATCGCGCACCGCGAGTACACCAACATCCTCAGCATGGACGACGACGTGGGTTACTTCATCCTGCGAGTCACGCGCGACCAGCCGTCCTGGCGATCGGGTTCGAGTGGGGAATCGGTTTGCAGACCGTCGATTTCGAAAAAAGTCTTGAAGCCGGGACCGGACCGCGACATCACCCTCAAGCCGACACGCAAGTTCTCCAGCAAGGCCGGCAGGCGGGTGCTCAAGGACTACGTCGCGTTCCCGGCGCTGACCTTGCTGTCGCCGGCCGCGACCTACACGTCCACGCTGAAGGCCAACGCCGTGGCCAACGTGATTCGCAACATCTGCGCCAACGCGGTGATCTTCGGCGGCCATTTCCCCGATGGCGCAGAGAAATTCACCAAGACCGACATGATCGGCGAAACCAGGGGACAGTGGTACCTGCGCCAGATGCTGGGCAGCGCCAACTTCGAGGCCGGCCCCGCGCTGCACTTCCTGAGCAGCAACCTCCGCCACCAGATCAACACCATCTATAACCCGATCTGCCCAGTAACCGGCTGCAGGAGGTTTCAGTGCGAGTGCGCGAAGTCTGCGACAAGTACGACTTGCCCTACGCCACAGGTTCATTCCTATCGCAGTACGCGAAAACGAGGCGCACCATCGCCAAGCTTTTGCTGCCGGACACGTATCTGCGCGACGACGCCGACAACGCACCGGAGACCCCGCAGCGAGCGGATGTTTCGCCGACTCGAGCCCGGCTTCCTAGGCACGGATCCGGCCACCGGCCGCCGCGGTCTCAAGACAGCAATCGACGCCATCCGCCAACGGCATCACGCCCCGCGCGTCAAGAGCGGCCGGTGTGCGTCGACATTCCCGTCGTCAGGCGGCGAGGCCACCGCTGAACTGCTGGTTTCTGAGTCGGGCTGACAGGATTTGAACCTGCGACCACTTGACCCCCAGTCAAGTGCGCTACCAAACTGCGCCACAGCCCGCGCTCCGGTGCTTGCACCGGCAGCAGGTCGAAAGCCTACCGTAACCGGTCGACGGGTCCGCCAGGTGACCTCCGATGCGCCGTGGACCGGCATTGTTCACTTGCGGGCGCCCGGGCGAGTTGCGTGAAGTCGTCTGATGACCTGGGCGGGCTCCACCACGTCAGGGCTGTCGGCTCAGCGCCGCCGCGCTCCCCGCTTCTCGCGCACCCGCACGTTGATCCGGATCGGCGACCCCTCGAACCCGAAGGCCTCGCGCAGCCGGCGCTCCAGAAAGCGCCGGTATCCGGCCTCTAGAAACCCGGTGGTGAACAGCACGAACGTCGGCGGCCGGGCGGTGGCCTGGGTGGCGAACAGGATGCGCGGCTGCTTGCCGCCACGCACCGGCGGCGGGGTGGCCGCCACCACCTCTTTGAGCCAGGAATTGAGCGGGCCGGTCGGAATCCGCGCATCCCACGAAGCGAGCGCGGTCTCCATCGCGGGCACCAGCTTCTGCAGGGCCCGGCCGGTCTTGGCGGAGATGTTGACCCGCGGCGCCCACCGCAGCTGCACCAGTTCACGGTCGATCTCGCGCTCCAGCATCTCGCGGCGGTCCTCGTCGACCAGGTCCCACTTGTTGAAGGCCAGCACCAGGGCGCGGCCGGCCTCGATGACCATCGACAGCACCCGCTGGTCCTGCTCGGTCAGCGGATCCGACCCGTCGATCAGCACGATCACCACCTCGGCCGCGTCGATGGCCGAGTGGGTGCGCACCGAGGCATAGAACTCGTGCCCGCTGGCCTGGCCGACCTTGCGCCGCAAGCCCGCGGTGTCGACGAACCGCCACACCCGCTCGCCCAGCTCGATCAGCGAGTCCACCGGGTCCACCGTCGTTCCGGCGACGTCGTGCACGACCGAGCGCTGGTCCCCGGCCAGCTTGTTCAGCAGCGAGCTCTTGCCCACGTTGGGCTTGCCGACCAGCGCCACCCGCCGCGGACCGCCGGAGGTGGGCGCCACCTCGGACACCTCGGGCAGCGCGGCCAGCACCGCGTCGAGCAGATCCGCCACGCCGCGGCCGTGTATAGCGCTGATTGCGTGCGGCTCACCGAGCCCCAGCGACCACAGCATCGCGGCGTCCGCCTCGACCTTATCGCTGTCAACCTTGTTGGCTGCCAAAAAGACCGGCTTGCCCGACCGCAGCAGGATCCGGGCGGCGGCCTCGTCGGCCGTGGTGGCGCCGACGACGGCGTCGACCACCAGGATCACCGCGTCGGCGGTGCGCATCGCCACCGAGGCCTGGTCGGCCACCAGCTGCTGCAGCCCCTTGGCGTCGGGCTCCCATCCCCCGGTGTCCTGCACGATGAACCGGCGCCCGGTCCACAGCGCGTCGTAGGACACCCGGTCGCGGGTGACGCCCGGGACGTCCTGCACCACCGCTTCGCGTCGGCCCAGGATCCGGTTGACCAGTGTCGACTTGCCGACGTTGGGTCGGCCGACCACCGCCACCACGGGCGCCGGGCCGGCCTCCTCCTGTTCGTCCAGGCCGAAATCGACGGATTCCCAGTCGCTTTCGTCGCTCCACGTGCCGTCTTGGGTCACCGCACCGCTCCGCTTCGCTGCTTGACCAGGTCCCGCAGGTGCGAGATCACCTGGGCCTCGGTCATCTCGCTGGTGTCGACGACGAGTGCGTCGGGCGCCGCGCGCAGCGGCGACACCGCCCGGGTCGAATCCAGATGGTCGCGGCGGCGGACATCGGCGAGCACCGCCTCGTAGTCGTCGGCCAGCCCAGCCGCCACGTTCTGGTCGTTGCGCCGCCGCGCCCGGGTCTCGGCCGACGCGGTCAGGAAGATCTTGACGGGCGCGTCGGGCAGGACGACGGTGCCGATGTCGCGCCCTTCGACCACGACATCGCCCGGCCGAGCGGCCATCTCGCGCTGCAGCTCGACGAGCCTGGCGCGCACCGCGGGCACCGCCGACACCGCCGACACGGCGCCGGTGACGGCATCGCCGCGAATCTCGGTGGAAACGTCCTCTCCGGCAAGCAAACACCGATCGCCGTCCACCGACAGCTGCGCCGTCGACCCGATCCCGCCGACCGCGTCGGCGTCGCCCGGGTCGATGCCCGCGCGCAGCACGGCCAGCGTCACCATCCGGTACATCGCCCCGGTGTCGAGGTAGCGCGCGCCGAGCGCTTGCGCCAATCCCCTTGACACCGATGACTTTCCGGTGCCCGCCGGGCCGTCGATGGCAACGACCATTCCACTCACAGGCCCACCGCCTTGTACAGCTGGCCGATCTCGTGATGAGCCAACGCCCGGAAGGTGCCCGGTCGCTGCTTTCCCAGCGAGACCGGCCCGATGTCGGTGCGCACCAACGACTCCACCGGGAATCCCGCGGCCGCCAGCAGCCGGCGCACGATGCGATTGCGCCCCTCGTGCAGCGTCACCCGCACCAGCGTCTTGCCGGGAATGGCGTCCACCACGGCGAATTCGTCGACCTTGGCCACCCCGTCGTCCAGCTCGATCCCGGCACGCAGCTTTTTGCCGAGCCCGCGCGGCACCGACCCGGTCACCGTCGCCAGATATGTCTTGGGCACCTCGTGGGAAGGATGCATCAACCGATGCGCCAACTCGCCGTCGTTGGTCAACAGGATCAGCCCCTCGGTGTCGGCGTCCAACCGCCCGACGTGAAACAGGTTCTTGTTGCCGCGGACCTTGCGCTCGACCAGATCGCCGATGCACGGGCGGCCGCGGTCGTCGGACATGGTCGAGTGCACCCCGCGCGGCTTGTTCAGGGCCAGATACACCTGCGAGTCGTCGAGGACCACCCGGGCCCCGTCGACGCGGATCACCGAGGAGTCCGGGTCGACGCGGGTGCCCAGTTCGGTCACCACCTGCCCGTCGACCTCGACGCGGCCGTCGATGATCAACTTCTCGGCGGCCCGGCGCGACGCAATTCCGGCCTGCGACAACACTTTCTGCAGCCGGATCCCCTCAGCTTCGTGCATCAATCCTGGTCCACGTCGAAGGTCAGCGCCTGATCGGGCGATTGACCGCCCGAGAGTTTGATGAAACGTGGCTCGCTGTCCAGGGATTCGGATAAGTCCTCGATCGTGTCGACGTCGGGAAGCAGCGGCGCGATGTCCGGCAGGTCGGCCAGCGAGGTCAACCCGAGGCGTTCCAGGAACAGGTCGGTGGTGGCGAACGTCACCGCGCCGGTGTCCTCGTCGGCCCCGGCCTCGGTGATCAGGCCACGCGCCAGCAGCGTGCGCATCACCGCGTCGACGTTGACGCCGCGCACCGCGCTCACCCGCGCGCGGGTCACGGGCTGGCGGTAGGCGACCACGGCCAGCGTCTCCAGCGCGGCGCGGGTGAGCTTGGATCGCGCGCCGTCCAGCAGCAGCTTCTCGACATAGGGCGCGAACCGGGCGCGGGTGTACATCCGCCAGCCCTCGCTGTTTTTGCGCAGGTCGATGCCGCTGTCCCGCTCGGTGAGCTGCTCGGCCATCTCCTGCAGCTTGGTCGCGATCCGGTACACCGGCTGCCCGGTGGCCGACGCCAGCGCCTCCGCGGTGACCGGGGTGTCCACCACCAGCAGCAGCGCCTCGAGCACCGAGCCGAGTTCCTCGGAGTCCATCGGCGCGACCTCGGCGATGTCCGGGATGCCGTCATCGAGTACGACGTCGGGCAGATCTTCAGTCATCACTCGTCTCGTATTTCGGTGGTCGGACGCTCCCCGGTCCAGGAAATTTGGAGCACGCCAAGCGGCTCTGACTGGTCGAATGCTACCGCCCGCGACCGATACAGTTCGAGCAGCGCCAGGAAGCGCCCGACCACCTCCATCGACGCCTCGCAGTCGGCGACCAGCTCGGAGAACGTCGCCCACGCGCCGCTGCCCCGGGCCTGAAGGATGTCCAGCAGCTTTTTAGCCTGCTCGGGAACCGACACCTGCACCTGGTGCAGGTGCGCGACGGACACCGTCGGCACGGGCCGCGGGCTGAACGCGATCGCGGCGATCTGGGCGAAGCGTTCGGCGTCGACGCCGATCATCACCTCGGGCAGCAGTTCGGTGAACCGGTCCTCCAGCGACACCGAGCGCGGGTAACTGCGCAGCGCCGTGGCTTCGAGTTCGGCGAACATCTCGGCGACGTGCTTGAACGCCCGGTACTGCAGCAGCCGGGCGAACAGCAGGTCGCGCACCTCCAGCAGCGCCAGGTCTTCGTCGTCGTCGACCTGCCCGGCCGGCAGCAGCCGGGCCGCCTTCAGATCCAGCAGGGTCGCGGCGACCACCAGGAACGCGGTGGTCTCCTCCAGCTCGAGCTGCGGACCGATTTCGCGGGTGTAGGCGATGAAGTCGTCGGTGACCCGGTGCAGCGCCACCTCGGTCACGTCGAGGCGATGGGCGAAGATCAGCTGCAGCAGCAGGTCGAACGGGCCCTCGAAATTGGTCAGGCGGACCTGAAAGCCGTTCTGCTGTGGCGCCTCACCGGTTGCGGTCGCGTTCACGCGCCGAATCGGTCGATGAACTCGCGGGCCAGCGCGCGATAGGCGATGGCGCCGGTGGAGCGCGGGGCCCACGTGGTGATGGGTTCGCCGGCGACGCTGGTCTCCGGGAATCGCACGGTCCGGGTGATGACGGTGTCGAACACCAGGTCACCGAATCGCTCCACGACGCGGGCCATCACCTCGCGGGAGTTGACCGTCCGCGGGTCGTACCGGGTGAGCAGGATTCCGCTGATCTCGAGCTTCGGGTTGAGCCGGTCGCGCACCTTGTCGACGGTGTCGGTCAGCAGCGCCAGGCCGCGCAGCGAGAAGTACTCGCACTCGGTGGGGATCACCACGCCGTCCGCGCAGGCCAGGCCGTTGACCGTGAGCAGGCCCAGCGACGGCTGGCAGTCGATCAGCACGTAGTCGTAGCGGTCGAGCACCGGATGCAGTGCGCGACCCAGGGTCTGCTCGCGGCCCACCTCGTTGACCAGCTGGATCTCGGCGGCCGACAGGTCGATGTTGCTGGGCACCAGGTCCATGTGCTTGACGCGGGTCTGCAGCAGCACGTCGTCGATGGACACCCGCGGCTCGACCAGGACGTTGTGGATGGTCTTGTCCAGCTCGTAGTGCGGGACGCCCAGGCCCGCGGACAGCGCTCCCTGCGGATCCATGTCCACCAGCAGCACCCGGCGGCCGTATTCGGCCAGCGCGGCGCCCAGATTGATGGTGGACGTGGTCTTCCCGACGCCGCCCTTCTGGTTGCACATGGCGACGACTTTGGCCGGGCCGTGCGAGGTGCGCGGCTGTGGCTCCGGGATCGCCCGCGGCGGCCGCCCGGTCAGGCCGAGCTCGACGCCGTTGTCCGGCTGCTCGGTCATGGCGGGGGTGTTCGGGAGGTGAACATCGTCGAAAAGTCTAACGGGTCCGGGGCGCGAAACCCGGCGACCCGCAGGCAATTAACCAGCCAATATGGGCAAAAATCGGTGGTAGAACGCACATCCCGACAGCCTATTCACTTCAGTCACATGAGCACCAATTCCTGAGGGTCTAAGGCGGGCCCGGCCGGCTCAACCACCGGCCTATGGTGGCGGCTATGAACCTGAAGCGACGGATACCTCTGCTGCGGTGGTCGGTCTGGCGCATGGCCGCCGGGAATCGCAACATCACCACCACGGGCCAGATCGGCGACGGGCGCGAGGCGGCCGCCGTGGAGTACGTGCTGCGCAACGCCCGGGCCGGCGACATCGACGACGTACTGGCCACCATCGACAAGTTCGCCTACGACAAGTCACTGCTGATCAACGTCGGCGACGAGAAAGGGCAGCTGCTCGACGCCGCGGTGCGTCGCGCCGATCCGGGGCTTGCGCTCGAACTGGGCACCTACGTCGGCTACGGCGCCCTACGCATCGCCCGGGCCGCCCCGAAGGCCAAGGTGTTCTCCGTCGAGCTCGCCGAGGCGAACGCGGCCAACGCCCGCCAGATCTGGGCGCACGCCGGGGTTGCCGACCGGGTGACGTGTGTGGTCGGCACCATCGGCGACGGTGGGCGCACCCTCGACGCGCTGGCCAACGAGCATGCATTTACTTCCAGCACATTGGATTTCGTGTTTCTGGACCACGACAAGGATGCCTACCTGGACGACCTGAAGAGCATCCTGGACCGGGGCTGGTTGCATCCGGGGTCGATCGTGGTCGCCGACAACGTCCGGGTGCCGGGCGCACCGAAGTACCGGGAGTACATGCGCCAACAACAGGGCAAGCGATTCAACACCGTCGAGCACAAGGCGCACCTGGAATACCAGACCCTGCTGTCCGACCTGGTGCTCGAGTCAGAGTATCTCGGCTGAACGGCCCGGTGCGACAACGCTATTGGGCCCGGGGATGGGCTTCGGCCCACACCTCGCGCAGCGCGTGCACGGTGACCATGGTGTAGATCTGCGTCGTCGTCACCGACGCATGGCCCAGTAGCTCCTGCACGACGCGCACGTCGGCGCCGCCCTCCAGCAGGTGGGTGGCGAAGGAGTGCCGCAGCATGTGCGGCGACACCCCGGAGGTGATGCCGGCGCGCTCGGCCGCGTCCTGCAGCACCTGCCACGCGCTCTGCCGCGACAACCGGCCGCCGCGCACGTTGAGGAAGATGCCCGGCGTTCCGCGCCCGCGACGCGCCAGCTCCGAACGACCCCGCACCAGATAGGCGTCCAGCGCCGCCACGGCCGGACGCCCGATCGGCACCAGCCGCTGCTTGCCGCCCTTGCCGCGCAACAACACCGAGCGGGCATGGGTGTCGACGTCGTCGACGTCGAGGCCGACGGCCTCGGAGATCCGCGCGCCGGTGGAGTACAGCAGTTCCAGCAGCGCCCGGTTACGCAGAGTCAGCGGCCCGTCGGCCGGGCTCTCGCCCCCCGCGGCCTCCAGCAGCGCCAGAACCTGGTCAATGGTCAGGCTTTTGGGCAACCGGCGGCCCGGGGTGGGCGGGCGGACCGCGCGCGCCACGTCGAGTTCGGCCAGCCCTTCGGCCGCGGCGAACCGGTGCAGCCCGCGCACCGCGATCAGCGCTCGCGCCGCCGACACCGCGGACAGCGCGGCGGCCCCGGTGTCGGGATCGCCGCGGCGCAATGCCACCAGGAATTCGCTCACGTCGTTCTCGCCCACCTTGGCCAGGTCGTGAATTCCCCTGTCCGACAGGTGTTTTGTGTAGCGGCGCAGGTCGCGGCTGTACGAGCTCAGGGTGTTGGCGGCGACGCCGCGCTCGATCGTGAGGTGGTCAAGGTAGCCCTGCAACTGGGTGTCCAGCGCCACCGTGGTCATTGCGCGGCCTTGCGCGCGGCGAACGCCGTCGGCCTGTCGATCCACTCACTGTCCACCGGACGCGGCTGCGCAAATCCCTCGGTGACCGCGTGCGCTGCCAGAATCCCGGCAATGGCAATGGAATTCACCACCTCGCCGCTGAACACCAGCCGGGCCGCCTCGGCAATGGGAAACCAGCGCAGCGTCATGTCGGCTTCCTCGTGATGCGCCTCGGGCCGGTCCACCTCGCTCAGCCCGGTGGCCAGATAGATCCGCACCGATTCGTCGCTGAACCCGGGGGCGGAGTTCAGATCGGCCAGCACCTGCCAAGTGGCCGCCCGCAGGCCGGCCTCCTCCTGCAGTTCCCGGGCGGCCGTGTGCTGCGGCTCCTCCCCCGCGACGTCCAGCAGCCCGGCGGGCAACTCCCACAGCCGGCGCCCGAAGGCATGCCGGTATTGGTAGACCATCGCGACGTGGTTCTCGGCGTTCAGCGCCGCGATGGCGACCGCCCCGTAGTGCTCGACGACTTCACGCACCGCGATGGTGTCACCGGGCATCCGAACCCGGTCGCTGCGCAACGCGAAAATCTTTCCGGTGTACAGCGTTTCGGATGACGCCGTGGAGAATTCGTGTTCAGCCACGGGTCGCGGGCTCAGGTATCGGCCGCGCAGCGCTGTCCCGGTGCTGGATGCCGTTCGATGACTGCTCCGGGATCTCCACCGGCAGCAGCTCGCCCGACTTGTAGTCTATGGCCGCGCCGACGAAGGCGACGAACAGCGGGTGCGGCCGGGTGGGCCGGCTCTTCAACTCCGGGTGCGCCTGGGTGCCGACGATGAACGGGTGCACGTCCGGCGGGTATTCGACGAACTCCACCAGATGGCCGTCCGGAGAGGTGCCGGAGAACTTCAGGCCGCTCTCGGCGATCTTGTCGCGATAGGCGTTGTTAACCTCGTAGCGGTGCCGGTGCCGCTCGGACACCTCCGTGGCGCCATAGGCCTGGGCCACAATCGATTCCGGCTCCAGCACCGCCGGGTAGGCACCCAGGCGCATGGTGCCGCCCAGGTCGGCCTCGCCGGCGACGATGTCGACCTGGTCGGCCATCGTCGAGATGACGGGATCGGGCGTCTCGGGGTCGAATTCGGCCGAGTTCGCCTCGGCCAGACCGGCCGAGCGGGCCGCCTCGATCACGATGCATTGCAGGCCCAGGCACAGCCCCAGCACCGGCAGCCCGCGCGACCGTGCGTACCGAATCGCGCCGATCTTGCCCTCGATGCCCCGAATGCCGAAGCCGCCGGGGATCAGCACGCCGTGCACGTCGGCCAGCGCCGACGCGGCGTCGGCCGCGTTCTCGCAGTCGTCGGAGGGCACCCACACCATCTCCACCTTGGCGTGATGGGAGAACCCGCCGGCGCGCAGCGCCTCGGTCACCGAGAGGTAGGCGTCGGACAGGTCAACGTACTTGCCCACCAACGCGATTCGCACCGTCTCGTGCGGCTCGTGCACCCTGCGCAGCAGGTCGTCCCATTCGGTCCAGTCGACGTCGCGGAACGGCAGGCTCAGCCGGCGCACCACGTAGGCGTCGAGTTCCTCGCGGTGCAGCACCTTCGGAATGTCATAGATCGACGGCGCGTCCGGCGTGGAGATGACGCCGTCGATGTCGACGTCACACATCAGCGCGATCTTGTTCTTCAGCGCCTCCGGGACGGGACGGTCGCAACGCAGGATCAGCGCGTCGGGGGTGATACCGATGCTGCGCAGCGCCGCCACCGAGTGCTGGGTGGGCTTGGTCTTGAGTTCACCCGAGGGGGCCAGGTAGGGCACCAACGAGACGTGCAGGAAGAAGACGTTCTCCCGGCCGACGTCGTGACGCACCTGCCGCGCGGCCTCCAGGAACGGCTGCGACTCGATGTCGCCCACGGTGCCGCCGATCTCGGTGATCACCACGTCGGGCCGGTTGCCCTGGACGTCGGGCTGGGCCATCGACATGATGCGCCCTTTGATCTCGTCGGTGATGTGCGGAATCACCTGGACGGTGTCGCCGAGGTATTCGCCGCGGCGCTCCTTGGCGATGACCGTCGAATACACCTGCCCGGTAGTGACATTCGCCGAACCGGACAGGTCGCGATCCAGGAACCGCTCGTAATGCCCGACGTCGAGGTCGGTTTCGGCGCCGTCCTCGGTGACGAAGACCTCGCCGTGCTGGAAAGGGTTCATGGTGCCCGGGTCGACGTTGAGGTACGGATCGAGCTTTTGCATCGTCACGTACAACCCGCGGGCCGTCAGCAGCTGGCCAAGGCTGCTGGCGGTCAACCCCTTACCCAACGAGGAAGCGACGCCCCCGCTGACGAAGAGGTGCTTGGTGGCGGATTGCGGATGCTTTCGCACAGGCGACCTCCGTGAAGACGGGCAGGGCGTCAAAATTGTCTAGCGAATAACTAGATGGGCCTGCCGACCCACGGAAACCCACCCTAACATCCACCGCGCTGTGCCGCGGCTAACACGCCCGCTACTGAGGCACCGTGATCGACGTCGCCCCGTGACCCGTGCCGTACTGCCCGGCGTGACCGCCGTTCAGCAGGTCGTGCAGGCCCAGGACCGCGGTGATGCGACCGGGCGCGGCGTCGACGTCGTCGACGGTGCTGATGGCCGAGTTCATCCCGGCGTCCGCGCGCGTCACCGCGACGGCGGCGCCGCCGGTCGCCGACCCGTCGCGCCCGGCCAGCAGGGTGCCCGAGCCGTGCGGGGCCAGTGCGGCCGAGAACCGGGCCACGCTGACGCCCTTGTTGCCGGCGTCCTGGGGCAGCGAGCCGCCCGTGACGACCAGCGCGGCGTTCGCCGCGCCCATGTGGTCGGTCGCCTGATAGGTGATGAAGCCGGTGTCGCGCAGCGCCGCCAGCACGGTGTTGCGCGCGACGTCGTCCACTGCGGGCACGGCCGGGTTGGCGTTGGCCAGCAGCGCGATGCCCATCAAATCGCCCGCCTGCGAACCCTGGTCGATCAGCTTGGTGCTCAGCTGCTGGCCCGCGGGCAGCACCGACGAGTTCACCACCGTCTGCAGCTTCTCCGCCGAGTTGGCCTCGACGAACTCATCGGTCAGCGACACCGTCCCGGTCACCGTCCCGCCGGCCTGACCGATGAACTTCGACACCGTCGCCACGTCGTCATCCTTGGCGTCCGGAGTGCGGAACACCACCACCGACTTGCCGCCCAACGCGTCGTGCACCATGCGGCCGGCCAGTTGGGTGTCGAAATTGTTTGCCGCGCTGAGCTTTTCATTCAGCACGTTCTTCTGGTCGTTGAGCCCGCTGATCTGGGTGGTCAGGTCCCGCTTCTCGTCGCGCAGGCTGGACAGCAAGGTGTCCGACAGGAAGCCGGAGCCCAGCACCACGCCCACGGCCAGCGCCAGGAAGACCGCGGCCAGCGACAGGGCGTGTTGACGCAACGAGATCATTTAGGTGACCCACTTCTGCACCATCGCGCAGAAGTGGTTCCAGTAGTCGGTGACCCAGTGCAGCACCACGCCGTCGGTGCGCGACACCCACAGGGCGACGATGACGGCGATCAGCATGGTGAGCGCCAGCAGCGCGATGGCGCCCGCGGAGATGTGGTTGCGGTACAGGGTGGCCACGGCCTTGGCGTCCACCACCTTCTCCCCCACCCGCAACCGGGTCAGGAAGGTTGACGGGTTGGTGTGCGCGCGGGTGCGGTCGAAGAACGTCTCGATGTTGGCGGTGTGGCCGGCCGTCACCAGCAGCGCGGCGCCGTGGTGATCGGCCAGCAGCAGCGCCAGGTCGATCGCCGAGCCCGCGGCCGGGAAGGTCATCGCCCCGACGCCGAGGTCCTGGATGCGCTCCAGCCCGGGCGCGTGCCCGTCGGCGTCGGCGGGCAGCACGACCTGGGCACCGCACTTGAGGGCGTCGGTGCTGATCTGGTCGGGGTCGCCGACGATCACCTGCGGGCGGTAGCCCGCCTTGCGCAGGACGTCCGCGCCGCTGCCGACGCCGATCAGCGCCGGCTGATACTCCTTGATGAACGGCTTGAGCGAGCGCAGGTCCTCCTCGGCGCTGGGCTCGTCGGCGACGATCACCACGTGCCGGCGGCGCAGGTCGACGTCGACGTCCGGGATGCCGATGCCGTCGATCAGCAGCGGGCTCTCGCTCTTGATGAACTCGATGGTGTTGCCGGCGAAGGCCTCCAGGTGCGCGGACAGTCCGCTCTTGGCCTCGCGCATCAGGTCGGCGATGTCGTGGTCGGTGCGCTCGGTACCGCGGACCAGCCTGCGGTCACCGGCGTACACCCCACCCTCGTGCAGGCGGATCTTGGCGCCGTCCTTGACCTTCTTGAAGATGTCCGGGCCGGCCTCGTCGATCAGCGTCACCCCGTTGTTGACCAGCACCTCGGGG
The DNA here is from genome assembly GCF_003284975.1 of Mycobacterium colombiense. Lineage (GTDB taxonomy): Bacteria > Actinomycetota > Actinomycetes > Mycobacteriales > Mycobacteriaceae > Mycobacterium > Mycobacterium europaeum_A. Next base: position 66,991 of record NZ_QMEU01000020.1, read on the forward strand.
CCCATGTTCGGGTAGCGGCCCGAGACCGACGGGGAGGCGTTGACGACCGCGGCGATATCGGCTTCCACCAGCGCGTCCGCCGTGATGCGGTCCAGGTCCAGGACGTCGAGCACGACGATGTCGCCGGGGCACACCCTACGCAGCAGTCGGTCGATGTTCCGGTCAACGCGGGCGGTGCCGACGAGGCCCGGCCGGGCGGGGTTACGGGAGAGCAGGCCTGACATCTTCATGGGGGCGATTCTGTCCGCGAAGGGTGGGCGAGGACGGGAGGCGCGCCGTAACATCAGCCTCAGAAGTTATCTAGAGTCCCACGAGTCACATCTGTATTACGTGTTCCGGACGGTTAGATCTCATCCTTCTGCGCCGCCTCGAGCAGTTCGCGGGCGTGCGCGCGGCCGCTGTCGGATTCGCCCAGCCCGGCCAGCATCCGCGCCAGCTCGGCCACCCGCTCGTCGTCGGCGACCCGCCGCACCACGCTGGTCCCCTTCGGCCCGGCGCCATGCACCACTAAATGCACGTCGGCGTAGGCCGCGACCTGCGGCAGATGGGTGACGACGATGACCTGGTGGGTGCGCGCCAGCCGCGCCAGCCGCCGCCCGATCTGCACCGCCGCCCGGCCACCCACACCGGCGTCCACCTCGTCGAACACCATGGTGGTCCCCACTGTCTCTTTGCGCGAGGCGGCCAGCACCACTTCCAGCGCAAGCATCACCCGGGACAGCTCGCCGCCGGAGGCGCTCTTGGCCAGCGGCAGCTGGTCCATTCCGCGGTGCGCGGCGAAGCCGAACTCCACCCGGTCCACGCCGTCGGCGCCGGCCCGGGCCAGCTCGCCCGACGGCAACACCAGCGTGGCCGTGTCGTCGGCGGAGGACGCGGTGTCCGGCACCGCGTCGACGGCAACGTCGATGCTGAATAGCGCGTCGGCCATCGCCAGCCCGGACAGCTCGGCGGTGACCTCCTTGGCCAGCCGCTTGGCAGATTTGCGCCGAATCGTGCTGAGATCGACCGCGGCCCCGGCCAATTCGCGCCCGAGCTCGTCGACCCGGCCCGCCAGGGCGGCCAGCCCCTCCTCCGACACGTCGAGCTGGGCCAGCCGCTGCCGCGACTCCTGAGCCCAGGCGAGCACACCGTCGATGTCCGCGGCGTACTTGCGCGTCAGCGTGCGCAATTCGGCCTGCCGGGCCAGTTTGGCTTCCAGCGCGCTGGCATCGGCCGGCAGCTCGTCGAGGAAGCCGCCCAGTTCACCGGCCGCGTCGACGACGACGGTCAGCACCTCGTCGAGCTGGCCGGCCAGCGCCACCAGCTTGGCGTCGCCCGTGGATTCCAGTGCGGCCCTTGCCTTTCCAAGGCTGTCGGTCGCGCTGAACCCGGACCCGTCCGCCTCGTCGGAGGACAGGGCCGCCCGGGCGGCGGCCGCCGCCTCGCGTAGGGTGTCCAGCTCGGAGAGCCGCACGATCTCGGCGACCAGGGCGTCGTCCTCGCCGGGTTGCGGGTCCACGGCGTCGATCTCGTTCAGCGCGAAGTTCAGCCGGTCGGCCTCCAGCGCGAGCTCGCGCATCCGGTGCCGGCGGTCGGTCAGGTCGCGCCGCGCGGAGAGCCAGGCGTCGCGCAGTTTGCAGTAGCGCTCCAGCGCGGGGCCGGCCTTCGCGAACCGGTCCAGCGCGCCGCATTGCTCCTCGGGCCGCATCAGGCGCAGCTGGTCGTTCTGCCCGTGCAGGGTCAGCAGCCCGGCGGTGAAGTCGCCCAGCGACTTGGCCGGCACGCTGCGGCCGCCGAGGTAGGCCCGCGACGGCCCGTCCCGGCTGACCGAGCGCAGCGCGATCACGCTGCCGTCCTCGTCGCGTTCGGCGCCCGAGGCGTCCAGCATCTCGTCCAGCCTCACCACCAGGGCCTCATCGAGATCGGTTGTGGTGAAACGGCCTTCGACCACCGCACGATCGGCGCCGGACCGCACCCGGGTCGCGTCCGCGCGGGCACCGCCGAGCAGGTGCAGCCCGGTCACCACCATGGTCTTGCCGGTTCCGGTCTCGCCGGTCAGGACGGTCAGGCCGCGGTCGAACTCCCCGACCGCGGCGCTGATGGCACCGAGCGACTCGATGCGGATTTCGGTCAGCATTCAGTCAGCACCCGTGCTAGAGCAGTCAGTTCCCGCGCCACCCGGTCACCGGCAACCGGAACTTGCGCACCAACCGGTCGGTGAAGGGCGCGCTGTCCAGCCGGGCCCATTTCACCGGTGTGTCGCAACGCTTTACCTCCAGCCGGCTACCCGCGGGGATCAACATTTCGCGGCGACCGTCGCAGAACACCAGGGCGTCGTGCCCGTCGGCCTCGATCTCGATCGCGATGGTGGCGTCCGGGCTGGTCACCATGGGCCTGCCGAACAGCGCGTGAGCGTTGTTGGGTACCACCAGGATTGCCTCGAGGTCCGGCCACAACACCGGCCCGCCGGCGGAGAACGCGTAGGCGGTGGACCCGGTGGGCGTCGAGACCAGCACCCCGTCGCAGCCGAACGCCGAGACCGGGCGCCCGTCGATCTCGAGGACCACCCCGAGCACGCCGAGCCGCGGACCCTTTTCCAGGCTGACCTCGTTGAGCGCCCAACCGTGCACGGAGACGCCACCGCCGTGGCGGACGATGACGTCGAGCGTCAGGCGGTTCTCCACCTGATAGTCTTGTGCGACAACGTGTTCCAGCACCCGATCGATGGCCTCGGCCTCCGCCTCGGCCAGGAAGCCGATGCGGCCCAGGTTGATGCCCAGCACCGGGATGTTGGCGTTGCGCGCCAGTTCGGCGGCCCGCAGGAACGTGCCGTCGCCACCCAACGCCAACACCAGTTCGCAACCCTCGGCGGCCTGGGGGTCGGCGTTGACCACCTCGATCTCGATGCCCAGCGCGCGCATGTCGTCGGGGGCCAGGCGCAAAGGCCCCTTGTCGACCGCCTCGGCGGACAGCACGCGAAGCCCGATCCCGTTGTCGCCCAGCACCTTCTGCACGCGTCGCGCGGTCTCGGTGGCCTCGTCGCGGCCGGTGTGGACCACCATCAGGACGGTGCGGGGAGCGTCTTCGTTCACTGTGGCCCGCTTTCCACCGCGCGGCGCACCGCCGTCGCCAGGTCGTCGCCGCCCAAGGGCCGATCGGTCTGGGCGCGCAGCCGCAGGAAGTATTCGACATTGCCCGACGGCCCCGGCAGCGGGCTGGCGGTGACATCGACGGTGTGCCAACCCAGCTCGCCCGCGCGGCGGGCGACCGCCAGCACCGCGTCGGCGCGCAGGACCGCGTCGTGCACCACACCCCCCGCGCCGACCAGGCCCTTGCCCACTTCAAACTGCGGCTTCACCATGGGAACGATATCCGCGTTCGGTGCGGCACATCCAGCCAACGCCGGCAATACCGTGGATAGCGAGATGAACGACAGGTCGGCCACCACCAGGTCGACCTGCCCGCCGATCGCCTCGGGCGCCAGGTCGCGGACGTTGGTCCGCTCGACGACGACCACCCGCGTGTCGCTGCGCAGCGACCACGCCAGCTGGCCGTATCCCACATCGACGGCGACCACTTCGCTCGCGCCGCGATCCAGCAGCACTTCGGTGAAACCGCCCGTCGACGCGCCGGCGTCCAGGCAGCGACGGCCCGCGACCGCGATCTCGAAGGCGTCCAGGGCGCCGATGAGTTTGTGCGCCCCGCGCGAGACCCAGCCGCGCTCGCCGTCCTCGGCGACAGTCAGGGCGGCGGTGACGGCGACGGCGGTGCCCGGCTTGCGCGCCGGCATCCCGTCAATGCTCACCTTCCCCGCGCCGATCAACTCCGCGGCCTGCTGACGTGACCGGGCCAAACCGCGCCGGACCAGCTCGGCGTCAACCCGGGCGCGTCGAGACATCCGCGCACTCAGCCCTTCTCCGCCGACTCCAGCGCGGCCAGCAGCACGTCGTGCGCCTCGGACAGGCGGCGGGCGATCTCTTCGAGCTCGTCGAGTGACGGCACCTGCTCGGGGTCTGCACCATCCGCGGGCTGCGGCAACCGGGCGAGCAGGGCGTCGATTTCAGCGCGAATCTGATCGGGATCGATAGTCATCGCGTTCCTACGCTAGTCACCCGTCAGTCGGTGCGCACCAAAGACCAGCGCCCCAGCGCGGCGCGGGCGTGGTCGTCGCCGGCCTCGATGCGCACTTCGCGGGAGCCGGAGCCGGAGCCGGACCGCGCGTACACCGCGGCGGCCACCGCGCGAACGATCGACAGGCCGTCCCCGTCGTCCGACCCGTCGGCGCTGACCGTGATCGCGGTGTCGGCGACGTCGACCCGCCAGCCCGGCTGCGGCCCGACCTTGAGCCGCTCGCCCTCGGCGTGCAGCGAGCGCAGGTCGTGGCCGATGTAGGTGGGGCGCCGGGCGGGCTCGGCGTACACCGCGTCTCGCGCGGAATTGACCCCGGTGAGCACCATCAGGCTGGGCAACTCGGCGGCGTTGGCGCCCTCGATGTCGGTGTCGAGTCGGTCGCCGACC
>NZ_QMEU01000210.1 GCF_003284975.1 Mycobacterium colombiense
GGGTCGAACACAGCGAACCCGACGACCCGTTCTGGGATGCCTTGCGCTGCACCGAGGCGCTGGACCGGGTGCAGGTGCCGGTGCTGTTGGTGGGCGGCTGGCAGGACATCTTCATCAGGCAGACGCTGCAGCAGTACGCGCACCTGCGCCGGCGCGGTGTCGACGTCGCGCTCACCGTCGGTCCCTGGACCCACACCCAGTTGCTCACCACCGGGTTTTCCACCTGCGCCCGAGAGGCGCTGGATTGGCTGGGTACGCACCTGGGCGGTGCGGCCACGTCGCACCGGCCCAGCCGGGTGCGCGTCTACGTCACCGGCGGGGGCGGTGGCTGGCGCAGCCTGCCCGACTGGCCGCCCGCCACCACCGAACGCGCGCTGTACCTGCGGCCCGGTGGCTACCTGGGCGAGACCGCGCCGACCCTGAAGGGGTTGGCGCCGGGCACATTTCGTTACGACCCGGCCAATCCGACACCGACCACCGGCGGCCCGCAGCTGTCCGGCAACGGCGGATACCGCGACGACAGCCGGCTGGCATCGCGCGACGACGTGCTGGCCTTCACCAGCGCGACGCTCACCGAGGACGTGTATGTCTACGGCTGCCCGGTCATCGAACTCGCCCATGGCGCGGACAGCCCACACGCCGACCTGTTCGTGCGGGTGAGCGAGGTCGACGCCAAGGGGCGGTCGCGCAACGTCAGCGAGGCGTACCGCCGGCTGCGTCCCGCGGCAAAACCCAAGTCGGAGAAGATAGTTCGCCTCGATCTCGACGGCATGGCCCATCGCTTCCGGGCCGGCTCACGCATCCGCGTGCTGATCGCCGGGGGCTGGTCGCCGCGCTACGCGCACAACCTCGGCTCCGGCGAGCCGGTGTTGACCGGCCGGCAGCCCACGCCGGTCACCCACACCGTGCGCTACGGACGCTCCCGGCTGCTGTTGCCGGTCGGCCCGGCCGAGTTGTCAGCCAACGGCGTCGCGGACCCGGGCGGCGACAGCGGCTAGCGCCGCTTCGTCATGAACGGGGCCACGCCCCGGCGGGGCCGGCACCGGCAGCTCCACCCAGCTCTTGCACCCGCCGTACTCCGGGGTCCGCTCCAGGCGCACCGGCTCGGTCAGCGGGAGCACGGACACGACCAGCACCGCGAGCTTGTGCTTGGGACGAAAGTCCAGGCGGTCGGCACGCACCGACTCGGCGGTCCAGATGTGCAGGTCCTCGATGGCGGGCAGGCCGTCCGGGCGCTCGACCGGCACGGCCGCAACGACTTTCGCGGCGGCCCGGATCACCAGCTCGTCGTCGGTGCTGTCGGCGGCCGCGGGCGCCAGCAGGTCTTGATGCTCGGGGCGCACCCGCTCGGCGTGGCTGTGCGCGACCGTCGGGAACAGCAGGAACTCGCGGGCGGCCAGTTCAAACCGTTTCTCCCCGATGCCGCCCTTGCGCAGCAGCACCCGCTGGCGACCGTCCAGCAGCGCGTGCACCGCGGCGCTCCACTCCTTGAGGCCGGGAGTCGTTGTGGTGACGGTCATTTCGCGTCCGCCATCCGCGCCATCACCTCGGGGCGGCGCAAGGGCGGGACCGTCTTGGGCGGCTGGCGCCGCGGCGGCAGCTGCCCCAGCAACCGCGTCGTCGTCTCGGTGACCTCGGCGACCGCCGCCTCGAACGCGTCGACATTCGCGGCCGAGGGGTGGGTGATGCCGCTGACCTTGCGGACATACTGGCGGGCGGCCGCCGCGATTTCCTCGGCGGTGGCGGCGGGTTGCAGGCCGCGCAGTTCGGTGATGTTCCGGCACATCGTTCCCACGATAAGCGCTGCTCGGCGGCGCCGCTCCCCGACGAACCGGCGGGCGCTAAGGCGGCCCATCGCCCGTGCGGGCCGACTGGCTACGGTGAAGTCATGACCGACGAGATCCTGCTGATCGACACCGACGAGCGAGTGCGCACCCTGACCCTCAACCGACCGCAGTCGCGCAACGCGCTGTCCTCGGCGTTGCGGGACCGCTTCTTCGGGGCGCTGGCCGACGCCGAAACCGACGACGCGGTCGACGTCGTCATCGTCACCGGCACCGACCCGGTGTTCTGCGCGGGGCTGGACCTCAAGGAGCTGGGCGGTTCCTCGGCGCTGCCGGACATCTCGCCGCGCTGGCCGGCGCTGACCAAACCGGTGATCGGCGCGATCAACGGCGCCGCGGTCACCGGCGGGCTGGAGCTGGCGCTGTACTGCGACATCCTGATCGCCTCGGAGAACGCCCGGTTCGCCGACACGCACGCCCGGGTGGGGCTGCTGCCCACCTGGGGCCTAAGCGTGCGGTTGCCGCAGAAGGTGGGAGTCGGGCTGGCCCGGCGGATGAGCATGACCGGGGACTATCTGTCCGCGGCCGACGCGCTGCGTGCCGGGCTGGTGACCGAGGTGGTGCCGCACGACCAGCTGTTGGGTGCCGCCCAAGCCGTAGCGGCGTCGATCGTCGGGAACAACCAGGACGCGGTGCGGGCGCTGCTGGCGTCGTATCACCGCATCGACGACGCGCAGACCGGCGCCGGGCTCTGGCAGGAGGCGACGGCCGCCCGGCAGTTCCGGACCAGCGGCGACGACATCGCCGCCAACCGGGAGGCCGTGCTGGCGCGCGGCCGCTCGCAGGTGCGCTGATCGCCGCGATCTGCGCCGGTCCGTTCCCACCGGCCCCGCCCACGCCATACGATCGACTGATGTATT
>NZ_QMEU01000211.1 GCF_003284975.1 Mycobacterium colombiense
CTTTCCCTACACGACGTTCTGGTTCGGGCTTGGCCGCACGTTGGCCGTCGGCCGGATGGCGATGGCCAGCGATACGACCAGCGCCACCACGCCGATGACGAAGATTGCCGCCACCGCGCTTCCGACCAGCCGGAACGAGCTGCGCTCGTGGTAGTCCGAGTCGACCAGCGCCGTCGCGGCGGTCTGCGAGCCGGTGAAGAACTCGTCGGGATCGTCGGGCACGGCGCTGTAGGCAAGTCCGTCCGCGCCGGCCTCACCCGGGGTTTCGAAGTAGCCCGGCGCCACGGCCAACGGGTTGATCGCGCCGGTGCCGGGATCCTGCGCGTAGGCCAGGGCCGCGGTGGACGACGAGAACAGCGGGGCGTTCGCCGACGCCAGCGCCGCGCCGCGGGCAAGGGCCGTGTCCGGCTCCTCGGGCGCCGTCAGCGGCAGCGTGGTCGCCGCCTCGAGGGCGGGCTTGATCATCGGGATGTCGATGCCGGAGCCGACGACGAACACGGCGTCCGGGCGCGTCTCCAAGTTCTCCGCGCTGGACACCATCGCGGCCAGCTGGGCGACGGCCGCCTCGTCGTCGGCGGGCAGGGCCTGCCGCTGGACGTCGGCGACGGATCCGTCGGCGCTGTTGACGACCGCCAGCGTCGCGGTGTCGGGCTCGATGTAGAGCAGCGCCGTATTCGCGTAGTTGGTCTGGTGGCCCACCGCCTGCGCCAGCGCGGCCGCGGCCAAAAAGGCCGAGACGAGCATCACATTTTCGACCTTGTGGGCCGCCAGCTTGTCGCGCAGCGCGGCGGCCTCGAGCGGGTCAGTGAACGTGACCCCGGTCGACGCCAGTTGATAGCCACCCTCTGCCGCGCCCTGACGGGTCCCCAAGATGGCCGAAACTACCTGGTCCGAGGCGGTTACCGTTGCTGCATCATCAGCGGTGGCGACGTTGAAATTGTCTTCATCGACGGTCACGCCGTCGCCGTTTTCCCCCTCGACCAGCACCATCCGGACTGCCGTCGGCGCCATCGACACACCAAGTACGGTGTCCAAAGCTCCTCCAATAGTCGGTTGCTAGCCAATAACGGTAAGGGCGGGCTCGTCGCACGAACTGGTGGCGCGAGAGATCGCTTAGTCCCCACCGTTATTCCCCTAGTAACCCGATTTTACGCTCGTTCGCCGCTCTGGGGGTGGCCCGGACCGGGCCTCGGCGGGCCTACGGGGACGGAATCCCAGGCCCCAGGTGTCGGTGCAGCCAGTCGTCCAGGTTGTGGTGGTCGCCGGAATGCGGTGAGGGCTGCGGCGGCGACTCGGGCGCCGGGGGCGGTCCCGCCGGGGCGGCGGGTGCCGGGGGCGGTGCCGCCGGGGCGGCGGGCGGCGGGGGCGGTCCCGGTGGGCCGGCGTTCGGATTCTGCGGGGCGACGACGTTCGTGCCGACGTCGGGCCGCTGGTCGGCGGGCGGCCGGTGCCCGAAGATCAGTGCCACCGTCAACGCCGCGACGCCGCCGACGAACACCGCCGTCACAGCGGCGATGGTCAGGATCGACCTACGGCTGCGGCGCGGCTGCGACGGCGTCCCGGAGAGCCGATGGGCGTCGGAGGCCGGGGCCTCTTCGGCGCTGTAGGCGAGCTCGGCCGCCGCGGCCGAGGCGGTCTGCGTGGCGCTCATCGCGACCGTTCGCGGCGCTCCCAGCTTCGCGTTCGCCGCGGCCAGCGAGGCGCCGCGCGCCAGGGCCATCTCGGGTTCTTCGGGCGTCGTCACCGACAGGGCGGTCGCCGCCTCGAGCGTGGGCTTGATGGAGGGAATGTCGACCTCCGAGCCGACCAGGAACAACCCGTCGGGCCGCGCGCTCATCGACTCGGCGTCCGAGACCATCGCGCTGAGTTTCGCCAATGCGGCGGCGTCGTCGCCGGGCAGCGGGTGCCGATGCACGTCGGTGACCGTCCCCTGGGAGGTGTCGACGACAGCCAGGGTCGCGCTGTCCGGTTCGACGAGCAGCAGCGCCGTGCGGGCCCAGTTGGTCGCGCTGCCCATGGCCTGCGCCAGCGCCGCGGCGGCCATGACCGCCGAGACCAGCATGACGTTCTCGATCTTGCGCGCGGCCAACGCGTCTCGCAGTGCCGCCGCCTTAACGGGGTCGGTCCAGCTCACTCCGCTGGACTTGAGCCGATACCCGCCTTGGGCCGCGCTGTCCCGGGTTCCGAGAATGGCCGCGACGACGTGATTGGCTGCGGCGATGGGGGTCTCGTGGCCGGCGACGTCGAAACCGTCCTGATCGACCGTCACCCCGCTCGCGGCTTCGCCTTCGACGAGCACCATGCGGACGGTCTCAGGTGCCATAGACACACCAAGTACGACGTCCACCGCTCCCTCCACATCCTCCGAAATTGGTTGCCCTGCCCAGATCCGCCACCCTAGCGCGCCGGGTCCGGCCCGCCCGGGAACCGCGAGGGCGCTATCGGTGGCCGAAGCCGTGACCACCGCCGAAGCCGTGGCCGCCGAATCCGTGACCACCGCCGAAGCCGTGGCCGCCACCGAATCCATGACCCCCGAAGGGTCCGTGGCCGCCGAAGGGTCCGTGACCGCCGAACGGGCCGTGACCGCCGAACGGGCCGTGACCGAGGGGTCCGCGGGGGGCGAGGGGGCCGAGGGGCCCGTGACCGCCGCCC
>NZ_QMEU01000212.1 GCF_003284975.1 Mycobacterium colombiense
CTGGTGCCCCGCGCCGAGGTGCTGCGGCCCGGCCTCCTGGCGTTGCCGGTGCGCGGGGCGGCCCGCTATTTCGGGTCCGAGGCCACCGCCGCCGAACGCCTGATCGATGCGGTGGCCGCCGCCGGCGCCGAGTGTCAGGCCGGGATCGCCGACCGGTTGTCCACCGCGGTCTTCGCGGCCCGGGCGGGCCGGATCGTCGAGCCGGGAGGCGACGCGAAATTTTTGTCGGTGCTGTCCATCCGCCAACTCGCCACCGAACCGAGCCTGTCCGGTGCCGGCCGCGAAGAACTGACGGACCTGTTGTGGCGGATGGGGATTCGCACCATCGGGCAGTTCGCCGCGCTATCGCGCAGCGACGTGGCCTCCAGATTCGGCGCCGACGGGGTGACCGCGCACCGGTTGGCCTGCGGCGAGCCCGAACGGCCGCCCTCCGGGCGGGAGCCGCCCGGCGACCTCGAGGCCGTGCTGGACTGCGATCCGCCGATCGACCGGGTCGACGCCGCGGCGTTCGCCGGGCGGTCGCTGGCCGGCAAGCTGCATCAGGCGCTGATGGACGCCGGGGTGGGATGCACCCGGCTGGCCATCCACGCCGTCACCGCCAACGGCGAAGAACTGCACCGGGTGTGGCGATGCGCCGAGCCGTTGACCGAGGATGCCACCGCCGATCGGGTGCGCTGGCAGCTCGACGGGTGGTTGAGCAGCCGCACCGCGCGGACTCCCCGTCCCACCGCCGCGGTGACGCTGTTGCGGCTGGCCGCGGTGGAGGTGGTCTCGGCCGAGGCGCTGCAGTTGCCGCTCTGGGGCGGCCTGGGCGAGGAGGACAGGCTGCGGGCCCGCCGGGCGCTGGTGCGGGTGCAGGGCCTGCTCGGTCCGGAGGCGGTGCGAGTGCCGGTGCTGTCCGGCGGACGCGGCCCGGCCGAGCGCATCACGCTGATCCCGCTCGGTGACGAGCCGGTGCCGCGGGCCGATCCCGATCTGCCGTGGCCCGGCCGGCTGCCCGAGCCGTCGCCGGCGGTGCTGCTGGACGACCCGGTGGAACTGCTTGACGACCAAGGGAATCCGATACGGGTGACCATCCGGGGGTTGTTCTCCGCCGACCCGGCGCGCATCGTCGCCCATGGCCGGGACGAGCGGCTGTGCTGGTGGTCCGGGCCCTGGCCGGTCGACGAGCGGTGGTGGGATCCCGACCTGGCCAAGGGCCGCACCGCCCGCGCCCAGGTGTTGCTGGAGAGCGAGCGTGCGCTGCTGCTGTGCTATCGCCAGCGGCGCTGGTATGTGGAGGGGAGTTACGAATAGCGTTGTTATTGAGCGTATTCGACGCGCCGCAACGCGTCGGGGGTGAGGTCCTTGAGCGAGGAATACCCGTCGACGGCCATGATCAGGTCTGCTTCGGCCAGCAGCGAGCGCAGGACGTGCACGACGCCGTCGACACCACCGACCGCCAGCCCGTAGGCGTACGGGCGGCCGATCCCCACGGCGGTCGCCCCCAGCGCGAGCGCCTTGATGATGTCGGCGCCACCGCGCACCCCGGAGTCGAACAGCACCGGCATCCCGTCGGCGGCCTCGACCACCTCTGGCAGGCAATCCAGGCAGGCCAGCCCGCCGTTGGCTTGCCGCCCGCCGTGGTTGGAGCAGTAAATGCCGTCCACGCCAATGTCTTTGGCGCGGCGCACGTCGTCGGGATGGCAGATGCCCTTGACCATCAGCGGCAGGCTGGTCTCGGCCCGCAGCCACTCGAGGTCCGTCCACCGGAACGGGCCGCCGAAGATCGGCAGCTTGCGCACCGCCGCCTCGGTGGCGTCTTCGCCCCGGCTCAGGTTGGCGCGAAAAACCGGGTCGCTGGTGTAGTTGGCCAGGCACCCGCTGGGCACCTGCGGATAGTTCCCGCCGCTCAGGTCGCGGGGGCGCCAGCCGGTGACCCAGGTGTCCAGCGTGACGGCGATGCCCTTGAAGCCGGCCGCCTCGGCCCGGTGCACCAGGCTGGCGGCCATTTTGCGGTTGGGGGGCGTGTACAGCTGGAAGAACGCCGGGGTGTCGCCGAGCTCGGCGGCGAGGCTTTCCATCGGGTCGGCCGACAGGGTCCCCACGAAAAACGGCACGCCGGTGCGAACCGAGGCGCGCGCACAGAGCATGTCCCCGTGCCCGTCGGGGTCGCACACCCCGATGACGCCGATGGGTGCCATGAAGATGGGCGACGGGAACCTGATGCCGAACAACTCGACGGACATGTCGCGCTGCTCCGGGGCGATCCCCATGCGCGGATACAGGCCCCACCGCTTGAAGGCCGCGCAGTTCGCGCGCTGGGTGTGCTCGTCACCGGCGCCGCCGGCCACATAGCCCAGCACCTTCGGCGTCATCGCCGCCGAGGCCTTCTCCTCCAGCTCCTCGAACCGGATCGGATACTGCGGCTGATTGCCGTGCAGCGACTGGTCGTACAGCTCGTTTTGATACTCGGCGAAGGCCATAGTCGGGGCTTTACCCCCCGCTTCGCCCACCAAACGAGGCCTTAGTACGCCTTAGTACCGCCCGAAGGCGATGGCCACGTTGTGTCCGCCGAAGCCGAACGAGTTGTTGATGGCGTACTCGTAGTTG
>NZ_QMEU01000213.1 GCF_003284975.1 Mycobacterium colombiense
TCTTGTCGTCGCGGTCGCTGCTGCGGCGCTGGCCTTGCGGCTTGCGGGCGGCGCCCACTCGGCCGGCGGCCTCGGCGGGGATGTTCAGCTCGGCGTGCAGATGCGGAGAGTTGGAGTAGGTCTCGGCGGGCTCGGGGGAATCCAGCCCCAGCGCCTTATTAATCAGGGCCCAGCGGGGTAGCTCGTCCCAGTCCACCAGGGTGACCGCGATCCCGGTCTTGCCGGCGCGGCCGGTGCGGCCGATGCGGTGCACGTAGGCCTGCTCGTCCTCGGGGATCTGGTAGTTGATGACGTGGGTGATGTCATCGATGTCGATGCCGCGGGCGGCGACGTCGGTGGCGACCAGCACGTCGATCTCCCCGGACCGGAAGGCCTTCAACGCCTTCTCGCGGGCGATCTGCCCCAGATCGCCGTGCACCGCACCCACCGCGAAACCGCGCTCGGCCAGCTCGTCGGCCACCTTCTGCGCGGTGCGCTTGGTGCGGGTGAAGATCATCGTCGCGCCGCGGCCCTCGGCCTGTAGCACGCGGCTGACCAATTCGACCTTGTCCAGGGCGTGCGCCCGGTAGACGTACTGGACGGTGGTGTCGTGGGTGGCCGCCGAGTGCGGCGCTTCGGCCCGGATGTGGGTGGGCTGGTTCATGAAGGTGCGGGCCAGCGTGATGATCGGGTCCGGCATGGTGGCCGAGAACAGCATCGACTGCCGGTCGGTCGGGATCTGGCGCAGGATCCGCTCGATGTCGGGCAAAAAGCCGAGGTCGAGCATCTCGTCGGCCTCGTCGAGCACCAGCACCGACAACCCGCCCAGTTGCAGGTGGTTCTGTTGGCTCAGGTCGAGCAGCCGGCCCGGGGTGCCCACCACGACGTCGGCGCCGGCGCGCAGCGCCTCGATCTGCGGTTCGTAGGGGCGCCCGCCGTAGATCGGCACCACCGACAGCGGTCGGCCCTCATCGGCGGTCAGGTGCTTGGCCGCCAGCGTCAGGTCATCGGTGACCTGCAGGCACAGCTCCCGGGTGGGCACCACGATCAGCGCCCGCGGCGTGCCGTTGAGCGGGCGGGCGGCGGTGCCGGCGGTGATGCGCTGCAGCAGCGGCACGCCGAAGGCGAAGGTCTTGCCCATGCCGGTGCGGGCCTGGCCGATCAGATCGTCGCCGGCGAGCGCCATGGGCAGGGTCAGTTCCTGGATGGCGAAAGGGCTTTCGATCCCTTTTTCGGCGAGCGCGCGCACGATTTCGTCGCGGACGCCGAGTTGCGCAAATGTCGGTTGGGGGGTCAGTTCGGTTGTGCTTGTGGGTGCGGTCATGCGTGGGTAAGTAGCCTTTCGGTGACGTATCGGGTTGTGTCGGTATTTCTCTGTCGCGGTCACGCGCGCACGAGTTCCGACTCCGAATACGTCGCCGAGTCGCCGGCCCTGGCTCAGTCTGGGAGGGCCCAGTTAGGGCGGGCCAGCTGTGCACGCACATTTCGCCGATAGCGGCTTGAAAAACAAATACGGCATGAATACAGCCGCCATCTACCTACATGATAGCTGGTCGACAGCTGGCTCCCATTTCGCGCTAAGTCAGCCGACTACAGTGTTGCCATGACCCGGCCCTCCTGCGAGCCCTCCGAAACCGATCTGGCCGACGACCAAACCGACGATTCACCCGCCCCGCGGTTGTCGGCCGATCACCCGGGTGTCAACGAGCTGTTCGCGGTCCTGGCCTACGGCGAGATCGCCGCGTTCTACCGGCTCACCGACGAGGCGCGGATGGCACCTGACCTGCGCGGACGGATATCGATGGCGAGCATGGCCGCCGCTGAGATGCAGCACTACGAGCAGCTGCGCGACGCGCTGGAAAGCCGCGGCGTCGACGTAGTGTCGGCGATGTCGAAATACGTCTCGGCGCTGGAGAACTACCACCGGCTGACGATGCCCAGCACGTGGCTGGAGGCGTTGGTGAAGACGTACGTCGGCGACGCCCTGGCGGCCGATCTGTACCTGGAGATCGCCGACCGGCTGCCCGACGAGGTTGCCGACGTGGTGCGCGCGGCGCTGTCGGAAACGGGGCACTCGCAGTTCGTCGTCGCCGAGGTGCGCGCCGCCGTGACGTCCAGCGGCAAGCAGCGCAGCCGACTGGCGCTGTGGTCACGCCGCCTGTTCGGCGAAGCGATCACCCAGGCCCAGTACCTGCTGGCCGACCACGACGAGCTGGTGGACCTGGTGATGGCCGGCGCCGGCGGGCTGGGCCAGCTCAACGCCTTCTTCGACCGGATGCAGCAGACGCACGACCGGCGCATGCACGAACTCGGCCTGAGCTGAGGCCGAGCGTGGACTCAGCGCGCGCAGGTCGCCATGTTCGAGGTGTTGGCCGAGGCGATCACCCGCTGACCGGCGGCGTTGAAGATCGAGCAGCTGAGCTGACCGTAGAAGCTGGTCGCCACCACCGATTCGGTCTGCACGCCCGGGTTCAGCACCACCACCTTCGACCAGGGCAGCGACACGTTGAACTCCGTCTGGGGCACGCCGCGTGCGTCGGTGTAGACGATGTTGACCAGGTCCAGCAGCTGCTTGGTTCCGTTCACGCTGT
>NZ_QMEU01000214.1 GCF_003284975.1 Mycobacterium colombiense
CTGCTGGTGGGGGCGCTGCTGCTCGGCGCGGGCGCCGTCGCCGGGGCCATCTGGTTCGACACCAAACTGCACCGCGAGGAGGCTTTGGCCGACTATCCGGACCGGCCCGCGGCCGGCCGGGGGACCAACTGGCTGGTCGTCGGATCGGACAGTCGCCAAGCCCTCACCGCCGAACAGCAACAAGACCTGGCCACGGGCGGCGACATCGGTAACGGGCGTACCGACACGATCCTGCTGGTTCACGTGCCGAGCATCGGATCCGCAGCGCAGACGACGATGGTGTCGATACCGCGCGACTCCTACGTGCCGATCCCGGGGCACGGCAAGGACAAGATCAACGCCGCGTTCGCGATGGGTGGGGCGCCGCTGCTGGTGCGGACGGTGGAACAGGCCACCGGGTTGCGCCTGGACCACTACGCGGAGATCGGGTTCGGCGGGTTCGCCGGCCTGGTGGACGCGCTGGGCGGGGTGACGGTGTGCCCGACGACGTCGCTCAACGACCCGTTGGCCGGCATCGACCTGCCGGCGGGTTGCCAGACCCTCGACGGGCGCAACGCGCTGGGCTACGTTAGGTCCCGCGACACACCCCGCGCCGACCTGGACCGGATGGTCAACCAGCGTCAGTTCGTGGCGGCGCTGCTGCATCGGGCCGCGAGCGCCGCGGTGTGGCTCAACCCGTGGCGCTGGTATGCGGTGCCGCGGGCGGCCGCCGACGCGCTGACCGTCGACCGCGGCGACCACGCCTGGGATCTGGCCCGGCTCGGCTGGGCGCTGCATGGGTCGACCACCACCATGACCGTGCCGATCGGTCAGTTCACCAGCGGTGACGCCGGCTCGGTGGTGGTCTGGAATCACGACGCGGCCGCCCGCCTGTTCCAGGCGCTGGCTTCCGATGCGCCGCTGCCCCCCGCCGCGGTGGACGAACCGCAATAACGGCCGGGCTAGCCGCTGCCGTCGCCGGCGCGGTTGCCCTGCAACCACGCCTTAGTGCGACCGGGGTGGTGGGTGGCCAGCCAGGCCACCCCGACTTCGCGGCAGAAATCGATGTCCTCGTAATCGTCGACGTTCCAGCAGTAGACCGCCCTGCCCTGGGCGATGGCCCGGTCGGCGAGCTGGGGATACTCCTTCAGCGTCGACAGCGAAGGCCCCACGGCGGTGGCGCCGATGGCGGTGGGCGCGCCGCTGGTCAGGTACCGCCCGGTCTTGCCGAGCAGCACCGTCGGCAGCAGCGGGGCGGCCCGCCGGATCCGCCAGACCGCGGACGCCGAGAACGACATGACCACCGCACGGGACCGGTCAGCCGACGCGGGCGCGGCGATGCCGAACCGATGCAGGGCGGCGAGCAGCTTGGTCTCGACCAACGACCCGTAGCGGACCGGGTGCTTGGTTTCGATGAACAGCTTCACCGGCCGATGCCAATCCAGCACCAGCGAGACCAGCGCATCCAGCGTCAACAAGCTGGTGTCGCCGTGCGTGCCGTCCTCGCGCCAGCTGTCGTGCCACGCCCCGTACTCGAGCTCGCGCAGTTCGGCGAGGGTCATGGTGCTGACCAAGCCCGCGCCGGTCGAGGTCCGGTCCAGCCGGCGGTCGTGCACGCACACCAGGTGGCCATCGCGCGTCAGCCGCACATCGCATTCGACGCCGTCGGCGCCTTCTTTGAGCGCGAGGTCGTAGGCGGCCAGCGTGTGTTCGGGCCGCGCCGCCGAAGCGCCGCGGTGGGCGACGACATAGGGATGCCCGGCGAGCACCTCGTCGGCCCACGTCATACCCCTATGCTGCCGGTTCCTGCCCCTTCAACTCAACTGGGTCGGCCGACGCCGGCGCGGCGGGCCCGTCCTCGGGAACCGCGACCCAGCGATGCGCCGGACGTGCGATGGGTTTGCGCTGGAATCCCTCGAAGACGCGGGTCGCGGCGGCCAGCGTGGCGGCCGCCAACAGGTACGCGAAGACCATCAGCACGGTGTTGTTGGCGATGCCCTGGGCGTCGGTGGCGAAGCTGGTCGCAATGGCGGCGATGGACACGGCGTAGCTGCAAACCCACGCCACCCACCACTGCAGGACGGTGCCGCGCAGCCGGGCGTAGTGCTCCTCGAGCAGCGCCAGCTCGATCACGTACACCGGCGCCCACAGCAAATTGGCGAGCGGCACGACGCAGCCGGCCCACAGCGCCCGCGTGGAACGCGGCTCGGGCAGACCGTGATGGGCGAACACGGCGGCGCGGCGCGCGATCATCCAGCGGATCAGCAGCACGGCGGCGGCGATCACCGCCGCGCCGGCGCCTACGCTGGCGAGCACGCCGAGCCAGTCGGCGCCGATGGCCACCCACGTGTTCAGCAAGGTGTTCCGGTTGATCACCAGCAGCACGTAGCGCACCACGTAGACCAGGGCGGCGATGCTGAGCACCAGCACGCCCACGAAGGACGAAGTGCGAACGATCTGCGCCGACGGCCCGGACGGTGCCGCCGCCTCGGCCGCCGGCGCCTGCTCGACCCGGTCGGCCAAACCCCAGCGCGGGATCACGGTGTAGCGCGGCGTGGGTCCGAGGGGG
>NZ_QMEU01000215.1 GCF_003284975.1 Mycobacterium colombiense
AATGGCCGCGGCGGCCCGGATCTCGGTCGACGGGCTCGAGACCAACAGCGCCCGGCTGCGGGCGTTGCGCGACCGGTTGGTCGACGGCGTGCTGGGCGGCATCGAGGACGTAACCCTCAACGGGGCCCGCGACCCGCTGCGGCTTCCCGGCAACGCGCACTTCACCTTCCGCGGCTGCGAGGGCGATGCGCTGTTGATGCTGCTGGACGCCAACGGAATCGAGTGTTCGACCGGATCGGCGTGCACCGCCGGCGTCGCGCAGCCCTCGCACGTGCTGATCGCGATGGGCGCCGACGCGGCTACTGCGCGCGGATCTTTGCGACTCTCGTTGGGACACACCAGTTCCGGCGCCGACGTCGACGCCGTGCTGCGGGTGCTGCCGGGCGCGGTGGACCGCGCCCGACGGGCCGCGCTGGCCGCAGCGGGGGCGTCCTAAGTGAAAGTGCTCGCCGCCATGAGCGGCGGCGTCGACTCGTCGGTCGCCGCCGCCCGGATGGTCGACGCCGGACACGACGTGGTCGGCGTGCACCTGGCGCTGTCCAGCGCACCCGGCACGCTGCGCACCGGCTCGCGGGGGTGCTGCTCGAAGGAGGACGCCTCCGATGCGCGCCGCGTCGCCGACGTCCTCGGGATCCCGTTCTACGTATGGGATTTCGCGGAGAGGTTCGCCGCGGACGTCATCGACGACTTCGTGGCGTCATACGCGCGCGGCGAAACGCCCAACCCCTGCGTGGTGTGCAACCAGAAGATCAAATTCTCGGCGCTGTCCGCGAAGGCCGTTGCGCTGGGCTTCGATACGGTGGCTACCGGCCATTACGCCCGGCTCGCCGACGGCCGGCTGCGCCGCGCGGTCGATCACGACAAGGACCAGTCCTACGTGCTGGCCGTCTTGAGCGCCGAGCAGCTGCGGCACGCGGCGTTCCCGGTCGGGGACACCCCCAAGCCGCAGATCCGGGCCGAAGCCGCCCGGCGCGGCCTGACCGTTGCCGACAAGCCGGACAGCCACGACATCTGTTTCATCCCCTCGGGCAACACCCGCGCGTTCCTGGGCGAGCGCATCGGGGTGCGCCGGGGGGCGGTGGTCAATGCGGACGGCACGGTGCTCGCCGAGCACGACGGCGTGCACGGTTTCACCATCGGCCAGCGCAAGGGACTCGGCATCGCCGGACCGGGACCCGACGGCCGCCCGCGCTACGTGACCGCGATCGACGCCGAGACGGCCACGGTGCGGGTGGGGGAGGCCGCCGATCTCGAGATACACGAAATGGTCGGGCGGGCACCGGTTTTCACCTCGGGCGTCGCGCCGCCGGGCCCGCTGGAGTGCGCGGTTCAGGTGCGCGCACACGGTGAAGCCGCCGACGCGATAGCCGAACTGGTCAACGACGAGCTGGTGGTGCGACTGCGCGCGCCGATGCGCGGCGTGGCGCGCGGTCAGACGCTGGTGCTCTATCGCCGCGACCCCGACGGCGACGAGGTGCTCGGCAGCGCCACCATCGCCGGCACCGCACGCTGATCACCGCGGCATGTTCGCCGAGATGTTCGTCATCACGATGTCGGACACCGACGGCGCGAAGCCGCAGAAGGTGACCTCCAGCATGGCCACCGACAGGATCCGGTAGTCGCGGCCGCATCCGCCCGGCCGCAGGTGCAGCGTGGTGGCATCGGCGTTCCAGTCGCCGACGTAGAGCTGCCCGCTCGAGCCGTTCGCGCAGTCGCCGACGGTGCCCACCAGGGCGGCGAAGGCGCGCCGCGCGGCGTCGGCATCGCGATAGGCCGCGGCGCCTTCGGAGATCAGCGCGCCGTCCGGCGGGTCCTGAAACGTCGTCTTGTGGAATGCCTCCAGGTCGCGGCCGAACGTCGCCGTTTCGGCGTAGATGAACCGGCACTCGCGCGGCGCGGTCTCGGCGAGCGCGTCGATGTCGACCGGGCTGGTGCCGTCCATCGAGGGGATGATGGTCAAATGCTCACCGGCGCCGGTGATCGCGCGCATCCGAGACTGGTCCAGCAGGATCGCGTCGACGTCGACGCCCTGCACCACCCTGCGGTTGGCGCCGGAACCCGCCAGGGCCGCGCCGTCCACCACCCGGGTGCACGACGTCACCAGCGCCACCGCCGCGCACAACAGCGGCAGCCACGCTGATTTCGCCTTCCGCGCCACCGATACGCACCCCTTTTTGCGTTG
The DNA here is from genome assembly GCF_003284975.1 of Mycobacterium colombiense. Taxonomy (GTDB): domain Bacteria; phylum Actinomycetota; class Actinomycetes; order Mycobacteriales; family Mycobacteriaceae; genus Mycobacterium; species Mycobacterium europaeum_A. The sequence continues at coordinate 2,183 of NZ_QMEU01000215.1, forward strand.
AACCTACCCGCGCGGACCGCGCGCACACAGACCCCTGCCGACCGGGAGGTACTGCGACGTCGAATACGGTTGCCGGGTGAGTGTTTTCGCCCATCCCTTCGCCACCGCAAGCGGTGTCGGATCGTGGCCCGGCCGCGCCGCGCGGGAAGCCGCCGAAGTCGTGGTGGGCGAACTGGCGGGCGCGCTGGCGCACATCGTCGAGTTGCCCGCCCGCGGTGTGGGTGCCGACAT
>NZ_QMEU01000216.1 GCF_003284975.1 Mycobacterium colombiense
CCCCCGCCTCCGCGAAGCCGCCCGAGGTCGCGAACCTGGCCACGAAGATGTTCCAGGCGCTGATGCCGTCGCGCTCCGGCGCGATCCAGAAGCCGGCCGGCTCCCAAACCATCGGCCGCGCCACCGACAACGACATCGTCATCCAGGACGTGCTGGCCTCGCGCCACCACGCCTTCTTGATCCAGACGCCGCTGGGCACCGAGATCCGCGACGCGCACAGCGTCAACGGGACGTTCGTCAACGGCGTCCGGGTCGGCTCGGCGGTGCTGACCGAGGGCGACGTCGTCACCATCGGCAACGTCGACCTGGTGTTCACCGGCGACAATCTGGTCCGGCGCACCGAGGCCGCCACCCGCAGCGGCGGCCTGGAGGTCAACTCCGTCTGCTACACCGTCGACCACGGCAAGCAGCTGCTCGACCACATCTCGCTGACCGCGCGGCCCGGGACGCTGACCGCCATCATCGGCGGTTCGGGCGCGGGCAAGACCACGCTGTCGCGGCTGATCGTCGGCTACACCAGCCCGACCTCGGGCACCGTGACCTTCGAGGGCCACAACATTCACACCGAGTACGCCTCCATGCGCAGCAGGATCGGCATGGTCCCGCAGGACGACGTGGTGCACCGCCAGCTCACGGTCAACCAGGCGCTGAACTACGCCGCCGAGCTGCGCCTGCCGCCCGACACCAGCAAACAGGAGCGGGCCCGCATCGTCGCGCAGGTGCTCGAGGAACTCGACATGACCCAGCACGCCGACACCCGGGTCGACAAGCTCTCCGGCGGCCAGCGCAAGCGCGCCTCGGTCGCTCTCGAACTGCTCACCCAGCCGTCGCTGCTGCTGCTCGACGAGCCGACGTCGGGTCTGGACCCGGCGCTGGACCGCCAGGTCATGCTGATGCTGCGCCAGCTGGCCGACGCCGGCCGCACGGTCTTGGTGGTGACCCACTCGGTGTCCTACCTCGACGTCTGCGATCAGATCCTGCTGGTCGCACCCGGCGGAAAGACCGCCTTCTGCGGGCCGCCGGACCAGGTCGAGGCCGCGATGGGCACCCGCAACTGGGCCGACATCTTCGCGAAGGTGGGAGCCGACCCGGACGAGGCCAACCGCCGCTTCAAGGAGCGCAACCAGCAGTCGTCGCAGCCACCGACCCCGGAGAGCCCGGCGGATCTGGGCGAACCGCCCCAGACCGACCTGTTCCGGCAGCTGTCCACGATCGCCCGCCGCCAGGTGCGCCTGGTCGTATCCGACCGCGGTTACACCATCTTCCTGGCGGTCCTGCCGTTTCTCATCGGCGCGTTGTCGCTGACGGTGAAGGGCCCGCACCCCGGCCTCGGCCCGGCCGACCCGTTGGGCCCCGCGCCGACGCAGCCGCAGTACATCATGGTGCTGCTCAACATCGGTGCGGTATTCATGGGCACCGCGCTGACCATCCGCGACCTGATCGGCGAGCGCCCCATCTTCCGGCGCGAGCAGGCGGTCGGCCTGTCCACCACCGCCTATCTGCTGGCCAAGATCGCGGTGTTCTGCGTCTTCGCCACCGCGCAGGCGGCGATCGCGACCATCATCGTGCGGCTGGGTAAGGGCGCGCCGACGGCGCATCCCCAGTTCTTCGGCAACTCCACCTTCTCGCTGTTCGTCACCGTGGCGGGCACCTGTATCGCGTCGGCCATGCTCGGGCTGCTGCTCTCGGCGCTGGCGCAGTCCAACGAGCAGATCATGCCGCTGCTGGTGGTGTCGATCATGTCGCAGCTGGTGTTCTCCAGCGGCATGATCCCGGTGTATCAGCGCGTCGGCCTCGAGCAAATGGCGTGGCTGACGCCCGCCCGGTGGGGCTACGCCGCGGGCGCCTCCTCGATCGACTTCCCGTCGCTGGTGAAGGTCAAGCAGATCCCGACCAACGACCCGATCTGGCAGCACTCGAAGCACATCTTCGTGTTCGACATGTTCATGCTCGCGGCGCTGTCGATCGGCTACACCGGCTTCGTCCGCTGGCATATCCGGCTGAAACGCTGAGGCTGAAACGCTGAGGCCGGGCCGCGGCCAACGACCCCTAACCTGGATGTGATGACTCGACCTGCGCGGCCCGTGCTGACGGCTCGAGCTGACCGCGCCGAAGGTAGCTTCGCCGCCGGCCGCGACGTGGTCGTCGGCAGCGACCTGCGCGCCGACCTACGCGTCGCCCACCCGTTGATCGCCCGCGCACACGTGCTGCTGCGCTTCGAACAGGGGCGGTGGCTCGCGGTCGACAACAACACGCTCAACGGGGTCTACCTCGACGGCCAGCGGGTGCCGGTCGTGGACATCCACGACGGCCAGACCATCAACATCGGTAAGCCCGACGGCCCGCGGATCACCTTCGAGGTGGGGCAGCA
>NZ_QMEU01000021.1 GCF_003284975.1 Mycobacterium colombiense
CGACGACGCGGCCGCCGGTGGCCACGATCACCGCATCCGGTGCGGACGCGACGACGTCGCCGGCCGAAACACTATGGCCCGGATGCACCTTGGCGTCGCTCACCCTGAGCTCGTCGCACAGGTACCGCAGGAACGGCTGGTTTTCCGGGTGCAGCACCGAGGCCCACAGCAGCGCGCCACCCAGCTGCGCGCTGCTCTCGAACAGTGTGACGCGGTGGCCGCGTTCGGCGGCGACGCGCGCGGCCTCCAGGCCCGCCGGCCCGCCGCCGATCACTACCACCCGTTTCGCGCGGCCGGCGCGGGCCGCCGCCAATTGCCGTTCCTTGCCGGTGCGCGGATTGACCGCGCAATCGACCGAGAAGCGCTGTTCCATTGCGTCGATACAGTTTTCGCACGAGATGCACTTGCGGACCCGGTGCGCCTGGCCGGACGAGATCTTGCGCGGCAGGTCGGGGTCGGCCAGCAGCGGGCGTCCCATGGCGATGAAATCGGCACGGCCGTCGGCCAGGATCCGTTCGGCGCGGACGGGGTCGTGAATGCGGCCGACGGCGATCACCGGCACGTCGACCACCTGCTTGACCGCAGCCGCCGCACCGACGTTGAGCTCGTCGCCGTCATCGGCGCCGTTGACCATGCCGGTGACCAGCCGATCGATCACCCCGCCGCTGACGTGGAACGCGTCAACCCCGGCGGCGACGAGTTCGGGTGCGAGCCGGGCGGTTTCGTAGATGGGCCGGCCGCCGGCGACGCGTTCGTACCCGGAGATGCGCAGCGTGATCGGCAGGGCGTCGCCGATCTCGGAGCGGATCGCGGCCAGCGCCTCGAGCACCACCCGCACCCGGCCGCGCGGCGAGTCACCGCGGTACTCGTCGGTGCGCCGATTGCGTTGCGGCGTCAGGAAGGAGCCCAGCAGCATGTAGCCGTGCGCGGCGTGCAGCTCGATGCCGTCGTAGCCGGCCTCGACGGCGCGCCGGGCCGCGGCCTTGAACAGATCGAACACCTCGGTCAGTTGCCGCGCGCTGATCTCGGCCGACGGGCGCCCGGTGAGGTAGGACGGGATCACCGACGGGCCCAGCGACTCGACACCGAAGATCTCCGGCCCCAGGCCGTCGGGCCCGGCGTGCACGATCTGGGGCTGGATCTTGGCGCCGTGCTCGTGCACCGCCTCTACCAGCGCCCGATGCGCGCCAACGGCATCATCGGTGGACAGATGCAAGCCGCCGGGAGTCTCGGGGTGGTGGTGGTCAACCCCGGTGGCGCCCAACGTGATCAGCCCGACCCCGCCGCGGGCGCGGGCCGCGAAGTAGTCGCGGGTGCGCTGCGACGGCAGCCCGTCCGGGGTGCCGTACATCGTCTCCATCGGAGACATGACCAGGCGGTTGCGCACGCTCATGGCGCCGATGCGTCCCGGCGCCATGAGGTGGCCGAAGCCGGTCACTGAGCGGACGCGGCTGACAAGTTTTACCGGTCGGCGTCGGTGAACCGGATGACGCCGCGAATGTTCTTGCCGTCCAGCATGTCCTGGTAGCCGTCGTTAATCTGCTCCAGCTTGTACTGGCGGGTGATCATGTCGTCCAGGTTCAGCTTGCCGGCCTTATACATCGACAGCAGCTGCGGGATGTCGTACTGCGGGTTGCCGCCACCGAAGATGGTGCCCTGCAGGTTCTTCTGCATCAGGGTCAGCATCGCCAGGTTCAGGTTGACGTTGGTGTCCAGCAGGCTGCCGATGGCGGTCAGCACGCAGGTGCCACCCTTCTGGGTGATGTTGAGGTAGTTGTCGACGTCGGCGCCCTGCAGCTCGCCCACGGTGACCACGACCTTGTGGGCCATCAGGCCGTAGGTGACCTCGGCCATGCCCGCCATCGCCGCGAAGATGTCGGGGTAGACGTGGGTGGCGCCGAACTTCAGCGCCTGGTCGCGCTTCCACTCGACCGGGTCGATCGCGAAGATGTAGCGGGCGCCGGCGTTGACGGCTCCCTGCAGCGCCGCCATGCCGACCCCCCCGACGCCGACGATGGCGACGTCCTGGCCCGGGCGGATGTCAGCGGTGCGGACCGATGAGCCGTAGCCGGTGGTGACGCCGCAGCCGACCAGCGCGGCGACCTCGAACGGGACCGACGGGTCGATCTTCACCACCGAGCTGCGGTGCACGACCATGTAGGGGGAGAACGTTCCCAGCAGCGTCATGGGGTAGACGTTCTGGCCGCGGGCCTGGATGCGGAAGGTGCCGTCGGACACCGCGGCGCCGCCCAGCAGGCCGGCTCCCAGGTCGCAGAGGTTGCGCATGCCGGCCTGACAGGTCGGACACTGCCCACACGACGGGATGAACGACAGCACGACGTGGTCACCCGGGGCGATGTCGTCCACGCCGGGACCGACCTCGGTGACGATGCCCGCGCCCTCGTGGCCGCCGAGCACCGGGAAACCGGCCATCGGGATGCCCCCGGTGACCAGGTGATGGTCGGAGTGGCACATGCCCGCCGCTTCCATCTGGATCTTGACCTCATGCGCTTGCGGGTCGCCGATCTCGATTTCCTCGATAGACCAGGGCTGGTTGAACTCCCAGATCAGTGCGCCTTTTGTCTTCACGATGGTCCTGACCCCATTTCGCCTTTGAATTGATCAGAGCTGACCGGCCCCTTCATGCCGGCCAGCTAGGTGACGAGTGCCACAGGCACCCTTGTCGCGTCAGCATAGCGCGTGCAACAAATCAAATGCTTGGTTGGCTCCCCCTCACCAGATGGGGACGGGGGCTTCGCCAAGCGGGTAGTAGCCGGGCAGCTTTTCCCCGGCGACGCTGCGCTCGATGCGCTTCTGCATGCCATCGCTCAGATCCCCGGACTCGATGAGCTTGCCGAACATGTACGCGACGTGGCCGAAGTCGAAGAAGTCGCGCTGCCACTCGATGAGCCGGTCCTCGTTGAGTCGGAACCAGCTGCCCCCGATGCCATAGATCTCATCCCGGTTGCCGTCGTTCTTGTTGACGATCTGCTTCCAGAAGCCGACGATCTCGCCCTGCTTGTCGTCGATGAGCACCTTCTGGTATTCGTACACCCAGTTCTCCAGCCCCTCCATCTCCAGGCCGAGCGCGATGTCGCGGATCTCGTCGATCCCGACGCACATCACGTCCTCCTTGGGGCCGATGTTCCAGCCGTAGGTGGCGTCTTGGGTGTAGAAGTCGGCCAACGGCCGCCAGTCACCGGCCTTTTCGCAGTCCTTGTTGGCCTGCAGCCAGCGGTCGACCCATGCCTCGAGGTCTGCACGCGAGTGTGACGTCATTGTCCTGTGTCTTCTTTCTCTTTGATGAACAGTGCTTGCGTGGGACACATATCGACCGCGCGCTCAACCTCGTCGCGGGCGTCCTCGGGCGGTTCGGGGTCGACGATCTCGACCTTGCCCCGCTTGGGCACCCGGAAGTAGTCCGGTGCCTCCAGTTCGCACATGGCGTGGCCCTGACACAAATCCAGATCCGCTTCGATCCTGAATCCGCCCATCGGACTTACTCCTTACGCGCTCCGTTTGCGGTAGCGCACTTTGGCCGGGCGCGCGAGCTGCACCACCATCTTGGAGTGATCGTTGTGGTAGCTGTCTGCCGGCTGGGCCATCTCAAACTGATACTCGCGCAACAGCACCGAGAAGATCGCCTTGATCTGCATCTGGGCGAACGCGGCGCCGACGCAGCGGTGCCGGCCCGCGCCGAAGGGAATCCAGGTCCACCGGTTGACGATGTCGGCCTGCTCGGGCTTGTTGTAGCGGTCGGGCTTGAACGCGTCGGGGTCGGGAAAGTCCTCGGGGATCCGGTTAGAGATCGCCGGGGAGGCCGCGACGTAATCACCGGCGTGAATGGGAAAGCCCTCGACCTCGAACTCACCCTTGGCGACGCGCATCAGGATGATCAGCGGCGGGTGCAGGCGCAAGGTTTCCTTGACCACGTTGTCCAGCTTCGGAATCGAGCGCAGCGCATGGAAACTCACCTCCTGACCGTCGGCGTAGAGCTCCTCGAGCTCGGCTAGCACCTCGGCGTACACCTCGGGATGGCGGATCAACTCGATCAGCGTCCACGCCGAGGTTCCCGAACTGGTGTGGTGCCCGGCGAACATCAGCGAGATGAACATCCCGGTGACCTCGTCGGCGGAGAACCGGGGCCGGCCGTCCTCGTCCTTGATCGAGACCAGCACGTCGAGCATGTCACGGTCGGCCTTGTCCTTGGGTGGATTGGCCAGCCGCTGATCCATGATTTCTTGCACCAGCGCAACCAGTTTCACGCGCGCCTCGTCGCGGCGCCGGAAGCTGTCGATCGGCAGGTAGGGGTCGACGTAGCACAGCGGGTCGGTGCCGCGTTCCAGCTCGTGGTAGTACTCGGCGAACCGGTGGTCGAGCTGCTCACGAAACTTCAGCCCGATCAGACACGCGGTCGAGGTGTAGATGGTCAGCTCGGCGAAGAAGTCGAGCAGCTCGACCTCGCCCTCCTCGCCCCAGTCGGCAATCATCTTCTTGACTTCGCCCTCGATGGTGGCCGCGTGCCCCTTCATCTGCTCGCCGCGCAGCGCCGAGTTGTGCAGCATCTCCTTGCGCCGCTCGGGGCTGGCGTCGAACACCACGCCCTTGCCGAAGATCGGCGTCATGAACGGATACGCCTCAGCCTGGTCGAGGTCCTCGTCGGCGGAGCGGAAGAAGAACTCGTTGGCGCCCGCACCGGAGAGCAGGATGACGTGCTTGTCGACCAGTTGGAACCAGCCGACGTCCCCGCACTCCTCGCGGACGCGCTTCATCAAACCGATTGGGTCGGTGCGGAATTCCTCGAGGTGGCCGTGCTCTTCCTCGCCGCCGGAGACCCGGGGCACCGTAGCTGTTGAAGTCATGACGGCATCCCCTCTTCGCCGAGTGCGAGTTTCTGGCGGTCTTTGTTGTCGGCCAGCGGTGCTTCGGGCTGAAGCTCCATGTTGGCGATGAAGCCGCCGCGCGGCGTCTCGGCGACGAACGTGATGGCGCGTCCCAAGTCCGCCGCGCGCAGGAAGTAGTCATGGCGGGCCTGGCCCCACTTGGCCCAGTCCTCCAGCGCCGGCCCGATCTTCTCGGCCGGCAGGCTCCAGCCCATCGACGTCTTCGTGGGGCCGGGGTGCACGATCGAGGCGCGTACGCCGGTGCCCTCGAGTTCCATCTGCAAGTTGGTGACCATCGCGACCAGCGCGGCCTTGGCCGCGCCGTAGGCGCCCATGTGCGGGCGTTGACGCAGGGCGACGTCGGATCCGACGAAGATCAGGTCGCCGCGCTGGCGCTCGAGCATGCCGGGCAGCACCGCGGTGGCCAACCGGTTGGCGCCGACCAGGTGGATCTGCAGCTGCGATTCGAATTCGTCGGTAGTGATCTCGGCAAGCTTGCCGAAGTAGGTGTCGCCCGCTCCGGCCACCAGCACCTCGATGTCGCCGAGCGCGTCGGTCGACTGTGCCACAAAGGATTTCACCGAGTTCGGGTCGGTGACGTCCAGGTGGAATCCCACCGCTTCGCCGCCGTCGGCGTTGATCTTCCCGACGATGTCGTCGAGCTTCTCCACCCGGCGGGCGCCCAGCGCGACCGGGAAGCCGTGCGCCGCGAGCTCGATGGCGGTGGCCTCTCCGATGCCGGAGGAAGCGCCGGCCACGATCGCGGGCCGGCGTTCGGGCAAGGGTTCAAAGCGGGGCATTCAGCGGACCTCCACGCTCATTGGTAGGTGAGCGAATCCGCGGACATTGCTCGAGTGGACGCGGACGGCGTTGGCCTCGTCGACCTCGTAGCCGCGGATTCGCTTGAACAACTCGGTGAGCGCAACCCGGGCTTCCATCCGCGCTAGATGCGCGCCCAGGCAAAAGTGTGCGCCGCTACCGAAACTCAATAGTTTGGGCCCGATTTCGCGTCCGACGAGGTAGTCGTCAGGGTTGTCGAAGACTCGCTCGTCGCGGTGCCCGGACCCGGGCAACAGCAACAGGACGTCGCCCTCGGGAATGGTGGTGTCATACAAGGTGAGCTCCCCGGACACGGTACGAGCCAAGATCTGGCTGGAGGTGTCGTAGCGCAGGGTCTCCTCGACCCACAGCGGCACCCGCGTCAGGTCTTCGTAGACCGGCGTCAGTTGATCCGGGTTCTTGTGACCCCAAAATGCGGCATTGGCAAGCAGTTTGGTGGTGGTCTCGTTGCCGGCGATCACCATCAGGAACATGAAGCCGAGGACCTCGTCGTCGGTGAGCCGGTCGCCGTCGATCTCGGCCTCCAGCAGCGCGGAGGTCAGATCGTCGGTCAGCTGCTCGCGCCGCTCGGCCACCATCTGCTGGTAGTAGACGATCAGGTTGAGGGAGGCCTCGACGGCCTCCGGCGGCACGTCGGTGACGCCCTCCTCGCGGTGCATCACCCCGTCGGCCCAGGCCCGGACCTGATCCCGATCCGGCTCGGGGACACCCATCAATTCGGAGATGACGTCCATTGGCAGCTTGCCGGCGAACTCGTCGACGTAGTCGACGGTGCCGCCTTGCGCCTTTTCCATCATGGTGTCGAGATGCTGCGTCGCGATCTCGGTGACCCGCGGCTCGAGTTCGCGAATCCGCCTGGGCGTGAATCCCTTTGAGACCAGGGTGCGCAGCCGCAGGTGGGCGGGATCGTCCATCGCCAGAAACGACATCGTCTTGCTCGCGTGCGGGCCGCGCGAGGCGGGGTCCAGCGAGACGCCGTACTTGTTGGAAAGCGTTGTGCTGTTGCGGAATCCCTGCAGCACGTCCCGGTGGCGCGACAACGCCCAGAACTTCAGCTCGTCGTTGCGATACAGCGGGGCCTCGTCGCGAAGCCGCTGGTAGTACGGGTACGGATCTTCGTGGAAGTCGTAGTCGTAGGGGTCGAGGACCAACTCGTGGTCGCCCACATGGACGGTCATTTAGGTTCTTGTCTCCTGGTTTGTCTCGCCGGGGCCGGACAAGATCAGATTCACCACATAGGCCAATTGGTCAGCGATCTGGTGATAGGTGAACTGGCCACTGGCCGCCTGCACCAGTGCGCCGAAGAACATCATTTCGAGCGCGGCCACCGTGTTCGGGTCGGCCCCGGGGCCGATGGCCGTCGCGATGCGGCGGTGGATCTCGGCGCCGATGCGGTCGCGCACCGCACCCACCGCGGGATCGGTCCCGCCGCCGAGCAAGGCCGTCGTGCATGCGGCGCCGACCTCGGGCTCGTCGGCAACCACCAGCGCCAGGTGGCGCAACACCTTGTCCACCCGGACCGGCATCGGGTCGTTGACGTCGGTGAAGAACGGGACCTGGCGTACCAGGTCCAGATAGACCTCGGCGATCAGGTGATTCTTTGAAGAGAAGTAGGTGTACGCGGTCGCCGGTGCGACCTTGGCCCGCGCCGCGACCGCGCGCACCGTCAGGTCGGCGTAGGACTTCTCGCGCAGGGTTTCGATGCCCGCCGCGAGCACCTTGCGGAAGGTCTCCTCCTGGCGACGGTTGCGCGCCGGCTGGCCGGCCTGGCGGTCGCCGCCGGAGGTGATCGTCACCAGTGCATCGCTGGACACATGTCCAAGCTAGAGGATCGGATCGTCACGAGGCAACCCCGTGGCGCAAATATGCAGCTCAAAGCCTCTTTACGCGCACCGTCCGAGCGATGCGCGAGATCGGCTCTTGCACCGCTGGCGGCCCGGCGGCTATGGTTCGATCGGGCAATATCGGACAACTGTCCACTAGATTGGCGTGCCGGGTTGGCCGCACACAGACGGGAGCGGGACATGGCTTTGTTGGCCGACGGCGTGAGTGAACTGTTCATCGACGGCAAGCTGTCGGCCGGCAGCGCCGGCAACTTCGCCACGGTGAACCCGGCGACCGAGGAAGTGCTGGGCGTCGCCGCAAACGCGGACGCCACCGACATGGACCGCGCGATCGACGCCGCGCGGCGCGCCTTCGACGAGACCGACTGGTTCCGCAACACCGAATTGCGGGTGCGCTGCATCCGGCAGCTGCGCGACGCGATGCGCGACCACATCGAAGAGTTGCGCGACATCACCATCGCCGAGGTCGGCGCCCCGCGGATGCTCACCTCGGCCGCGCAACTGGAGGGACCGGTCGGTGACCTGAGCTTCGCCGCCGACACCGCCGAGTCCTACGAGTGGAACCAAGACCTCGGCCAGGCGTCGCCGATGGGCATCCCGACCCGGCGCACGATCGCGCGCGAAGCCGTCGGCGTCGTCGGCGCCATCACGCCGTGGAACTTCCCGCACCAGATCAACCTCGCCAAACTCGGGCCCGCGCTGGCCGCCGGCAACACCGTGGTGCTCAAGCCCGCGCCGGACACGCCCTGGTGTGCCGCGGTGCTCGGTGAGATCATCGCCGAACACACCGACTTCCCGCCCGGAGTCGTCAACATCGTCACGTCCGACGACCACCGGGTCGGCGCACTGCTCTCGAAAGACCCGCGGGTGGACATGGTTTCGTTCACCGGGTCGACCGCGACCGGCCGCAGCGTCATGAGCGACGCCGCCGCCACCATCAAGCGGGTGTTCCTGGAGCTCGGCGGCAAGTCGGCGTTCGTCGTTCTCGAGGATGCCGACCTGGCCGGGGCGTGCTCGATGTCGGCGTTCACCGCGGCCATGCACGCCGGGCAGGGGTGCGCCATCACGACGCGGCTGGTGGTGCCGCGGGCCCGCTACGACGAAGCCGTCGCGATCGCGGCGGGCACCATGGGCTCGATCAAGCCCGGCGACCCCGACGACTCCGGAACCGTTTGCGGGCCGGTGATTTCGGCGCGACAGCGGGAGCGGGTGCAAAGCTACCTCGACCTAGCGATCGCCGAGGGCGGGACGTTCGCCTGCGGCGGCGGTCGCCCGGCGGACAAGGACCGCGGCTTCTTCATCGAACCGACCGTGATCGCCGGCCTGACCAACGACGCCCGGCCGGCCCGTGAGGAGATCTTCGGACCGGTGCTCACCGTGATCGCCTACGACGGCGAAGACGATGCGCTGCGCATCGCCAACGACTCGCCATACGGCCTGTCCGGCACCGTGTTCAGCGCCGACCCCGAACGCGCTGCCGATTTCGCGTCCCGGATGCGGGTCGGCACCGTCAATGTCAACGGCGGTGTCTGGTACTCCGCCGACGCGCCGTTCGGCGGATACAAGCAATCCGGCAACGGACGCGAAATGGGTGTGGCCGGCTTCGAGGAATACCTGGAAGTCAAGACCATCGCCACCGCTGTGCAGTGACCGCGCCACCAGGCGACCGAAAGGAAAACATGCGATTCGAGAACAAGGTCGGCATCGTCACCGGGTCCGGTGGCGGCATCGGGCAGGCGTACGCCGAGGCCCTGGCCCGCGAGGGCGCGGCGGTGGTGGTCGCCGATATCAACGCCGAGGCCGCCGACGCGGTCGCCAAACAGATCGTCGCCGACGGCGGAACGGCCATCAGCATTCCGGTCGACGTGTCCGACCCGGCATCGGCCAAGGAGATGGCCGACCGCACGCTCGCGGAATTCGGCGGCATCGACTACCTGGTCAACAACGCCGCGATCTTCGGCGGCATGAAGCTGGACTTCCTGCTCACCATCGATCCCGAGTACTACCGCAAGTTTATGAGCGTGAACCTGGACGGCGCGCTGTGGTGCACGCGCGCGGTGTACAAGAAGATGGCCAAGCGTGGCGGCGGCGCGATCGTGAACCAATCATCCACCGCCGCATGGCTTTACGCGAACTATTACGCCCTGGCCAAGGTCGGAATCAATGGCCTGACCCAGCAGCTGTCCCGCGAACTGGGTGGCCAGAGGATCCGGATCAACGCGATCGCCCCCGGGCCCATCGACACCGAGGCCAATCGGACCACCACCCCGAAGGAGATGGTCGACGACATCGTCAAGGGCCTGCCGCTGTCGCGGATGGGCACGCCCGAGGACCTGGTCGGCATGTGCCTGTTCCTGCTTTCCGACGAGGCCTCGTGGATCACCGGACAGATCTTCAACGTTGACGGCGGACAGATAATCCGATCATGAGTGACCAGGTGACGCTCGGCTACATCGGCCTGGGCAACATGGGCGCGCCGATGGCCACGAAAATGACCGAATGGCCCGGCGGGGTAACGGTGTACGACATCAGGACCGAGGCTATGACCCCGCTGGTCGAAAAGGGCGCCAGCCTGGCCGACAGCGTCGCCGACGTCGCCGCCGCCGACATCATCCACATCACCGTGCTCAACGACGCCCAGGTGCGTGAGGTGGTCGGCGAGCTGGCGGCCCATGCGAAATCCGGCACCGTCATCGCGATCCACTCGACGATCAGCGACACCACGGCGGTCGAACTCGCGGCCGAGCACAAGCCGCGAGACATCCATATCGTCGACGCACCTGTCAGCGGTGGGGCGGCCGCTGCGGCGAAGGGTGAGCTCGCCACGATGGTGGGGGCCGAGCGCGAAGTGTACGAGCGGATCAAGCCGGCGTTCAAACACTGGGCGGCGATGGTCATCCACGCCGGCGAGCCGGGCGCCGGGACGCGGATGAAGCTGGCCCGCAACATGTTGACGTTCACGTCGTACGCCGTGGCTTGCGAGGCCATGAAACTCGCCGAGGCGGCCGGGCTGGATCTGCAGGCACTGGGGCGGGTGGTCCGTCACACCGATGCGCTCACCAGCGGCCCGGGGGCGATCATGGTCCGCGACAACATGAAAGACATCGAACCGGATAACTTCCTGTACCAGTCTTTCGTGCACGCCCGCGGTCTGGGGGAGAAGGACCTGAGCCTGGCGCTGGCTCTCGGCGAGGCGGTCTCGGTCGATCTGCCGTTTGCCCAGTTGGCCTTACAGCGGTTGGCGACGGACCTCGGGGTTCCGCACACAGAGAAAGAAGCGTGATGGACGAGCTGCGCAGCAAGGGCCTCGCGAAGATGAACGAGGTCTACGGCTGGGAGATGCCCAACGTCGAAGGCGACGCGTACTTCGACCTGACCGTCGACCACCTGTTCGGCAGCATCTGGACGCGACCGGGACTGTCGATGCGCGACAAGCGCATCATGACGCTGACGGCGGTGACCGCGATCGGAAACCGCGACCTGGCCGAAATCCAGATCAACGCCGCCCTTCTCAACGGCGAACTCAGCGAGACCGAACTGAAGGAGATGGCGGTTTTCTTGACCCACTACCTGGGCTTCCCGCTGGGTTCGGCGCTCAACGGCGCCGTCGACGCCGTGGTGGCCAAACGCAAAAAGGCCGCGGCGAAGGGCGCCGGGGAGGACAAGAAGGGCAACGTGGATGCCGCGCTGAAGATGCACTCGGGCAACAAGGACGACTAAGCGTGGCGTGAAGCCTCTTGTGCAAGTTGCACTCTCGAGCTGATACCCAGCTTGGAGTAGACGTGGCTCAGATGCGTCTGCACCGTTCGCGCGGACACGAACAGCCGGGCGGCGATGTCTTTGTTCGGCAGCCCCTCGCTGACCAGCCTCACCACGTTGACTTCGGCGGGGGTCAGCGAATCCCATCCCGTTGCTGGTCGCTTGCGCTCGCCGCGCCCGCGTTGCGCGTAGGCGATCGCCTCCTCGATCGACAGCGCAGCACCCTCGGCCCATGCCGCGCGGAAGTCGTTCTCGCCCATGACCTCTCGCAGCGCTGCCACCGACGTGTCATAGGCGGCGTCGTAGATCTTGGAGCGCACATACCCGGTGCGGCCGCGAACCGCATCTGCGGCGCCGAAGAGGCGACCGGCTTCTCGGTTCGCCCCGGCGCTTGCCGCAAGGATGGCCAGGCATTCGAGGACGTCGGGGACCACGTAATACCCCTTCAGGTCCCCGGCGCCGGTGAGCGCATCACGCGCATCACGCGCCGCCTGCTCAACATCGTTTTGCGCGATCGCGATTCGCGCGCGTTTCGCCAGCGCGAGCAGCAGGTGCATGCCGGGCGCGATGGTGACGGCATCGTCGGCCAAGCGGCGGGCCACCGTCAGGTCACCCCGCGCGAGGGCAACGTCCGCGAGTGGGATGACGTTGACCGCGGCCAGTTCGGGTTGGGCCTTCATGCGTTCCCACGCCGCCTCGCCGGCGGCGGCCGCTGCTTCCACGTCGCCCGCGGCCAGGTTTGCCACCGCCAGCGCAGCATAGGCGAAGCCCTGATTGAACGCGCTGAAATCCGCGGCGGCTTCGACTGCCGCGGTGGCCGCGGCCCTGGCCTCGTCCGGGTCGCCCGCGAAGGCGAGATAGTGGCCCAGGCTGACGAGGCTTGACATTCGCCATGTTTCGTCGTGCGCCGCCTCGGCCTCCACGACCAGAGCCCGGAATTGCGCTACGGCTCCGGTGAGATCGGCTTCCCACTGCTGCGCCAAGCCAATACACCACCGGCACGCTCGGGAGGTGTAGCCATCACCGATCGCGTCGGCGATGTCACGCCCTTCTTCGCCGGCCGCACGCGCCGCGATCGCGTCACCCTTGCCGGTGACCGCGGCGAACGCTTGGAACGCCAGGATTTGGCTCAGGCTCCTGTCATCGCCCACGGCGCGGGCCAGTCCGAGCGCTTCGTCAAAGTACGAACTGGCAGCAGCCGCGTCAAAGGCGGCGATGATGCCGCAACCGGCGAGCGCGCGAACCAGCAGCGCCGGATCGTCGATCTCGCGGGCGAGTGCCAGGGCCTCCAATGCCTTGTCCATGTTGTCGTGAATGGTCTGTGCGCCCTCGAGAGTGGCGTTATCTGCAAGCGCGCGGGCGCGGACGGCAGGCGGCACCTCCGCGTTGTGCGCCGCCGCCTCGGCGAGCGCCGCTTCGAACCAGGCCGTCCCCTCCCGAACACGGCCGCGAGTGGTCCAAAGCGGTTGCAACGCCGATGCGAGGCGCAGCGCCTCGGAGATCTCGCCACTCTCGCGGCACCACGCGAACGCTGCGCGCAGATTGTCCATCTCTGTTGCCGCGCGCTCGACCCTGCTCTGATAGCCGGTGCGGCCGGGCTCGTCGAGCAGGGCGGCCATTGAGGTGTAGTGGTCGCGGTGGCGCGCGCGCACGGCGTCGGCTTCGCCGGACTCGCCGAGCTTTTCCAGCGCGTACTGACGAACCGTCTCCAGCATCCGGTATCGGGTTCCGAAGCCGCCGTCTTCTGCCGCAATGAGCGATTTGTCGATGAGCAGCGTGAGCTGGTCGAGAATTTGGTAGCTCTCGACGTCGCTGTCACCGCAAACCTGTTGTGCTGCATCGAGTTCGAAACCGCCGTGGAATACGGCTGCCCGGCGGAACAGGACGCGTTCCGGCTCGGTCAACAGAGCGTGCGACCAGTCGACGGACGCCCGCAACGTCTGCTGGCGGCGCACGGCGGTGCGCGCGCCGCCGGTCAGCAGGCGGAAACGGTCGTGCAGGCTGTCGAGGATCTGCGCCAATGACAGCGCGCGGACCCGCGCGGCCGCCAACTCGATCGCCAAGGGTATGCCGTCGAGGCGCTCGCAGATCTCCGCTACGGTGGCAGAGTTCTGTTCGGTCACAACGAAATCAGGCCGCACTTGGTGCGCGCGGTGGGTGAACAACGTGATCGCCTCGTCGGTCAGCGACAGGGAGGGCACCCCCCAGGCGACTTCGCCGACCACCCGGATCGGCTCGCGGCTCGTGGCGAGAACAGTCACTTGGGGGCACGCCCCCAGCAGCGCCTCGGTCAGCGTGGCGCACGCGTCGATCAGGTGCTCGCAGTTGTCCAAGACGACGAGGATGCGCCGCCCGCCGATGGCCCGGGTAACTGTGTTCATCGTCGAAAGCCCTGCTTGGTCTGGCAGCCCCAACGCCCGCGTCACGGCGACCGGTACGACGGCGGGATCGGTGATCGGCGCCAGATCGACGTACCAAACGCCGTCGGTGAACTCGCTGTCCATCCGGTCCGCGATCTGTACTGCTAGACGCGTCTTGCCCACACCGCCCGCGCCGGTCAGCGTCACCAACCGGTTGCCCACGACGATTTCCCGCACGGCCTCGATTTCCGCGCCGCGTCCGACGAAACTCGTGAACTGCGCCGGAAGGTGTTGTTTCCCAGCGCTTTTCGATGCGCGAAGCGGTGGGAAGTCGTTGTGCAGGTCGGCGTGGCAGAGCTGCGTTACGCGTTCGGGCCGGGGCAGATCCCGCAATGGGTGCGTGCCGAGGTCGAGCAGCCACGCTTGGGTGCCAACCGCGTCGGCGAGCAGGTCGGCTGTAGTCGCCGACAGCACCGTCTGGCCCCCATGGGCGAGATCGCGCAGCCGTGCCGCGCGGTTGATGGCCGGCCCAATGTAGTTTGCTTCGTCGCGCAGTTGCACTTCGCCGGTGTGCAGTCCGATCCGCAGACGGATCGGCGTCAGCGGTGTGCGCTGCAATTGCAGAGCAAAGGCGGCGGCGTCGCTGGCGCGGGCGAAGGCGACCACGAAGCTGTCGCCCTCGCCTTGCTCCACCGGGCGCACTCCGCTGTGCTGGGCAACCAGGTCCGATACCACCCGGTCCAACCGCGCGATCGCGGCGCTCATCTCCTCGGGCTGGGTCTGCCAGAGCCGCGTCGAGCCCTCGACGTCTGCGAGCAGCAACGTCACCGTTCCGGTCGGGAGCTCGGTTACGCCCAAGTCGCTCCAGTTCAATGGTGGCGTGTCCACGCGTTGGTCGGTCTCAGCCATGTTAGCCAGCTTGAGCTGGTTGGAGGCGGCAAACATCGGCACAAAGACGTAGAAAGCCGCTCGGTCGTCCGCCCGCGCGCTAGGCCCTTTGGCGGATGTTCTGTCACTCACCGGTACCCATAGTGAGGTCACCAAAGAATGGAGGCGACACATGAACAGCCAGGCGAGTCTTGCCGGAAGCCACGCCAGAATCGATGCCCACTTCACCACGGGCGTACTACATGGCCACTACGACAGCCGCTTCGAGGATCTCGTCGCCTCGCTGGCTGACGAGGTCACCACGGGTCGCGAGCTGGGCGCCGCCATCGCTGTCGATATCGGCGGCGAGCTCGTGGTCGACATCTGGGGCGGGTATGCCGATCGAGCGAAAACACGGGACTGGTCGCGGGACACCATCGTCAACGTCTTCTCCAGCACCAAGAATGTGACCGCGCTGGCGGCGCTGATGCTGATCGACCGCGGTCTGCTCGATTCGTTTGCCCCCGTCGCCAAGTACTGGCCCGAGTTCGCCGCCAACGGCAAGGAGCACATCGAGGTGCGCCACGTCCTCAGTCACACCTCTGGGGTGTCCGGCTGGGAGATGCCTTTCAGGCTTGAGGACATTTACGACTGGGACAAGTCCACGTCGCAACTCGCCGCCCAGGCGCCATGGTGGCCGCCGGGGACCGCCTCGGGCTACCACGCGATTACCATCGGTCACCTCGTCGGTGAACTCGTCCGCCGGGTCACCGGTACGACGCTGAAAGATTTTGTGCGCGAGGAGATCAGCGGACCGCTCGGCGCAGATTTCCAGATCGGTGCTCGGCCCGAGGACGACGAGCGCATCGCCGAACTCGTTCCGCCACCGCCGCTGGACGTGCCCCTGGACGCGGTGCCCGACGACCATCCGATGCGCAAGACGTTCGCCGCCGTGCCACCCACCTCGGCGGCCGCGCTGGCCGCGGAGACCACCGCATGGCGCCGCGCGGAGATCGGCTCGGCCAACGGGCATGGCAACGCCCGCTCGTTGGTGCGCGCGTTGTCGCCGCTCTCGTTGGGCGGCAGCGTAAACGGCGTGCGGCTGCTTAGGTCCGAGACGATCGACCTGATCTTCGAGGAGCAGGCCAACTGCACCGACCTGGTGCTGGCCATGCCCGCGCGATGGGGCATCGGCTTCGCGCTACCACATCGGGAGGCGGTGCCGGACATTCCCGACGAAAGAGTCTGCTACTGGGGCGGCTGGGGCGGCTCGATGGCGGTCATGAATCCCTACTGCCGCACCACATTCGCCTACGTCATGAATAAGATGGGGCAGGTCACTCCAGCCGGAACGGAGCGCACCAGGATGTACACCCGCCTGATCTATCAGGGCCTCCGATGACCTCGCCGCCGATTCAGTACGGCTGAACGCCTTCGGGCATCACGTATTCGGAGATCGGCGCGGAGACCCCGTTGATCGTCGTGCCGCCGTTGATGATGCCCGGCGCCATCTCCAGCATGTTGTGCGGGAAGCCGAAGCTCGGCTTGGTCAGCGCGTCCAGCCGGGCCAGCTCGTCGGCGCCGAGATTCACGTCGACGGCGCGGACGTTGTCCTCGAGCTGGGAGAGCCGGCGCGCGCCGATGATGACGGACGAGACGGCGGGCTGCGCGCGCACCCAGGCCAGCGCCGCGCTGGCGACGTTGGTCTCGTGTGCCTTCGCGATGGCTTCGAGTTCGTCGATGACCGCGTAGGTCTCCTCGTTGAGGAAGGCGTCGACCATGGCGCCGCGGTCGGCGTTGTGCCGGCCGCTGTTGGCCCGGGTGTACTTACCGCTCAGCACGCCGCTCTTCAGCGGCGACCACGGGGTGATGCCGAGCCCGAATTCGGCCGCCATCGGCACCAGGTCCTGTTCGATGGCGCGCTCCAGCAGCGAGTACTCGACCTGCAGCCCGACGAACGACGACCAGCCGCGGAAACCGGCTATCAGGTTGGCCTGGGCGATCTTCCACGCCGGGGTGTCCGAGACGCCGATGTAGCGCACCTTGCCGGCCCGGACGAGGTCCTCGAGTGCCGCCATGGTCTCCTCGATGGGAGTGTTGGCGTCCCAGATGTGCAGCCAGTACAGGTCGATGTAGTCGGTTTGCAAACGCCGCAACGAGTTTTCGCACGCGTTGATCAGCGACTTGCGGCCCGAGCCACCGCCGTTGGGATCACCCGGATACAGGTTGCCGCTGAACTTGGTCGCGATCGCCAGCCGATCGCGACGGGCCGGGTGGCGCCCGATGTGGTCGCCGATGATCTTCTCGGAGTGGCTCCGGGTGTAGAAGTTGGCAGTGTCGATGAAGTTGCCGCCGAGTTCGAGGTAGCGGTCGATGATCTGTTGGGACTCTTCCACACTGGTGCCCCAGCCGAGGTCTTCGCCGAATGTCATCGCGCCCAGGCACAAGGGGCTGACGCGCAGACCGGATCGCCCGAGTGTCACATATTCATCCAGCGGCATGCTGCCCACTTCCTGGTAAGTTGTTCGACCATGCGGTTGTTCAAAACAAAACTAGTTCACGCCTGAACTATCTGGCAAGTCGATGTCTGCGGTCGATGCGGCCAAGATCTGGTCACTGAACTACCGGGTGCTGCTCTCGGTCATCTCGTGCGCCGAGGCCGACATCTGCGCGCTGGGCCTCGAGTCCAAGGAACTCTTCCTGCTCGCCGAGATCGACGAGCACCCCTACCCGGCCGAGCTGGCGGCGGCGTTGAGCATGCCCAAGGCGACGGTGACGCTGTACCTCAAGCGGCTCGAGGCGGCGGGCTTCGTGCGTCGCGAGATCGACCCCTCCGATCTGCGCCGGCACCGGCTGCTGCTCACCCAGGCCGGGCGTCACGCGGCCAAAAACGGCCTGAGATTGCTCTCCGACGAGTTCGACAAGCGCCTCGGGCGCCTCACCGCCGCGCAGCGCAACGACCTCAAGGCGCTGCTCGAGAAGATCCTCTGAGACCTCCGGACTGTGGGTGCGCGCCGCCGCACCGGCTAGTGTGACGTGTCGTGCGTGTCCTGGTGATTGGTTCCGGTGCCCGTGAGCATGCGTTGTTGTTGGCGCTTCGCAAAGACCCCCAGGTCACGGGGCTGGCGGTCGCTCCCGGCAACGCCGGCACCGCGCGGCTGGCCGACCAGCACGAGGTCGATATCACCTCGGCGGACGACGTCGTCGCCCTGGCGCGCGAGGTCCGCGCGGACCTGGTGGTCATCGGTCCAGAGGTGCCGCTGGTGCTCGGGGTGGCCGACGCGGTGCGAGCCGCCGGCATCGTCTGTTTCGGCCCCAGCAAGGACGCCGCCCGCATCGAAGGCTCCAAGGCCTTCGCCAAGGAGATCATGGCCGCGGCCGGGGTCCGCACCGCAACAAGCGAAATCGTCGATACCCCGGCGCATTTAGACGCCGCCCTGGAGCGGTTCGGGCCGCCAGCGGGGGATGCGGCCTGGGTGGTCAAGGACGACCGCCTGGCCGCGGGCAAGGGCGTGGTGGTGACCGCGGATCGTGCCGTCGCCCGCGCGCACGCCGCCGGGCTCCTCGAGGCGGGACACCCGGTGCTCCTGGAGTCCTATCTGGACGGCCCGGAGGTGTCGCTGTTCTGCGTGGTCGACGGCGAAACCGTGGTGCCGCTGCTGCCGGCGCAGGATTTCAAGCGCGTCGGCGATGGCGACAGCGGACCCAACACCGGGGGGATGGGCGCCTACGCCCCGGTGCCGTGGCTGCCCGACGAGGTGTACCGCGACGTGGTCAGCAACATCGTCGAACCCGTTGCGGCGGAGATGGTTGCGCGCGGCAGCTCGTTCAGCGGATTGCTGTATGCCGGGCTCGCGATCACCTCCAACGGCCCCGCGGTGGTCGAATTCAATTGCCGCTTCGGCGATCCCGAGACGCAGGCGGTGCTGGCCCTGCTCGAATCGCCGCTCGGCCAGTTGTTGTACGCGGCGGGCAGCGGCAGCTTGGCGGACTTCGGCGAGCTGCGCTGGCAAGACGGCGCCGCCGTGACGGTGGTGGTGGCGGCGGAGAGCTACCCCGGCCGTCCCCGGGTGGGCGACGTGATCGTCGGCTCGGAAGTCGACGGGGTGCTGCACGCCGGGACGGCCCGGCGCGACGACGGTGAAATCGTATCCTCGGGTGGCCGGGTGCTGTCGGTGGTGGGCACCGGGGCCGACCTGGCCGCCGCGCGAACCAGGGCCTACGAGGTCGTTCGTTCGATTCGCCTGCCGGGCAGTCACTTCCGCAGCGACATCGCCCAGCTGGCCGCCGAGGGCAAGATCCGCGTTTAAAAGGCCGCGGCCTGACCGTCCCGACGCGGATCGCTGGCCGCGACATAGCCGCCGTCGAGCCGCCAGATCGCCTGGCAGCTGCCGAATTGGTTGTAGTCGTCGACGGCGACCAGGTCGTGCCCGCGGCGGCGCAGCTCGTCGAGCGTTGCGTCCGGGAACCCCGTTTCGCAGCTCACCTGCATGCCCTGCACCCACCGGAACCGCGGGCCGTCGCACGCCGCCTGCGGGTTCTGCCCGTGGTCGGCGATGCGCACCATCACCTGCACGTGACCCTGGGGCTGCATCATTCCGCCCATCACCCCGAAGCTCATGACCGGTTCGCCGTCTTTGGTCACAAACCCCGGGATGATGGTGTGGTAGGGGCGCTTGTTCGGACCCACGGCATTCGGATGTCCTTGGGCGGCAGCGAAATTCGCGCCCCGGTTTTGCAGCGAGATCCCGGTGCCCGGCACCACCACTCCCGAACCGAACCCCATGTAGTTCGACTGGATCATCGACACCATCATTCCCGCGGCGTCGGCGGCGGTCAGGTAGACGGTTCCACCCGCCGGGGCGCCGGCGGATGCCGGCCTGGCCCGTCGGCGGTCGATCAGTGCCGCGCGCTGCTTCAGATATTCCTTGTCCAACAGGCGTTCCGGTGCCAGCGGCATGTGCTCGATGTCGGCGACATACGCCTGGGCGTCGGCGAACGCCAGCTTCACCGCCTCGATCTGCAGGTGCACGCTGTCCGCGGAATCGACCGGCAGCGAGGCCAAGTCGAAGTGTTCCAGGATGCCCAGGGCGATCAGCGCGACGATGCCCTGGCCGTTGGGTGGTATCTCGTGCACCGTGTATCCGCGGTAGCAGCCGTCGACCGTGCCCACCCAGTCGGCGCGGTGGGCCGCCAGATCACCGGCCCGCATGGCCCCGCCGTGCGCCAGCGCGTGCGCCTCGAGCTGGGTGGCCAGTTCGCCACGGTAGAACGCGTCGCCGTTGGTCGCGGCGATCGTCTCCAGCGTGGCCGCATGGTCGGGCAGGCTGAATCGCTCGCCGGGCTTGGGCGCGCGCCCGCCGGGCAGAAACGCCTGGGCGAACCCCGGCTGGTGTTCGAACAGCGGCACCTGGGCGGCCCACTGCTGCGCGACCGTCGTTGAAACCAGAAAGCCGTTGCGGCCGTAGGCGATTGCGGGTTCGAATAGCCGCTCGAACGGGAGCTTGCCGAACTTGGCGTGCAGTTCGGTCCAGGCCGACACCGCGCCGGGCACGGTCACCGAATTCCACCCGAGGATCGGAACGGCCTGCCCGTCAAAGTATTCCGGTGTCCAGGCCGCCGGTGAGCGGCCCGAGGCGTTCAACCCGTGCAATCGCGTGCCGTCCCACACGATGGCGAAGGCGTCCGAACCGATGCCGTTGGACACCGGCTCCACGATCGTCAGGGTGATGGCCGTGGCGATGGCCGCGTCGACCGCGCTGCCGCCCTGGGCGAGCATCCGCAGGCCCGCCTGGGCGGCGAGTGGTTGCGACGTGCACACAACGTTTTCCGCCAGGATGGGCTTGCGTGGCCAGGCGTACGGAAAGGTCCAGTCGAAGGGTGCGGTCACCTGCGCGAGCGTATCGCGTTACGCCGTCAGCAGCGGTGCCATCCAGGTCAGCTCGGCGGGCAACTGCGAGCTCCAGAACGCACCGTCGTGCCCGCCAGGAGAGAAGCCGCCGGCCGGCGGGTTTGGCAGCTGTGCGATGAACTGTTTCGTCGCGGAGTAGAACGGATCGCTGTCGCCGCAATCGATTCGGATCGGGATCGAGGCCAGCGCGGGCATGCCGAACACCGAATTCGCGGCGAAATCATCGGGCCCGTCGAAGGCCCCCGGCGCCGCGGCACCCGAGGACATCCACAGGGCCGGGCTCACCGCACAGATCGCCGCGGTGCGGGCCGGCCCCAGCCGGCCGCCCAGCAGCAGCGCGCCGTAGCCGCCCATCGACCAGCCCAGGAACGCCACGCGCGAGGTGTCCAGATTCTGATTGCCCAGCATCGGGATGAGCTCGTCGAGCACCATGGCCCCGCTATCCTCCCCGGACGACCGCTTGTGCCAGTAGCCCCCGCCGCCGTCGACGGCGACCACCGCGAACGGCGGCAGTCCGGCGTCGACGGCCTGCGCCAGACCATGTTCGACGCCGCCGGCCATCACCGTCGAGGCGTCACTGCCCTTGCCGTGCAGCGCGATCACCGGCCGCAGCGGCTTGGTCTGGCCCGGCGGGCGGGCGATGGCCCAGTTGGTGTTGGCCCCGCCGCGGGCGGCGGAGGCGAAGGCACCGGTCACCATGGTGGGGGCGGGCGCCGCCGGCTGAGCCGGATCGCGGGGCGGGCCGGGCGGCGGCGCCAATGGCATCCCGGTGCCGGCCGTCGATACCGGCACGGCGCGAGATGTCCGGGGTTCTAACAGGATGTCGAACCCGTAGACGCCAACCGCGCCGAGGGCCGCGCCGGCGCCGAGGCCGAGCAGGGCGCGTCGGCTCAAGTCGGGCATGCGGGCCATTATGCCCCCGCCGTTTGGCCGAAATGGCAATGCAGTACCACTTTGGCTGGCACGATGGCTACTCGTGACAGCAGCGGTTACTCCAAAAGGAGAACGTCGACGGTATGCGCTCGTCAGCGCCGCCGCCGAGTTGCTGGCCGAGGGCGGGTTCGAAGCGGTGCGGCACCGGGCGGTGGCGCGGCGGGCTGGATTGCCGTTGGCTTCGACCACTTACTACTTCTCGTCCCTCGACGATCTGATCGCACGCGCCGTCGAACACATCGCGATGATCGAGGTGGCGCAGTTGCGGTCGCGGGTCAGCGCCATGTCGCGCCGGCGCCGGGGACCGGAGACCATCGCCGAGGTGTTGGCGGACCTGCTCGTCGGCGACGTGTCCGGACCGGGCCTGACCGATCAGCTGATCTCGCGCTACGAGCGGCACATCGCGTGCACCCGGCTGCCCGCGCTGCGCGAAACCATGCGTCGCAGCCTGCGCCAGCGCGCCGAGGCGGTGGCCGAGGCCCTCGAGCGCTCGGGTCGGTCGGTGCACATCGAGCTGGTGTGCACGCTGATCTGCGCGGTCGATGG
The DNA here is from genome assembly GCF_003284975.1 of Mycobacterium colombiense. GTDB lineage: Bacteria > Actinomycetota > Actinomycetes > Mycobacteriales > Mycobacteriaceae > Mycobacterium > Mycobacterium europaeum_A. Next base: position 21,944 of record NZ_QMEU01000021.1, read on the forward strand.
CTCGGTGGTGTCGGCCCTGGTGGAGGGCCGGGACCCGCGCGCGGCGGCGCAGGGCGCGGTGGTCGACCTGATCGAGGTGCTCGCGCCGATCGATCAGCGGCCCGTGCAGATCTGAGCGCCCGTTACGCGCGGATCGGATCCGCCGGCAGCGACGGCGTCACGATGTAGCCGGTGTCGAGGTCGCCGTAGATGGTCACGTCCTGCGGGCTGCGCTGCGCGTACAACGCCACATAGGCACAGACCACGGCATCGACCGGGTCTTCGGCGCGGCGCAGTTCGCTCTTGCGTTGCGCGGCCGTGACGGCCCGGCGCAGCGCGACCCAGCCGTCGTGCCCGGCCACGCGTAGCGGCACCGGGGCCCGCGCCAGCCGCTCGACGCCGTCCATGAGTAGCAACAGCTCGGACCTGAGCCGCTCTACGCTGCGGCCTGGCTTCGCCTTGTATTTCAGGGTGCGTTCGAGGCGAAACAGCGCGACGGTGGCCGCGTGGGGATAGACCTCGATGGCCCGGCGGGCGGCCTGCGATCGCGGGTCCGCGTCCAGGCCGAGCGCCGCGGCCAGCCGGCCCGCGCGGGGGCCGCCGACGAACTCGGGTCTGCCGGTGTTGCAGGGGTGCGCGCCGGCCTCGTACCTGCGGAAATCGCGGTTGAGCGCCGCCTCGGCGGGACGCTGCCCGGTCGGATTGTTCACCACCAGCGGTGCATCGAAGGCGACCACGCAGTCGCCCTGGACGTAGGGGCGTAAGGCGGCCAGGATCTCGTCGTCGTCGCGGACCGCGCACACGCTCACCAGGGCGCCGCCGGAATCGACGACGGCGACGCCGGTCGGGTTGCGACCCGCCCAGGCGAGGTCGACGCCGGCGAAGTACATCCGCATAGGCTATGGCCGCGACCGTAAGCTGTGTGTTCGTGAGGACCAAGTGAGCATTCCGAATGTGCTGGCCACCCGGTACGCCAGTGCCGAGATGGTCGCGATCTGGTCGCCGCAGGCCAAGGTCGTCGGCGAGCGCCGGCTATGGCTGGCCGTGCTGCGCGCGCAGGCCGAACTGGGCGTCGCGGTGCCTCCCGAGGCGATCGCCGACTACGAGCGGGTGATCGAGGACGTCGACCTGGCCTCGATCGCGGACCGCGAACGGGTGCTGCGCCACGACGTCAAGGCGCGCATCGAGGAGTTCAACGCGCTGGCCGGCCACGAGCACGTGCACAAGGGCATGACCAGTCGTGATCTGACCGAGAACGTGGAGCAACTGCAGATCCGGCGCTCGCTGGAGCTGGTCTTCGCGCATGGCGTGGCGGTCGCGGCGCGGCTGGCCGAGCGGGCGGTGGCCTATCGCGACCTGGTGATGGCCGGGCGCAGCCACAACGTCGCCGCGCAGGCCACCACCCTGGGCAAGAGGTTCGCCTCGGCGGCCCAGGAGACCCTGATCGCGTTGACCAGGTTGCGCGAGCTGATCGACCGTTACCCGCTGCGCGGCATCAAGGGCCCGATGGGCACCTCGCAGGACATGCTCGACCTGCTGGACGGCGACGCGGCCAAGCTCGCCGAGCTCGAGCGGCGAGTCGCCGAATTCCTGGGATTCGCAACGGTATTGACCAGCGTCGGGCAGGTGTATCCGCGTTCGCTGGACCACGACGTGCTCTCCGCGCTGGTGCAGCTGGGCGCCGGACCGTCGTCGCTGGCGCACACCATCCGGCTGATGGCCGGCCATGAACTGGTCACCGAGGGATTCGCGCCGGGGCAGGTCGGTTCGTCGGCGATGCCGCACAAGATGAACACACGCAGCTGCGAACGGGTCAACGGTCTGCAGGTGGTGCTGCGCGGGTACGCGTCGATGGCCGCCGAACTGGCGGGTGCGCAGTGGAACGAGGGCGACGTGTTCTGCTCGGTGGTGCGCCGAGTCGCGTTGCCGGACAGCTTCTTTGCCATCGACGGCCAGATCGAGACCTTCTTGACGGTGCTCGACGAGTTCGGCGCCTATCCGGCGGTGATCGACCGCGAGCTGGACCGCTACCTGCCGTTCCTGGCCACCACCAAGGTGTTGATCGCCGCGGTGCGCGCCGGCGTGGGCCGCGAGGCCGCCCACCACGTGATCCGCGAACACGCGGTGGCCACCGCGCTGGCCATGCGCGAGCACGGCGCCGAGCCCGACCTGCTGGACCGGCTGGCCGCCGACGATCGGCTGCCGCTGGACCGGGCGGCGCTGGACGCGGCGCTGGCCGACAAGAAGGCGTTCACCGGCGCCGCGGGTGACCAGGTGGACGAGGTGGCGGCGCAGGTGGACGCGCTGGTGAACCGCTACCCGGACGCGGCCAAGTACGCCCCGGGTGCGATCCTGTGACGCTGGTCGGCGCGCTCGCTTCGATCGACTTCACCGATCTGGACAACTTCGCCAACGGTTTTCCGCACGAGCTGTTCGCCATCCACCGGCGAGAGGCGCCGGTGTACTGGCACGCACCGACCGACAACACCCCCGATGGTGAGGGCTTCTGGTCCGTCGCCGCCTACGCGGAAACGCTTGAGGTGCTCAAGGATCCGGTGACCTACTCCTCGGTCACCGGTGGCGCCCGGCCCTATGGCGGGACGCTGCTGCAGGACCTGGCGATCGCCGGTCAGGTGCTCAACATGATGGACGATCCGCGGCATTCGCAGATTCGGCGACTGGTCAGCTCCGGTCTGACGCCGCGGATGATCCGCCTGGTAGAGGACGACCTGCGGGGCCGGGCGCGCCGGCTGCTGGACGCGGTGGTCCCGGGTGAGCCGTTCGACTTCCTGGTAGACATCGCCGCCGAGCTGCCGATGCAGATGATCTGCATCCTGCTGGGAGTCCCTGAATCCGAACGGCATTGGTTGTTCGAGGCCATCGAGCCGCAGTTCGATTTCGGTGGTTCGCGCAAGGCGTCCCTGTCGCAGCTCTCTCTCGAAGAGGCCGGGTCGCGGATGTACGAGTACGGTCAGCAGTTGATCGCGTCCAAGCGCGCAAACCCGACCGATGACATGTTGTCGGTGGTGGCCAACGCGATGCTCGATGACGCTGACGGATCGGCCCTGTCCGACCTCGAGCTGTACCTGTTCTTCAGTCTGCTGTTCAGCGCCGGCGCGGAGACCACCCGCAACGCGGTGGCGGGCGGCCTGCTGGCGCTGGCCAACCACCCGCACCAAATGCAGTCGCTGCGCGGCGATCTCGGGGCACTGCCCACGGCCGTCGAGGAGATGGTGCGGTGGACGTCGCCGTCGCCCTCCAAGCGGCGCACCGCCACCCGTGACGTCAGCCTCGGCGGCCAGTCGATCGAGGCCGGGCAGAAGATACAGATCTGGGAAGGCTCGGCGAATCGCGACGCCGGCGTGTTCGAGCGTGCCGACGAATTCGATATCGCCCGAAAGCCCAATCCGCACTTGGGCTTTGGCCAGGGTGTGCACTATTGCCTGGGTGCCAACCTGGCCCGGCTGGAGCTGCGGGTGCTGTTCGAAGAGCTGCTGTCCCGGTTCGGCGGGGCGCGGGTCGTCCGGCCGGTCGAATGGGCCCGCAGCAACCGGCACACCGGCATTCGGCACCTCGTCGTGGAGCTTCACGAAGAGCCGTGACGATCCGGTTCGCCGATGTCGAGCCCTCACCCGATGTGTTCGCGGCGGTGATGGCGACGGGAATCTTGTCGATCGGCGCGCACAATCACGGCTACCGGTTGATCAGCGACACGATGGGCGTCATCGCCACCCTCGGACTGTTGTTGCTGGTTACCCTGGTCGTGGTGAAGGCCTGCGGCCCGGGCCAGGTGCTGCGCTGGGATCTGACCGATCCCGACGTCACCCTGCGGCTGATCACCTTCGTGGCCGCATGCGCGGTGATCGACACGCGTTTGTCGTCCAACGTGTGGGTGGCGCGGGTGCTCGGCGTGGTCGGCCTGACGTCCTGGCTGATGCTGATCCTGTTCAGCGCGCGAAACATGCTGGCCCACCGGTGGCCGGAGCTACGCGACCGCGCCCACGGTGCCTGGCAGCTGGGCAGCGTAGGCACCTCGGGTCTGGCCATCGTGATCGCGCGGGCGGCGCGGCAGACCGGCCATCACTGGTGGCTGGCGGTGGCCGTGGCCGGCTGGCTGGCGGCGCTGTGCATCTACGGCCTGATGACCTGGCTGACGATGTGGCGGGTGATCAACGAACGGCAGGACCGGGACGGCTTCGAACCCGACACGTGGATCCTGATGGGCGGCATGGCGATTGCGACGTTGGCCGGCGACACCATCCACGCGGTCGCTCCCGCCTGGCTGGCCGGGCCGGTGCGCGCGGTCACCGTCGTGACCTGGGTGACGGCCACCCTGTGGATACCGCCGCTGATCTATTTCGCGCTGCACCGCATCAGGCGGCACCCCAACATGCTGCAATTCGCCGGTGTGTGGTGGGCGTTCGTCTTCCCGTTGGGCATGTACTCCGCGGCCAGCTTCGCCATGGCGGTCGAGATCGGGCAGCGCTCGCTGCTCACCGTTTCGCTGGTGTTCTTCTGGGATGCGTTGGCCGCGTGGATCATTGTGGTCGTCGCCGGGCTGCTGCTGTTAGCGCGGGCGATGCTGCTACGCACCGCGGATCGCGATGCCGGCCGACCGTAATTCGAGCGCGACCAGCGCGCCGATAGTCACCGGATCCTCACGGCGCCACCCGCCGACCGGGTCCGCGCTCACGGCGATCAACTTCCGGGCCGGCCGGTTGGTCAGCGCCCGCAACGCCAGCAACTGCGCCCCGGCCGGCGTCGCGGCCAGGGCGGTCACCGTCAACTTGCGCCGAAAGAACCGAAGCCGCAGAAAAAACCACGGGAGCACCGCGATGAGGATCGGGACCGCGACGACCGCCATCGCCAGCAGCACCGCAAGCCAGCTCGCCGCGCTGTCCAGATCGTGGCCCGCGCCCGCGATGTCCAGCGCGGCGTGGCTCGCGGAGTTGAGCGGCTTGCTGACCGTGTCCCCCACCACGGGAATGTGCTGGGCCTCGCGGCCGGCGGACGCGAGGTTGCCGGCGATGCCGTTCGCGCCGCTCTCCACCTGCCGCCCGGCGTCGGCGATGGTGGCGATGGCGTCGTAGACGGCCAGCCCGACGAGCAGCCACAGCAGGGTCCACACGACGACGGCGAGATCGCTGAACAGCTGGACGGCCAGCCGGCCGGGTCGGGTGGAGTAGGGCAGAAACCGCGGTGTCATAGCCCCGATCCCAGCACAAACCCGGATTGCAGGTGCCCGATAGGCTGACCGGATGCCCGCACTGTCCGACTATCAGCACCTGGCCAGCGGCAAGGTCCGCGAGCTGTATCGCGTCGACGACGAGCACCTACTGCTGGTCGCCACCGACCGGATCTCGGCCTACGACTTCGTCCTGGACAGCACCATCCCGGACAAGGGCCGCATCCTGACCGCGATGAGCGTGTTCTTCTTCGGCCTCGTGGACGCGCCCAACCATCTGGCCGGGCCGCCCGACGATCCGCGCATCCCCGACGAGGTGCTGGGCCGCGCGCTGGTGGTGCGTGAGCTGGAAATGCTTCCGGTGGAATGCGTGGCGCGCGGCTACCTGACCGGCTCGGGATTGCTGGACTACCAGGCGACCGGACAGGTCTGCGGCATCCCCCTGCCGCCCGGCTTGGTCGAAGCCAGCAGGTTCGCCGAACCGCTGTTCACCCCGGCGACGAAAGCCGCACTGGGCGACCACGACGAGAACATCTCCTTCGCGCGGGTGATCGAGCTGGTCGGCGCCGTACCCGCCAACCAACTGCGCGACCGCACCCTACAGATCTACGTACAGGCCGCCGACCACGCGCTCCGGAAGGGAATCATCATCGCGGACACCAAGTTCGAGTTCGGCACCGACCGTGACGGCAACCTGCTACTGGCGGACGAGATCTTCACCCCGGATTCGTCGCGGTACTGGCCGGCCGACGAGTACCAGGTCGGCGTCGTCCAGAACAGCTTCGACAAACAGTTCGTTCGCAACTGGCTGACCGGCCCCGAGTCCGGCTGGGACCGTCACGGTTCCCAGCCCCCTCCGCGGCTGCCGGAAGACATCATCGCGGCCACCCGCGGGCGCTATATCGAGGCCTACGAACGCATTTCCGGGTTGAGCTTCGGTGACTGGATCGGTCCCAGCGCATGATCGAAACCCAACGAAACGGGTCGGTGCCCCCCGTCGCCAAGCGGGTGGAGACTCGGCGCGAGCATCACGGCGACGTCTTCATCGACCCGTATGAGTGGCTGCGCGAAAAGACCAATCCCGAAGTCATCGCCCATCTCGAGGCGGAAAACGCATACGTCGACCAGATGACCGCGCACCTTGAGCCGCTGCGGCAGCAGATCTTCGCCGAGATCAAGGCGCGCACCAAGGAGACGGATCTGTCGGTGCCCACCCGCCAGGGCCAGTGGTGGTACTACGCGCGTACCTACGAAGGCAAGCAGTACCGCGTCCAGTGCCGTTGCCCGATAAGCGGACCCGACGACTGGGACCCGCCGATCCTGGACGAGGACACCGAGATCCCCGGCGAGCAGTTCCTGCTCGACTCCAACGCCGAGGCCGAGGGCCACGAATTCTTCTCCCTGGGCGCCGCGACGGTCAGCCTGGACGGCAACCTGCTGGCCTATTCGGTCGACACCCTCGGCGATGAGCGGTACACGTTGCGGTTCAAAGACTTACGCACCGGCGAGCTGTACCCGGACGCGATCGCCGACATCGGGGCGGGCGCGACCTGGGCCGCCGACAACCGCACCGTGTACTACCTGACCCTGGATGCCGCCCACCGTCCCGACAAGGTGTGGCGGTATCGGGTGGGCTCGGGTGCCGAGCCGGAGCTGGTGTATCACGAAGCCGACGAAAAGTATTGGCTGGGCGTGGGTCTCACGCGCAGTGAGACCTATGTCTTCATCGCCTCGGGATCCTCGATCACCTCGGAGTATCGCTACGCCGACGCCGCCGATCCGCAGGCAACGTTCACGGTCGTGCTGCCGCGCCGCGAGGGTGTCGAGTACGCGGTGGAGCACGCGGTCATCGGCGGGCAGGACCGGTTCCTGATCCTGCACAACGACGGCGCGGTCAACTTCACTCTCGCCGAGGCGCCGGTCAGCGATCCGTCACAGCAGCGCACCCTGATCCCGCACCGCGACGACGTCCGGCTCGACGGGGTGGACGCTTTCGCCGGCCACCTCGTCGTCGGCTATCGCCGGGAGGCGCTGCCCCGGCTGCAGCTGTGGCCCATCAACGCCGACGGCACATACGGTGGGCCCGAAGAGATTTCCTTCGACTCCGAGCTGATGTCGTCGGGGCTGGCCGGCAATCCCAACTGGGCTGCGCCCAAGCTGCGGATCAGGGCCGGATCCCTGGTGATTCCGGCGCGCGTGTATGACATCGACCTGGCCACCGGCGAGCGCACGCTGCTGCGCGAGCAACCCGTGCTCGGCGATTATCGGCCCGACGACTATGTGGAGCGCCGTGACTGGGCCGTCGCCGACGACGGAACCAGGGTCCCGGTGTCGGTCGTGCACCGCGCCGGCATCGAATTCCCGGCGCCCGCATTGCTTTACGGCTACGGCGCCTACGAGCTGTGCACCGACCCGAGCTTCTCCATCGCCCGGTTGTCGCTGCTGGACCGCGGCATGGTGTTCGCGATCGCCCACGTGCGTGGCGGCGGTGAAATGGGCCGGCTGTGGTACGAGCACGGCAAGCTGCTGGAGAAGAAGAACACCTTCACCGACTTCGTTGCCGTCGCAAGGCATTTGTTGGACTCCGGTGTCACCCGGCCAGCTCAGCTGGTCGCGTTGGGGGGCAGTGCCGGCGGTCTGTTGATGGGCGCGGTGGCCAACCTGGCCCCAGAGCTCTTCGCCGGAATTCTCGCGCAGGTCCCGTTCGTCGACCCGCTGACCACCATCTTGGACCCCTCCTTGCCGCTGACCGTCACCGAATGGGACGAATGGGGAAACCCGTTGGCGGACAAGGACGTCTACTCCTACATGAAGTCCTATTCACCGTATGAGAACGTGGCGGCCAAGCGGTACCCGGCGATCTTGGCGATGACGTCGCTGAACGACACGCGGGTCTATTACGTCGAGCCGGCCAAGTGGGTCGCGGCGCTGCGACACGCCAACGGCGACGGCAGCCCGGTCCTGTTGAAGACCCAGATGAACGCCGGGCACGGTGGCGTCAGCGGCCGCTACAAGGCGTGGGAGGAGGCGGCGTTCCAATACGCGTGGCTGCTGGATGCCGCAGGGGCCCAGTCGTCGACCTAGGCCGCCGCGCGTCAGTCGCCGAGCTGCGGGGTCGGTGGCTTCTTGGGCAGGAACGACGCCGGGATGATGGTGAACGCCACCAGCACGACGGCCAGGATGAACACCACCGCGTAGGCGTGCGCCAGGTGGTGGGACACATGGCTGGCCAGATCGGGGGCAAGCGGCTGGCGCGGGAGGGCCGACGGGTCGACCGGCAGGCCTCGCTTGCCGGTGGCGGCGCGCACCCCGCCCATCTCGTTCGCCGCCATCAGGGCCTCGTTGCGGTTGAACTGATTGGTCAGGATCACCGCCATCAGCGCGGCGCCTATGGACCCGCCCACCTGCTGGTTGACGCTGATCAGCGTCGTCCCGCGGGCGACCTGGTGGGGGGCGAGCGCCTGCATGAGCGCCGCGGAGAGCGGCGTGGTGGTCAGACCGATACCCAGCCCCATGATCGCGAGCCCCGTCACCAGGACCGGTGAGTAGGCGGCCTGGCTGGCGACTCCGTAGGTGAAGACGCCCAGGCCCGCCGCCATCAGCGGCAGGCCGATGAGCACGATGTTGCCCGGGCCGCGCCGGTCCATGAAGGCGCCGCCGAGCGGCATGGTCAGTACCGCACCGATGCCGATCGGCAGCATGTGCAGCCCCGACTGCATCGGCGTCTCGTGGCCGACGATCTGAAAGAAACTGGGCACCAGCAGGCCGACGCCCACCGAGGCGGCCCCGAACACCAGCAGCGTCACATTGACCTGGGTGACCACCGGGTTGCGGAACAGCCGCAGGTCGATCAGGGGATGGTCGGTCCGGTACCAGGCATGCAGGATGAACGCGACGATCAGGCCCAGGCCGACGAGCGCGGGCACCAACACATAGCGGTCGGCGACGGTGTGCCGCCCCGGGATGGAACACACCCCGCACAAAAAGATCGCCACGCCGGGCGAGAGCAGCAGCGCGCCGGTGATGTCGAGGGCCTCCGACGGGGCCGAGCGGTCTTTCGGGAACATGATGGCCGCGAGCGCGAACGCCGTCAGCCCGATCGGCAGGTTGACCAAGAAGATCCATTTCCAGCCGTACGCACCGATCAGCCAGCCGCCCAGGATGGGCCCGCCGATGGGGCCGAGCAGGATCGGGATTCCGCCCACCGCCATCAGGCGACCGACCCGCTTCGGTCCCGCCTCGCGCGTCAAGATGACGAAACTCAGCGGTAGCAGCATGCCGCCGCCGATGCCCTGGACCACCCGAAACAGGATCAGCAGCAAGATGTTCGGCGCTATCGCGCACAGCAGCGATCCCAGCGTGAAGATCAGCACCGAACCCATGAAGAGCCGTTTGGTGCCGAACCGATCCGCCGCCCATCCGGTAACCGGGATCACCGTCGCGAACGCGAGCATGTAGCCGGCGATCGTCCACGAGACCACGGCCTGCGTGGAGCCGAACTGCGCGATGAAGGTGCGCTGCGCGACAGCTACGACGGTGCTGTCGAGGACCGCCATGATGCAGGCGAGCCCACACACCCCGGCGATCCGGAACAGCGCCGCGTCCAGCTTGTCGGGATATTCCTCGGCGCGCAGCGACGGTCCCGGCGCGGTGGGCAACGGGACGTTGAAGGCTGCGGAACGGGTCTTCTGCATGGCGCCGCTGAGCATATCCACAGGGTTGCCCCGGCTGAAGCGTTTTATCCGTATTCGCTTATTCGCACGCGTGTAATTCGCGGCGCGCGGATTGCGTCGCGACCACGGTTAAGCGATAAACGGGCTGGTGGCGGTCCTACCTGGGCGAACAGCTTATTCGCCGGCGGTTTCGCTCGCGGGTTTTTTGGGCAGAAACCACGCCGGAATGAAGGTGCAAACCACCAGCACGGCGGCAATCACGAATACCGCCGTATACGCGTGGGAAAGGTCGTGGGACACATTGCTCCAAAAGTCCGGGGCGAGCGACTCCCTGGGCATCGCGCTCTGGTCCACCGGCACCCCGTCGACCGCCGCCTTCTGGTGCAGCGCGGCGAGCTTGTTTGCTGCGCGGATGTCGGCGCTCCGGTTGAACTGATTCGTCAGGATCATCGACATCAGCGCCGTTCCCACCGAGCCGCCCACCTGGTGGCTGACGCTCATCAGCGTCGTTCCCCGGGCGATCTGGTGGGGCGCCAGCGCCTGCACCGACGCCACCGACAGCGGCATCATGGTGCAGCCCATGCCCAGGCCCATGATCGCCAGCCCGACCAGCAGCGTCGGCAGATAGTGGGCCTGGGTGGCCACCCCGAAGGCGAAGGCGCTCAGGCCGGCGGTGATCAGCGCGATGCCGACCAGCACGATCTTGCCGGGGCCCTGCCGGTCCACCAGCGGCCCGGTCAGCCGCATGGTCAGCATGGCACCCAGCCCCTGGGGGATCATGTGCACGCCCGCCTGCATCGGCGTGTGGTGCAGCACCTGCTGAAAATAGCTCGGCAGCAGCAGGCCGGCGCCGAAGAACGCCCCGGCGAACACCAGCATCGTCACGTTGGCGTGGGTGAGCACGGGATTGCGGAACAGCCGCAGGTCGATCAGGGGATGATCGGCGTGCTGCCAGGCGTGCGCGACGAAGCCCGCGATCAATGCCAGGCCGATCGTCGCCGGTATCACCACGTGGCGGTCGGCCACGGTGCCCCGGCCCGGGACGGAGGACACCGCGAACAGGAACATCGCCAGGCCCGGCGAGAGGAGCAGCACGCCGATGGCGTCGAAGGTTTCCGAGCGCGCGGGATGATCGCGCGGGAACACGATGGCGGCGAGCGCGACGGTGAGAAGTCCGATCGGCACGTTGATCAGAAAGATCCACCGCCAGCTCGAGGTGTCGATCAGCCAGCCGCCCAGGATCGGCCCGCCGATCGGGGCGAGCAGCATGGGGATGCTTAGGATCGACATCAGGCGTCCCAGCCGGCCGGGGCCCGCTTCGCGGGTCAAGATCATGAATCCCAACGGCAGCAGCATGCCGCCGCCGGTTCCCTGTACCATCCGAAAGACGATGAGCTGCAGGATGTTCGACGCGATCGCGCACAGCAGCGAGCCCAGGATGAAGGCCACCACCGAACCGATGAAGAGGCGCTTGGTGCCGAACCGGTCGGCGGCCCACCCGGTTATCGGGATCACGGTCGCCAAGGCGAGCGTGTAGCCGGTCATCGTCCAGGCCACGACGGCCTGCGAGGAGGCGAACTGATCGATGAAGGTTCGTTGGGCGACGCTGACGACCGTGACATCCAGGATCGCCATCACCGTGGCCAAGATGCACACGCCGGAGATCCGCAACAGCGCGGCATCGAGCTTGTCGGGATATACCCGTTCCTCGACACCCGGCTGCCCGGTGGGGGCGTGGGGCGGCGGCGTTTTGGCCGCCGCGTACGAGGCCTCATCCATGGCGTTGCTTAGCATATCGAACTGATCACCTAGCCCGACGTTTGCGGCCTGCGCGGGTTCGCCCGACCGCCGAAATCAGTGAGCACGCATGGGCGCCTGCATATACGCCTGCTGTCTGCGTGTCCTTCACCGTTCCGACACTTGGGATCGGCAAACTGCTGGTGTGTCTGGAAAATTGATCGTCTCGGTCTCGGGGATCGGTGAACGCACCCTGCCCGACGTCGAGGCGTTCTGCACGCAAATGGATGCCCGCAAGGTGCCGGTGTCGTTACTGGTGGCTCCCCGCCTGTCCGGCGACTACCGGCTCGACCACGACCCGGGAACCGTCGAGTGGCTGGCCACCCGTCGCGCGGGCGGTGACGCCATCGTGTTGCACGGCTACGACGACGCGGTCACGAAGAAGCGCCGCGGCGAATTCGCGATCCTGCGGGCGCACGAGGCCAACCTGCGATTGATGGCCGCCGACCGGGTGCTCGAGCACCTCGGGCTGCGCACCCGGCTGTTCGCCGCACCCGGCTGGGTGGTGTCGCCTGGCGTTGTGAAAGCGTTGCCGCACAACGGCTTCCGCTTGCTGGCCGATCTGCACGGGATCACCGACCTGGTCCGTCACAGCACCGTGCGTGCCCGGGTGCTCGGCATCGGCGAAGGCTTCCTCGCCGAGCCGTGGTGGTGCCGGATGGTGGTGCTGTCCGCCGAACGGATCGCTCGGCGCGGTGGTGTCGTGCGGGTTGCGGTCGCGGCTCGTCACCTTCGCAAACCCGGGCCGCTGCAGGCGATGGTGGACGCGGTCGACCTGGCGTTGATGCACGGCTGCACCCCCGGCGTGTACCGCTGGGATCAGGCCAGGGCCGTGCTCGACGCCGCCTGAGGCAGCGGCCGCCTGACCTGCTCGTCGGGGCACTACCCTGGTCCGACATGAGCGATTCTTCGGTTGCGGGGTTCGACGCTGATGCCATCGTCGTCGGGGCCGGGACTGGCCGGCCTGGTAGCGGCTTGCGAATTGGTGGATCGCGGTTTGCGGGTGCTCATCGTGGACCAGGAGAACAGCGCCAACCTCGGTGGGCAGGCGTTCTGGTCTTTCGGTGGGCTGTTCTTCGTCGACAGCCCCGAGCAGCGCCGGTTGGGAATTCGCGACAGCCATGAATTGGCGCTGCAGGACTGGCTGGGCACGGCGGCGTTCGACCGGCCCGAGGATTATTGGCCACGCCAATGGGCGCACGCCTACGTCGATTTCGCCGCGGGGGAGAAGCGCAGTTGGTTGCGTTCGCGGGGGCTCAAGCTTTTCCCGTTGGTGGGCTGGGCGGAGCGCGGCGGGTATGGCGCACAGGGGCACGGCAATTCGGTTCCCCGCTTCCACATCACCTGGGGCACCGGGCCCGCGTTGGTGGAGATCTTCGCCCGTCAGTTACGCGACCGTTCGTCGGTGCGGTTCGCGCACCGCCATCAGGTCGACGAGTTGATCGTCGAGGGCGAGGCCGTGACGGGCGTGCGGGGCACCGTGCTGGAGCCCTCCGCCACGCCGAGGGGCGTCGCGTCGTCGCGAAAAGCGTTAGGACAGTTCGAATTCCGTGCCGACGCGGTGATCGTCACCAGTGGCGGCATCGGCGCCAATCACGAACTGGTACGCAAGAATTGGCCCAAACGCATGGGCCGCGTCCCCGAGCAACTGCTGAGCGGGGTGCCGGCCCATGTCGACGGCCGGATGATCGGCATTGCGCAGCGGGCCGGCGCGCGGGTGATCAACCCCGATCGCATGTGGCACTACGTCGAGGGCATCACCAACTACGACCCGATCTGGCCGCTGCACGGCATCCGCATCATCCCCGGCCCGTCGTCGCTGTGGCTCGATGCGAACGGCAACCGGTTGCCGGTGCCGCTGTATCCCGGCTTCGACACGCTGGGCACCTTGGAGTACATCACCAAATCGGGGTTCGACTACACCTGGTTTGTGTTGAACGCCAAGATCATTGAGAAGGAGTTCGCGCTCTCCGGCCAGGAGCAGAATCCCGATCTGACCGGGCAGAGCATAAAGGAGCTGCTGCGCAACCGGGCCAGTTCCGGGCCGCCCGGACCGGTCCAGGCGTTTGTCGACCGGGGCGTGGACTTCGTCAGCGCGAACTCATTGCGCGACTTGGTGTCCGCGATGAACAAGCTGCCCGATGTGCGGCCGCTGGACTACGCCACGGTGGAGGCCGAGGTTACGGCGCGGGACCGGGAGGTCGCCAACAAGTTCAGCAAGGACGGGCAGATCACGGCGATCCGCGCCGCCCGAACCTATCTGGGTGATCGGCTGGGACGGGTGGTGGCCCCGCACCGCCTGACCGATCCCAAGGCGGGGCCGATGATCGCGGTCAAGCTGCACATCCTGACCAGAAAGACGTTGGGCGGCATCGAAACCGACCTGGCCTCGCGGGTGCTGAAGGCCGACGGCACGCCCCTGACCGGGCTGTACGCCGCCGGCGAGGTGGCCGGATTCGGCGGAGGCGGCGTGCACGGCTACCGCGCGCTGGAGGGCACCTTCCTGGGCGGCTGCATCTTCTCCGGCCGCGCGGCCGGCCGCGGCGCCGCCGACGACATCACCTAGCGGGGCGGGGCACCACCGGCCGCTAGAACGTGACGGCGTCTTCTTCGGGGAGCACCTGGAAGTCGGTGCTGGTCATCTCGGTGAGCCGGCCGTAGTAGATGCCCCGCGCGTCCGGAGCGATGATCCCCTGGTGAATCGGGACGGCGCGCTGCGGGGCCACCGCGCGCAGGTAATCGACCGCCTCGGACACCTTCATCCACGGCGCGGCCGCAGGCGTGGCCAAGACGTCCACCGGCTCGTCGGGCACGAACAGCGCGTCACCGGGATGCATCAACCGGGCACGATGGTCGGCGTCACCCACCAAGAACGAAATGTTTTCTATCACAGGGATTTCCGGGTGGATGACCGCGTGCTTTCCGCCGACGGCGCGGATGGTCAGCTCACCGATGCGCAGCTCGTCGCCGACATGAACCTCCCGGCAGGGCGCGCCCAGTTGCGCGGTGGTCTGAGGGTCCGCGTACAGCGCCGCGTCCGGGTTACCCTCGAGCAACGCCGGCAGCCGTTTGGCGTCGACGTGGTCGGGATGCTGATGGGTGATCAAGATGGCGGTCAAGCCGGTGATTCCCTCGAAGCCGTGCGCGAAGGTACCGGGGTCGAAGAGCAGGCGGGTGTGGTCGAACTCGGCAAGTAGGCACGAATGGCCGAAATGCGTCAGTTGCATATCTACGATTGTGCCTTGATGGACAAGCTGCCGATGCGCGTGATCCTGGCCACGATGCTGGTCGCCGGCAGTTTCGCGGTTGCTCTGGTGGTCGTCATTCCTGCGCACGCCGAACCCGAGACGTGCCCGGGGCTGTGCGATCGGATCCCGAACAGCGCGTGGATTGATCAGCGCGCCGTGCCGCTGGACACGGTGTATCACTGGCCCGCGCTGCCCGGCCAGGCGGTGCAGACGACCGGTTCGGCGCCGGGGCCACGTTTCCGGTTCGAGGAGCTGTGCGCGGCGACGGCGATACCGCAGGACCCCCGCGACTCGGCCGTCGCGGCTCGCGCGACGGTCCAGCATCCCGACGGGCAGTGGCAGCTGCAGGCCCAGATCCTGCACTGGCGTGGGGACACCGCCCGCGGTGGCGCGACCGTGGCCACGGCGTTCAGCAATGCCGTCGCCGCGCTGCGGGCCTGCCAGCAGCGCGCGCCGCAGGAGTCACCGTCGCTGACCAGCGACGAAATGACCCGGATGGCCGCCGTGATCAGCGGCCCGGTGGTGATGCACACCTATCTGTTCGCGCACCCGGCCAGCAGCACGATCAGCGAGGTCACGCTCTGGTCAACGGCGCCCCCGCAAGTGTCCTGGCCGGCCATGGGCGACGATGCGGTGCTGGGCGCGATGAGCGCACCGCTGTGCGAGGCCTACATTGCCTCGTGCCCGTAACCCCGAGCTGCGCTTTCGCCGGTAGAGTTGGCGCCGAAACGCCAACTTCTCAGGAGGACCGCCGGTGGCCCGGGTGATCGTAAGCGTGATGCCCAAAGCGGAGATTCTCGACCCGCAGGGTCAGGCGATTGTCGGTGCGCTCGGTCGCCTCGGACATCCGGGAATCTCGGAAGTGCGGCAGGGCAAACGATTTGAGCTCGAAGTCGACGACAGCGTCGATGATTCGGCGCTCGCCGAGATTGCGGAATCACTGCTGGCGAACACCGTGATCGAAGACTGGACCATCAGCCGGGAGACACAGTGACGGCACGCATCGGCATCATCACCTTTCCCGGCACGCTCGACGACGTCGACGCCGCCCGGGCCGCGCGCCGCGTCGGGGCGGAGCCGGTCAGCCTCTGGCACGCCGACGCCGATCTCAAGAGCGTCGATGCCGTGGTGGTGCCCGGCGGCTTCTCCTATGGCGACTATCTGCGCGCCGGTGCGATCGCCAGGTTCGCCCCGGTGATGACCGAGGTGGTGGAGGGCGCACGGCGCGGCCTGCCGGTGTTGGGCATTTGCAACGGTTTTCAGGTGCTCTGCGAGGCGGGCCTGTTGCCCGGAGCGCTGACGCGCAACGTGGGTCTGCACTTCATCTGTCGCGACGTGTGGCTGCGGGTGGCCTCGACCTCGACGGCGTGGACGTCGCGCTTCGAGCCCGACGCCGACCTGCTGGTCCCGCTGAAATCCGGCGAGGGACGCTACGTGGCGCCCGCCGAGGTGATCGAGGAGCTCGAGGGTGAGGGGCGGGTGGTGTTCCGTTACCACGAAAACGCCAACGGCTCGCTGCACGACATCGCCGGGGTGAGCTCCGCCAACGGCCGCGTGGTGGGTCTGATGCCGCATCCCGAGCACGCCATCGAAGCGCTGACCGGGCCGTCGGATGACGGCCTGGGCCTGTTCTATTCCGTGCTCGACGGCGTGCTCGCCGGCTGAGCGGAAACGCCTGCGGCGTCGCGTAATTCGGCAAAGGACGCACCGATGGCGTCGGTGGCCTCGTGCGGGTCGTGGAAAGTTTGGTCGTCGGTGAGTACCGCAAGGCCGAGCCGGTCCACGTAACTCCACACGGTGATGTTGACCGGGGCGCCGGGAGACAGCACGCCGGTGGAGTAGATCTCGCTGACGGCCGCGCCACCGAAGTGGCCCCGTTCGCGCGGGCCCACCACGCTGGACACCGCGACGTTCATCAGCTTGTTGGGCGCGTCGCGCAGGCCCAGCCATCGAAACGCGGCGGGGGCCAACGCGGTGGGCAGGTAGGCCATCATCTTCCCGTACAGCTCCGGGCCCAGGACTTCGTGGTCCTCCTTGGCGATCTTGGTGGCCAGGGCGACCAATCGGGCCCGTTCCACCGGGTCGGCGACGTGGACCGGCAGCGAGATCATCAGCCCGCTGATCTCGTTGCCGGTGATCCGGTCCGACTTGTCGGTGGCCGTCGGCACCGAGGCGATGATCGGGCGATCGGCCGCGCCGTCATAGGCCAGCAGCAGCGTTCGCAACCCGCCGGTGGCCATCGCCAGCACCACGTCGTTCACCGTGATGCCCAACGCTTTTGCCGTCGCCTTGACCTCGGGCAGTGACAACGAGGCACTGGCGAACCAGCGTCGCGGCGAGACGACGTGGTTGAGGAAGGTCGGCGGGGCGTCGAACGCGTCGGCCAGGTCGGGGTGATCGCCGCGCTCGCGGGACCGGCGGCGCACCCGCATCATCCCGACCGCCGCGTCCCTGAGCAGCCCGGGCAGTTCGCCGATCTGGCGGACGTGGTCGCGCGCCGCCGCGCGCACCAGGTCGGCATTGGACATCGGGACGCCGGCTTCGTCGTTGTCGCGCTCGTCGGTGTGCCCGTCGCGCAGGTCCATCGCGCGGGCCAGGAGGTTGACCGAGGCGACTCCGTCGGCCAGCGCGTGGTGAACCTTTCCGATCAGGGCGAATCGCCCACCGGCGAGCCCCTCGGCGAAATGAAACTCCCACAGCGGACGACTGCGGTCCAGGGGGGTGGACGCCACCTCACCGATCACCTGATCGAGCTCGCGCCGCCCACCCGGGGCGGGCACCTGCACCCGCCGCAGGTGATAGTCGAGGTCGACCTCGCAATTCTCCTGCCACATCGGGTGATGCAGATGCCACGGGATGTCAACGAGCTTGTAGCGCAACGGTTCCAGCAGATGGAGCCGGCGACGCACGTGGCGGCGGAAGGCCTCGAACCCGAATTCGCCGTCGGCGTCGGTCGGGTCGATGACGGCCACCTTGAGGGTGTGCGTGTGCAGGTTGGGCGTCTCGCTGTAGAGCAGCATCGCGTCCATGCCGTTGAGTCGCTTCACAGGTCACCTCCAGCGGCCCCGGGCGTCGTCAGCCCAGGATCGGGAACCGGCGCTCACCGGCGAGCCGCTGGAGCGCGGCTTCCATGACGGCGCGTACGTGGGCGTCGACCTCGTCGACGTCGGGATCCTTGCCGAATTGGGCGGTGATGTCGATCGGCTCGAGAATCTCGGTGACGATCTTTGCCGGCAGGGGCACGTTGGGCGGGAAGATGACGCTGAAACCGAACGGGAACCCGACGCTGATCGGCAGGATGTCCACTCGCGCTTTGCTTAGACCCAGCTTGCGGGCCAGCCAGTTGCCCCGGGTCAGGAACAGCTGGGTCTCCTGGGCGCCGATGGATACGGCCGGCACGATCGGCACCCCGGCTTCGATGGCGGTGCGCACGTAACCGGTGCGGCCGTTGAAGTCGATCGTGTTCGCACTGAAGGTCGGCCGGTAGGAGTCGTAGTCGCCGCCGGGGAACACCAGCACCACCGCGCCCGAGTGCAACGCGGTCGCGGCGTTTTCGCGGCTGGCCTCGATGACCCCGAGCCGGCGCAGCCAGCCATCCAAGGGGCCGATGAACAGCCCGTAGTGGCCGAGGGTGTAGACCGGCCGGTCGTAGCCGAAGTGTTGGTAGAAGGCGGGGGAGAAGATCAGCACGTCCGGGGTCAGCATGCCGCCCGAGTGGTTGGAGACCACCAAAGCCCCGCCCGAGGACGGGACGTTGTCGATGTGTCGCACCTCGGCCCGGTAATACCGTTTGATGGCCGGTCCGAGCACCTTTGCCACCTGTTCGGTGAGCGCCGGATCCCATTTGGCGGTTTCGTGGTTGTCCGCCGCGTCCACACCGTTGCCCGTCATGGCTCCCCGCTGTCCGTTCTGCGCTCTTTGCTATTTGTTGCCGGTGTGACGCCGGTCTCAAACCTGGACCCCTGGCTGGCATATGCTACTCTCCATTTAGGAGAATGTCATATCCGTTTGCTGGCAGGCAAGCGGGCAGTGGGGGAGCATGTCCGAAAAGGTTCTGGTTACTGGGGGTTTCGGCCTCGTCGGGTCCCAGACGGTGCGGCGACTGATTGCCGACGGGCATTCGGTCGCCGCGGCCGACCTCGGTACCGCCGCCCAGCGCAAGGCTGCGAACTCGCTGCCGGTGGGCGCCGAGGCGCACTGGGCGGATCTGACCGACCCAACTCAGGTTGATCGCCTGCTCGCCGACACGTCGCCCACGGCCATCGTTCACCTGGCCGCGGTGATTCCGCCGGGAATTTATCGCCAGCCCGCGCTGGGCCGCCGCGTCAACGTCGACGCGACCGTCTCGTTGCTGCGCGCGGCGCAATCGCGGCCGCACCCGGTGCGGTTCATCCAGGCGTCCAGCAACGCCGTCTACGGCGCGCGCAACCCCCACCGCCACGCCGAGCTGTTGCGCCCGGATTCGCCGATGAACCCGGCCGACCTCTACGGCGCCCACAAGGCCGAAGCCGAACGCCACATTCGATCCGCGGATCTCGAGTGGGTCATCTTGCGCCTCGGCGGGGTGATGAGCGTGGAACCGGACGCGATGCCGTTCAGCGTCGACGCGTTGTACTTCGAAAGCGCCCTGCCGATCGATGGTCGCATCCACACCGTCGACGTGCGCGACGTCGCGCGCGCGTTCGCGGCGGCGGTCACCGCCGACGTCGCCGGTGAGACGCTGCTGATCGCCGGTGACGAGTCGCACCGCCTTCGGCAGGGTGAGATCGGCAAGGCGCTGGCGGCCGCACGTGGTCTGGTCGACGTCTTGCCCGGCGGCCGGCCGGGTGATCCGGACAGCGACGACGACTGGTTCGTCACCGATTGGATGGACACCGTTCGCGCCCAGCAGGTTCTGGGATTCCAGCACCACTCGTGGCCGGACATGCTCACCGAGATGCGAGCCACGGCGGGGTGGCGGCGTTACCCGATGCGGCTGATCTCACCCCTGGCGCGGCGGTTCCTCAAGAGCCGTGCGGCCTACCGGGATGCGCCCGGACGCTACGCAGACCCGTGGGGCGCGATACGCGCCAAGCTGGGTGAGCCGCGCGCGGATGGCCCGTCGGCCGACTAGCTCGGCGGATCTTCAGCCGGCGTCGCGCAGCAGTGACCGTTCCGTAAAAGGCAATTCGACGGACGGACTCAGTTCCTCGAAGAGCTCGGTGGCGTCCGTGATGGTCCGGTCGACGAACGACGCGAAATCGTTGAACGAGACGTCGTTTCGGACCCATTGCGACTTGCGTGCCACCACGCCAATGCGCTGTGGATCCGACGAGCCGTGCACGATCGCGGTGACGTGGCGGTCAAGACGGTTCCACCTGTCGGCGAAGTACGTCAGCCAGGGGCGGTCGGCCGCCGGGAAGTAACACCCCGGGCTGACCCGGATGATCAGCACGTCGTCATGCGCGGGCGAGACCTCGAAGTGAATGTGCAGGCGCCGCGGAGCGCTGGTGACGAAGAAGTATTCGCCGTCGTGGTGGCCACGAAAATAGCGCCGCCCGCGGGTGCGCAGGTAACGTTCGACCAGGTTCGCGCACAGCTGCTCATTCGTCATGAATAGATGTTGCGGCCGACGGCTATGCAAATGCTTGGAGCCAAGCGATGCGGAACCGAAGAATTCGTTGAGAATTCGCTGAGTGGCCCGCTACGCCTCGTCGCGCCGTTCCACGATGCCGGCGCCGGGACCCGGGACCGTGCGCGGCAACGTGACCGAAAACCTGTATCGCTCGGGGCGATAGTGGAATTCCACCACCTCGAGCGGCTTGCCGTCATGGCCGTAGCTGGTGCGTTCGAGGACCAGCACGGGTGAACCCAGCGGCAGGTTTAGGGCGCCGGCCACCTCCAACGATGCGCCGGCCGCGTGAATCTCATAGTTGGCCCGCGCGATCGGAATCTCGAGTCGCCGCTCCCACATGGTGTAGGTGCTTTCCATCGCCTGCGTGGTCTGCGCGTCGGTCGCGCTCTTCAGCAAGGGCTCGACGGCCTTGCCCAATCCGGGTGGCAGATAGGCGATCATCAGGGCGAGGGGTTGCTCGCCGTCCCGGAACCGCCTGTGCACACAGAGGACTTTGGACAGGCCGAGAGTTTCGGCGATTCGCTGCGGCGCATCTTCGACGCGGTGCGACAAGACGTCGACGTTCGGTGTGATCCCGGAGCCGGCCAGAACCTCGGTGATGGTGCGCACGCCGGGTCCGAGTTCTTGTTTGACCGGGTTGGCCACGAAGGTGCCCAGGCCCTGCTTTCGCACTAGCCATCCTTGGCGTTCGAGCAGCCCGACGGCCGCGCGCACGGTCACCCGGCTCACGCGGGTGCGGTCGATGAGCTCTCGCTCGGTGGGCAGTCGCGCGCCGCGGGGCAGGCGCTGTTTGACGATCGCCGCCTTGAGGGCTTCGGCGAGCTGGGTGCTGGCCGGCACGCTGCCGCGCGATATCCGGAGGTCGGCGGCGTCGAGATCCAGCGCGTCGGGGGGCACGGGATGTATTAAAACGTCTCGTCTCGGCGTGGTAAAGGCGCGGTACTGATCCGGTCGCTACGGCCGGTCGAGATCGATCCGCACCGTCAGCAGATCGGTGCCCAAAGCGCGCACCAGCGAGCTGTTGAACCGCGGCAGGACCGCCAATCGGGCGACCGCGTCATCCTCGGGTAGCAGGACGGCCGTTCCCGATCGCCAGCGGCCGCGAATTCGGATGCGAATCCGGTTGTCGGCCTTGATGTTTCGGACGTAATCCGACGAGTCGCCGTGGTCGGATACCAGCCAGAACGCTCCTTTTTCGAGCCGTCCTCCCACCGGGGTGCGCCGTGGCCGTCCGCTGACGCGGCCAGTTGTCTCCAGCAGTACCTGGGTGGGCAGACGCCGGGTGACTGGGTTGGCTACGTACCGATGAAAGCGGCTGACCCAGCGGCGTTTGCGGTCGGGGAGGGGTCCGTTCATGCTCATGACACTCAGCATTGTCGAGACTGGCGGTCTCGTCAATAGGAGCGCTAGCCTGCAGCTGTGACGGTGAACCGGCGGGCGCATACGGGCAGCCGACGCAATGAAGCGGCGGAGCGGGCAATCCTGGATGCGGCCGCGGACTTGTTGGCCGCCGGGGGCGGAGACGTTCAGATCACTGTGTCCGCCATCGCCGAGCGGGCAGGCGTAGGCAAACAGACGATCTACCGCTGGTGGCCGTCGAAAAGCGCGGTGCTGCTCGATGCGATGGTGCACCGGGCGCAGCAAGCCGCACCGATACCCCACACCGGGCGCCTGGACGGCGATCTGCGCGCGTTTCTCAGCTCCACCTTTTCCGCCGCGGCCGTGCATCGCACGCTGCTGATGGGCGCGCTACGTGAGGCGCTGGGCGACGTTGCGACGATGGAGCGGCTGGCGGCCTTCACCGCGGCGCGTCGCGATGAGTTGGCGCGGATATTGAACCGGGCCGAAACCCGCGGTGAGATCTCACCGATGGACCGGCCCGAAATCGTGGTCGACCAGGTTTTCGGATTACTCTGGTACCGAATGGCTTTCGCTCACCAGCCGCTCGATGAGCAGGCCGCCGATGATTTGGCGGCCGCGGTGACGGCCCAGCTTCGCACGACTCGGGAGGATTAGACGTGCCGTTCGCCGTGGAGAGGTTCGACCACATCGTCTTGAATTGTCGCGACGTCGAAGCCACCGCCGCATGGTACGAGCGGGTGCTGGGCATGCGGCGTGAGACGTTCGGACCCGCGCGCAGAACGGCGCTGCGCTTCGGGGAGCAGAAGATCAACCTGCGACCGGTCGGGGCGTTGGCCGACGACGCCGACTGGTTCACGGGGTCCGTCGAGGCGGCCGGTTCCGAGGACCTGTGCTTTGTCACGCGTGCCAGTCCCGATGACGTGCGCGCCCATCTTGCCGCGTGTGGGGTGGAGGTGATCGCCGGACCGGTGACCAAAGTAGGGGCCCTGGGCGAGATGACCTCGCACTACTGCCGTGACGTCGACGGAAACCTGATCGAGATCGCCGTCTACTAGGAGTCGGCCAGCGGATACAGCGCGGGAAGGTTGATCACGATCGCTTCTTGGGTGCTGCGCGCGATCACCACCTCGGCGGTGTTGTCGGGGTCGGGGTTTTCCTCCCGGTGGGGCAGATACGGCGGGATGAAGACGTAATCGCCGGGCGCGGTGGCGATGCGGACCTCTCCGGTGCCGTCGTGAAAGACGAACTCCGGGTTGCCACTTCGCACATAGATGGCGGTTTCGGATTCACCGTGGTGGTGGTTGTCCGAGGCCGATCGCGGCGACGCGTGCGTCTCACCCATCCAGATCTTCTCCGCGCCGACAGACCGGCCGGACAGAGCGGCGAAGCGCCGCAGCCCCTCGGATTGTGCGGTGTCGGAGCTGATTTCGGACGCCTTGATGTGGCGTACCCGGTTGCGTGCGACCGGCGTCGCCGTGTCGTCGAAGTCTGGATGGAATCCGTCTGCGGTGACCATCGATCAATTATCGTCCGTGGCGTCCCGATACGCTTCGAGCAGTCTGAGCCATAGCTCGCTGATGGTCGGGAAGCACGGCACCGCATGCCACAACCGGTCGATCGGCACTTGGCCGGCAACGGCGATAGTGGCCGAGTGCAGGAGCTCGGTCACGCCCGGGCCGACCATGGTCACGCCGAGCAGATGGCCGCGGTCCGCATCGACCACCATCCGCGCGCGGCCCGTGTAGCCGTCCGCGTACAGCTTGGCCCCCATCACCACGTCACCGATTTCGACGTCCACCGTGCGGACCCGGTGCCCGGCCTGTTCGGCTTGCCCAGCCGTCAGTCCGACGGCGGCGGCTTCGGGATCGGTGAAGAAGGCCTGCGGCACCGCATGGTGGTCGGCGGTCGTCACGTGTGCACCCCACGGTTTGGTGTCCAATGGCTTTCCCGCCGCGCGGGCGCCGATGGCCGCGCCGGCAATGCGGCCCTGATACTTGCCCTGGTGAGTAAGCAGGGCCCGGTGATTGACGTCGCCGGCCGCGTAAAGCCAGCCCTCCTCGACGGTTCCGCGGACCAGGCAGGTGTCGTCCACCTCGAGCCAGCTGCCCGGCCTCAGTCCCACTGTCTCCAAACCGATGTCGTCGGTCAGCGGGGCGCGGCCGGTGGCGAATAGCACCTCGTTGACTTCCAACCCGGTGCCATCGTCCAAGTCGAGGACCACGTGAGATTCGTCCGGTCGGCGCAGCGCGCGAACCGATACCCCCGTCCGCACGTCGACACCCCCCTCGGTGAGGCCGCGCCCGATCAGCTCGCCCACGAAAGGCTCCATCCGCGGCAGCAGTCCCGAACCTCGCACCAACAGGGTCACCTGGGAGCCCAATCCCTGCCACGCCGTGGCCATTTCGACGCCCACGCCGCCGGCGCCGACGACTGCCAGGCGCTCCGGGACCGTGCTGCTGTCGGTGGCCCGTCGATTGGTCCACGGCCGCGCCGCGGCAAGGCCTGGCAAGTCGGGCAATGCTGAGCGGCTCCCGGTGCAGATGACCACCGCATGCCGTGCGGTCAGCGCCAGCCGCTCGCCGTTGCCGTCGGTGACGACGACGCGGCGCGCACCGTCGAGTCGCCCGTGCCCGCGTATCAGGGTCGCGCCGATCCCGCTCACCCAGTCGGCCTGGCTGCTGTCGTCCCAGTCGGTGACGTAGCGGTTGCGTCGGCGAAATACGCCGTCGGCGTTGAGCGGCCCGGTGACCGCCTCCCGTGCGCCGTCGATTCTGCGGGTGTCGGAAAGCGCAATCACCGGGCGCAGCAAAGCTTTACTGGGCACGCATGCCCAATACGAGCATTCGCCGCCGACGAGTTCTCGCTCGACCAGAGCAACACGCAGTCCCGCGGCGCGGGCGCGTTCGGCGGCGTTCTGGCCGATCGGCCCGGCGCCGAGCACCACAACGTCGAAGTCTCCTCCGCCAACTGCTGCCATGGTCGACGATCCCTTCGCTTGGTGGCCACGACGCCGACGGCGCGCGACGTGTTCTCATCGGATCTTGATCAGATGTTCGGCGAGCTCGCGCAGATCACTGACAACGATGTTCGGCTGCGGCACGCCGTCCACCGCCAGCGGTGCGTTGCCGCGCCGGGTGATCAAAGCCCCACCGAACCCGACACTTTGCGCACCGATGGTGTCCCACACGTGGGCGGCAACCATCATGCAGTCGGCGGGAGCCACGCCGATCGTCTGGCACGCGTAGAGGTACACGGCGGACGAGGGCTTGAAGACGCTGCGAGCATCGACGCTCAGCTGGTGTTCGAAATAGCCCGCCAGCCCTGAATTCTGCAGTGCCGTCGGGCCGTCGGGATTAGGCGGGGAATTGGTCAGCGTGGCCAGCCGAAAACCGTTGTCACGCAGCACCGCTAGTCCCTCGGCGGCATCGGGGTGCGCCGGCATGGTGAGCAGTCCCGCCTTCAGGCGGTCCAAATCGTCGTCGGTGACGTCCACCCGGCGGATGTCGCCCAGCATCCGCAGCACCCCCTGGGCGAGCACGGGAAACGCCACGTAGTCGCCCGCCAGCGTGATGGCCATCGAGTACATGATCAACTGCGCGAACCACTCCCGCAGCACGCCGTCATCGCCGAACAGCTCACCGAAAAGCGGTGCGATCGACTCGATATCGAGCAACGTCTCGTTGACGTCGAAGACCAGGACGGACGGTGTTGCCATGGCTAGTGCTCAACATTCTTTCGTTGGGGGATGTCCGGTCGCAGATACCCCACGAGGCACAACACGATCAACGACATCGCCGCGACCGGCCACCACAAGGCGACCAGCGCGGCCGTCACGAAAACCCCGAGGGTGATGAACGACCGCATTTGCAGCATGCGGCGCATCCGTGCTGAAACATCTTGGTGGGAGGGCCGATCCACCGCCTCCCAGCACAGCGCCAGGTAGGTGATGTTGACCAGGACGAAGACCGCCGCGTACAGCGATACCGGCGCCGGGGCCAGCCTGCTGTCGGCGATCCACTCCGTGGTGAACGGGATCAGCGACACCGAGAACAGATGCGCGAAGTTCGACCAGACTAGCCGCGAGGTTGCGACCTGGGCGTAGTTGAACAGGTGGTGATGGTTGACCCAGACGATCGCGATGAACAGATAGCTGACCACATAGCTCAGCCCGGTGGGCCACAGCGGAAGCAGGGCGCGGAAGCCCTGGGCGCTGGGTGGTCTGAGCTCCAACACCAGTATGGTGATGAGCACGGCGAACACACCGTCGGAGAACCCGCGCAGCCGTTCAGGACTGGTCTCTCGTGCCGCCACCGCTACCTCCCGCTCCGTCGCGATGGCGTGAGCCGTTCTCGCCTCATGACGCGCTCCGGTTCCGCCCTGACACCTCGTCCGTGTCGAGCCCACGGTCGACGCCGTGTGGGATGACCGTCTGGCCGGGTTCGAGCTGAAGTTGCTTGCCGTCGAGGTGCACGTCGATCTTGTCGGGTTCGAAGGACACCAGATTGCGGACCCGCGCGACCTCCGTCCAAGCGTCGACGTAAGACCAGGCTGCGCGCTGGCGGGTTCCGATGTCATAGTAGGAGCAGATCCCCTTATACGGGCAAAAGGTCTGGATATCAATGAGTTTCAGCGCGGACTCGTCGGTATCTTCGCGCGGCACGTACCATCTGGGCGCAAAGCCGGACTCATACAGCGCCAACGGGCGATGGGTGTCGGCGACCACCCGGTCACCATCGCGGACAACGAGATGCCTTGCGGTAGAACGGATATCGATGCGGTGGTAGGCGTCCGCGGCGTGCCCGACGATCCGTTCCTCTTCTTCGTAGAAGGCATCCATGGCGCGCCAGGCAAACGCCACCCGGCCCTCGAGAACGGCGGCATACGCCGGTAGCCCGGTGTGTTCCCACGCGCTGTGGTTGGTCTCGCGCCCCGATGCGGAGACGGTGAACCACTGTGTGGCCCCGAGATCGCGGTGTTGCGTCACCCGGTCCTCGGCGTGCAGCGTTCCGTCTTCGATGTCACCGCGGGGAAAGTAGGCGACCGGGTAGCGGCCCGGTTCGTGCAACAGGATCACGTCGTCGCTGTCGACTATCCACCGATCCGCAAAGCGCACCCGCATGCGTCGACGTAACGGCTCGGCGAACAACAGCCGCGGTGGCATCGGCTGTTCGGCGAGGAAGTGTCCGAGCGATCCCGTCGCCAGCGGGCCTTGCTGCCATGCCAGCCCCATGATCGTGTCCCTTCGTCGCGAAAATTCTCGGCGTCCGCGGTCACGTCACTGCATGACGACGACCATCTTCCCGCCGGCTTCTCCCGCCTCCATCACGCGGTGCGCCTCTCGGATCTGCTCGAAAGAGAAGATGTGTGACGGCTTTGCATCCAGTTCGCCGTGGGCAACCTGCCGGGCGATGTCTTGCAGGGGTACGTCTGAGAGCGGAAAGCCCGGTGTCCCAAAGACGAAGCTCCCGAAGAAGTTCCAGTTCACGCCGCTGGCCATGCGCAGCAGCGGGTTGAAATCGCCAATCGGATCGAGTCCGCCCAGCCATCCGGCCAGGCACGCCGTGCCGTCGCGGCGCAACATGTCGAGGGAGTCGAGGATGGTGCTGTTGCCCACCAGGTCCAGGACCGCGTCAATGTCTTTGGTTTCGGCGATGTGGGAGGCAAGGTCGCGCCTTTCCAGTTCGACGCGCGAAGCGCCTAACTTTTCCAGCATCGGCACGCGATCGCTGCTTCGCGCCGTGGCGATGACCCGCGCGCCGGCGGTGACCGCCATCTTGAGTGCGGCTTGGCCGAATGAGGAGGTCGCGCCGCGCAAAACCAACGTTTGTCCGGATCTGAGGGTGAGGTTGCGAAACAGGCATGTCCAGGCGACCGCGTAGGTTTCGGGCAGGGCGGCCAAATCCGACCAGGGCAGGTCCGACTCAATGAGGGCGACATTGGCGGCGCGGACGCGGGTGTATTCGGCGTAGCTGCCGTTGATGGTGCGCCCCAGACCGCCCATCAGCGCCGCGACCTTGGCCCCGACCGGGAACTCGCCTCCCGGGCACGAGTCAACGATGCCAACGCATTCGATGCCGCTGACCTCGGCCGCCTCCGCCCATTCGCCGCGGCGCATGTGCATCTCGGCGTGGTTGATGCCGAAACCCTTTACCGCAATGACGACTTCGCCATCCTTCGGGAGCGGCTTGGGGATGTCGGTGTAGACCAGACTGTCCAGACCGCCGAACTTTTCCAAGATGATCGCCCGCATGGTTTCCCCGCCGGGTTGCTCGCGTACGACCGCCGGTGCGGTTGGCAGCTGAGGTGACTCGAGCGTGGACATCGGTTGCCTCTTTCACCATCGTTGGCGGCGACGGCGCCGGGCGGCGCGACACAAATATTGGGCCAACTGACCCATTATTATGGGCGTCCGCATCGACCATGTCCAGCGAAAGGCGAATACTCAGGTTTTGCGCTGACCAGGCGACGACGCGGGTCGACCCCTACGCCGCGGGGGGTGCGCCACAAAGGAGCTCACGTAGTCGACCGCGGCATCGACGGCGACCCGCAGCGGTTCCGGATCGCCGGTGACGTGGGTGAGCATCGCGCCGCCCTGGTGCGCGGCGACCAGCGATCCGGCCAGATGCCGCGCGTCGGCCTCCGGGCGCAGGTCTCCGCGCTCACGCATCGACTCCAGCCCGGCCCGAAACAGGTCGATCCATTGGTCGTATCCGGCGGCCAGGTCCTCGTGTACCTCGCGGTCGGCCTCGATCAACTCACCGGCCAGGGACCCATAGACGCAACCGCCGACGCGGTACACGGCGTCGATGTCGGCCACGCAGGCATCGGCCCACGCCCGCAGGGCATCGAGGCTGTCGAGTCCGGCGAACTGCGGCCGAGTGTGAAAGTCCCGCACGTCATTACGGCGCGCATCGATGACGTGGCGGGTCAGGTCGCGCTTATCGCCGAAGTAGTGCGAGATCTGGGATCCACCCACCGCGGCGGCGCGGCGAACCTGGTCGACGCTCGTGTTGGCGACGCCCCGCTCGAACATCAGCCGGGCGGCGACTTCGATGATGCGCGCGCGCGTCGCCAGTCCCTTGCGGGTGAAGCGCGATGGGTTGCGTTCGGTCACTTCGCCGCCTTCGGCACCAATCGCTCAGCCGGCCCGTCGTGCCGGGCGACGCGCGCCGGACCGGCGCGGCGGACGGGGTGCGCGCTCGGCGGGGTCGGTGGCGAACAGCCGCAGATAGTTGATTGCGAAGCGAATGGCGTCGGCGTGCGGCCACTCCTGTCGGTAGGTGAAGGTCAGCACGCCACCGCCCTGGTGTGCGGCGACGATCACCAGCGCCAGCTGGTGTGGATCGGCATCGCGAACCAGCAACCCGTCGTCTTTCATCCGCCCAATTGTCTGCTCCAGCAATTCAATCCACTGTCGGTAGCCGGCGGCCAACGCCTCGCGGGTGGTGTCGTCCGACTTCGCCAACTGGGCGGTGAGCGCGTGGTAGGTGGGAGTGCCGAAATAGCCGATGCGCCGCAGGTAGCGCATGTTCAGGTCGATCCACCGCTCGAAGTCGTCAAACGAATTCAGGCCGCGAAGTGTGGGCTGGCGGTGAAAGTCCAAGACGACGCCGGTCTGGCGCCTGATCACCGCGCGGATGAGCGTTGCCTTATCGGCGAAATAGTGGGCGAGCTGTGAGCCGCTGACCGAAGCCGCCCGGCGCACGCTGTCCATGTTGAACGCGGACAGGCCCTTTGTGACGATCAGCTCGGCGGCGGCCTGCACGATCCGGTCGCGGGTGGCACGCCCCTTGGCGGTCAACCGTTGTTCATCATGAACATCGGACTGGGCCATCGCGCCAGGTTAACCCGGGAGCGCTCCCATTTATGGGATCTCCAGCCCATACATCTGCTCAGGCCTGGGCTTGGGTGGCGAGGAAGTTCCGGACTAGCCGGGCGACGTCCTCGCACGCGGACTCCAGCAGAAAGTGTCCGCCGTCGAGCAGATGGATCTCGGCGTCGGGCAGGTCGTCGGCGAACGCCTCGGCGCCGGCCGGGCCGAAGATCTCGTCGCCGCGGCCCCAGACCGCCAGCAGCGGCACCCGGGTGGCCCGGAAGTAGTCGTGCAAGCGTGGATAGAGCGGCGCATTGGTGGCGTAGTCGCGAAACAGCTTGAGCTGCACCAGGTCATTGCCCGGACGGGAGATCAGGGCGTAGTCGTGTTGCCAGGATTCGGGATCGATCAGCGTCTCGTCGGCCACGCCGGTCACGTACTGCCAACGGGTGGCATCCAGGGTGAGGAACTGGCGCACCGCCGCCTCGGTGTCCGCCGTCTGCTCCCGTTGGTACGCCTGCACGACCTGCCAGAAGCTCTCGACGAATCCCGCGTCATACCCATTGCCGTTCTGGCTGATGATCGCGGTGATCGCGGCCGGGTCGCGCAACGCGAGTCGCCAGCCGATCGGTGCACCGTAGTCCTGGACGTACATGGCGTACCGGTCGACGCCCAGGGTCCGCAGCAGGTTTGTGGTCAGGTCGGTCAGCGCGTCGAAGGTGTAATCGAAGTCGTTGACCTGCGGTGCGTCGGACAGCCCGAAGCCCAGGTGGTCCGGCGCGATGACGTGATAACCGTCGGCCAGGGCCGGGATCAGGTGACGGAACATGTACGAGCTGGTGGGAAAGCCGTGCAGGAGCAGCACCGTGGGAGCGGCCGGGTCTCCTGCCTCGCGGTAGAAGAGTCGATGGCCGTCGACCGTGGCGTAGCGATGGTGAACAGCAGGCATGACGTTCCTCCTGACTCAGCACATTCCACCGTGGTACGCCGCGGCGGCGTCCGACGGGAAATCCGCGAAACCCACCGAAAGTTTCTGGGTTATCCGACCCATTATGCATCGCCGCCGGGGTGAGCGACAGCCCCGCGAAGCCGATGTGTTGCCGTGTGGACTGGCCTGCCATACTCTGGGCGGACCATCCCAGTTGGGGCTCGGTGCGGATGCGAGCTGGTTCGAGGTGACATGGTGGGCAGGCTTGTTTCGGTGAACGTGGGCATGCCCAAGAACGTCGAATGGCGGGACAAAACCGTCTACACGGGGATATGGAAGACCCCGGTCGACGGACCGGTCATGGTGCGCCGCTTGAATGTCGACGGCGACGGTCAGGGCGACCTCGCCGGTCACGGCGGTGAACAACGCGCGGTGATGGTGTATCAGAGCGAGTCCTACGACTTCTGGAAAAGCTACCTGCGGCGCGACGATCTGCGGCCCGGGCACTTCGGGGAAAACTTCACGGTCACCGGGCTCGCCGACGATGACGTCTGCGTCGGCGACCGCTATCGCATCGGGGACGCCGAGTTCGAGGTGACCCAGCCGCGCGTCACCTGCTTTCGGGTCGGCCTTCGCCTCGACGAGCCCGACATGCCCAATCTTCTTGTGGCGCAGCATCGCCCGGGATTCTACTTCCGCGTGGTCACCGAGGGCCAGGTGCGAGCCGGTGACGACATCGTGCGGACCCGCCGCGGCCGCCACGAACTCAGCGTCGCCGCTATGGACGCGCTGCTTTATCTACCCGACCGCAACCTCGAGACGCTGCGCAAGGCCATCGACATTCCGGCGCTGAGCCCGGGTTGGCAGCAGTCGTTTCACGAGCTGCTGGCCGCTCACGATGGCGGGGCATCCGCGGTGGTACCGGCCCTACCGGGATGGAAGGGGTTTCGCAACCTGCGGGTCACCCAAACCCGCTGGGAGAGTGCCCAAGTGCTCTCGATCACGCTCGAGGCCGATGACCACAGCCCACTGCCACCGGCACTTCCGGGCCAGTACTTGACGGTCGAGGTCACCGGCGCCGGCGAGCCCGCGCCGCTGCGCAGCTATTCCCTGTCGGATGACTCCTCCGCCGGCTATTACCGCATCAGCGTCAAGCGTGAGGATCACGGCGTGGTGAGCCGGTGGTTGCACACCCATATCAAGCCGGGGTCGGTGATCGCGGCGGCCGCTCCTCGCGGTGACTTCTACCTGACCGAAGACACCGGTCCGGTCATCCTTTTCTCCGCCGGAATCGGTGCGACGCCGGTGCTGGCGATGCTGCACGCCCTGTCCGCGGCCGGAAGCCGGCGCGACATCTGGTGGTTGCACACCACCCGGAGCCGCGAAACGCAGGTGTTCGCAGCCGAAGTCGAGACGCTCATAGGATCGTTACCGCATGCCCGGCAGCGGGTCTTCTATACCGAAACGCAGGGCCGGCTGCGCCGGGAGTCCATCGCGGAACTGGGCTTGCCGACCGACGCCACCGTTTACCTCTGCGGTCCAACCCAATTCATGACGGATCTGCGCGACGCCTTAACCGGCATGGGATTCGATCCGTCCCGGATCCACAGCGAGCTGTTCGGCGCGCTGCCCGCGATCAACCCGGGAATTGTCGATGCGGGCGAGCGCAAGGCGCCCCACCCGCCCGCCGGGGTGCCGGGTACCGGACCGGCGATCACCTTCACGCGCAGCGGATTAACGGTCGCCTGGTCACCCGCGTACCGCAGCATCCTCGATCTCGCCGAAGCATGCGACGTGCCAACCCGATTCTCCTGCCGCAGCGGCGTGTGTCACGTGTGCGTAACCGGAATCGTTTCCGGCACAACCACTTACGTTCAGCCGCCGCTGGAGCCGCCGGGTGACGGATCAGTTCTGATCTGCTCGGCGGCGCCGGAAACCGACGTGGTGCTCGATCTGTAGTCCTCAGGCGACGATTGCTTGCTGCCCTCCGGTCGCATGCAAGACGGCGCCGTTGACGTAGCTGGCCTCCGGCGAGGCGAGAAAAACCACGGCACTGGCGATTTCGCTCGCATCGGCCACCCGCTTCAGCGCAGTGATCGCCGCGATGGTCTCGAGGGCACCCGGAAGCGCGGCCGCCCCAGGCGTTTCCGTCGGCCCCGCGGCCACCGCGTTCACCCGCACACCCGACTCGCCGAATTCATCGGCCCACACGCGGGTCAGCTGCTCCAAGCCGGCTTTGGTGGCCCCGTAGATCCCTGCCCCGCGCGTTGCGAACGACGCTGCGAGGGTGCTCACGTTCACCACCGCACCGTGGCCCCGAGCGGCCATGGCCGGCACCAACTTCTGCACCAGGATGTAGGGCGCATGCAGGTTGACCTTCACGTGCTCGTCGAAGGTCGCGTCGTCGGTATCGGCGGTCGGACCGAATTCATAGATACCGGCGTTGTTGACCAGGATGTCCACCGGCCCGGCCTCGGTGGCCAATCGCCGCACCTCGTCGGCGACGTTGAGATCTGCCGCAACGAAACGAGCTGTACCACCGGCATTCTCGATGTCACGGACGGTTTTGGCGCCACGTTCGGCGTTGCGGCCCTGCACCACGACCTCGGCGCCGCGACGTGCAAGCTGCAGTGCGATTTCCCGGCCGATACCCGATGTAGCGCCGGTCACCAACGCGGTGGAGCCGGCCAAAGGTGTTGCCATCGAAATCCTGCCTCCAGGAGAGAAGTTCCATTCCTTTCCCGGTAAGCAGCGGTTGGTCGGCGTTTATTCCTAGGGGTTCAGCGGGACGGACGCCTCGGCGGTGTAGCACAGGAAGGTCAGCGTCTCCTGCAGATACAGCTGCACGGTGTCCGCGTCATGGCTGGTGTATCCGATCGACACGTCGGTGCCGAGCTGCAGGTCGAAGTCGCCGCCGCGGGTGGTCAGCACGAACGCGCCGTCGATGGCAGGCGCCCAGATGATGTCTCCGGGAACCAGTCGGTCGATGTGTTCGAGGATCGGATATCCGTGTTCGGTGGTCTCGCTGACCCGGGTGTAGACGTCGGCGGACAGCAGCACCGAGTACGGGCCGTCGACGCCGGCCAGCCGGAGTTCGGAGATCGCCTGGGTGATGACATCGGGGATCTCGCGCGGATCGGCCGGCAGGGTCAGCGACTTGTTCGAGCTGGCCGAGCGGATGCCCTCGATCGACGCCGCGGCGTAGCCCTCGAAGATGGCCCGGTCTTCCACGAACGCCAGTTTCTTGGCGGCCTCCTTGACCGGGTCCCAGTCGGAGTCGTTGGCGCCGCGCTCGACGTTGTCGATCTCGTAACGAGACAGGGTGAATGGAACCCTCAAGCGGACAAGGGGTTTGCTCTCCCGCAGATGAGCCTCCACGCCCTCGGTGGGCGACGCCACGTTGGCGAGCCGACCGGTGCTGACGGCGGCGGCGACCGGTCCGCCCGGCTCGCTGACGTCGACGACCCGGCGCCCGGCAATGTGCCGCTTGAAGGTGCGGGTCGCCTCCGTTTCGATCTCGTGCCAGGCGGCGTCGGTGACCGGTGCCAGGTCGCGGTAGAGGTTGTTCATGAGGTTCCTTTCAGGCTGCCGATCGAAAGTGAGCCGTTCTGTGCCACAGGCGTTTCCGCCACCGGCGCTGCGGGCAGCGGCGGTGGATCATCGAGAAAGTCCAGGGTGGGGGAGAAGAACAATCCGCCGGTGACGGCGGTAGAGAAGTCGAGGATGCGGTCGGTGTTGCCCGGGGGGTCGCCGAGGAACATGTTGCGCAACATCTGTTCGGTGACTCGGGGTGTCCGCGAATAGCCGATGAAGTAGGTGCCGTATTCGCTCTTGCCGAGTTCGCCGAACGGCATGTTGTGCCGCACAATCTTCAGTTCCGTGCCGTCGGCGTCGGTGATCACGTTGAGCGCGATGTGGGAGTTGGCCGGCTTCACGTCGTCGTCGAGTTCGATGTCGTCCAGTTTGGTCCGGCCGATCACCCGCTCCTGCTCGGTGACCGAGATCGAATGCCACGACGACATGTCGTGCACGTACTTCTGCACGTGCACATAGCAAGAGCCGGCGAAGTCGGGGTCCTCGTCGCCGATCGCGGTGGCACTGACGGCCAGTGCGCCGTCCGGGTTCTCGGTACCGTCAACGAATCCGAGCAAGTCGCGGTTGTCGAAGTAGCGGAAGCCATGCACCTCGTCGACCACGGTGACCGCGCCGGCCATCGATTTGAGGATCCGGTCGGCCAACTCGAAGCAGACGTCCAAGCTCTCGGCCCTGATGTGGAACAACAGGTCCCCGGGGGTGGCGGGGGCGGTGTGCCGCGGTCCGTTCAGCTCGGTGAACCGGTGCAGTTCGGCGGGTCGCGGTCCGGAGAACAGGCGGTCCCACGCGTCGGAGCCGATCGAGGCGATCGCCGACAACCGCTTCTGCGGTTCGCGGAAGCCGATCGCGCGCACCAGTCCCGGAATCTCGGGCAGCGCGTCGTGCACCGTCGCCTCTCCGCCGTCGTCGATGGTGACCACCAGGAAGATCGCCGCGGGGGTCAACGGTGCGAGGATCGGCTGCGGCTGGACGGGGGGCACTCTGAGGACCCTAGCGTGGCGACGGTGAGCGCCGAAAGCGGCGCGAGCAAGGAGCGCGCAATCGGACCTAGCGTGGCGACGGTGAGCGCCGAAAGCGGCGCGAGCAAGGAGCGCGCAATCGGACCTAGCGCGGCGACGGTGAGCGCCGAAAGCGGCGCGAGCAAGGAGCGCGCAATCGGACCTAGCGTGGCGACGGTGAGCGCCGAAAGCGGCGCGAGCAAGGAGCGCGCAATCGGACCTAGCGTGGCGACGGTGAGCGCGGACAGCCATGATGATCAACATGTCGGCCAGCGCCGCAGGCCTCTGCGATTTCATCGACGCTTCTCCTTCGCCATTTCACGTCTGTGCGACGGTCGGCGCGCGGCTGACCGCCGCCGGGTTCACCGAACTGAACGAGACTCAACGGTGGCCGGAAGAACCGGGCCGCTACTTCGTGGTGCGGGCCGGCTCGCTGGTCGCGTGGAACTCCGACGGCGCCGACGGCCCGTTCCGGATCGTCGGCGCCCACACCGACAGCCCGAACCTGCGGGTCAAACAACATCCCGACCGGGTGGTCGCCGGTTGGCGCGTGCTCGCCTTGGAGCCCTACGGCGGTGCGTGGCTCAACTCCTGGCTGGACCGCGACCTGGGCATCAGCGGGCGGTTGTCGGTGCATGACGGCGGCGCGATCGAGCACCGGCTGGTCCGGATCGACGACCCGATCCTGCGGGTGCCGCAGCTAGCCATTCACCTGGCCGAGGACCGCAAATCGCTCACACTGGACCCGCAGCGCCACGTCAACGCCGTTTGGGGTGTCGGGGCAGAAGCGACGTCATTCCTCGACTTCGTCGCAGAACGCGCCGGGGTGGTGGCGACCGACGTGCTGGCCGCCGACCTGATGACCCACGACCTGACCCCCTCCACGGTGATCGGCGCCGACGCCAGCATGCTGAGCGCTCCCCGGCTGGACAACCAGGCCAGTTGCTATGCGGGCATGGAGGCTATGTTGGCGACCACGCCTCGCGCGTCCATGCCCGTGCTGGTGCTCTTCGACCACGAGGAGGTCGGTTCGTCCTCCGACCACGGTGCCCAGTCCGACCTGCTGGCCACCGTCCTGGAGCGCATCGTGCTCACGGCCGGCGGTACCCGAGAGGACTTCCTACGCCGTCTGCCCGACTCACTGCTGGCCTCGGCGGACATGGCGCACGCCACCCATCCCAACTATCCGGATCGGCACGAGCCCGGCCACCTGATAGAGGTCAACGCCGGACCGGTGCTGAAGGTGCACCCCAACCTGCGTTATGCCACCGACGGACGCACGGCGGCGGCCTTCGCGCTGGCCTGCCGACAGGCCGGGGTCAACCTGCAGCGCTACGAGCACCGCGCCGACCTGCCCTGCGGGTCGACGATAGGGCCGCTCACCGCCGCCCGGACCGGCATCCCGACCGTCGACGTCGGCGCCGCGCAACTGGCGATGCACTCGGCGCGCGAGTTGATGGGCGCGCACGACGTGGCCGCGTACTCGGCCGCGATGCAAGCCTTCTTTTCGCCCGAGTCGTTCTGAGTTCCAATGGCTACACGAAAGCCAGGGTGAGCGCGAAGGTTGCGGCGTTGAGGGCGAGCAGGAACCCGGCAAACGCGAACTGACCGGAAATATCGTTGGCGAGTACGTGGGTGTACATCGCGCAGATGAAGAAGATAGTCAGCCCGGCTGCCGCGGCGACGCCGATTGCCGGAACCCACAGGCCGACTATGAGCCCAAGGGCGCCTGGGGTTTTCAGGGTGCCGATAGGGAACCTCAGCCAGGACAGCGGCACCCCGGCCCGGCGCATGGGCCCAATGATTGGCGCGAAGCGGAGCAGTGCGCTCACGCCCGAGAAGCCGTCGAATGCTATGGCAATTGCCGTCACGATGAGGTATGCGGTGCGCATGTTGGGGTCTTCCGTGGTGGGTCGAATGAGAGCAGAGCCGTCGGTGTCAGCCCGTCGGGACCGGATCCAATCGGAACGAGCCGATCCGGCTGCCCAGCGCCTCGAACTCGTCGGGGCTGCCCTGGCACACCAGGCCAGAGCGCTTCGGAAAACCGACCGATGCTTCGATCGGGTATCGCCGCAGTAGCGGGGTTCATCGCATCTCCCTTTGCGTATCCCGTTGCCGTGGAACGCAATCGGCTGGTGCAGTTCGGACGGAGTAGCCGGCCGTCACCGGCAACTCGTATCCAAGGACGGATCAGCGGGGCGCAAAGTTACACGCGCGAGTAACTTTTCGACGCCCCGCCTCGTCGTCATTTCGTGAGTAGGCAATCCCGATGCCACTACCAGGAGGATCGATGACAGCGGAGAGCTGGTACGGCCCGCGCTGGCCGCGGGTGACCGCCCGTGCCACCAGTGCAACGTTGGCAGTCTTGGCGGTGGCTCAAGCCGCATTCGCCGGCAGTTTCCTGGGTGGGCAGTACAACGCACTGGGGCTGCACTCCGCGGGTGCGAAAGTGACCACGGTGCTTTCCGTCGTCCAGGTGGTGGTGCTGGTGATCGTGAGCAGGACGGGCGGGCCGCGCTGGCCGATCGCAGTCGCGACGCTGGTGAGCGTCCTCTTCATCGCCGAGTTCGCCTCGGGGGAATTGCGGTTGACAGCGTTACACGTTCCGCTCGGGGTGCTGTTGATCGTGGGGATCTTCCAGCTGACCGCATCGGTGTGGCGGTGGCCGCTGGCCGCACCGTCTCGTTCAGCTCAGCAGGATGTGATTCGGTGAACCGGCGTAGCGCGCTGCGGGTGGGCGCTGCCGCGGCTGGAATAGGTTTCGTCGGTGCCGGCTGGCCGCTGGCGGGCGCACTGCTGGGATCGACAGAGTCGGGACGGCTTGTGCGCAGCCAGACGAAACTGCCCGACCGCTATCAAGTCCCGGTGCCGATCCCGGAGCGATTGGCACCGGTCAGCAGCGATGCCGGCACTGACTACTACGAGATCACCCAGCAGATCTCGCACTTGCGCATATTGCCCGAGTTGACCACTGCGGCATGGACGTACAACACGACTTTTCCCGGCCCCACCATCGTTTCCCGGTCCGGCCGCCGAGCCGTGGTGCGGCACCGCAACGCTCTGCCGGTGCCGGTCGTGGTGCATCTGCATGGCGGGCACACCCCGCAAGACCACGATGGATACCCAATCGACTTCATCCTGCCTCAAGGCGATCAATCCAGTGCCGATGGCATGACACGCAATAGCGTTGTCGGACAGCGTGAATACGTTTATCCGATGAAACAGCGGGCCGCTACCTTGTGGTACCACGATCACCGCATGGGGTATACGGGCGCCGCTGTGTGGCACGGCCTGGCCGGTTTTCACGTGATCCATGACGATGAGGAAGACGCATTGCCGCTGCCTCGCGCCGGGCGCGATATTCCGTTGATGATCACCGATCGTGCCTTCGCCGCCGATGGCTCCTTTCGGTACCCCGCCGCGGACGGCGGCGGCGTAACCGGCGACTACATGAATGGCGTCCTTGGTGACGTCATCCTCGTCAACGGCGCGCCGTGGCCGGTGCTGCAGACCGACCCGGCCCGCTATCGCTTGCGGCTACTGAACGCATCCAACGCCCGTCGCTACCGACTCCAATTAGACCCGCAGCCGCCCGGCGGGTCGGCGCTGGTGCAGATCGGCAGTGATGGCGGATTGCTCGCGAGACCGGTCGGCCACGATTTCATCGACATCGCTCCGGCGGAACGCTTTGATGTTGTGGTCGATTTCAGCCGTTACCGGCGCGGGACAAGTGTGCGCCTGGTCAACCTGCTGGGTACCGAAAACGCCGGTGAGGTCATGCGATTCGACATCGTCGGCGCCGACCGCTCCGATGAGTCGGCCATCCCTGAACGGCTCAGCAGTAGCGCAGCGGATCTCAACCGACACGATG
The DNA here is from genome assembly GCF_003284975.1 of Mycobacterium colombiense. Classification (GTDB taxonomy): domain Bacteria; phylum Actinomycetota; class Actinomycetes; order Mycobacteriales; family Mycobacteriaceae; genus Mycobacterium; species Mycobacterium europaeum_A. The sequence goes on from NZ_QMEU01000021.1 coordinate 61,006, forward strand.
CCGTGGCCACCCGCACGTTCCTCTTCCGCCTCGGAAGAGGGGGCGCGTGGACGATCAATGACCTGTCGTATCAACCGGGCCGGGCGCTGGCGCGTCCCAAGCTCGGTACCGCAGAAATCTGGCGGTTCATCACCGAATTCCACCATCCCGTCCACGTGCACCTGAACCCGTTCCAAGTGATCTCCCGCAACAATCGCGCACCGGGACGGTTCGACGCGGGCTGGAAGGACACCGTGGATGTCCGGCCGGCCGAGGCGGTCGAAATCCTCATCCGATTCACCGACTACACCGGCTCATACCTTCTGCATTGCCACAATCTCGAGCACGAAGACATGGCCATGATGGCCGACTTCGTGACGGTGGATTAGCCGTGCGTTCCTTCCGCCCGGACCCGATCACGCCTAGGGTCTGGCGGTGTGGCGCTCAACGTGGAGATGCTGACCTTCGACTGCGACGACCCGGCCGAGCTGGCCGCCTGGTGGGCTGCCCAGTTCGGCGGCACGACGCACGATGTGCTCGCCGGCGAGTTCACGGCGGTGACTTTTGAAGAAGGGCTGCGGCTCGGATTCCAGAAGGTGCCCGACCCGACGCCCGGAAAGAACCGCGTGCACCTCGATTTGAGTGTGGCCGACGTCGACGCCGAGGCGTCCCGGCTGACGGCGGCCGGAGCGACCGAGGTCGGCCGGCACCAATTCGGCGACACCTTCCGCTGGGTGGTGCTGGCCGACCCCGAGGGCAACGTGTTCTGCGTCGTGCGTCAGTAGCGGTCGCTCAGCGCTGACCGTGGAAAGCGGGCTCGTAGCGGATGACGTTCTCCACCACGATTCCGTCGCGGGTGCGGACCCGGTCGATGCCCCGAATCTGAAACGGTCCGTCGGGGCCGGTGCCATGACCGACGTAGTGCAAGAACACGAGTTCCTCACCTTCGGCGGCAGCAGGGACGGTAGCGCTGTCGATCACCTCGAGTCGCAAATCGGGTGCAGCCTCCAGCAATTCGGCGATTTTCGCCGTATACGCCTCGATTCCCCGGACCGGCTCCGCATCGCCGGGCCAGTAGCCGACGATGTCCTCGGCGAGGATGTCGAAGCCGCGCGACATGGTGGGTGCGGCCCAGTATGCCGCGAAAACCTCGGCGCTGAACTTCGGCGCGGATTGGACGTCCGTCATGGTTCCTCCTTAGATCGGGCGCTCCGATCGAGCGCGTGCAGCAAGCGTGTCGCCGCGCAGTGCGGCATCGCAATTACCTGCGAGGTCATCGCCGTGAGCGCGCAGACGTGGTTACCGTGGCCTGGTGAGTCAAGCGGCGGTCGGTGCCTTGTTGCGCGAATGGCGGACGCGACGGCGCGTGAGTCAGCTCGATCTCTCGCTGAGCGTCGGCGTCTCGGCGCGGCACCTGAGTTTCATCGAGACGGGACGCTCGCGCCCCAGTCCGGAAATGGTGCTCACCCTCGCCGACGGACTCGATATACCGCTGCGGGAACGTAACACGCTGCTGCTCGCCGCAGGTTTCGCGCCGCGTTACCAATCGCGACCGCTCGAGGACCCTGCCCTTTCGCCAGCTCGCGAAGCGGTGCAACGCCTGCTCGATGCCCACGACCCCTACCCGGGCATCCTCATCGACCGCTGCTGGAACATCGTGGGGACCAACGCCGCAGCCTCCGCGCTGACCGCCGGCCTACCCGAGGAGCTGCTGGGTCCGCCGGCCAACGTCTACCGGTTGTGCTTGCATCCCGACGGCCTGGCCGGACGCACCCTGAATTTCCCGGACTGGGCCGGCTACCTGCTGCACCAACTACGGCGCACCGTCGCGCTCACCGGCGACCCGGGAGTGGCGGCGCTCGACAAGGAGGTGCGCGACTACCCCGGTGTCGCTGCCGCGGCCGAAGCGCGGCGCACGCCGGAGAGCGCGTCGCTGCTCATTCCGTTCATCCTCGACGTCGGCGGGGGCCGACGGTTGTCCATGTTCACGACGCTGACGACGTTCGGGACGCCGCTGGAGGTCACCCTCGCCGAACTGGCCGTCGAATTGTTCTACCCCGCCGACGCCGAAACCGCAGACCTCCTCCGCGGCGTCTAGGTCCCGCTGTGCCTGCTGGGGCGGCGAGAGCGCCTGCACGCCGCCCAGCCCTAGACTGTCTGGCGTGACCGTCCCCGGTACCAGCGCGCCCACCCAGGCCATCGACACCGTTGAGCACGCCGCGGCCACTCCCGACGAGCCGCAACCGTTCGCCGAGCTGGGCCTCAAAGACGACGAGTACCAGCGCATCCGCGAGATCCTGGGCCGCCGCCCCACCGACACCGAGCTGGCGATGTACTCGGTGATGTGGAGCGAGCACTGCTCCTACAAGTCATCCAAGGTGCACCTGCGCTACTTCGGCGAGACCACCACCGACGAGATGCGCACCGGCATGCTGGCCGGGATCGGCGAGAACGCCGGCGTGGTCGACATCGGCGACGGCTGGGCCGTCACCTTCAAGGTCGAATCGCACAACCACCCGTCCTACGTCGAGCCCTACCAGGGTGCGGCCACCGGAGTCGGCGGCATCGTCCGCGACATCATGGCGATGGGCGCGCGACCGGTCGCGGTGATGGACCAGCTTCGGTTCGGCGCGGCCGATGCGCCGGACACCCGCCGTGTGGTCGACGGCGTGGTGCGCGGCATCGGCGGTTACGGCAACTCGTTGGGCCTGCCCAACATCGGCGGCGAAACCGTCTTCGACGCCTGCTACGCCGGCAACCCCTTGGTCAACGCCATGTGCGTCGGCGTCTTGCGCCAAGAGGACCTGCACCTGGCCTTCGCCTCGGGCACCGGGAACAAGATCATCCTGTTCGGGGCCCGCACCGGGCTGGACGGCATCGGCGGGGTGTCGGTGCTGGCATCGGACACCTTCGACGCGGAGAACTCGCGCAAGAAGCTGCCCTCGGTTCAGGTGGGCGACCCGTTCATGGAGAAGGTGCTCATCGAGTGCTGCCTCGAGCTGTACGCCGGTCATCTGGTGGTCGGCATCCAGGACCTGGGCGGCGCCGGATTATCCTGCGCCACTTCGGAATTGGCCTCGGCTGGCGACGGTGGCATGGCGATCCAGCTCGAGACCGTGCCGCTGCGCACCACCGGCATGACGCCCGCGGAAATCCTGTGCAGCGAGTCCCAGGAGCGGATGTGCGCGGTGGTCACCCCGGACAACGTCGACGCCTTCTTGGCGGTATGCCGCAAGTGGGACGTGCTGGCCACCGTGATCGGTGAGGTCACCGACGGCGACCGGTTGCGAATCACCTGGCACGGCCAGACCGTCGTCGACGTCCCGCCGCGCACCGTCGCCCACGAAGGCCCGGTCTACCAACGACCGGTCGCCCGCCCCGATACGCAGGACGCCCTGAACGCGGACAGGTCGACCCGGCTGCCACGACCGTCCACCGGCGACGAACTGCGCGCCACCTTGCTTGCGCTGCTGGGCAGTCCGCACCTGTGCAGCCGCGCCTTCATCACCGAGCAGTACGACCGATACGTGCGCGGCAACACGGTGCTGGCCGAGCACGCCGACGGCGGCATGCTGCGCGTCGACGAGTCCACCGGCCGCGGGATCGCCCTGTCGACCGACGCCTCCGGCCGCTACACGAAGCTGGATCCCTACGCCGGAGCCCAGCTCGCGCTGGCCGAGGCCTACCGCAACGTGGCGGTCACCGGAGCGGCCCCCGTCGCGGTGACCAACTGCCTGAACTTCGGTTCACCCGAGGACCCCGGTGTGATGTGGCAGTTCTCGCAGGCGGTCAAGGGACTCGCCGATGGCTGTGCGGCACTGGGGATTCCGGTCACCGGCGGCAACGTCAGCTTCTACAACCAGACGGGCTCGGCGGCGATCCTGCCCACCCCGGTGGTCGGGGTGCTGGGCGTCATCGACGACGTCGCCCGCCGCATCCCCACCGGCCTGGGCACCGAGCCCGGGGAAACCCTCATGCTGCTCGGCGAGACCCGCGACGAGTTCGACGGCTCGATCTGGGCCCAGGTGACCGCCGACCACCTGGGCGGTCTGCCGCCCCAGGTCGACCTGGCCCGCGAGAAGCTGCTGGGTGAGGTGCTGCGCTCGGCATCGCGCGACGGCCTAGTGTCCGCGGCGCACGACCTGTCCGAAGGCGGCCTCGCGCAGGCCGTCGTCGAAGCGGCCCTGGCCGGTGAAACCGGTTGCCGCATCGTGCTTCCCGAGGGCGTCGATCCGTTCGTGACGTTGTTCTCCGAGTCGGCCGGCCGCGTGCTGGTGGCGGTACCGCGCACCGAGGAGAGCCGGTTCCGGTCGATGTGCGAGGCGCGGGGGCTGCCGGCGGTGCGCATCGGCGTGGTCGACCAGGCCTCCGACGCGGTCGAGGTGCAGGGCCTGTTCACGATTCCCCTGGCCGAACTGCGCGAGACCTCCGAGGCGGTGTTGCCGCGGCTCTTCGGATGAATGCCCGCGGCGAATCCTGATGTCCGACAGACTCTTTCGTCGGATCCGTGCCCTGTCGTTGGCCGCCGCCCTGGTTGGCTGGAGTCTCGTCGGCCCGAGGCTGCCGGCCACCTGGCGGACAGCGCTGCAGGCCGTGGTGGGCGGGGCGCTGGCGTTGATCACG
>NZ_QMEU01000022.1 GCF_003284975.1 Mycobacterium colombiense
GAACTCGCCGACCGCATCGCCGACGAGAAGAAGTGGCGCCAGAGCACGCGTCAGGGCATCCAGTTCCTGGCCCTGCAATTCCAGGCGACGCGCTGCGACAAGGAAGACATCCTGGCCGGCAACGACGATCCCGCCCAGCCGTTGATCACCTGCTCCACCGACCACAAGGTCGCCTACCTGCTGGGACCGTCGATCATCAGCGGTGACCAGATCCAGGACGCCAGCGCCAGCCAGAACCAGCGCGGCATCGGCTACGTCGTCGACCTGCAGTTCAAGTCCGCCGCGGCGAACACCTGGGCCGACTTCACCGCAGCCCACATCGGCACCCAGACCGCCTTCACCCTGGACTCGCAGGTGGTCAGCGCGCCGATGATCCAGGAGGCGATCCCCGGCGGCCGCACCCAGATCAGCGGTGGCGATCCGCCGTTCACCGCCGCGACGGCCAAGCAGCTGGCCAACGTCCTCAAATACGGCTCGCTGCCGCTGTCCTTCGAGGCCTCGGAGGCCCAAACCGTCTCGGCGACACTCGGATTGACCTCGCTGCGGGCGGGCCTGATCGCGGGCGCCATCGGCCTGATCCTGGTGCTGGTGTACTCGCTGCTCTACTACCGGGTGCTGGGACTGCTCACCGCCCTGTCGCTGGGTGCTTCCGGCGCAATGATCTTCGCGATCCTGGTGATCCTGGGTCGCCAGATCAACTACACCCTGGATCTGGCGGGCATCGCGGGCCTGATCATCGGTATCGGTACCACCGCCGACTCGTTCGTCGTCTTCTTCGAACGCATCAAAGACGAGATCCGCGAAGGCCGTTCGTTCCGGTCCGCGGTGCCCCGAGGCTGGGTGCGGGCCCGCAAGACCATCGTGTCGGGTAACGCCGTCACCTTCCTGGCCGCCGCGGTGCTCTACGCCCTGGCGATCGGCCAGGTGCGCGGCTTCGCCTTCACGTTGGGCCTCACCACCGTCCTCGACATCGTGGTGGTGTTCCTGGTGACCTGGCCGCTGGTGTACCTGGCGTCCAAGTCCCCGACGCTGGCAAAGCCGGCCTACAACGGCCTGGGCGCAGTTCAGCAGGTGGCCCGCGAACGCCGGGCTTCGGCGCAGGTCAAGACGGGACGGGGATAGCGCATGACTTCCTCCAAAGCCTCCAAGGACGCAACCGAGCTCACCGAAGCCTCCGAGGGCGCCACCGAGTTGACCGACAGCGCCCCGCACCACGGGTTTCTGTCGCGCCTGTACACCGGCACGGGCGCCTTCGAAGTGGTCGGGCGGCGCCGGCTGTGGTTCGGCATCAGCGGCGCGATCGTCGCCGTCGCCATCCTGTCGATCCTGTTGCGGGGCTTCACCTTCGGCATCGACTTCAACGGCGGCACGACGGTGTCGATGCCGGCCGCCGGGAAGACGGGCACCGTGCAGACCTCGCAGGTCTCGGAGGTGTTCCACCAGGCCCTGGGTAAGGATCCGGAATCGGTGGTGGTCGTCGGCAACGGCGCCGGCGCGACCGTGCAGATCCGCTCGGAGACGCTGACAAACGATCAGACGACCAAGCTGCGCAACGCCCTCTTCGATGCGTTCGGACCCAAGGGCGCCGACGGCAAGCCCAGCAAGCAGGCGATCAGCGACGCGGCGGTCTCCGAGACCTGGGGTGACCAGATCACCGACAAGGCGCTGATCGCGCTGGCCGTGTTCTTGGTGCTGGTCGGCGTCTACATCATGGTGCGCTACGAGCGGTACATGGCCATCTCGGCGCTGACGACCATGGTGTTCGACCTCAGCGTTACCGCGGGGGTGTACTCGCTGGTCGGTTTCGAGGTCACGCCCGCCACCGTCATCGGCCTGCTGACGATCCTCGGTTTCTCCCTCTACGACACCGTCATCGTGTTCGACAAGGTCGAGGAGAACACCCACGGTTTCCAGCACACCACCCGGCGCACGTTCGCCGAGCAGGCCAACCTGGCGATCAACCAGACGTTCATGCGGTCCATCAACACCAGCCTGATCAGCGTCCTGCCGGTACTCGCGCTGATGGTGGTGGCGGTGTGGCTGCTGGGCGTCGGCACGCTGAAGGACCTGGCGCTGGTGCAGCTGGTCGGCATCCTGGTCGGCACGTACTCGTCGATCTTCTTCGCCACGCCGCTGCTGGTCACGCTGCGCGAGCGCACCGAGCTGGTGCGCACCCACACCCGCCGCGTGACGCGGCGGCGCAGCCCCGGCTCGCGAGCGGCGGCCGAGACCGCCGGTGACGGCGACGCCGACACCGCGGAGGAAGCGGAAGAGACGACGACGGCGGCCGAGCCGGCCAAGCCCGCGCCGAGCAAGCCGGCACCGGGAGCTCGCCCCGTGCGGCCGACCGGGACCCGGCGTCCCACCGGCAAGCGGAACGTCGGCCGGCGGTAGTCACCATGGCCACCAGCTACCGGGGAACTGGGGCCGGTCGTCGTGGCGTGCTCGTCGGCCGCCGGGCCCTGACGCGGTGGCTCGGCGCCGGATTGGCTGTGGTGCTGGCGGCGGGTGTGACGCTCACCGCGTGTTCGGGCAGCGCCGCCTCCCAAATCGACTACGTGGTCGACGGCCCGCTGTCCACCTACAACACCAACACCGTTGCCGGCGCCGCATCGGCCGGGGCCCAGGCGTTCGCCCGCACGCTCACCGGTTTCAGCTATCACGGCCCCGACGGGCAGATCGTCGCCGACCGCGACTTCGGCACCGTGTCGGTGGTCGGCGGCACCCCGCTGGTGCTGGACTACCAGATCGCCGACAACGCCGTCTACTCCGATGGCAAGCCGGTGACCTGCGACGACATCGTGCTCGCCTGGGCGGCGCAGTCCGGCAAGTTTCCCGACTTTCACGCCGCCACCCAGGCCGGCTTCCTCGACATCGCCAACGTCGAATGCATCCCCGGGCAGAAGAAGGCCCGGGTGTCGTTCATCCCGGACCGCGGCGTCGTCGACTACAACCAGCTGTTCACCGCGACCTCGCTGATGCCGTCGCACGTCATTGCCGACCAGCTCAACGTCGACGTGACCGCGGCCCTGCTCAGCAACAACGGGCCGCTGGTGGCCCAGATCGCGAAGCTGTGGAACACCATCTGGGACCTCAAACCCGGGCTCCAAAAAGACGTGCTCGAAAAGCGTTTCCCGTCGTCGGGGCCGTACAAGATCGAATCCATCCTCGATGGCGGCGCGGTGGTGCTGGTCGCCAACGACCGGTGGTGGGGGCCCAAGGCCATCACCAAGCGGGTCACCGTGTGGTCGCAGGGGCCCGACATCCAGGATCGGGTCAACAGCCGCAGCGTCGACGTGGTCGACGTCGCCGCGGGTTCGTCCGGCGCCCTGACCACACCGGACAACTACGAGCGCTCCGATGGCCCGTCGAGCGGCATCGAGCAGCTGATCTTCGCCCCGCAGGGTCCGCTGGCCGCGCCCAAGGCCCGGCGCGCGGTCGCGCTGTGCACGCCGCGCGACTCGCTGGCCAAGGACGCCGGGACGCCGATCGCCAACTCGCGCCTGGACCCGGCCATCGACGACGCCGTGTCGGCCGCCGACGGGGCGGGGGAGGCCGACCCGTTCGCCAAGGCCGATCCGGTCACCGCGCGCGCCGCGCTGGGCGGTGCGCCGCTGACGGTGCGGATCGGCTATCAGGGGCCCAACGCGCGGCTCGCGGTCAACGTCGGCGTCATCACCAAGGCGTGCGCCGCGGCCGGGGTCACCGTCACCGGCGTCATCCTGGACAGCTCGGGGCCGCAGGCGCTCAAGGACGGGAAGATCGACGCGCTGCTGGCCAGCACCGGCGGGGCCACCGGCAGCGGGTCGACGGGGTCGTCGGCGCTGGATGCCTACGCCCTGCACACCGGCAACGGCAACAACCTGTCCGGATACAGCAACCCGCAGGTCGACAACGCGATCGGGGCACTGGCGGTCTCGGCCGACGCCGCCGAGCGCGCCAGGCTGCTGACCGAAACCGCGCCGGTACTGTGGGGCGACATGCCCACCCTGCCGCTGTACCGTCAGCAGCGCACGCTGCTGACCTCGAAGAAGATGTACGCGGTGAGCAAGAACCCGACCCGCTGGGGCGCGGGCTGGAACATGGACCGATGGGCCCTTATTCAGTGAGGCTCCGATGACCAACGCCGCCGGGTTGATCGCGTCGCTGACGCGCAAGGTGGCCGATTTCCCCAAGCCGGGCATCCAGTTCAAGGACCTCACCCCGGTGTTCGCGGACGCGTCGGCGATGACCGCGATCACGGGCGCGCTGGCCGAGATCGCCGCGGGCGCCGATCTGGTGGCCGGCATCGAGGCCCGCGGGTTCCTGCTGGCCGCGGCCGTCGCCGAGCGGCTGCAGACCGGCGTGCTGGCCATCCGCAAGGCCGGGAAATTGCCGCCGCCGGTGCACGCCGAGACCTATGACCTCGAGTACGGCAGCGCCACCCTGGAGATTCCCGCCGACGGCCTGGACCTGCGCGGGCGCAACATCGCGATCATCGACGACGTGCTGGCCAGCGGGGGCACCCTGGCCGCCGCGGCCCGGCTGCTCGAGCGCGCCGGAGCGCACGTGACGACGGCCGCGGTGGTGTTCGAACTGAGCGCGCTGCGCGGCCGGGAAGCGGTCGCGCCATTGGCCGTACACAGCCTGACTTCCGAGTAGCGCTCTCCCATTGGAGATATCCTCGAATTCGGAGGTGACCAACGTGGCGGAGGACAACAGCGCGGCGCAAGCGCTTGACGCGCCCACTAACGTCTCGGAGTCGCCGGCCATCACGCAGCCGATGGAGGTTCCCGAGCCACCGACGGAATCCCTGAAAACGTCGAGCAGCGCGTCCCGGCGGGTGCGGGCCAGGCTGGCCCGCCGGATGACCGCCCAGCGCAGCACCCTCAACCCGGTGCTCGAACCGCTGGTGGCGGTGCACCGCGAGATCTACCCGAAGGCCAACGTGTCGCTGCTGCAGCGCGCCTTCGAGGTCGCCGACGAGCGCCACGCCACCCAGTTGCGCCATTCCGGAGACCCCTACATCACCCACCCGCTGGCCGTCGCCACCATTCTGGCCGAATTGGGCATGGACACCACGACTTTGGTGGCCGCGCTGCTGCACGACACCGTCGAGGACACCGGATACACCCTGGACGCCTTGAGCGAGGAATTCGGTGAAGAGGTGGGCCATCTGGTCGACGGCGTGACGAAACTGGACCGGGTGGTGCTGGGCAGCGCCGCCGAGGGCGAGACGATCCGCAAGATGATCACCGCGATGGCGCGCGATCCCCGTGTGCTGGTGATCAAGGTGGCCGACCGACTGCACAACATGCGCACCATGCGGTTCCTGCCGCCGGAGAAGCAGGCGCGCAAGGCCCGCGAGACGTTGGAAGTCATTGCGCCCCTTGCTCATCGGCTGGGGATGGCCAGCGTCAAATGGGAACTGGAAGATTTGTCGTTCGCGATCCTGCACCCCAAGAAGTACGAGGAGATCGTGCGGCTGGTAGCCGGGCGTGCGCCGTCGCGCGACACCTATCTGGCCAAGGTCCGCGCCGAGATCGTCAACACGCTGAGCGCGTCGAAGATCAAGGCGACGGTGGAGGGCCGGCCCAAGCACTATTGGTCGATCTACCAGAAGATGATCGTCAAGGGCCGCGACTTCGACGACATCCACGACCTGGTGGGCATTCGCATCCTGTGCGACGAGATCCGCGACTGCTATGCCGCCGTCGGCGTGGTGCACTCGCTGTGGCAGCCGATGGCGGGGCGGTTCAAGGACTACATCGCCCAGCCGAGATACGGTGTGTACCAGTCGTTGCACACCACCGTGGTGGGGCCGGAAGGCAAGCCGCTGGAAGTGCAGATCCGCACCCGCGACATGCACCGCACCGCCGAATACGGCATCGCCGCGCACTGGCGTTACAAGGAAGCCAAGGGTCGCAACGGCGTTCCGCATCCGCACGCCGCCGCCGAGATCGACGACATGGCCTGGATGCGTCAGCTGCTCGACTGGCAGCGGGAGGCCGCGGACCCGGGCGAGTTCCTCGAGTCGCTGCGTTATGACCTTGCGGTACAAGAGATCTTCGTGTTCACCCCGAAGGGTGACGTGATCACCCTGCCCAACGGCTCCACGCCGGTGGACTTCGCCTACGCGGTGCACACCGAGGTCGGCCACCGCTGCATCGGCGCCCGGGTCAACGGCCGGCTGGTGGCGCTGGAGCGCAAGCTGGAAAATGGGGAAGTCGTCGAGGTTTTCACCTCAAAGGCGGCCAACGCCGGGCCGTCGCGGGATTGGCAGCAATTCGTGGTCTCGCCGCGCGCCAAGGCTAAGATCCGGCAGTGGTTCGCCAAGGAGCGCCGCGAGGAGGCGCTCGAATCCGGCAAGGACGCCATGGCCCGCGAGGTCCGCCGGGGCGGACTTCCGTTGCAGCGCTTGGTCAATGGTGAAACGCTCGCGGCGGTGGCCCGCGAGCTGCACTACACGGACGTCTCCGCGCTCTACACCGCGATCGGTGAGGGCCACGTGTCGGCCCGGCACGTCGTGCAGCGGCTGCTGGCCGAGCTCGGCGGCATCGACCAGGCCGAGGAGGACCTCGCCGAACGCTCCACGCCGACAACGATGTTGCGCCGCCCGCGCAGCAGCGACGACGTCGGCGTCTCGGTGCCGGGCGCGCCGGGCGTGCTGACCAAGCTGGCGAAGTGCTGCACCCCGGTGCCCGGGGACCAGATCATGGGGTTCGTCACCCGCGGCGGCGGGGTGAGCGTGCACCGCACCGACTGCACCAATGCCGCCTCGCTGCAGCAGCAGTCCGAGCGCATCATCGAAGTGCATTGGGCGCCTTCGCCGTCGTCGGTGTTTCTGGTGGCCATCCAGGTCGAGGCGCTCGACCGGCACCGGCTGCTCTCGGACGTCACCCGGGTGCTGGCCGACGAGAAGGTCAACATCTTGTCCGCGTCGGTGACCACCTCCGGTGACCGGGTTGCGATCAGCCGCTTCACCTTTGAGATGGGCGACCCCAAGCATCTCGGCCACCTGCTCAACGTCGTGCGCAATGTCGAGGGCGTGTACGACGTCTACCGCGTGACGTCCGCAGCCTGAGCCCTAGCTCAGCCGCACCGAGGTGATCTTCACCGGGTTGGTGGGCGCGCCGCTCTGTCGATTGCCGGCGATACCGGCTCGGGCGATTTTGTCCAGGGTGGCCAGCCCCGCCTGGTCGATGGTGCCCAGCACCGTGCTCTGCGGTTCCATCTCGGAATCCTTGAAGATCAAGGCGAATTGGCTGCCGTTGGTGTTGGGTCCCTCGGTGGCCATGACGATGGTGCCGCGCGGATACACCACCGTCGCGCGCAACGCGGGGTCGTCGGGCTTGTATTGGTCGGCGGGGTACTCGTCGGCGAATTCGTAACCAGGGCCACCGGATCCGTCCACCTCGGGGCCACCGCACAACAGCGACCCGCCATCGGGCGAGCTGATCAGCCGGGCGCACTGGGTGTTGTCGAAGAATTGCTGCTTGACCAGGCTGATGAAGCTGTTCACCGTGCACGGCGACTCGGAATTGGCGAGCTGGATCGCGATGTCACCGACGTTGGTGGAGATGACGGCGCCGATCTGCGGGGGAGTGGTCGACACCCGGCCCGACGGGGGCTGGTTCACCGGCCGGCTGACCGGATCGGGCACCGACCGGTACTGGCAGTCGGCACCCAGGTCGGGCGGCGGTGCGAACGCCGGCAGCGGCGGCGCCGTCGCCGACGCCGGGCCACTGGAACCGGGGTTGGAACCGGTCCGCCCAGGCGCCCGGGCCCGGGTCTGGGTGGAGGATGCCGCGCTGTCCGGGGAGCCGTGACTCTGGGTCACCAACGCGAAGACCAGCGCCGCTACCGCCGCCAGCGCCAGGGTCGACGCGCCGACGATGCCCACCAGCAAACGCCTGGAATGCGTTGGGCGGCCGGGTGCTAGCCGCGGATCCGGACTGCCATCGGGCGGCGGCGGTGCCGGCGGCGGGGCGAAGCCGACCGGTCCCGTTGCCGGGCTCGGCAGCGCGGCCCTGGCGGCCTCGGCGAGCTCCATCGCCGTCTGATACCGCTGTTCGGGGTCCTTGACCATGCCCCGGGCGACGACCGCGTCGAAGGCCGCGGGCACCTCGGGCGCGATCGCCGACGGTCGCGGCGGTGGGGCGTTCAGGTGCGCGTTGAGCTGTTCTTCGAGGCTGTCGCCCGCGAATGGGCGCTTGCCGGTCAGGCACTCGTACAGCACGCAGGCCAACGAGTAGACGTCGGCACGATGATCGGTTTTGCCCTTGAAGCGCTCGGGCGCCATGTAGGCGACGGTGCCCATCGTGGCGCCGGTCTGCGTGAGCTGAGTGTCAGCCTCCGCGCGGGCAAGGCCGAAGTCGATCAGATAGACGAAGTTGCGCGCCGTGGTGATCAAGATGTTCATCGGCTTGATGTCGCGGTGGATCAGGCCCGCTTGCCGCGCGCTATCCAGCGCTGCCGCAACCTGTTCGATGACCGCGACCGTCTGCTCCGGGCTGAGGCGGCCGCCGCTTTCGGCGATGTAGTGCGACAGGTCGCGGCCCTCGATCAGTCGCATGTCGACGTAGAGCCGGCCGTCGATTTCACCGTAGCCGTGAATCGGCACCACGTGCGGGTCGGTGAGGCCGGCCGCGATGCGGGCCTCACGGCGGAAACGGTGCTGGAAGTCCTGATCCTCGGCCAGATGTGGCGGGAGCACTTTGAGCGCCACCACCCGGTCGGTGGTCGCGTCGTAGGCCCGGTAGACCCGGCCCATGCCGCCGCGTCCCAACAAGTCCAGTATTCGGTAATGGCCGAATGTGTCCGGATCCAGATTCACCCAACGACCATAAGCCGTCGGCGGTGCACGTCGGGCGAATCCCGCCGATCAGAGGCAGTTTCGCGCCGACGCGGGCTAGTTGTCGGCGCCGACCCGCTGCGCCCGGCGCACGCGCCGCGCTTGCGATCGACGCTAGTCGAGCAGCAGCGAGGTGATGGTCACCTCGGTCGCAGGGGCGCCGTCTTCACCGCCGCCGGCGACGCCGGCCTTGGCGATCTTGTCCAGGGTGGCCAGCCCGTCGGGCTGGATGGTGCCGAACACGGTGTACTGCGGCGGCAGCTGGGAGTCCTTGTACACCAGGAAGAATTGGCTGCCGTTGGTGCCGGGCCCGGCGTTGGCCATGGCCAGCGTGCCGCGCGGGTAGAGGACGGGCTCCTGCGCCTTGGGGTCGTTCGGCGGGTACTGGTCGGTCGGGTACTCGTTGGCGAATTGATAGCCGGGGCCGCCGGTGCCCTCGCCCTTGGGGTCGCCGCACTGCAGCACGCCCAGGCCCTGCGAGGTGGTCAACCGGTGGCATTTGGTGTTGTCGAAGTATTTCTGCCCGATCAGGCTCGCGAAACTGTTGACGGTGCACGGTGATTCGTTGTTCGCCAGCATCAGGCCGATGTGGCCCTGGTTGGTCACCATGCTGGCGCTCACCTGGGCGGGATCGGTCGGCACCTTGCCGGTCCGCGGCGGCTTGACCCCCGGCTTGGCGGCCGGCTCGGGCGAGGCCGGGTACTGACAGTTGGCGCCCAGCTCGGCAGAGGGCTTGAACGGCGGCAGCGGCGCGGCGTTCGGGGTCGGCCCCGCGGGGGTCGTGGACTCCGGCGAGCTGGTGCTGCTGGTGGTCGTCGACGCCGCGGTGTTGCTCTTGTGGTCGTGCTTGGTGTTGACGATCGTGATCACCACCGCCACGATCACGGCCACGGCGACGATCGAGGCGGCCGCGATCAGCACGATCCGGCGCGTCTTGGCTTGCTTCGCGCGCCGTTCCAGCTGCCGTTCGAGCTTGCGTTTGGCGTTGGCGCGTCGCTGTTCGTTGGTCGGCACGGCCGCTATGCCTCCATGCTGGTGAAGTCGGATTCCCTTAGACGGGTGAGGTGCCAGCTCAGGCTAATGTGGGCGCCGCGACTCGTGTCAAGTGGGGCCCGTGGGAAACTGGGAAGCGTGTTGATCACCGGATTCCCCGCCGGCATGCTGCAGTGCAACTGCTACGTGGTGGCCGAACGGCCTGGTACGGACGCCGTGATCGTGGATCCGGGACAGCGGGTGATGGGCGCGCTGCGCAACATCCTGGACAAGAACCGGCTGACGCCGGCCGCGGTGCTGCTTACCCACGGACACATCGACCACATGTGGTCGGCGCAGAAGGTGTCCGACACCTACGGTTGCCCGACCTACATCCATCCCGAGGACAGGTTCATGCTCACCGACCCGATCTACGGCCTGGGCCCGCGCCTGGCGCAGATGGTCGCGGGCGCGTTCTGGCGGGAGCCCAAGCAGGTCGTCGAGCTGGACCGCGACGGCGACAAGCTGGACCTGGGCAGCGTGACCGTCAACGTCGACCACACGCCCGGGCACACCCGGGGATCGGTGATCTTCCGGGTCGACGGCGGGACGAAGGACGGGAAAGACTTGGTGTTCACCGGTGACACGCTCTTCGAGCGCGCAGTGGGGCGCACCGACCTGTTCGGCGGCAGCGGCCGCGACCTGCTGACCTCGATCGTCGACAAGCTTCTGGTGCTCGACGACGACACCGTGGTGCTGCCCGGGCACGGCAACTCCACCACCATCGGCGCCGAGCGCCGCCTCAACCCGTTCCTCGAAGGCCTGTAGCCCGTGCCGGAGTTCGCTGCGCCCAAGGGCGTGCCCGACTATGTCCCGCCGGACTCGGCGCAATTCGTCGCGGTGCGCGACGGCCTGCTGGGCGCCGCCCGCCGGGCCGGCTACGGCGATATCGAGCTGCCCATCTTCGAGGACACGGCGCTGTTCGCCCGCGGCGTCGGTGAGTCCACCGACGTGGTGTCCAAAGAGATGTACACGTTCGCCGACCGCGGCGACCGCTCGGTGACGCTGCGGCCCGAGGGCACCGCCGGGGTGGTGCGTGCGGTCATCGAGCACGGGCTCGACCGCGGCGCACTGCCGGTCAAACTCTGTTACGCGGGGCCGTTTTTCCGCTACGAGCGTCCGCAGGCCGGCCGCTATCGCCAGCTGCAGCAGGTCGGAGTCGAGGCGATCGGCGTCGACGACCCGGCCCTGGACGCCGAGGTGATCGCCATCGCCGACGCGGGTTTCCGCTCGCTGGGGCTCGACGGCTTCCGCCTGGAGATCACCTCGCTGGGTGATGACAGCTGCCGGCCGCAGTACCGGGAACTGTTGCAGGAGTTCCTTTTTGGGCTCGACCTGGACGAGGAGACCCGGCGACGGGCGCAGCTCAATCCCCTGCGGGTGCTCGACGACAAGCGACCGGAGGTGCGCGCCATGACGGCCGAAGCGCCGGTGCTGCTCGATCACCTGTCCGACGCGGCCAAGCAGCACTTCGACACCGTGTTGGCGCATCTGGACGCGATGGGCGTGCCGTACGTCATCAACCCGCGCATGGTCCGCGGGCTGGACTACTACACCAAAACGACCTTCGAGTTCGTGCACGACGGGCTGGGCGCGCAGTCCGGCATCGGTGGCGGTGGCCGCTACGACGGCCTGATGCGCCAGCTTGGCGGGCAAGACCTGTCCGGCATCGGGTTTGGGCTCGGCGTGGACCGCACGCTGCTGGCGCTGCGCGCCGAGGGCAAGAGTGCGGGGGTCCCCGCGCGCTGCGAGGTGTTCGGCGTGCCGCTGAGCGAGCAGGCCAAGTTGCGCCTGGCGGTGCTGGCCGCGCAGTTGCGCGGCGGCGGCGTGCGCGTCGACATGGCCTACGGCGACCGCGGACTCAAGGGCGCGATGCGCGCGGCCGACCGCTCCGGCGCCCGGGTCGCGCTGGTCCTCGGCGACCGCGATCTCGAGGCGGGCACGGTCGGGGTGAAGGATCTCGAGACCGGGGAGCAGGTCGCCGTCGCGTTGGATTCCGTTGTCGACGAGGTGCTTGGGCGGCTCGGCCGCTGACGTGTCGCTCGCGTCTGATACTGTCGAACACATGTTCGAAGAAGTGCGGGCGCGGTTCGACGAGCTCATCGAGCGCCACTACCCGTCGGCGACACCGGTGTCGGCGGGCTTGCTGGAGCGGATCGGTGCGGCCGCCCGGGCGGAGAATCGGGCGGCGGCCGCGCAGCTGGTGGCCATTGGTGAGCTGTTCGGGTATCGGCTGTCACGGTGTTCGGAGACCGAGGAGTGGGCCGTCGACACCGAGGCGGCGGTGAGTGCGGAGGTGGCCGCCGAGTTGCGAATCGGCCAGGGCCTGGCCGAAAGTCGCGTGCGCTACGCCCGCGCGATGCGCGAGCGGCTGCCGAAGGTGGGGGCGGTCTTCGCCGCCGGCGATATCGGCTACCGAATGTTTCAAACGATCGTGTTTCGCACCGATTTGATCACCGACCCCGACGTGCTCGGTGCGGTGGATGCCGAGTTGGCCGCCGGGGTCACCAGGTGGCCGTCGCTGAGCCAGGGTCGGCTGGCCGCACAGGTGGACAAGGTGGTGGCTCGCGCTGACGCGGACGCGGTACGCCGCCGCAAGGAGCGCGCGGCCGGGCGGGAAGTCTGGGTTGCCGACATGGGGGAGGGGTTGGCGCATCTGGAGGGCACCCTGCTCGCTCCGGACGCGCATGCGCTGGATCGGCGATTGACTGCGTTAGCGGCCACGGTGTGTGAGCATGATCCGCGCACCCGCGAGCAGCGCCGCGCTGATGCGCTGGGTGCGCTGGCGGCCGGTGCGGACCGGCTGGGGTGTCGGTGCGGGCGGCCCGATTGCGCGGCCGGCAAACGGCCCGCGTCGAGCCCGGTGGTGATCCACGTGATCGCCGAGCAGGCCACGCTGAATGGCCGCGGTTCGACGCCCGCCGCTCAGATAGGCGCGCAGGGCCTGATCCCGCCGGAGTTGCTCGGCGAGTTGGCCGCCTCGGCCAGGCTGGCGCCGCTGGTCCATCCGGGTGGTGCGCCGCCGGAGCCCGGTTATGTGCCGTCTAAGGCGCTGGCCGATTTTGTGCGCTGCCGGGATTTGACGTGTCGTTGGCCCGGCTGTGATCAGCCCGCCGTGAACTGTGACGTGGACCATACGATCCCCTACGCCGACGGCGGGCCGACGCACGCGTCGAACCTCAAATGTTATTGCCGCGCCCATCATTTGGTGAAAACCTTTTGGGGCTGGCAGGAAAAGCAGCTGTCCGACGGCACGCTGATCCTGACCTCGCCGGCCGGGCGGACCTATGTCACCACGCCGGGCAGCGCACTGCTGTTCCCGAGTTTGTGCCGGGACGTCGGCGCGATCCCCGCCGCCGAGGCCGACGTGGCGCCCGATTACTGCGGTGATCGCACGGCGATGATGCCCAAACGCCGCCGCACCCGCGCTCAGAACCGCGCCGCGCGCGTGGCCACCGAACGCCGGCACAACCGCATGGCACGTGCGATCGAAACGCCTTCTCGCACTTGGGCTTCCGCATCGGCCCACCCCGTCGGCGACGGGGAACCGCCGCCCTTCTAAGCGTTATTTTTTGCTGGGAATAATGATGACGACGATCAATGTCAGGATCGAGAAGAACAGCCCGAGAATTCCCCAGCCCAGCGGATTGCGGCCCTTCATCATGGCGATGACTCCGCAGATTATTGCGGCGATAATGCTGCCGATAGCGACGAAAATTCCCTTGATGCCGCGGAGGATAAAGCCGGCCGCGACCGGGTCCGAACTCGCCAAAATCACCTGGTGCAACATGACAGGTCCTTTCGTGAGGGGCCCTGGAATAATACCCGCGCAAATGTCGCGCAAAACCGAAACTCGATTCGCCAGGCCCGTGCGCGGTTTCGGTTTAACCGCCCGGATAACCGCGGCGCACGGTGCGGTCGAGAATTCCCAAAGTCGCGCGCAATGCACCCTCGGACAAGACGGGGAAAATGCCGGCCATGTGAACGACGAACTTATCGCCCACGCCGCGCACCGGATCACCGTCGGCGCCTTGAAGCGTTGGGGTGATACGGTCACCGCTCACTGTGCGGCCGTCGCCCTTGCTTGACTCAGCCTCGAACTAATGTTCGAATAGCCGGTATGCGGTGGGCAAATCAAGCCGTCGCGGTCAACGGGACACCGGTCGAGGATGGGGCGCTGCCGGGGCTGCAGCGCATCGGCTTCCTGCGCAGCGTGCGCTCGCCGCAGTTCGACGGCATCACCTTCCACGAGGTGGTGTGCAAGTCCGCGCTCAACAAGGTGCCGAACGCGTCGGCGCTGCCGTTTCGCTACACCGTCAACGGCTACCGCGGCTGCTCGCACGCCTGCCGGTACTGTTTCGCCCGGCCCACCCACGAATACCTGGAGCTGGACTGCGGCAACGACTTCGACACCCAGGTCGTCGTCAAGACCAACGTGGTCGAGGTGCTGCGTCGCGAGCTGCGCCGGCCGTCGTGGCAGCGTGAGACCGTCGCCCTGGGCACCAACACCGACCCGTACCAGCGGGCCGAGGGGCGCTACGCGCTGATGCCCGGCATCATCGGCGCCCTGGCCGAATCCGGCACACCGCTGTCGATCCTGACCAAGGGCACGCTGCTGCGGCGCGACCTGCCGCTGATCACCCAGGCCGCGGCGCAGGTCCCGGTCTCGGTGGCGGTGTCGCTGGCCGTCGGCGATCCAGAGCTCCATAAGGACGTCGAGCCGGGCACCCCCACGCCCCAGGCCCGGCTGGGTCTGATCAGCGCTATTCGGGGCGCCGGGTTGGACTGTCATGTGATGGTCGCGCCGGTGCTGCCGCACCTCACCGATTCCGCCGAGCACCTCGATGGGCTGCTCGGCCAGATCGCGGCGGCCGGTGCCACCAGCGTCACCGTGTTCGGTTTGCACCTGCGCAGCTCGACCCGGGGATGGTTCATGGCGTGGTTGGCCCGTTCGCATCCCGAGCTGGTCGGCCGTTATCGCGAGCTGTACCGCCGCGGCGCCTACCTGCCCCAGGACTATCGCGAAACGCTGTGGCGGCGGGCCGCGCCGTTGATCGCCAAGCATGGGCTGGCGGGCGACCATCGCCCGTTCGCCCGGGCCGCCTCGGCGGCGCCGGCACCGAAAGCGAGTCAGCCGACGTTGTTTTGAGCTTCGGGATCGGCGTTTCGTAGCGTCCGTCTGCGG
This sequence comes from Mycobacterium colombiense, assembly GCF_003284975.1. GTDB lineage: Bacteria > Actinomycetota > Actinomycetes > Mycobacteriales > Mycobacteriaceae > Mycobacterium > Mycobacterium europaeum_A. The sequence continues at coordinate 15,051 of NZ_QMEU01000022.1, forward strand.
GGGAACGCGACGAAATGCCTTGTGCGCCTGGTGTCTTCGGTGATGTCGTGCAGACGGGCGGTGAGCAGATCCCGCAGCAGCAGGTGACCTTGTTCCGCGCCGTCCGGTGACAGGACACGCAGCGCGTGGCCGCCCGATTCGGCGAGGACGTTGGCGGCATGCCGCAGGGTGTCGCGGGTGCTGACGCTGCCGCCGGTCGGCACCGGGGACGGCTCGGGATGCATGACGTCGGCCACGAAGAACGCTTCCAGCGGATCGGTGGTGTAGTCGCGGGTCAGGTGCAGGCCGCGCCGGGCGATCTTCTCGGTCAGCACCGATCGGTCGAGCATCAGCACGGACGCCGCGTAGGCCGTGGTCGAGGCCACGATCAGGGGAAGCAGCGCGGGCCAGGCGTGGGTGAGTTCGAGGGTGAACACGATGCCGGTCAGCGGCGAGCGCATGACGCCGCCCACCACGGCGGCCAGTCCGAGAATCGCCCAGAACCCCGGGAACACGTTCGGCAGGCCCTGGCCCACCAGGGCTCCCAGCGCGCCGCCGATCATGAACACCGGTGCGAGCACACCGCCCGAGGTGCCCGAACCCAACGACAGTGACCAGATGGCGGTCTTCACGACGAGGATGCCGACGATCAACGACAGGGTGGCGCGGCCGGTGAGCAGCGCGTCGATCACGTCGTAGCCGACGCCGAGCGCCCGCGGCTCGATCAGTCCGCCCGCGCCGATCACCAGCCCGCCGATCGCCGGCCACCACATCCAGTGGATCGGCAGGCGCGCGAAGGCGTCTTCGGCCAGGTACACCAACCGCGTCGCGGCGATGGCGACCACCGCGCCGCACGCCCCGATGAGGAGCGCCAGCAGGTCTATCTTCGGTTCGACCCGGCTCAGGCGCCCGACGTCGACCGGGAAGACCGGGTTGCCGCCGAGAATGAACTGGCGCACGACGGTCGCGACGACGACCGCCGCCGTCACCGGAATCAGGCTGCGAGGCCGCCATTCGAACAGCAACAGCTCGACCGCGAGCAGGATGGACGCCAGCGGCGAATTGAACGTGGCCGCCATTCCGCCGGCGGCCCCCGACACCAGCAGGATCTTGCGCTCGTCGGCGGTCAGGTGCAGGTGTTGGGCCAGGATCGACCCGAGTGCCCCGCCGGTCATGATGATCGGCCCCTCGGCGCCGAACGGGCCGCCGGTGCCGATGCTGATCGCCGCCGAAACCGGTTTGAGGACAGCGACTTTCGGCTCGACACGGCTGCCCTGGGTGAGAATCGCCTCGATCGCTTCCGGCATGCCGTGACCGCGGATCTTCTCCGAGCCCAGCCGCGCCATGACGCCGACCACCAGACCGCCGGCGACGGGGGCGCCCAGCAGCAACCACCACGGATGGGGGTGCGATCCCGGTGCCACCAGGTCGACCGCCCAGCGCTGGTAGAAGACGAGGTTGGTGACCAACCCGATCAACCGGAGCAGGCACCACGCCGCCCCCGCGGCGAGCGCTCCGATCGGCACGGCGAGCGCCGCCGTCAGCAGCATGCGCCGATCGACCACGAAGTCCGCCAAGCGTCCCCCCATGGACGGACCGGGCGATTCAGCCATTTTTGAAGTATTTCACAGGGATAAAATCCGCCGCGGTCACGTTGCTGGGACGGGCTAGCGGGCCCGGTCGCCGCGCGGCTTGGTGAGCGTGAACTGGTCGATGACGGCGACTTCGCCGAACGGGCCCCGCAGCGCGTAGTGCGTCGCCTTGATCGAGGTGTTGCCGCCGGGTTGGCCCGGATCGACCTCGAAAGCCGCGAAACCGTAAGGGTTGTCGCGATCGCGGAACGCCGACCACGGCGCGTCCTCGAGGACGTAGACGGGCGCCTTGCGGCGCAGCGCGGGATCGAAGGCGCCCACACCGGTGACCACACGGCACCGCGGCTCCGGGAAGAACATCGCGTTGCTCGGGGCCGACGTGCCGCCGCCACCGATGACCAGGTGCACCGTTCCCCGGGTGGCGTCGATCAGATCGTTTCGGGTGTCGACGGGTATCGGCGTGCGGGTGTCGGTGCCCAGCGCGCCGCGCAGCGGATGCGAGCGTTCGTAGTGGTGTTCGTGGCCGCACACCACCAGGTCGACCCGGTACTGGTCGAACAGCGGCAGCCATTCCGCGCGGATGCCCAGGTCGGCACCGTTGGTCTTGTCGGCGGTGGAGACCGCGGTCTGGTGCATGCACACCACGATCCAGTCGACGTCCGGATCGCTCCGGGCCGCAGCGAGTTCGTCTGCAAGCCAACGCTTTTGCTCGCCACCGGAGTAGCCGTGCACGTAGAAGTTGCCGCCGTCCTGGAACGCGACGTCGTCGTTGCTCAGGCTGATCACCCGCACCGAGCCGGCGGTGAACGAGTACCACATGCCACGGGTTTCGGGGCTCGACCCGGACTCGGGCACCGCGAAGTAGGTCTGGTAGGCGCCGTAACCAATTGGACCGTTGCCCAATTCGTTCTCGTGGTTGCCTGCCGCCGGCATCCAGGGCCGGTAGCGCGCCGAGCGGGTGTTGTTCTCGAACCAGTTCGACCAGGTGCGCACCCGATCCCGGGCCAGGTTGGCGTAACACAGGTCGCCGTTGATCAGGTTGAACAGCGGGCCCATCCGTTCGATCGCCATGGTGGTGTCGGCGGCGGCCGGCGAGCCGATGTTGTCGGTGGCGTAGCTGCCGTCGGGCATTTTGGCCAGCGCCGGAGTGGACTGGTCACCGAAGCTGGTGAACAGCAACGGCTTTCGGCCCTTCGGCGCCGTACGGACGGTGCCCTGCTCCGGTTCCGCGCCGTCGTGCAGCGCGGCGTACACGTAGTCGGTGTCCGGCGTGAGGTCGGTCAGCCGGGCATGGTTGACGCGAACTTCGGTGCCCGACTTCGCGTCCCGGTAGGTGCGGGTTTCGGCGGCCACCGTGCTGCCGAAGCCCGATGTCGGTCTTCCGAGCAGGACGCGCGGATTGCGGACTGCGTCGGTGGTGTGCCAGGACACCACCACTTCGGTGCCGGCGTTCTTGCCGAACTGCAGGTGCAGCCCACCGACAGGTGGTGCGCCACGTCGATCGGGCTGCAACCAGGCCGTCGGGCCCTGCGGACGGGACCACAGCAGCGTGGCGCCACCCCCCAGGCCCACGCCGAGGGCGGCCGAGACCGCGCCGGTGGTCAGCAACCGGCGCCGGGTCACCGCAGTGGGGTCTTCACGCATGCTTGCTTCATACCGGAGCCGGGCGACCAGGGGCACAGCTGCGGCGTAACCATCGAACCGTCGCTAACGAATCCGGTAGCGTTTTCGATATGACGAACGTGCACAGGACAGCGAGCGCGATCTCAGCGACAATTCTGGCCGCGGCCGCGGGGGCGGTACTCACGCCGGCGACCAGCTATGCGGACCCGGCCGGCCACCAGGTGACCTACACCGTGACGAGCCCCAACAACGTGACCGCCAACGTCTCCTACGTAAACGCCGATCCGCCCAGCCAGGCGGCCTTCAACGCGGACCCGTCGAAGTTCTCGACCAGCGTGCAGGCCCCGCTCAGCGCCGGCGCGCCGGTCACCTACACCGCCACCCTGGCAAACCCGAACCAGTTCGCGAGCATCACCGCCAACGGCATGCTGCACTGGCCGGACTCGGGCAACGGCCCGGCCCAGTTCCACTGCGAAATCGCCGTGGACGGTCAGGTGGTGGTCCAGCAGGACGCGACCACCACCGTCACCTGCCGGCTCAGCTAGTCGAGCCCAGGGCCGGTGCGCTGCCGGGCTCGGCGTGCGCAACGACGACGACCTGGGCGCTCTCGGCGCCGACCGCCCGGATCTTGTGGCTGACCGACGCGTCGAAGTAGGCGCTGTCGCCCGGCCTTAACGTGAACGTCTGGTCACCGTAGTCGAGTTCGACCGTTCCGGCGTGCACGAACATGAATTCCTGGCCCGCATGCTCGGGATGGGGATCCTCGGCCAGCTGCTCGGTCGGGCGAACCACGAACGGCGACATCGACTTTCCCAACAGCGACGGCGCCAGCACCCGGTAGCGGCCGCCGTCGCCGTCGCCGGCCCGGTCCACGGTGATCTTTTCCTGGGCCGCCCCGGCGGAGAACAGCCGCCCGACGTCGACCTCGAGCGCCCGGGCGACCTTGAGGGCCACCGCGATCGAGGGAGTGCTCTGGCCCCGTTCGATCTTGGACAGGTAGCTCTTGGTCAGGCCCGTCTGCCGGGCGAGTTGCTCGAGGGTGAGGCCGCGCTGTCTGCGGACGGGGCGCAGCAGTGCCGTCACGGCACCTCCTATGACACAAGGTTTCCTATGCTGCTACATTGTGTCACATGGGCAGCACGTTCACCGAATCGAAATCCGAGTTGATGCGCCGGGCTGCCGAGCAGTTGACGGCGAACCTCGCCGATTCGCAGTTGACCACGCGCCAGAAGCTGGCGTTGACCTGTCGGGCGCTCTTTGACGCCGGGCACGACTCGGGGCTGGCCGGCCAGATCACCGCCCGCGCCGAGGCCGCGGGCACCTACTACACCCAGCGGCTCGGGCTGGGGTTCGACGAGATCACCGACGCCAACCTGCTGCTGGTCGACGAGGACCTCAACGTCCTCGACGGCGAGGGGATTGCCAACCCCGCCAACCGTTTTCACAGCTGGATCTATCGCGCCCGGCCCGACGTCAACTGCATCGTGCACACCCACGCGTTCCACGTCGCGGCGCTGTCGATGCTGGAAGTTCCCCTGATCGTCTCCCACATGGACACCACCCCGCTCTACGGCGACTGTGCGTTCTTGCCGAAGTGGCCGGGGGTGCCGGTCGGCAACGAAGAGGGCGAGATCATCACCGCCGCCCTCGGGGACAAGAAGGCCGTCCTGCTGGCGCATCACGGCCACGTCATCGCGGGGGCCAGCGTCGAGGAGGCCTGCTCGCTGGGCATCCTCATCGAGCGCGCCGCCAAACTGCAGCTGGCCGCGATGGCCGCCGGCACCGTCCAGGAGCTGCCCGAAGAACTGGCTCGCGAGGCCCATGACTGGACGCTGTCGCCGCAGCGCAGCCGCGCCAACTTCGCCTACTACGGCCGTCGGGTCCTGGCCCGGCATCCCGACGTGTTGACCAGCCAAGGAGCCGCCCTGTGACCGAGCCCAAGATCCACGGCATCATCGCCTACCCGGTTACGCCGTTCGGCGACAACGGGATTGACACCGAACGGCTGGCCACGCTGGTCGAGCGGCTGGTGTCCGGCAATGTCCACGCGATCGCGCCGCTGGGCAGCACCGGCGAACTGGCGTACCTCGAGGAACCCGAGTTCGACGCCGTCGTCGACGCCACCATCGCCACTGTCGCCGGGCGGGTCCCGGTAATCGTCGGCGTGTCGGATGTGACCACCGCCAAGACGATTCGGCGCGCCGGCTACGCGCAGCGGGCCGGGGCGGACGCGGTGATGATCCTGCCGGTGTCCTACTGGAAGCTCACCGAGCGGGAGATCTTCCAGCACTACCGCAGCATCAGCGACGCCATCTCGATCCCCATCATGGCCTACAACAACCCGGCCACCAGCGGTGTCGACATGCCGCCGGAGTTGCTGGTGCGAATGTTCGAGGGCATCGACAACGTCACCATGGTCAAGGAATCCACCGGCGACCTGGCCCGCATGCACCGCATCGCCGAACTGTCCGGCAACCGGCTGCCCTTCTACAACGGCAGCAACCCGCTGGTGCTCGACGCCCTGAAGGCCGGCGCATCCGGATGGTGCACGGCCGCACCGAATCTGCGGCCACAACCCTGCATCGACCTGTACGAGGCGGTGCGCGCGCACGACCTCGACACCGCGCAGAAGCTTTACGACGATCTCCAGCCGTTGCTCACCTACATCGTCGCCGGCGGGTTGGCCACCACCGTCAAGGCCGGCCTGGAGCTGCTCGACTTCGGCGTCGGCGACCCGCGCGCGCCGCTGCTGCCGCTCGACGAACAGGGCCGCGCCGAGCTGCGGCGTCTGCTGGACGTTTAACCCAGATCCGGCGCGGAGAAGGTGTCACACTTCTTCGGGTCGCCGGTCTGGTAGCCGATGGTGAACCACTTCTGGCGCTGTTCGGACGAGCCGTGCGTCCAGGACTCGGGGTTGACCCGCCCGGTGGCTTCCTTCTGGATGCGGTCATCGCCCACCGACGCCGCGGCCGACAGCGCATCGGCAATGTCCTTGTCGCTCAACGGCTCCAGGTAGGGCACGCCCGTGCTCTCCTGCTTGACTGTGGAGGCGTAGTGTGCCCAGATTCCGGCGTAGCAGTCGGCCTGTAGCTCGGTGCGCACGCCGTTGCCCCCGGCGCCCTGCGCGCCCTGCTGCGAGCGGCCGAGCAGACCCTGCAGTTGCTGCACGTGATGGCCGTATTCGTGGGCGACCACATACTCCTGGGCGAACGGCCCACCGCTGGAACCGAATCTGTCGACGAGCTCCTGGAAGAAGTCGGTGTCGAAGTACGCCGTCTGGTCGACCGGGCAGTAGAACGGTCCGACCGCGGTGGTGGCCGCCCCGCAGCCGGTGTTCACCCGGCCGGTGAACAGCCGGACATGCGGGCGGGTGTAACCCGGCAGCAGCTGATGCCACACCGCGTCCACCGAGTTGCCGGTGGCGACCACCCGGCACTGCACGTACTTGTTGGCGTCGGCGCCGGTCTTGCACTGGCTCAGGTCGAAGCCGGGCGCCGAGTACCCGCCGGTGTTGGTCTGCGGGGAGTTCATGACGCGGCCGGGGTCGACGCCCAAAAACAGCGCCCCGATGAGAATGAGCAGCCCCAGACCGCCACCCCCGACCGCCATGCCCATCCCGCCCCCACCGGACGACGACGCGGTGCTGGTGTCGATCTGCATGCCCTCGTTGAAGGTCACGACGCTCTCCTAACGTTGCCGGGTCGCAAGGGACTCGGTGTAGCTGCGCAGGTTTCGCAGATAGCGGCGCAGGGCCAGGTTCAGCAGCGGCCCCACCACGACCATCGCCAGCTTCGCCGGGCCGGCCGGCTTCTGGGCCATGGTCCACGTCAGCCGGCAGCCGCCCGGGATGACCTGCACCCGGTAATCCTCGGCGAAGGCCGCCACGGACCGGGTAGAGCATTCGTTGAACCGAAACGCCATGTGCGTGAACGGTTCCCAGGCGAGGTATTCCTCGTTGCCGACGATGCCGCCGCGCATCTCGACGACGCGGGTGGTCCCCACACCGCGCGGCTCGGGACTGGTCCAGGTCACCTTCGTGATCACCTTCGCCCACCGAGGCCAGGACCCGGCGTCGGAGAGCACCTCGAAAAGCCGCTCGGGGGTGATGGCCAGGTCGACGCTGTTGCGGAAGCGGTAACGGGCCTCAACAAAATCAGCGTCGATGAAGTTCAGATCCACGCGCTCGCAGGGGAACATGAAATCAATCTAGCCGGGGCCGTCGCTGGCCGCGGCCAGTAAGGGCACTATCACGTCGCTGATCGGCGTGGCCAGGCCGTGGGCCCGGCCCTTGCGAATGATCACGCCGTTGCGGATGTCCCATTCCATCCGCCGCTGATGTTCGGCGTCGGTCAGGATCGAGGTGCCCATGTCCTCGGCGACGTTGCGGAACATGTCCACCAACTCGTCGACCACGCCGTCGGCCAGCCGGGCGCCCTCGGCCCGCGCGACCGCCAGGCACTCGGCGACGTAGCGGCGCGCCAGGGCGGCGACGTCGTCGCGGCGGAACATCCCGGACCGCCTGCGCGCCAGCGCCATGAAGCCGGCCAGGGCGTTGGTGAGCAGCTTGTGCCAGGCCGCGGTGATGATGTCGGGATCGCAGTCCACCCGGCACCCGGCGTCGCGCAGCAGCTCGGCGACGGCCTCCGCCGACGGCCCGCTGGGCAGCACCAGGGCCGGTTCGGTGCGCAACCGCACCCAGCCTTCGGGCTGCATCTGGGCCGAGTACCACACGATCCCGGGGATGACGGGCGATTGCGGGCACAGCGGCTGCACGTGTTCGACCTGCTCCACACCGTTTTGCAGCACCACGACGATGGTGTGGACGTCGCACAGCCGGGCCAGCCAGCCGCCCGCCGCCTCGGTCTGGGTGGCCTTGACGGCCAGCAACACCACGTCCACCGGCCCGGCCACGTCGGCCGGATCGGTGTGCACGGGGCCCGGCACGACGATCGGGTCGGCGCCGTCGGGTCGCACTTCGATCACGTCGCGCGGGGTGCGCCCGCACACGATGACGGAGTGGCCGGCCCGATGCAGCAGGGCGGCGGCCGTCGTGCCGACGGCGCCGGGACCGACCAGGGCGATGTTGGTAGCAGCGTCTGTGGCGATGCCACCGAAATTACCTCCTTTAGACTGGGCACTCGTTCTGGCCAGGTGAAAAGGAGTCTTTTGTGCTGCGCAGTCATGCCGCGGGTTCGCTGGACAGTAGCGATGCCGGGCAGCAGGTGACGCTGGCGGGTTGGGTGGCCCGGCGCCGCGACCACGGAGGCGTCATCTTCATCGATCTGCGCGACGCCTCGGGGATCGCCCAGGTGGTGTTCCGCGCCGAGGACGTGCTGGCCCAGGCGCATCGGCTGCGCGCCGAGTTCTGCGTCGCGGTCTCCGGTGTGGTCGAGATCCGCCCCGAGGGCAACGCCAACCCCGACATCGCCACCGGCGACATCGAAGTCAACGCCACGTCGCTGACGGTGCTGGGGGAGAGCGCGCCGCTGCCGTTCCAGCTCGACGAGCCCGCCGGCGAGGAGCTGCGGCTCAAGTATCGCTATCTGGACCTGCGCCGCGACGGGCCGGCCGAGGCAATCCGGTTGCGCTCCAAGGTGAATGCCGCGGCGCGGTCGGTCCTCGCCCAGCACGACTTCGTCGAGATCGAAACCCCGACGATCACCCGCTCGACCCCCGAAGGCGCGCGCGACTTCCTGGTGCCGGCCCGCCTGCACCCCGGCTCGTTCTACGCCCTGCCGCAGAGCCCGCAGCTGTTCAAGCAGTTGCTGATGGTGGCCGGCATGGAGCGCTACTACCAGATCGCCCGCTGCTACCGCGACGAGGATTTCCGCGCCGACCGCCAGCCGGAGTTCACCCAGCTCGACATGGAGATGAGCTTCGTCGACGCCGAGGACATCATCGCCATCTCCGAGGAGATCCTGTCCGCGCTGTGGGCGTTGATCGGGTATGAGATTCCCAGGCCCATCCCACGGATCAGCTACGCCGACGCGATGCGGCGATTCGGCTCCGACAAGCCCGACCTGCGCTTCGGCCTCGAGCTGGTCGACTGCACAGAGTTCTTCAAAGACACCACATTTCGCGTGTTCCAGGCGCCGTATGTCGGCGCGGTGGTGATGCCCGGTGGGGCGTCACAGCCGCGGCGCACGCTGGACGGCTGGCAGGAGTGGGCCAAGCAGCGCGGTCACCGCGGACTGGCCTACGTGCTGATCGCAGACGACGGCACGCTGGGGGGTCCGGTCGCCAAGAACCTGTCCGACGCCGAACGTGACGGCCTGGCCGCCCACGTCGGGGCCAAGCCGGGCGACTGCGTCTTCTTCTCGGCCGGGCCGCCGAAGCCGTCGCGGGCGCTGCTGGGGGCCGCCCGCGGTGAAATCGCCCACCGGCTCGGAATGATCGACGCGGACGCCTGGGCGTTCGTCTGGGTGGTGGACCCGCCGCTGTTCGAGCCCGCCGACGACGCCACCGCCGCGGGTGACGTGGCCGTCGGCTCGGGGGCGTGGACCGCCGTGCATCACGCCTTCACCTCGCCCAAGCCCGGCCACGAGGGCGACATCGAGACCGATACCGGCAACGTGCTCGCCGACGCGTACGACATCGTCTGCAACGGCAACGAGATCGGCGGCGGGTCGATTCGTATCCACCGCCGCGACATCCAGGAACGGGTGTTCGCGGTGATGGGCTTGGACCACGCCGAGGCCCAGGAGAAGTTCGGTTTCCTGTTGGAGGCGTTCACATTTGGTGCGCCCCCGCACGGCGGGATTGCGTTCGGCTGGGACCGGATCAACGCGCTGCTGTCTGGCGTCGACTCGATCCGCGAGGTCATCGCCTTCCCGAAGACCGGCGGCGGCGTGGACCCGCTCACCGAGGCACCCGCGCCGATCACCGCACAGCAGCGCAAGGAGTCCGGGATAGACGCCAAGCCCGGGCCCAAGTAGCGCGGCGGCACCTCTCGATATCGGCGCCTAGACCACCCGGTAGGTGTAGGACCACTCCACGTCCTGGCCGCCAACCGGGTTGCTGTCACCGAGGTGCAGGTCACGCACCTTATGGCCCCGCCTCACCTTGTGTTGCGCCTTCTGCATTGCGAGCGCGCGAACGTGATTCGCGTCCAGGCGTTGCGGCACGGTGATCTTGTCGGTGCGGACCTCGGGTTGATCGGCCATGCTGCATATCCTGCCCGAGATGCGCCGATCTGCGTCGGTTTGGTCGTCTCAGTCCCGATTCACCAGTCAGTTTTCAGTCGCCGTCAAAACCAATTACCGTGTCCGGGTGTCTGTCGAGCAGCCGTCGCAGCTAAGACCTTCCGGCCCGGGGTCCGGAATAGACGCCGAGCCGGGCAAGGTTGACCGGGCATGCCTCAAACCCCTGACGCCGAGAACGTCAACGCATTCAACAAGGGCATCATCGACGAATTCCGGGCCAACGACGGCAAGGTCGGCGGCCAGTTCGAGGGCGCCAGCCTGCTGTTGCTGCACACCACCGGCGCCAAGTCGGGCCAGCCCCGGGTGTCGCCGCTGGCCTATTTCGAGATCGACGGCAAGCTCATCATCATCGGCTCCTTCGCCGGCGCGCCCAAGGACCCGGCCTGGGTGCACAACCTGCGGGCCAACCCCCGGGCGCAGGTCGAGGTCGGCGCCCCGCAGGGGGTGCAAGCGTTCGACGTGACCGCGCGCGAGCTGCCCGCCGACGAGCGCGCCGCGCTCTTCGACAAGGTCACCGCCGTCGCGCCGGGCTTCGCCGATTACCAGGCCAAGACCAGCCGGGTGATCCCGCTGTTCGAGTTAAACCGGACCTAGCCGGTGGGCACGTCGCGACCGGCGGTGCCCTCGTTGGTTGCCGCGGTCGCGCGTGCCGGCACTAAGCGGCTGCGGACGGTCTGGTTCAACCTGGTGCAGACCGCGGTGGCCGCGGGCCTGTCCTGGTATTTGGCCCACGACGTCCTGCAGCACCCGCAGCCGTTCTTCGCGCCGATCGCCGCCGCGGTGTCGTTGTCGACCAGCAACGTGCTCCGGGCGCAGCGCGCCATCCAGATGATGATCGGGGTGACCCTGGGCATCGGGGTGGGCTCGCTGGTGCAGGGCCTGCTCGGGCCGGGGGACGTGCCCATCGCGGTCGCCGCCGTGGTGGCGCTGGGAGCCGCGGTGTTCATCGGGGGCGGCTTCATCGGGCACGGGATGATGTTCGCCAACCAGACGGTGGTGTCGGCGATCCTGGTGCTGGCGCTGTACCGCGGGGGCGTCGGGTTTGAACGTATCTTCGATGCGCTTATCGGTGGTGCGGTGGCCATCGTCTTCGCCGTCTTGCTGTTCCCAGCCGACCCGCGCAAGGTGCTGCGCAACGCGCGCGTCGGGGTGCTCGGCGTGCTGCACGACGTGTTGGCGCGGGCGGCGGACGTCGCCGCCGGACGCAAGGCGCCGCCGCCGGATTGGCCGCTGGCGGCCGTCGACCGGGTGCACGAACAGCTCAGCGGGCTGCTCGAGGCGCGCACCACCGCGCGCCACGTCGTCACCATCGCGCCGCGGCGCTGGGGGCTGCGGGAGGCGATCTCGGCGGCCGACCACCAGGCCGTGCACGTGGCCCTGTTGGCCGGTTCGGTGTTGCAACTGGTCCGCGCCGTCGCACCCGGTGAAGACGGCAGGCGCGAGCGCCTGCCGCAGTCCGTGCACATCGCGCTGGTGGTGCTGGCGGCGGCGAGCGCGCTCGCCGATCCCGACCCCGCGGGTGCCTGCGCGTACACGGCCTCGGCGCGCCACCACGCCGCGCAACTGCAGTCCGGGGCGCGGGAGAAGACGCAGGTGATCCTCGCGGACGTCGTCAGCGCCTGCGTCGATGACCTGCAACGGGTCATCGACCTTCGAACCGTCTGAGCGATTTAGCGCGAGTCGGCCAAGAACTCCTGGACCAACTTGCGCGGGGCCTGGGTCAGCCACGCCTCGGTGATCAGGTCCTCGAGGTCGCGCACCGAGATCTCGGCCAGGTTGACCAGCACCGCGGGATAGCCGTCGAAATGCGGGGTGGTGAAGTAGACCCGCGGTTCGTCGTCGATCAGCGCGAACTTGACGCCCTCGTCGGACACCCGGACCCCGATGATGTCGCCCTGCGGGGGTGGGAGACCGTCGCGTTCCAGCGCCTCGCGTTCCGACGGCCGCAGCGGCCGCTCCCAGGCCAGCAACTTCTTGCCGACCCGCCAGTCGTGCGGTGACGGCTCGGAGGTGAGTGCCAGCTCACCAACGATGCGGGCGACCTCGCCCCACGTGGCCACAACACGATTGTGCTCCCGTTTTGGCGCGAGTGCCGCCGGATCGGCAAACGGTGGCCGACCGCGCGGTCCGCGGACCCCACGCGAGCGCCCGGCATGTGATGAGATCAGCGTGGACAGGAGGACGCGCTTGCCAGCAGAACCAGGCGGAGACGGCGGCGGGACCGCCCGCCGTCATCGGGTGACCCACCGCACCGAGTACCGCTACTCCGACGTCGTGACCAGCTCTTACGGTCGCGGATTCCTCACCCCGTGCGACTCGCTGCGGCAGCGCTGCGTCGCGCACCGGCTGATCATCGAGCCCGCCCCCGGCGACAGCTCCACCAGCGAGGACAGCTACGGCAACATCAGCTCCTACTTCCATGTGACCGAGCCGCACCGCGCCCTGAAGGTGACCAGCGATTCGATCGTCGACGTCTACCCGCCCGGCCCGGAGGTGTACGGCGCCGGCCCGGCGACCCAACCGTGGGAATCGGCCCGCCCGGTCGGACGCAGCGGGGCGCTGGCGACCGAGTTCACCCTGGACCTGAATCCGCCCGAGATCACCGACGAGATCCGCGAGTACGCGGCGTCCAGCTTCGCCCCCGGCCGTCCCTTGATCGAGGTGCTGCGGGATCTGGCGTCGCGCATCTTCACCGACTTCACCTACCGGTCGGGATCGACGACGATTTCCACCGGAGTCAAAGAGGTTCTGGCCGCCCGGGAAGGGGTATGTCAAGACTTTGCCAGGCTGGCGATTGCCTGCCTGCGAGCCAACGGTCTGGCGGCCAGTTACGTGTCCGGATACCTGGCCACCGACGCGCCACCCGGAAAGGATCGAATGATCGGCATCGACGCCACCCACGCGTGGGCGGCGGTGTGGACACCCCAGCAGGTCGGCCAATTCGAGTGGCTGGGGCTTGATCCCACCAACGACCAGATGGTCGACGAGCGCTACATCGTCGTGGGCCGCGGACGCGACTACGCCGACGTCCCGCCGCTGCGGGGGATCATCTACACCAACTCAGAACACAGCGTGATCGACGTCGCCGTCGACGTGGTGCCTTTCGAAGGTGATGTGCTTCATGCGTGATTTCCACTGCCCCAACTGCGGTCAGCGCCTGGCATTCGAGAACTCGGCGTGCCTGTCGTGCGGCAGCGCGCTGGGCTTTTCCCTCAACCAGATGGCACTGCTGGTGATCGCCAGGGGCAACGAGGGCGAGCACGCCGGCGCCGTGGACGCCGACGAGTACCAGCTGTGCGGCAACCTGCATCTGGCCGAGTGCAATTGGCTGGTGCCGAAGAACAACTACGGCCGGCTGTGCGAGTCGTGCTCGCTGACCACGGTGCGGCCCAACGACGCCGACACCGCCGGGCTGGCTGAGTTCGCCCGGGCCGAGGCGGCCAAGCGCCGGCTGATCGTCGAGTTGCACGAGTTGAAGCTGCCGATCATCGGCCGCGACGAAGATCCGCAGCAGGGCCTGGCGTTTCATCTGCTGTCCAGCGCCAAGGAGAAGGTGATGACCGGACACGACAACGGCGTCATCACACTGGATTTGGCCGAAGGCGACGACGTGCACCGCGAGCAGCTGCGCGTCGAGATGGACGAGCCCTACCGCACCCTGCTCGGGCACTTCCGCCACGAGATCGGGCACTACTACTTCTACCGATTGATCGCCCCGTCGAGCGACTACCTGGCGCAGTTCAACGAGCTGTTCGGCGATCCCGACGCCGACTACCAGGCGGCGCTGGACCGCCACTACAGCGACGGCCCGCCGCAGGGCTGGCAGGACGACTTCGTGTCGTCGTATGCGACCATGCATCCCGCCGAGGACTGGGCCGAGACGTTCGCCCACTACCTGCACATCCGCGACGCACTGGATACCTCGGCGTGGTGCGGATTCGCACCGGCGACGGCGACCTTCGACCGGCCGGTCTTGGGGCCCAGCGCTTTTCAGACGATCATTGACATGTGGCTGCCGTTGTCGTGGTCGCTGAACATGGTGAACCGTTCGATGGGCCACGACGACCTCTACCCGTTCGTACTGCCGGGCGCGGTGCTGGAGAAGATGAAGTTCATCCACACCGTGATCGACGAGATCACCTCGGAGGCCAGGGGACCCGCCGCGATCGCCGGCTAGGCCGGCATCGCCCGGCGTACGCCGGGACCCCACAGCGGTTGCATGCCACCGGGCAACGTCAGCTGGGTGGTGGTGATGACCTCGGCCAGGTCTCGCAGCTCGGCATGCACCGCGTCGAGCAGCTCCGCCAACTCGGCGCGGCGGCCGTCGTCGCTGACCCGTTCCAGCTCGGCGGGATGGGACCGTCGCAGCAGGGTGCCGATCTCGTCCACCAGCCGTTCCGGGCGCGACGAGCCCGACGAGCCGGGCAGGTCCTTGAGGTTGATCCGCAACCGCTCCACCTGGTACAGCAGCGACCGCGGGTTCTGCGCGTCGAACAGCATCAGTTCGGCCATGGCGGCCACGCTGACCTTGCCCACCGTGCGGCGCCGGTAGATGACCGAGGACTCGCACGCCACCAGCGTGGACTCGATGACGGTTTGTTCGGCCGCGGCGCCGCGGACCACGGTCAGGGTGGCCCCCAGCAGCGCCGTCAGCCACAGCCCGCGTTCGATCCGCTTGCCGATGTCCATCATCGTCCAGCCCACGTCGCGCACCATCGACTCGTTGGCCACCCCCGACAGCGTCAGCATGCCGGCCAGCGTCTGGGTCTGCGCCCCGGTGAGCAGCGCGTCGGCCTCCGAAAGCGATTCCGGCGGTTCGCTTTTCAGCGCCAGCGCGCGCTCCACGCCGGCCAGCACCATCCAGGTGTCATTGGACATCTGGTCGCGCACCGCCCGCGCCGCCAGTGCCAAACCCTCCACCGATTGCACCAGGGAGCCGGACCGGTGCGGATCGACGGTGAGCGACCACAGCGTGGACGGGGCGATGGCGATCATCTCGGCGTGGTCGCCGTCGCTGTCGGCCGCGATGTCGGTGCCGGTGATGCGGCCCAGCGCGGTCATCAACACCGGCACGCATTCGCTTTCCTCGCTGTGCTGATGGTGGCGGTAGACGTGAAACCGGTCGCGGGCGACGATGAGCAGCCGCGCCATGCTTTCCGCGCGCTCACCGTAGCGGCCGATCCAGAACAGGTCGGACAGCACGCGTGGCGAGCTGACCGCCCAGGTGCCCGCGGCCGTCTTCGCCGGCGCCTCCGGCGTCGGAAGGCTGATCGCCTCGGCGCGTGCCCGCTCGGTGGGACGCACCCAGACATCTTTCGCCGCAACGGTTTTCAAGACATACGCGGCGGGCCCGGGGGCCAGCACATAACCGATGCCGCCGATCATCGGCGCGTAACCGCCCCGCTGGGCGACGGTGAACAGCCGGATGCCGACACCCGCCGACGACAGCCCGCCGGCGTGGTCGGTGGGCGCGGACGAGAACTGCGGCAGCTCCTGGCCGATCCACTGCCAGGGCATCGCCTCGATGCGCGCGGCCAACCGGCTCAGCTGCTGCGACGAAAGCGCCGGGCCGACAAGGGTTTCCGCGGCGACGGTGGACTTCACCAACAACGACGACAGATTGGCCAGCAGGTGTGAGCGTTCACTGGCGATGCCGCCCCAATAGACCTGCGCGGTGGGCAGCTGCAGGGTCTCGGACAGCAGGTGCTCGGCCATTGCGGGCAGAAAGCGCAGCAGCCCAGGGTTTTCCAGGATGCCGCTGCCCAGGGTGTTGACCACGGTCACCGTCCCGCGGTGCTGCGCCTCCACCAGACCGGCCACCCCGAGCCGGGAGTCGGCGCGCAGGTCCAGCGGATCGGTGTAGTCGGCGTCGACCCGGCGAAGCACCACGTCGACGCGTTTCAAGGTGCCCAGCGAGCGCATCCACAACATGCCGTCGCGCACCACCAGGTCGGCGCTTTCCACCATCGGAAAACCCAGCAGGGTGGCCAGATAGGCCTGATCGAACGCCGTCTCGGAGTAGATGCCCGGCGACAGCACCACCACCACGGGGTCCTGGGCGTCGTCGGGTGCGGCGTAGATCAGCGCCAGCCGCAGCGCCTGGGCGAACGGTGTCGTGGGCCGCGGCGCGATGCGTTCGTAGAGGTCCGGAATCGCGTGCGCGACGACGCGCCGGTCGGCCAGCGCGTACCCGGCGCCCGACGGGGCCTGGGTGCGGTCGCCGTTGACCATGAAGGCGCCGTCCGGTCGTCGGCTGACATCGCAGGCGTGCATGAAAAGCTGGTGGCGGCCCGGAATTTCGATGCCGTTGGCCGCGCGCACGTAGCCGGGATGGCTGAACAGCAGCTCCGGGGGCAGCACGCCCTCGGTGAGCAGCGTGCGCGGCCCGTACAGGTCGGCGAGCACCGCGTCGAGCACCCGCGACCGCTGCAGCAGGCCGGCCTCGAGTACCTCCCAGTCGGCCGCGGACAGCACGATCGGCAGGGTGTCCAGCTGCCAGGGCCTGGGCTCCAGGGCGCGGCCGCCGGGCTCGACGTCGGTGTAGGTGATGCCGTCGTTGTCGATCAGGTCGCGCACCACCGAGCGCAGCCGGTCCAGCCCGGCCCGGCCGCGCTCGGCGATGGCGTCGGCCAGTTCGCCCCACGCCGCGCGGACGTTGCCGTCGCGATCGACGAATTCGTCGTAGCCGCTCGCCGGGCCGTGCCGCAGGTCGAACAGCGCTTGCTGGGCGCGCGCGGCGCGGTAGCCGGCCAGCAGCCGGTCGGCGTCATAGCGTGCGGTGCCCGCCATCGAGCCGGGTCCAGCCGGTGCGCCGGTGCCGAATGTCATGTCCGCGAAGGCCAATCAAAGGTGTGGCCGGAGTGCTGCCCCAGCGCCACTTTGATGTTCATAATCGCCGATCCCATCACACGCGCCGACCCGGCGCAGCGCACCGCGAGCGCGGCCGTGACCGAAAGACCTGCGCGCTGCGCTAGGCCGGCGCGGGCCCGGGCGGCGGGCCGGACTGGTATCCCGCCTGCTGCACCGGGACCACATGTCCGCCGGACAGCTTGCGGTAGGCGTAGATCCCGAACAGGGAGGCGACCGGGGCCGCCACCAGCAGGCCGACGCCGCACACCAGGAAGCCCACCAAGAACAGCGCCGCCTCGACCAGCCAGACCAGCAGGGCGTTGCCGAAGTTCGCTGTGACGGTGGAGAAGCTGGAGGTGAGGGCCTTGATCGGCTGCTCGGACCGGTCGATGGCGTAGGGGATGGTGAATTGGGCAAAGATTCCCAGGATCAGCCCGGGCAGGAAGCACAACGCCGAGGCGATCGAGGTGAGGATACCGACCAACAGCGCGGCCAGAAACACCGTGCCGAAGTTGCGCGGCTTGAAGAACGACCCGATGGACACCGGGCGCCCGTCGGCCAGGTCCAGGCAGCCGGACAGGAAAGCGGACTGGGCGAACGCCCCCACCAGGTAGGCGACCAGATAGCCGAGGATGAGCAGCGCCAGCCCACCGCCGTTGAGGTTCGCGGTGAAGGTGAAGTAGTCGTCGTCGGAGCTACTCGTGGTGGAACCCACGCTTTGACTCAGGCCGACCAGGGCGGACGCGATGCCGAACAGCACCCCGTAGACGAGAGCCGAAACGATCAGCGCCACAGGGTTTTTGGTAAACGCATTCCAGGCCCAGCCGAACGCGTCACCGACGCTGAACGCCGGCCGGGGCGGCGCCCCGTAGCCGGGCGGGGGCCCGTAGCCGGGCGGGGGTGCGCCGTAACCCGGGGGCGGGCCGTAACCCGGCGGAGGGGGCGGGGGTGCGCCGTAACCGGGCGGCGGGCCGTAACCCGGGGGAGGTGGTGGCGGTGCGCCGTAGCCCGGCGGGGGCGGGTAGCCGGGAGGGTTGGTGCCCTGCGGGTCTGACGGGGTGCCTGGATACTCGGGAGGTTGGCTCATGTCCGTCCTTGCTGTCGGATTTCCTCGTGTGGCGAAGTTTCCTATGAGAAGACGCCCGCGGAACTCGGCAACCGGAACTTAGCAAAGATGGGCCGTGGGTGCCGGGATTGCCGGCTGCGTGCCTGGGCCGGCGCGGGCGTCGGCCGGTCGTGGTATGCCTGAAGCCGTGTCCGACGGTCTGTTTGACCTACCCGGCGCGTCGCAGCCAACCGATCACGGGCTGGGCGTGTCGGGCGGCGCGCCCCTGGCGGTGCGGATGCGTCCGGCATCGCTGGACGAGGTGGTCGGGCAGGACCATCTGCTGGCGCCTGGGTCCCCGCTGCGCCGCCTGGTCGAGGGCTCGGGCGTGGCATCGGCCATCCTGTACGGGCCCCCCGGCAGCGGCAAGACGACGTTGGCCGCGCTGATCTCGCAGGCGACCGGCCGCCGGTTCGAGGCGCTGTCGGCCCTGTCGGCCGGTGTCAAAGACGTTCGGGCGGTGATCGATACCGCGCGCCGGGCGCTGCTGTCCGGCGAGCAGACGGTGCTATTCATCGACGAGGTGCACCGGTTCTCCAAGACCCAGCAGGACGCGCTGCTGTCGGCCGTGGAGAACCGGGTGGTGCTGCTCGTCGCGGCGACCACGGAGAACCCCAGCTTCTCGGTGGTGGCGCCGCTACTGTCCCGCTCGCTGATCCTGCAGTTGCGGCCGCTGAGCGCCGACGACGTCCGGGTGGTGGTGCAGCGCGCGATCGACGACCCGCGCGGGCTGGGCGGTCAGATCGCCGTCGCCCCCGAGGCCGTCGACCTGCTGGTGCGACTGGCCGCCGGCGACGCCCGGCGCGCGCTGACGGCGCTGGAGGTCGCTGCCGAGGCGGTGGAACCCGGTGGCGAGTTGACCGTCGCCGCCGTCGAGCAGTCCCTGGACGAGGCCGCGGTGCGCTACGACCGGGACGGCGACCAGCACTACGACGTCATCAGCGCCTTCATCAAGTCGATCCGTGGCTCCGACGTCGACGCCGCGCTGCACTATCTGGCGCGCATGCTGGTCGCCGGGGAAGACCCGCGGTTCGTCGCGCGCCGGCTGATGATCCTGGCCAGCGAGGACATCGGCATGGCCGACTCGACCGCGCTGCAGGTGGCGGTCGCGTCCGCGCAGACCGTCGCGCTGATCGGCATGCCCGAGGCGCAGCTCACCCTGGCGCACTGCACGGTCTATCTGGCCACCGCGCCGAAGTCGAACGCGGTCACCACGGCGCTGGGTGCGGCGATGAGCGACATCAGGGCCGGCAAGGCCGGCCTGGTTCCGCCGCACCTGCGGGACGGGCACTATTCGGGCGCCGCCGGGCTGGGCAACGCGCAGGGCTACAAGTACTCCCATGACCACCCGGATGGCGTTGTCGCGCAACAGTATCCACCTGACGAGCTGGTCGGTGTCGACTATTACCGGCCCACCGGCCGCGGCGGTGAACGCGAAATGGCCGGCCGGCTGGACCGGTTGCGCGCGATCATCCGCAACAAGAGGGGACGGTCATGAAAGTCTTCACCGACGAGGAGATGGGCCGGCTGCTGCCCACCGCCAAGCCCTACAGCGTCGTCATCCTCAAGCGCGGCCCCAGGTTCGGCGACGAGTCGTCGGTCGGCGTGATCTGGGAGCACGGCCGGCGCAATTTCGGCCTGCGCGACGACGGGGTGCTCGCGGTGGTCCTGCCGGTCAGCGACGAGTCCGACGTCTGCGGCGTCGGGGTGTTCGCGGCGACGGTCGACGAGACCACCCGGATCATGAGCGAGGACCCCGGGGTCGCCGCGGGCGTCTTCACCTACGAGGTGCACGCCTGCCGCGGGTTCCCCGGCGACGCCTTGCCCTAGGCCCAGCCTGATTGCCCGGCTTCTCGTCTCGCCGCTTCGCGGCGCGCAGCGTCGCCGGGCTAGACCAGCTCGGGCACCCGCAGGTGGGCGATGGCCAGCTCGAACTCGGCAACGTCGATCACCTCGGCGCCCAGCTCGCGCACCCGCCTGCTGCGCAGTTCGCTGGCCCGGTCGCGGTTGCGGGCCATCGCCTCCATCGAGTCGAACGTGGAGCAGGTGACCGCCCGGCGGCATGCGGGGTGGTCGACGAGCAGGCTGGCGCTGCAGAACCCGTCGAGGTCCTCCATCTCGGGCAGCACCGAGGACCGGTAGAAGTCCAGCGACCGCGTGAGCTGATCCGGCACCACCTTGAGCCAGGTGGCGCGCACGCACGCGCCCTGGCGGGACGGGTGGTCGCGGTGCAGCAGGGCGATGTCCCATTCCTCGACCCGCGCGCTGCCGTCGAACATCAGCGCGGCCCGGTCACGGATGGGTGCGACCCGCTCGGCGCTGCCGCGCATCGCCTCGATGGTCTCCCACGAGCTGGTGGCGATGCAGGTGCCGGATTGCCGGTCGACCAACAGCGACAGCCCCACGCACCCGTCGATCTCGGTGAGGGCGGGCATGACGACGTCGCGAACGTGCGCAATTCCGATGTCGACCGACAGGGGTTGCGCCTGGATGGTGGTGGAACGTGCGTACACGGTCGACCCCTTCTGTCTCGGGGCGGCACCCCGGTGGCGCCACCGGTCCCACCAGTTACCTTCCTCCTGCCGGTTGCGTGCCGCAATGCCCAACTGTGGCCGCGCTCACAAACGATTGGCTGGTCGCGACGGTCGCGCCGTAGGCTTGTCCGGGTGCATACCGATGTGTTGGACGTGGACACCTCGCGCCGCCGCATCGTCGATCTCACTGAGGCGGTGCGCGGGTTCTGCTGGTCGCGCGGCGACGGCCTGTGCAACGTGTTCGTCCCGCACGCCACCGCGGGGGTGGCCATCATCGAGACGGGTGCCGGTTCCGACGACGACCTGGTCGACACGCTGGAACGGCTGCTGCCGCGCGACGACCGGTACCGGCACTCGCATGGCTCCCCGGGCCACGGCGCCGACCATGTGATGCCGGCGCTCGTCGCGCCGTCGGTGACGGTGCCGGTCTCGGGCGGGGAGCCGATGCTGGGCACGTGGCAAAGCATCGTCCTGGTCGACCTGAATCGGGACAACCCCCAACGCTCGGTGCGGCTGAGCTTTCTGGAGGGTTAGCGGCCGAACGCCCGGCACGCCAGGGCAGGTACTGTGAGCGGTCGAAATGCGTCGTGAGATGGGCTTCTCACACCCGGCGAATAGGCTGGGAGCCAGACGTCGAAGTAACGGAAAGAAGCGGGCTGGAAAGTGCAGACACACGAGATCAGGAAGCGGTTTCTTGATCATTTCGTGAAGGCGGGCCACACCGAGGTGCCCAGCGCATCGGTGATCCTCGATGACCCCAACCTGCTGTTCGTCAACGCGGGCATGGTGCAGTTCGTGCCCTACTTCCTGGGCGCGCGCACTCCCGAGTACTCGACCGCCACCAGCATCCAAAAGTGCATCCGCACGCCCGATATCGACGAGGTCGGCATCACCACCCGGCACAACACGTTCTTTCAGATGGCGGGCAACTTCTCGTTCGGCGACTACTTCAAGCGACGCGCCATCGAGCTGGCCTGGACCCTGCTGACCAACAGCGTCGAGCAGGGCGGCTACGGCCTGGATCCCGAACGCATCTGGACGACGGTCTTTTTCGACGACGACGAGGCCGTGCAGCTGTGGCAGGAGATCGCCGGCCTGCCCTCCGATCGCATCCAGCGCCGCGGCATGGAAGACAACTACTGGTCGATGGGCATCCCCGGCCCGTGCGGCCCGTCCTCGGAGATCTACTACGACCGCGGGCCGGAGTTCGGCATCGAGGGCGGCCCGATCGCCAACGAGGACCGCTACATCGAGATCTGGAATCTCGTGTTCATGCAGAACGAGCGCGGCGAGGGCACCGGCAAGGCCGACTTCGAGATCCTGGGGCCGTTGCCGCGCAAGAACATTGACACCGGCATGGGCGTGGAGCGGGTCGCGTTCATCCTGCAGGGCGTGCACAACGTCTACGAGACCGACCTGCTGCGCCCGGTCATCGACACCGCCGCCGCCCGGGCGCCCCGCGGGTATGACCCAGACGATGAGCAAGGCAACCACGCCAACAACGTCCGATACCGGATTATCGCCGACCACAGCCGCACCGCCGCCATCCTGATCGGTGACGGCGTCACTCCCGGCAACGACGGCCGCGGCTACGTGCTGCGCCGGCTGCTGCGCCGGGTGATCCGCTCGGCCAGGCTGCTCGACATCGAGGGGCCCATCGTCGGTGACCTGATGGCCACGGTGCGCGACGCGATGGGGCCGTCGTACCCCGAGCTGGTCGCCGACTTCGACCGGATCCGGCGCATCGCCGTCGCCGAGGAGACCGCGTTCAATCGCACGCTGGCGGCGGGCTCGAAGCTGTTCGACGAGGTGGCCGGCACCACCAAATCCTCCGGCGCTAAGGCGATTTCGGGGTCGGATGCCTTCACCCTGCACGACACCTACGGATTCCCGATCGAGCTCACGCTGGAGATGGCCGCCGAGGCCGGCCTGCGCGTGGACGAGGCCGGCTTCCGCGAACTGATGGCCGAGCAGCGCCGCCGCGCCAAGGCCGACGCCGCCGCGCGCAAACACGCCCACGCCGACCTGACCGCCTATCGCGAGCTGGTCGACGCCGGGCCCACCGAGTTCACCGGCTTCGACGAATTGACTTCCGAGGCAAGGATTCTGGGCATCTTCGTCGACGGCAAGCGGGTTCCGGTGGTGACCCACGGCACCGAGGGGGCCGACCGCGTCGAACTGGTGCTGGACCGCACGCCGCTGTATGCCGAGGCCGGCGGCCAGATCGCCGACGAGGGCACCATCAGCGGGACGGGCGCCGGCGAGACCGCCCGCGCCGCGGTCACCGATGTGCAGAAGATCGCCAAAACCCTGTGGGTGCACCGGGTCAACGTCGAGTCGGGCGAATTCGTCGAGGGCGACACCGTCGTCGCGGCGGTCGACCCGCAGTGGCGCCGCGGCGCCACCCAGGGCCACTCCGGCACCCACATGGTGCACGCGGCGCTGCGACAGGTGCTGGGCCCCAACGCCGTTCAGGCCGGCTCGCTCAACCGCCCCGGCTATTTGCGGTTCGACTTCAACTGGCAGGGGCCGCTGTCCGAAGAGCAGCGCACCCAGGTCGAAGAGGTGACCAACCAGGCCGTGCAGGCCGACTTCGAGGTGCACACGTTCACCGAGCAGCTGGAGAAGGCCAAGGCGATGGGCGCGATGGCCATGTTCGGCGAGGCCTACCCCGACGAGGTGCGGGTGGTGGAGATCGGCGGCCCCTTCTCGCTCGAGCTCTGCGGTGGAACCCACGTGCACAACTCGGCGCAGATCGGGCCGGTGACCATCCTGGGCGAATCCTCGGTCGGTTCCGGGGTGCGCCGGGTGGAGGCCTACGTCGGGCTGGAGTCGTTCCGGCACCTGGCCAAGGAACGCGCGCTGATGGCGGGGCTGGCGTCGTCGCTGAAGGTGCCCTCCGACGAGGTGCCTGCCCGGGTGGCCAATCTGGTGGAGCGCCTCAAAGCGGCGGAGAAGGAACTCGAACGCGCCCGGCTGGCCGGCGCCCGGGCCGCCGCGACCAACGCCGCGGCGGGCGCGGAGCGCATCGGTAACGTCCGGGTGGTGGCGCAACGGATGTCCGGCGGGATGACGGCGGGCGATCTGCGCTCCCTGGTCGGCGACATCCGCGGCAAGCTGGGCAGCGATCCCGCGGTGGTCGCGCTGATCGCCGAGGGCGAGGGCGGGTCGGTGCCCTACGCCGTCGCCGCCAATCCGGCCGCCCAGGACCTGGGGCTGCGCGCCAACGACCTGGTCAAGCAGCTCGCGGCGACCGTCGACGGCCGCGGCGGGGGCAAGGCGGACCTGGCGCAGGGATCCGGCAAGGATCCGGCGGGCATCGACGCAGCGCTCGACGCGGTACGGTCCGAGATCGCCGTGATAGCGCGGGTCGATTGAGTGGTCTTGACACAGCACCGCTCGCCTGACCGGCCCGGCGATCCTCACCAGGACCCCGGCCGGGGACGACGGCTCGGCATCGACGTGGGCAGCGTGCGCATCGGCGTGGCCTGCAGCGACCCCGACGCCATCCTGGCCACCCCGGTGGAGACCGTGCGCCGCGACCGCAACGGCAAGCACCTGCGGCGGCTGGCCGCGCTGGTCGCCGAATACGAAGCCGTCGAGGTGGTGGTCGGATTGCCGCGCACGCTGGCCGATCGCACCGGCTTGTCGGCCCTCGACGCGATCGAGGTGGCCGACGCGTTGGCCCAGCGCATCGCCCCGGTGCCGGTGCGGCTGGCCGACGAGCGGCTGACCACCGTGGCCGCCCAGCGCTCGCTGCGCGCGGCCGGGATGCGGGCCAAAGAACAGCGTGCGGTGATCGATCAGGCCGCGGCGGTGGCGATCCTGCAGAGTTGGCTGGATCAGCGCCGCGCGGCGGTGGCGGGGGAGCTCAGCGATGGTTGACAGCGCACGGCGGGAACGGGCCGAGCCCGAGGCGGTGGGTGCGTCGTCGGGGCGCAGGTCGAGCCGCGTCGCCCGAAAGGCCGAACGGGGCCGCCGGCGGCGGCGCTTCGCCGGCAAGGTCGCGCTGGCCATCTTCGTCGTGGTGGTGCTCGCCGGTGTCTTGGTGGGCGGCAAGCTGTGGCACGCGCTGTTCGGGTCCGGCGACGACTACACCGGCAGCGGCAAGCGGGACCTGGTGATTCAGGTCCAGGCCGGTGACTCGACCACCAACATCGGCGAGACGCTGCAAAAAGAGCAGGTCATCAAGACGGTGCGGGCGTTCGTCAACGCCGCGCACGGCAACAGCGCCATCAACGCGATCCAGCCGGGTTTCTACCGGCTGCGCACCGAGATCCCGGCCGCCAACGCGGTCGCGCGGCTGACCGACCCGAAGAGCCGGGTAGGCCGGCTGGTCATTCCCGAAGGCCGTCAGCTCGACGACACCACCGACATGAAGACCAACGTGGTGACGCCGGGAATCCTGACGCTGATCTCGCGCGCCACCTGTGTCGACCTGGACGGGGACACGCACTGCGTCCCGGTGGAGGGTCTGCGGGCCGCCGCCACCAACAGTTCTCCCTTGGCGTTGGCGGTGCCGCCGTGGGCCACCGAACCCGTCGGTGAACTCGGCAAGGACCACCGCCGCATCGAGGGGCTGATCGGGCCGGGCACCTTCAACATCGATCCGTCCGCGTCGCCCGAGGCCATTCTGGCCACCTTGATCGGCGCCGGCGCCGAGGAGTACGTCAAGTCCGGGCTGGTGGACACCGCCCAGGCCATGGGCCTGTCGCCGTACGACATCCTGGTGGTGGCGTCGCTGGTGCAGCAGGAGTCCAACTCCCAGGACTTCGCCAAGGTGGCGCAGGTCATCTACAACCGGCTGCACGCCCACCACACGCTCGAGTTCGACTCGACGGTCAACTACCCGTTGGACCGCCGCGAGGTGGCCACCAGTGACGCCGACCGGGCCCAGAAGACGCCGTGGAACACCTATGTGTCGCAGGGCTTGCCGGCCACCGCGATCTGTTCGCCCGGCACCGACGCGCTCAACGCCGCCGAGCACCCGCAGCCCGGTGACTGGCTGTACTTCGTCACCATCGACGCGCAGGGCACGACGCTGTTCACCCGCGACTATCAACAACACCTGGCCAACATCGAGCTGGCTAAGCACAACGGTGTCCTCGACAGCACCCCCCGCTAGCCCGGCGCCGCGCAAGGCGGCCGTGCTCGGCAAGCCGATCGCCCACTCGAAATCCCCGCAATTGCACCTGGCCGCCTACCGCGCGCTGGGCCTGGCCGACTGGACCTACGAGCGCATCGAGTGCGACGCCGAGCAGCTGCCCGGCGTGGTCGGCGGTCTCGGGCCGGAATGGGTCGGGGTCTCGGTGACGATGCCCGGCAAGTTCGCCGCCCTGCGCTTCGCCGACGAGCGCACCGACCGGGCGCGGCGGGTGGGCTCGGCCAACACCCTGGTCCGCACGCCGGCGGGCTGGCGCGCCGACAACACCGACATCGACGGGGTCAGTGGGGCGCTGGCGTCAATAGGCGGGGCCTCTGGATGGGCGCTGGTCTGTGGATCGGGCGGCACCGCGCCGGCGGCCGTCGCCGGCCTGGCCCAACTGGGCGTCGCCGGCGTCACCGTGGTGGCCCGCAACCCCGCCAAGGCGGCCCGGCTGGTGGAGCTGGGCGACGAACTGGGCGTGCCGACCCGGTTCTGCGACCTGGACGGCGGGGGGCTGGCCGATGAGGTGGCGGGCGCCGAGGTGCTGGTCAGCACCATCCCGGCGGACGTGGCCGCGCGCTATGCCGGCGCCTTCGGACGCATCGGCGTGCTGCTGGACGCCGTCTATGACCCGTGGCCGACGCCACTGGCCGCCGCGGTGAGCGCGGCCGGCGGCCGGGTGATCAGCGGTCTGCAGATGCTGCTGCATCAGGCCTTCGCGCAGGTGGAACAGTTCACCGGGCGGCCCGCGCCGCGCGAGGCCATGACTTGCGCGGTGGGCGCACCGGATTAGCCTGCCGCGCATGCGAATTGCGGCGGCGTGCGTGGTGCTGGCCTGGCTGGCGGCGTTGAGCGGCTATGACATCCGGGAGCGCCGGCTGCCCAACGCGCTGACGCTGACCGGCGCCGCGACGATTCTGGCGGCCGCCGCTCTGGCCGGCCGCGGCGCGCCGGCGCTGGCCGGAACAGGGGCGCTGACCGCGACCTATCTCGTCGTGCACTGCGCGTCGCGGGGCGCAATGGGCGCCGGTGACGTCAAGCTGGCCCTTGGCCTGGGCGCGTTGACCGGGTGCTTCGGCGTGGGCGCATGGTTCCTGGCGGCGCTGGGGGCGCCGCTGCTGACCGCGGCGTTCGGGATGGTGGCCCGGCTTCCCAGGTGCGGCACGGCCACCGTGCCGCACGGTCCATCGATGTGTCTGGCCAGCGCGGCAGGCGTGGGGCTGGCGCTGCTCTGAGGCCCTCAGGTTCCGGCGGGGGCGGGTCGCAGCAGCGGCAACAGCTGCTCGCCGAGCCGGACCGTCTCCGACTTGTACGGGGTGTCCGACAACACGAAGTGGGTGACCCCGAGGTCGGCGTAGTTGCGCAGCGCGGTGGCGACCTCGGCGGCCGAGCCGACCAGCCAGGTCGTCCCGGCGCCCTCGCCGCCGTACTTGCTCGGCGTCGTATACAGGCAGGAGTCCAGCACCTCACCGCGCTCGGCGAGATCGGTCAGCCGCCGCTGGCCCGCGGACCCCGCCGGGTCGTGCAGCAGCATCATCGTGGGTGTGCCGGCCAGCTTGGCGACCTTCGCCTCGGCGTCGCGCCACGCCTCCTCGGACGTGTCGCGCACCAGCGTGGTCACCCGAAGGCCGAACTCCAGCGGCGCGTGCTCGCGACCGAGCTTGGCGGACAACGACTTCAGCCTGTCGATGCGTTCGGCGATCCCGTCCAGTGGCTCGCCCCAGAACAGTTGGACATCGGCATCGGTCGCGGCGACCTGCTCGGCGGCCGCCGACGCCCCACCGAAGTAGAGCTTCGGGTACCGGCCTTCGTCCGCACCGGTCGGGCGCGGCTGCAGCGTCGAGTGTTCGACGCGGTAGAACTCGCCGCGGAAGGTGACGTCGTCCTCGCTCCATAACCGGCGGACCAGGCGGATGAATTCGCGGGTGCGGTCGTAGCGGCGGGCTTTGTCGACCTCCGGGTCGCCGTAGGCGGCCAGGTCATCGGCGCCGCTGACGACGTTGACCAGCAGCCGGCCGTTGTTGAGCCGATCCAGCGTTGCCGCCGCGCTGGCGAAATGCGCCGGATGCCAGTACCCCGGCCGGACCGCCACCAGGGGCGCGAAGTTGCTGGTGCGCGCGGCGATCGCGGTCGCCACCGTGAACGTGTCCGGCCGGCCCCAGCCGGTGCCGATCAGCGCGCCTTCCCAGCCGTGTTGCTCGGCGCGCAGCGCCAGATCCACCGAATAGTCCAGGCTTCCCCAGCCGTCGACGGTGTCATCGCCTCGATGGCCCGGCTCGACGGTATTCGGTATGTACCAGAGAAATTGACCCACCAGACAACATGCTGGCACATGACCGCGCGGCCGCATCTGCCGTCGGCGCTTAACGCGTGGTCAGGCCAGGAATCACCGCGGATGAAAGTCCACCGGCCGCCGAAAAATTCAGCACGCAGGAAACCGTTGCCCGCGGCGTCGGCTCCTGACAGCCTTTCGGGCTGGTTGTCGTACACGCGACAACGATTCATCCAGAAAGGCCTTGACCCGCATGCCCGTTGGACCCCAGAACGACGGCGTGCTCGCCGACATCGCGGCCGATTACCGCCTGCGGCTGGCCAACGGCGGGACCGAGCCGCCGCTGCGCGGCCTCAAGCTCGTCCGGGAACAGCGGTGGGGCGCGGTGCGATTGGCCCGCGAACACGGCGGCGCCGGCTACTCGGTGGCCGAATTCTTCGACCACCTCATCGCGCTCGCCGCCGCCGATCCGGATCTGGCGCACATCCTGCGGATCCACTACGCGTTGGTCGAGGAGCTACAGGTCACACCGCGGCGGCCGGGCAGCGACCGGTGGATCGCGGTGGTCGCCGAGGGCGGGTTGATCGGTGGTGCCAACGCCGAGAAGAGCCAGAAGTCGGTGGGCGGCAACGACCGTGACACCCGGCTGGTCGGCGGCGCGGACGGGCTGCGGCTGCGGGGCCGGAAGTTCTACAGCACCGGCGCGCAGTTCTCCGACTATCTGCGCATCACCGCCCAGGACGACGACGGCGTCCCGACCGCCGTGGTGATCCCGGTGGACCGGGCCGGCGTCGAGCACCTCGACGACTGGGACGGCATTGGCCAGCGTCAAACAGGCAGCGGCACAACGGTATTCCACGACGTCGCCGTCGCACCCGACGAGGTGTTCCCGCTGGCCGACACCATCGGGATGAACCGCTCCAGGGGCGCGCTGATGCAGCTGTATCTGCACGCGATAGCCGCGGGCATCCTGCGGTCCCTGACCGCCGACGCCGCGGCGCTGGTGCGGGGGCGGCGACGCACCTACACCTTCGCCAGCGTCGAGGAGCCCACCGCGGATCCGCAGCTGCTGCAGATCGTCGGCGAGATCGACGCGGTGGCATACGCCGCCCAGGCGCTGGTGCACAGCGCCGCGGCCGAACTTGCTCCCGCGCTGCAGGCGGCGCGCAACACCGGGATCGATCCCGAGCTGGAAACCAGGTCGTCGATCGCCGCGGCGCGCGTCAAGGTCGCGATCCAGGAACCCGCCCTGCGGGCCGCCTCCCGCGTCTTCGACGCCGGCGGCGCGTCGGCCGTGCAGGCGTCGGCGCTGCTGGATCGGCACTGGCGCAACCTGCGGACGCTGTTCTCGCACAACCCGACGGTCTATAAGGCGCGGGTGCTCGGCGATGTCGCGGTCAACGGCGTCGAGCTGCCGCAGAGCAGCTTCTTCTGACGCAGCGCGCGGATTTAAGTCAGCGCAGGCGCCCATGGGACAATGGGACCCGTGTTGCGTTGGATCACTGCTGGGGAGTCGCACGGCCGCGCGCTGGTGGCCGTGCTCGAAGGCATGGTCGCCGGTGTGGAGATCACCTCCCTGGACATCTCCGAACAGCTGGCCCGCCGCCGCCTCGGTTACGGCCGCGGCGCCCGGATGGCGTTCGAGCGGGACGCGGTGAGCGTGCTGTCCGGGGTGCGCCACGGTGTCACCCTCGGCGGCCCCATCGCCGTCGAGATCGGCAATACCGAATGGCCGAAGTGGGAGACCGTGATGGCCGCCGACCCGGTCGACCCGAGCGAGCTGGCCGACAGCGCGCGCAACGCGCCGCTCACCCGGCCGCGGCCCGGCCACGCCGACTATGCGGGCATGCTCAAGTACGGCTTCGACGACGCCCGGCCGGTGCTGGAACGGGCCAGCGCCCGCGAGACGGCGGCCCGCGTCGCGGCGGCCACCATCGCCCGCGCGTTCCTGCGTCAGGCGCTGGGCGTCGAAGTGCTCTCGCACGTCATCGCGATCGGCCCGTCGGCGCCCTACCAGGGCCCGCCGCCCGGCCCGGGCGACCTGCCCGCGATCGACGCCAGCCCGGTGCGGGCCTTCGACAAGGTGGCCGAGGAGGCGATGATCGCCGAGATCGAGGCCGCCAAGAAGGACGGCGACACGCTGGGCGGGGTGGTCGAGGTGGTGGTCCT
Source organism: Mycobacterium colombiense (assembly GCF_003284975.1). GTDB lineage: Bacteria > Actinomycetota > Actinomycetes > Mycobacteriales > Mycobacteriaceae > Mycobacterium > Mycobacterium europaeum_A. Next base: position 45,522 of record NZ_QMEU01000022.1, read on the forward strand.
GGGCCTGCCCATCGGGCTGGGCTCGTTCACCAGCGGCGACAACCGTCTCGACAGCCAGCTCGCCGCCGCCGTGATGGGCATCCAGGCGATCAAGGGCGTTGAGATCGGCGACGGCTTCGAGACCGCGCGCCGCCGCGGCAGCCGCGCCCACGACGAGATGTATCCGGGCCCCGACGGGGTGGTCCGCTCCACCAACCGGGCGGGCGGCCTGGAGGGCGGCATGACCAACGGCCAGCCCCTGCGGGTGCGCGCCGCGATGAAGCCCATCTCCACGGTGCCGCGGGCGCTGGCCACCGTCGACATGGCGACCGGCGACGAGGCCGTCGCGATCCACCAGCGCTCGGACGTGTGCGCGGTGCCGGCCGCCGGCGTGGTGGTCGAGGCCATGGTGGCGCTGGTGCTGGCCCGCGCGGCGCTGCAGAAGTTCGGCGGCGACTCGCTGGCCGAAACCCGCCGCAACGTCGAGTCCTACCGGCGGGCGGTCGCCGAGCGGGAGTCGCCGGCCGCCCGGGGTACCGCGTAATGGCGCCCAGGGCTGTTCTGATCGGTCTACCGGGATCGGGCAAATCCACGATCGGCCGGCGGCTGGCCAAGGCCCTCGGGGTCGACTTCCTGGACACCGATGTGGCCATCGAGCAGCAGACCGGGCGGCGCATCGCCGACATTTTCGCCACCGACGGCGAGCCGGAATTCCGCCGCATCGAGGAGGAAGTGGTGCGCGCCGCGCTGGCCGATCACGACGGTGTGGTGTCCCTGGGGGGCGGCGCCGTCACCACCCCGGGTGTGCGGGCGGCGCTGGCCGGTCACACCGTCGTCTACCTGGAGATCAGCGCCACCGAAGGCGTGCGGCGCACCGGCGGCAACGCCGTGCGTCCGCTGCTGGCCGGGCCCGATCGCGCCGACAAGTACCGCGCGCTGCTGGCCGAGCGCAGCCCGCTGTACCGGCGGGCCGCGACCATCCGCGTCGACACCAACCGGCGCAACCCCGGCGCGGTGGTGCGCTACATCGTCTCGCGGTTGCAGGCTCCCGCGGGGGCCGCGACATGACCGGCTCGGGTGATCCGGTCACCATCGAGGTGGCCGTCGACCCGCCGTACCCGGTGGTCATCGGTACCGGCCTGCTGGGCGAGCTGGACGATCTCCTCTGCAACCGGCACAAGGTGGCCATCGTGCATCAGCCGGTGCTGGCCGAGACCGCCGAGGTGATCCGAAGCCGGTTGGCGGACAAGGGTGTTGACGCGCACCGCATCGAAATCCCGGACGCCGAGGACGGCAAAGACCTTCCGGTCGTGGGCTTCTTGTGGGAAGTGCTGGGCCGCATCGGGATCGGGCGCAAGGACGCATTGGTCAGCCTCGGCGGCGGCGCGGCCACCGACGTCGCGGGGTTCGCGGCGGCCACCTGGCTGCGCGGCGTCGACATCGTGCACGTGCCCACCACGCTGCTGGGCATGGTCGACGCGGCGGTCGGCGGCAAGACCGGGATCAACACCGACGCGGGCAAGAACCTGGTCGGGTCTTTCCATCAGCCCCACGCGGTTCTGGTCGACCTCGCGACGCTGCAGACGTTGCCGCCCCACGAACTTGTCGCCGGGATGGCCGAAATCGTCAAGGCGGGATTCATCGCCGATCCGGTGATCCTCGACCTCATCGAGGCCGATCCGCAGGCCGCCGTCGACCCGTCGGGTGACGTGCTGGCGGAACTGATTCGCCGCGCGATCGCGGTCAAGGCGGAGGTGGTGGCCGCCGACGAGAAAGAGTCGGAGCTGCGCGAAATCCTCAACTACGGGCACACATTGGGCCACGCCATCGAGCGCCGGGAGCGCTACCAGTGGCGCCACGGCGCCGCGGTGTCGGTGGGTCTGGTCTTCGCCGCCGAGTTGGCCCGGCTGGCCGGCCGACTCGACGACGCCACCGCGCAGCGCCACCGCACCATCCTGTCCGCGCTCGGCCTGCCGGTCAGCTACGACGCCGACGCGCTGCCGCAGCTGCTGGAATACATGGCGGGAGACAAGAAGTCGCGCGCCGGGGTGCTGCGGTTCGTGGTGCTCGACGGGCTGGGCAAGCCGGGCCGGCTGGCCGGACCCGACCCGGCGCTGCTGGCGGCGGCGTACGCGGGGGTGGCCCATGAGTGACACGGTGCACGTCATCAACGGCCCGAACCTGGGCCGGCTGGGCCGGCGCGAGCCCGAGGTGTACGGCGACACGACGCACGATCAGCTGGCGGCGCTGATCGAGCGGGAGGCCGACGCGCTGGGCCTCAAAGCCGTTGTGCGGCAAAGTGATAACGAAGCCGAACTGCTGGACTGGATCCACGCGGCCGCCGACGCGGGCGAGCCGGTGATCCTCAACGCCGGCGGGCTCACCCACACCTCGGTGGCGCTGCGCGACGCCTGCGCCGAGCTGAGCGCACCCCTGATCGAGGTGCACATCTCCAACGTCCATGCGCGCGAAGAATTTCGGCGGCATTCCTACCTGAGCCCGGTCGCCACCGGCGTGATCGTCGGGCTGGGGGTGCAGGGCTATCTGCTGGCCCTGCGCTATCTGGCCGGACAGCCCGGCACCGACAGCTAGCCCTTGTCGTGGTCCGGCTTGGTGTGCTCCTCGCGGCTAGTTGCGGCGCTCCTCCTCATCGCTTCGTCCCCCGCAAGCGGGAGGTGCCCCCGCTGCATCGTCGCCGCGGCGGGTGCGGATCACCTCGGTCTTCGGGTCGTCCTCGGGCTTGGCGATCGTCTCGGTCGGCGACTCGGTGGTGGCCACCTTGTCGGTGGGCGCCTCGCGCTCGGCCGTGGCGACCGACCCGGTCCGCGCCTCGGCCTGCGCGCCGGAGGTCTGCGCGGGGATCTCGCCGGTGGGGGCGTCGTCACCGCGCACCGCGGAGAACACGTCGGTGTCGGCACGCTCGTCGTCGGAGCCCGGCCGCCGCGGCGGGGGATTGCGGTCCACCCGCCAGCGCCCGAAGGTCACGCCGATGATGCCGGGCAGGAAGACGCACAGCGCGGTGAAGGCGGCAAAGGTGGTGAGCTCGTTGAGCAGCCCGCCGGTGTACAGGCCCTTGTAGAAGAGCGCGATCAGCCAGGACACGGCGCCGCTGAGCACCCCGGCCAGCAGGCCGGCCAGCAGCCAGGTCATCGCCAGGTCGCCGCGGCGGTCCGGATCCGGGTTGTCGCGGGCGTCGGCCCGCCCGTCGAGCACCCCCCACACGGCCACGCCGATGATGAACAGCACCAGCAGCACCACGCTGAACAACCCGGCGTTCGTCTGCCACGCGTTGATCAGTGCACCTTGGAACAATCGGACGACGACCATCGCCGCGGCGTAGACCAATCCGCGCAGCATCCAGTTACTCATGGCCCAAAAGCGTAGCGAGTACCGTCAAGACCTGTGACACATTCACAGCGTCGAGACAGGCTCAAAGCACGACTCGAGGCCAGCGGATTGGATGCGCTGCTGGTCACGGACCTGGTGAACGTCCGTTACCTCTCCGGTTTCACCGGGTCCAACGGCGCGTTGCTGGTGTTTGCCGACGACCGGGGCCCCGTGTTGGCCACCGACGGGCGGTATCGAACCCAGGCGGCCGAGCAGGCGCCGGACCTCGAGGTCGCCATCGAACGGGCCCTCGGGCGCTACCTGGTCGCACAGGCCGCCGAGGCGGGCGCGCAGAAACTCGGCTTCGAAAGCAACGTGGTCACCGTCGACGGGTTCGACGCCCTGACCCGTGAGCTCGACGACCGCAAGGCGGCCACCGAGCTGGTCAAGGCCGCCGGAACGGTCGAGGCGCTGCGCGAGGTCAAGGACGCCGGTGAGGTCGCGCTGCTGCGGTTGGCCTGCGAGGCCGCCGACGCCGCGTTGGCCGATCTGGTGGCGCGGGGCGGCCTGCGGCCCGGCCGGACCGAACGCGAGGTGAGCCGCGAGCTGGAGGCCCTGATGCTCGACCACGGCGCCGACGCGATCTCGTTCGAGACCATCGTGGCCGCCGGGCCGAACTCGGCGATCCCGCACCATCGGCCCACCGATGCCGTGCTGGCCGGCGGGGATTTCGTGAAGATCGACTTCGGCGCGCTGGTCGGCGGCTACCACTCCGACATGACCCGCACCTTCGTGCTCGGCAAGGCGGCCGACTGGCAGCTGGAGATCTACCAGCTGGTCGCCGACTCGCAGCGGGCCGGCCGAGAGGCGCTGCACGCCGGCGCCGACCTGCGCGAGGTGGACGCCGCGGCCCGCCAGGTGATCGCCGACGCCGGTTACGGCGAGCAGTTCAGCCACAGCCTGGGCCACGGCGTGGGCCTGCAGATCCACGAAGCGCCGGGCATCGGCGCCACCTCCACCGGCACGTTGCTGGCCGAATCGGTGGTGACCGTGGAACCCGGCGTCTACCTGCCCGGCCGCGGCGGGGTGCGCATCGAGGACACCCTGGTGGTGCCGCAGGAGTCGAGCGGCACGCCACCGGAACTGCTGACCAAGTTTCCCAAGGAGCTGGCCGTCCTGGGGTAGCCGTCGCACGACGAGCACGCCGCGGCCGGCCGCGAACCGGCGCTCCGCTGACGAAGTTTCGCGCGTCGGCCGCGCGACCCCGGCCCGCAAGCCCCGGCCCCGCGGCGCTCTAAACTAGCCGACAAGTCGCAGACAGTCCGCAGACGGCTGTCCATCCCGAGGAGATATACCGAACCGTGGCAAGCACCGCCGATTTCAAGAACGGACTGGTGCTGGTGATCGACGGCCAGCTGTGGCAGATCGTCGAGTTCCAGCACGTCAAACCCGGCAAGGGCCCGGCGTTCGTGCGGACCAAGCTGAAGAACGTGCTCTCCGGCAAGGTCGTCGACAAGACGTACAACGCCGGGGTCAAGGTGGAGACCGCCACCGTCGACCGGCGCGACGCCACCTATCTGTACCGCGACGGCAGCGACTTCGTGTTCATGGACAGCCAGGACTACGAGCAGCATCCGCTGCCAGAGTCGCTGGTCGGCGACGCCGCCCGGTTCCTGCTGGAGGGCCTGCCGGTGCAGGTGGCGTTTCACAACGGGTCGCCGCTGTACCTCGAGCTGCCGGTGTCGGTCGAGATGGAGGTCACCCACACCGAGCCCGGCCTGCAGGGCGACCGGTCCAGCGCCGGCACCAAGCCGGCCACCGTGGAGACCGGCGCCGAGATCCAGGTGCCGCTGTTCATCAACACCGGCGACAAGCTGAAGGTGGACACCCGCGACGGCAGCTACTTGGGGCGCATCAACGCGTGAGTAGACCCGCGAGGGGACGCCACCAGGCCCGCAAACGCGCCGTCGACCTGCTGTTCGAAGCCGAGGCCCGCGGACTGAGCCCGGCGGAGGTCGTCGACGTCCGCACCGGGCTCGCCGAGACGAACCCCGAAGTCGCGCCCCTGCAGCCGTATACGGCCGCGGCGGCCCGGGGCGTCGGCGAGCACGCCGCGCACATCGACGACCTGATCAGCTCGCATCTGCAGGGCTGGACGCTGGACCGGCTGCCCGCCGTGGACCGGGCGATCCTGCGGGTCGCGGTGTGGGAGCTGCTGTACGCCGACGACGTGCCCGAGCCGGTCGCCGTCGACGAGGCCGTCCAGCTGGCCAAGGAGCTGTCCACCGACGACTCGCCGGGCTTCGTCAACGGGGTGCTGGGCCACGTCATGCTGGTGACGCCGCAGATCCGGGCCGCCGCCGAGGCGGTCCGAGGCGCGGTGGGCCCCGACATAACCCCGGAGGACCCCGGACCGCAGCCATGACCCGGTTGGAGCTGCGCCTGCTCGTTGCGGCCGCGCTGGCCGCGACGGTGGTGCTGGGCGCGGTGATCTGCGCCGCCTACCGCCTGACCATCGTCGCCTCGGTGCTCTCCATTTACGCGCTGGGGGTGGGCGCCTGGCTGTATCACTGCGTCGAACGGGTGGTCGTGGCCCGGCGCATCAGCACGGTGCGTTCGGCGGCCAAGCCGCTGCAGCCGCTGCTGCCGGTGATGGCCGCGATCATGGGGCTGACGCAGGGCGTGGTGCGCTCGCTGTCCGACGTCACCGAATTGCCCGCCCGCCGCTGGGAGTTGCCCGTGTTGCGTTGGGTGGACAGCACCCGGGGTAATCGCCGTGTGGTGGAAAGTGACGACGAGGCGGATCACTGATCAAGCTGAGGTGAAATGACCACGGGCATGCCGCGGCGGGTTGACAATACGAGCGGCACGTCAGCGGCGGCGAACGACGAACAGGTGAGGTCATGATTCGATACAGCACCCAGCCGCGACGACTTCGGGTGTCGGCACTGGCGGCCGTGGCCAACCCGTCCTACGCGCGGGTCGACACCTGGAACCTGCTCGACGACGCCTGCCGTCACTTGGCCGAGGTGGACCTCGCCGGCCTGGACAAGACGCACGACGTGGCCCGGGTGAAACGGCTGATGGACCGCATCGCCGCTTACGAGCGGTATTGGCTGTACCCCGGGGCGGCGAACCTGGCGATCTTCCGCGCCCACCTGGAAAGCCTGTCCACGGTGCGGCTCACCGAAGAGGTGTCGCTGGCCGTGCGGTTGCTCAGTGAATATGGCGACCGCGCAGGGCTTTTCGATACGTCGGCGCCGCTGGATGACCAGGAACTGGTGGCCCAGGCCAAACAGCAGCACTTTTACACGGTCCTGCTCGCCGACGACGCCCCGAGCACCGCGCCGGACAGCCTGGCCGAGTGCCTGCGCGCGCTGCGCGCACCGTCCGACGATGTGCAGTTCGAGATCCTGGTGGTTCCCAGCGTCGAGGACGCCATCACCGCGGTGGCGCTGAACGGGGAGATTCAGGCCGCGATAATCCGCGACGACCTGCCGCTGCGGTCCCGCGACCGGCTGCCGCTGATGAACACGCTGCTCGGCCCGAACGAGGACGCCGGAGACGGCATTCCGGATCGCGCCAACTACTGGGTGGAGTGCGGCGAGTGGATCCGGGAACTGCGACCCCACATCGACCTGTACCTGCTCACCGACGAGTCGATCGCGGCCGGTGACGACACCGAGCCCGACGTCTACGACCGCACGTTCTACCGGCTCAACGACGTCACCGACCTGCACAGCACGGTGCTCGCCGGTCTGCGGAACCGTTACGCCACACCGTTTTTCGATGCGCTGCGGGCGTATGCCGCCGCGCCGGTCGGTCAATTCCACGCGCTGCCCGTCGCGCGCGGCGCCAGCATCTTCAACTCCAGGTCGCTGCAGGACATGGGGGAGTTCTATGGCCGCAACATCTTCATGGCCGAAACCTCCACCACCTCCGGTGGCCTGGACTCGCTGCTGGATCCGCACGGCAACATCAAAAAGGCGATGGACAAGGCCGCCAAGACGTGGAACGCCGACCACACCTACTTCGTCACCAACGGGACGTCGACGGCCAACAAGATCGTGGTGCAGTCGCTGACCCGGCCGGGCGACATCGTGCTGATCGACCGCAACTGCCACAAGTCGCATCACTACGGGCTGGTGCTGGCCGGCGCCTACCCGCTGTATCTGGACGCCTATCCGTTGCCGCAGTTCGCGATCTACGGCGCGGTGTCGCTGCGCACCATCAAGCAGACGCTGCTAGACCTGGAAGCCGCCGGGCAGCTGCACCGAGTGCGCATGCTGCTGCTGACCAACTGCACCTTCGACGGCGTCGTCTACAACCCGCTGCAGGTCATGCAGGAGGTGCTGGCGATCAAGCCGGACATCTGCTTCCTGTGGGACGAGGCGTGGTACGCGTTCGCCACGGCGGTGCCGTGGGCCCGGCAGCGGACCGCGATGGTCTCCGCCGAGCGCCTCGAGCAGATGCTTGCCTCGCCGGAATACCTTGAGGAGTACCGGAAATGGGCCGCGACCATGGACGGCGTCGACCGGTCGGAATGGATCGAGCGCGAGCTGATGCCCGACCCGGCCACCGCGCGGGTCCGCGTCTACGCCACGCATTCCACCCACAAATCGCTGTCGGCGCTTCGGCAGGCGTCGATGATCCACGTGCGCGACCAGGATTTCAACGCGCTCACCCGCGATTCGTTCGGTGAGGCGTTTTTGACCCACACCTCGACGTCACCCAACCAGCAACTGCTGGCGTCGCTGGATCTGGCGCGCCGGCAGGTCGACATCGAAGGCTTCCAACTGGTCCGGCAGGTCTACGACATGGCGCTGGTCTTCCGGCATCGGGTGCGCAAGGACCGGTTGATCAGCAAGTGGTTCCGCATCCTCGACGAATCCGATTTGGTGCCAGAGGAATTCCGGGAGTCCTCGGTGAGCTCCTACCGCGAGGTCAGGCAGGGGGCGCTGGCCGAGTGGAACGAGGCGTGGCGCTCGGACCAGTTCGTGCTCGACGCCACCCGGGTGACCCTGTTCGTCGGCGCGACCGGGATGAACGGTTACGACTTCCGCGAGAAGATCCTGATGGAGCGATTCGGCATCCAGATCAACAAGACGTCGATCAACAGCGTGCTGCTGATCTTCACGATCGGCGTCACCTGGTCGAGCGTGCACTACCTGCTCGACGTGTTGCGAAGAGTGGCAATCGATTTCGACCGCATCCAGAAGGCGGCCAGCGTTGCCGACCGGGCGCTGCAACAGCGTCACGTCGAGGAGATCACCGAGGACCTGCCGCATCTACCCGACTTCAGCGAATTCGACATGGCGTTCAAGCCCGTCGACGAGTGCAAATTCGGCGACATGCGTTCGGCGTTCTACGCCGGATACGAGGAGTCCGACCGCGAACACGTGCTGATCGGCATGGCCGGGCGACGGCTGGCCGAGGGCAAGACCCTGGTGTCGACCACGTTCGTGGTGCCCTACCCGCCGGGCTTCCCGGTGCTGGTCCCCGGTCAGGTGGTGTCCAAGGAGATCGTGTACTTCCTGGCCCAGCTCGACGTCAAGGAAATCCACGGCTACAACCCGGATCTGGGGTTGTCGGTGTTCACCGAGACGGCGTTGGCGCGGATGGAGGCACAACGCAGCGCCGCGATGGCGGCGGTGGGTTCGGTGACCGCGGCCTTCGAGCTGCCCTCGGACGCGTCCGCGACCAACGGGGCGCGCAACAACGGGGCCAGCGACGCCCCGGCCCTACCGTCGGGCGCCGACAGCGGCTGAGCGATCAGCGGGGGGTCGGCGTCGGCCGGGCGGCGCAGGTGGTGCGCGCCGAGGTGTGCGGTGCGCCGGTCGACCAGTCGGCGATGCCGCGCCGGATTCCCTGCAGCAGTGCGTCCCTTCCCGCCGGGGCCGTGTCGTTGCAGCTCGAGTGCAGGGTGCTGAACGGGCTGGGGTCGGCGACGGCCGGTGCCGCCACTACGACGGCCGGGCCCACCAGCACCGCCGCGCTGACCAGCACTCGGGTGATCACCCGGTCGGGACGACGCGAAGAGCGTGCGGTACCAAACATGACGGCGTCAGCCTAGGACGGCGGCGCTGAGAGGGCGCTGAGAGCGCGCTGAGCTCGGTGTTCTCTGCGAGCACGCGGCCCTGCAGAATCAAGGGCGTGCACAAATTCGGTGGCCGGTCGGCCCGGCGACGCGGGCGGCTGCGCCCGCGGCACCTGCCGCACCTGGGCATCTCGGCTCGCTCGGCGGCGGTGTCGGCGATCGTCGTGCTGTGTGCGCTGGCCATCGCCGGCGCGGGACTGGACGCGATCCTGTACCGGTCGCTGTTGGCGGGCGTCGATTACGCCGCCGCCGAGCGGGTCCGCGATATCACCAAGGCGCTGCAGGCCGATTCGTTCGACGACCTCGACAACGCGCTGCTGCACACCGACCAGCGGGTGGTTGCGACCCAATTGATCGGCCCGGACGGCACCGTGGTCAGGCGGTCCGGTTCGGCGCCGAGAACGCCGCTGATCTCGCCGGATCAGTTCGACTTCACCCTGCGTCGCGGCCTGCCCGACGACGCGGTGGCCGGTGATGACATGCGGGTCAGCGGCCAGAAAGTCGCGACCCGATCAGGCGTATACACGGTGCTGGTGGGAGGGGGCAGCGAGGCGGTCGAGGGGACCGCGCGGGCCCTGGCGATCCTGTTGGCCTGCAGCGCGCCGGTGATCGTCGCGGTGGTGGCGGGGGCGACCTACTGGCTGGTGCGCCGCTCGCTGCAGTCGGTCGACGCGATCCGGACCAGGGTGGCCGACATCTCGACGTCCGATCTGGCCGAGCGGGTTCCGGTGCCCGACAGCCACGACGAGATCGCGGCCCTGGCCGTCACCATGAACGAGATGCTCTCGCGGCTGGAAGCGGGTCACCGCGCCCAGCAACGCTTCGTCGGCGACGCCTCCCACGAGCTGCGCAGCCCGCTGGCCACCATCATCTCGGGACTGGAAGTGGCCGAGGCCCATCCCGACCTGCTCGACGCCGAGCTGGCGGTCAACACGTTGCTACCCGAGGCGCAGCGTATGCACACGCTGATCGAAGACCTGCTGCTGCTGGCCCGAGCCGACGAGCAGCGGCTGCTGCGGCGCAAGGAGCCGGTGGCCCTCGACGACCTCGCGCGGGCCGAGGCCGACCGGGCCCGGCGCGACGCACGGTGCGTGATCCACACCGATTTCCGTCCGGTGCGCGTGGACGCCGACCCGGTGGCGATGTCGCGGATGATCCGCAACCTCGTCGAAAACGCTGTGCGACATGCGGTTTCGTGTGTCGCAATCGAAGTCCGCGGCGAGGGCGCGACGGCGATCCTGACCGTCAGCGACGACGGCCCCGGAATCGCCCCCGCCGACCGCAACCGGGTGTTCGAACGTTTCGTGCGGCTGGACTCCGACCGGGCCCGCAGCGGGGGCGGGACCGGGCTGGGCCTGGCGATCGTCGCCGAGGTCGTCGCCGCACATGGCGGCACGGTTGCCATCGACGACCCGCCGTGCGGGGGGACCACGATGGTTGTGACGTTGCCGCGGCAGGAGTCTTAGCACAGCAACCGGTAGCCGACGCCCCGGATCGTCTCGATGGTGTTGGTACCGAAGGGAACATCGATCTTGCGGCGCAGGTAGCCCACATAGACCTCGACGACGTTGTCCGGGCCGTGATGGTGGGCATCCCAGACGTTCTGCAGGATCTCGGCCTTGGTCACCACCACGTCCATGTTGCGCATCAGGTACTCGAGCACGCCGTACTCGCGGGGAGTCAGCGCGATCGGCGTCGAGCCCCGTTTCACCGTGTGCCGGGCGGGATCGAGCGCCAGTGACCCGGCTTTGAGCACCACCGGGCGCGCCGGTGCGCCGCGGCGAACCAGCGCCCGCAACCGCGCCACCAGCACCCGGAACGAGAACGGTTTGGTCAGATAGTCATCGGCACCCAGATCGAACGCATCGGTCTCGTCGTATTCGCCGTCCTTGGCGGTGAGCATGAGCACCGGCGTCCACACGTTGTGCGACCGCATCCGGCGCAGCACCTCATAACCGCTGAGGCCGGGCAGCATGATGTCGAGAACGATTACGTCAAAGGCGTTTTCGGTGGCTTCCCGCAGCCCGTCGACACCGTTGCCGACGGCCACCACGACGAACCCCTCCGCCTTGAGCCCCCTGGTCACGGTCGCGGACAGCCGTGGTTCATCCTCGACGAGCAGGACTCTCATGTGTCAACGCTACGTCGAGAGCCGGACCCGGCCTCAGTCGGGCCAGCGGGCCTCGATCAGCACCTCGGCGAACGGGCCGCCCATGCGGCAGAACCGGTTGGTCGCCACCCACACGACGCCGGCGCTTCGCAGCCTGATGCGCACCGGGTGGCCGACGAGGGTCTCACCGGGAGCGGTGTGGCTGAAGAACGTCGCCAGGCGCTCGACGTCGACGTCGATTGCCCAGTCGGGCCACGGTCGTTCGAAGAAGTCGCGGTTGAACCACATGGTCGGGCATTCCTCAATGCGGCGCTCCCGCAAGCCCATCGGGGGAAGCATCATCACGGGTGTGCCTGCAAGCTGGCGCGTGCCGGGTGGCATCCCCGCTCCTTCGTACGCCGTCATGACCGACCTCACCGACGGTACGGCGGAAGCGCGCTGAGGTCGTCGAGAGCCCGGTCGGGTTGGTGCGGTTACCGCGGGTGGGGCCCGGTTCCGGAGTTAACTTCTCGATGAGCGCGGGCACCGGACCGGCCGCTCAGCGCGCCTCGCGGTCCGAGTGCTCGGCACCGCCGGCCGGATCGGCTTCCGGCGCATCGTCTTTAGGCTGGCCGGGGTGCCGGCCGGGACGCTGCGGGATGATGACCAGCAACACCGCGATGAGCGCCGCGATCACCGCCGACGCCAGCGGGCGGCTCCACGCCAGGCCGCCGTCGGCGACGGGCTTGTCGATGAAGTCACCCACCGTCGCCCCCAGCGGCCGGGTGAGGATGAACGCGACCCAGAACAAGGTGACGCGGGAAATGGAGGTCCAGAAGTACAGGGCGGCCACCGCCGCCAGGCCGACCGCGAACACCAGTGCGCCGCGTTCGTAACCGAGATCGCGGGTGTCGGCCAGCCAATCGCCGAGCGCGGTGCCCAGCGTCTGCGAGAACGTGATGGTCGCCCAGTAGAAGGCCTCCACGTTGGGCGTCGAGACGGTGCTGACCGATACGGTGCCCTGCGACCACCGCCACCAGCCCAGGGTGGCCACCAGGCAGGCCAGCAGCAGCAGCGATCCGCCCGTGTAACCGATGCCCAGCGAGCGGTCGGCGAAGTCGGCCAGCACGGTGCCGAACGTCGTCGAGGCCACGATCGTCGCCCAGTACAGGACCGCGTGGAACCGCTTGGCCAGGATCTGCGCCGCAACCAGCGCCACCAGCGCGACGCCGAAAATCGCGACCCCGGCGGCGTAGCCCCAGTTCAGGGTCATCGTAACGGTGTCGCCGCCCGTCTCGCCCAACGTCGTCGCCAACACCTTGACGACCCAAAAGCCGAGGGTGACGGCCGGCACCTTGGTCAACGCGTGTTTCGAGACGTCGGTCATGCACGTCATCTTCCGCCATCGGTGCGCGACACGGAATCGCCCAGCTCATCGGAGTGGCAGGTTCTACTCACCGCGATCACAAAGCGCACGGGTTCCCGCAGGTGGCGCAATGGCGTGGCGGGTGGCGGTTTTCGCTGGTCGGGCCTCGGCGCCGCCCGGCGCAATACGCCCGGGCCCCGGCACCGACGCCCATCGGCGACCCGAAAAGTGGCCCTGAGCTGCGTTAGCGTGACTCCCGTGGCGCACCCAGTACCGAGCCGGGATATTCAAGACTCCCGGGCCAATCGCGCCCGCCGGGTCGCCGACGTGCTGCGCCAACAGATCCACGCCGACGCCTATCCGGCGGGCCTGCCCGCCGAACACGAGCTGGCCGCCGAATTCTCGGTATCGCGCAACACCATTCGCGAGGCGCTGGCCGTCCTCAAGCAAGAGGGGCTGATCGACCGCGGACCCAAGGTGGGCACGCACGTCGCGCAGCGCAAGTACGACCACGGCCTCGACGCGCTGCTGGGCCTGAAGGAGACGTTCAAAGATCTCGGTGAGGTCCGCAACGAGGTGCGCGCCGCGATGCCGGTCACCGCGCCGCCGTCGGTGGCCCGTCGGCTGCGGCTGGAGCCGGGCGAGCAGGCGGTGTTCGTCGAGCGGTTGCGTTACCTGGGTGACCTGCCGCTCAGCCTGGACCTCACCTACCTCGCCCCGGACATCGGCCGGCGGGTGCTCGACCATCCGCTGGAAACCAACGACCTGTTCTCCCTCATCGAGGAGGTGAGCGGGCAGCGGCTGGGCTCGGCGGCGCTGGCGCTCGAGGCCATCCCGGCCGACGCGCACTCGGCGGCCACGCTGCAGGTGCCCGACGGCGCGGCGCTGCTGATGCTGGAGCGGCTGACCAGCCTGGCCGACGGCACCCCGGTCGACCTGGAGTACATCCGGATGCGCGGCGACCGAATCACCATGCGCGGCAACCTTACTAGAGCCGAGCCGACGAGGAGCAACCCGTGACGCTGATCAACAACAACCGCGCCGACGTGCCGGTCACCATCGACGAGTCGCTGTGTATCGACGGGTGCACGCTGTGCGTCGAGGTCTGCCCCCTCGATGCGCTGGCCATCAACCCCGAGACCGGCAAGGCCTTCATGCACGTCGACGAGTGCTGGTACTGCGGCCCCTGCGCGGCCCGCTGTCCCACCGGAGCCGTCACCGTCAACATGCCCTATCTGCTTCGCTGAAAAGCGTTCAACCCCAGGATCTTTGATGAAACGACGCGCCATTGGGCTGGCGTCGGTCGTGATCGCGACCGCCGCGCTCACCGCCGGTTGCTCACTGGAATCCCTGTCGCAATCATCCGGTGTGGTCAACGTGGTGGTGGGATATCAGTCCAAGACCATCAACACCGTCACCGCCGGTACGTTGCTGCGCGCGCAGGGCTACCTGGAGCGCCGGCTGGCCGACATCACCACCCGCACCGGCACCAAATACGCGGTGCGCTGGCAGGATTACGACACCGGCGCGCCGATCACCGCGCAGATGCTCGCCGAGAAGATCGACATCGGCTCGATGGGCGACTACCCGATGCTGATCAACGGCTCCAAGACGCAGACCAACCCGCTGGCGAAAACCGAGATCGTCTCGATCACCGGCTACAACCCCAAGGGCGCCCTGAACATGGTGGTGGTGGCGCCGGGTTCGTCGGCGACCGCGTTGAGCGACCTGGCCGGCTCCAAGGTGTCGGCCAGCGTGGGGTCGGCCGGCCACGGCACGCTGATGCGGGCGCTGGACAGAGGCGGGATCAAAGGTGTGGAAGTGCTCAACCAGCAACCGCAGGTGGGCGCCTCCGCATTGGAATCCGGTCAGGTGCAGGGGCTTTCGCAGTTTGTCGCCTGGCCGGGACTGCTGGTGTTTCAGGGCAAGGCCAAACTGCTCTACGACGGGGCCGAGCTGAACCTGCCCACCCTGCACGGGGTGGTGGTGCGGCGCTCGTATGCAGCGTCGCATCCGGAGGTGCTCGGCGCCTTCCTGCAGGCACAACTGGACGCGACCGATTTCCTCAACTCCAAGCCGCTCGAGGCCGCGCGCATCGTCGCGCAGGGCAGCGGCCTGCCACAGGAAGTGGTGTACCTGTACAACGGCCCCGGCGGTACCTCGTTCGACACCACCCTCAAGCCGTCACTGGTGGAGGCGCTGAAAAACGATGTGCCCTACCTGAAGTCGATCGGTGACTTCGCCGACCTCGACGTGTCCGGCTTCGTCCAGGACGCGCCGCTGCGCACCGTGTTCGGCGCTCGCGGCCTGAACTACGACGCGGCGCGGGCCGTCACCGCCAACCCGTCCGCCCTGCGCGGGGATCCCGCGCTGGCAAGCGAACTGTGGCTCGACGGTGCCGATTCCACCCAAACGGTCGCCGACCCGACCAGCCTGCTGCGGGCCGTGCGGGACGCGACCGCCCACGGCGCCAAAGTCCGCGCCGCCTACGTTCCCGACGCGGAGCTGGGCACCCGGTGGTTCGCCGACAAGGCGGTCTGGGTGCAAAACGGACAGAACTATCTGCCGTTCGGAACGCCGGCCGGCGCGCATCGCTACCTCGCCGCGCACCCGGGCGGCGCCATCGTCAATTACGAGCAGGCCCTTGGAGGTTCGGTATGACCGCCTATCTGACCGGCGACCCGGCAGCCCCGGTGTCCGCGCAAGTCGTCGACACCGCCCCGGCGGCGGCCACCCCGCGGCGCACCGGCTCGCCGTGGCAGTGGCGGCTGCTGCGGCTCGCGTCGGTGGCCGTCGCGATCGGGTTGTGGCAGGTGCTCACCGCCGACAAGGTCCGGCTGCTGCTGCGCTTCGACACGCTGCCCACCGTCACCGAGATCGTGCACGCGCTGGGACGCCGGCTCGGAACGTCCGAGTACTGGCTTGACCTGGCGCAGTCGTTGATCCGCATCCTCACCGGCTTCGGCCTGGCCGCGGTGGTCGGCGTCGCGACGGGCGTGCTGCTGGGCCGATCCCGGTTGTTCGCCAACACTTTCGGCCCGCTGACCGAGTTGGTCCGGCCCGTTCCGGCCATCGCGATGGTGCCCGTGGCGATCCTGCTGTTCCCGACCGACGAGGCCGGCATCGTGTTCATCACCTTCCTCGCGGCGTACTTCCCGATCCTGGTCAGCACCCGGCACGCGGTCCGCGCGCTGCCCACGCTGTGGGAGGACTCGGTGCGCACCCTCGGCGGTGGCCGGTGGGACGTGCTCAAGCAGGTGGTGTTGCCGGGCATCCTGCCGGGGGTGTTCGGCGGCCTGTCCGTCGGCATGGGCGTGGCGTGGATCTGCGTGATCTCCGCCGAGATGATCTCGGGCCGGCTCGGCATCGGCTATCGCACCTGGCAGGACTACACCGTGCTGGCCTATCCCCAGGTGTTCGTCGGCATCATCACCATCGGCGTGCTGGGTTTCGCGACAGCGGCGGCCGTCGAGGTCGTGGGCCGTCGGGTGACCAGTTGGCTGCCGCGAGCGGAGGAGGAGCAGCGATGACTCTCAAACAAGCCGGAGTGAGCCTCGAACTGGATCGGGTTCGCTTGTCCTACACCGGAGAACCGGTGATCGACGGGCTGAGCCTGACGGTGCGCCCGGGGGAGATCCTGGTGCTCACCGGTCCCTCTGGCTGCGGCAAGTCGACGGTGCTGCGGGCCCTGGCGGGACTGCTGCGCCCAGACGAGGGCCGGATCGTGGCCGACGGCGACGAGGTGACGACCACCTCGGGCGACCGGGGCATGGTGTTCCAGGACAACGCGCTGCTGCCGTGGCGCACCGTGCGCTCCAACATCGAGTTGGCCCTGCGGCTGCGCGGCGTCTCCCGCGCCGGGCGGCGCGCCGAGGCGGACCGCTGGATCGCCGAGCTGGGGCTGACCGGTTTCGGCGACTATCTGCCCAAGAGCCTGTCCGGCGGCATGCGCCAGCGCGTCCAGCTGGCCCGCGGGCTGGCCGGGGCGCCGCGCGCGGTGATGATGGACGAGCCGTTCGGCGCGCTGGACACCCAGACCCGCACGGCCATGCAGCGGCTGCTGATCGACACCTGGCGTGCCCATCCGACGACGATCGTCTTCGTCACCCACGACGTCGACGAGGCGCTGCTGCTGGGCGATCGCATCGCCGTGCTGGGCAAGGCCGGTCAGCCGCTGCGCACCCTGGTCGACGTGCCGGAGCCGCGCGTCGATCGGCAGCGCGCCGCGCTGCGCGCCAAAGTCATTGCGGCACTGAATCACTCGGCGGTGGCGGCATGATGCAGATTCCCGACCCGGCGGCCCCCATCCGGCTCGACTGTGACGTGCTGGTCATCGGCGGCGGCACCGCGGGCACCATGGCCGCGCTGTCGGCCGCCGAGAACGGCGCGCAGGTGCTGCTGCTGGAGAAGGCCCACGTGCGCCACTCCGGCGCCCTGGCGATGGGCATGGACGGGGTGAACAACGCGGTGATCCCCGGCAAGGCCGAGCCCGAGGACTACGTCGCCGAGATCACCCGCGCCAACGACGGAATCGTCAACCAGCGCACCGTGTATCAGACCGCCACCCGCGGGTTCGCGATGGTCCAGCGGCTGGAGCGCTACGGCGTGAAGTTCGAGAAGAACGAGCACGGCGAATACGCCGTGCGCAGGGTGCACCGCTCGGGCTCCTACGTGCTGCCGATGCCCGAAGGCAAGGACGTCAAGAAGGCGTTGTATCGCGTGCTGCGGCAGCGGTCGATGCGCGAGAAGATCCAGATCGAGAACCGGCTGATGCCGGTCCGGGTGCTGACCGACGGCGGGCGCGCCGTCGGTGCGGCGGCGCTGAACACACGCACCGGGGAATTCGTCACGGTCGGCGCCAAGGCGGTCATCCTGGCCACCGGCGCGTGCGGCCGGCTCGGCCTGCCCGCCTCGGGCTACCTGTACGGCACCTACGAGAACCCGACCAACGCCGGCGACGGCTACTCGATGGCCTACCACGCGGGCGCGGAACTCTCGGGCATCGAATGCTTCCAGGTCAACCCGCTGATCAAGGATTACAACGGCCCGGCGTGTGCGTACGTGGCGAATCCCTTTGGCGGCTATCAGGTCAACGCGCACGGTGAGCGGTTCGTCGACTCTGACTACTGGTCGGGCCAAATGATGGCCGAGGTCAAGAGCGAGATCGACTCCGCGCGCGGGCCCATCTATCTCAAGGTGTCGCACCTGCCCGACGAGACGCTGACCGCACTGGAAAACATCCTGCACACCACCGAGCGGCCGACCCGGGGCACCTTCCACGCCAACCGCGGTCATGACTACCGCACCCATGACATCGAGATGCACATCTCCGAAATCGGTTTGTGCAGCGGGCATTCCGCGTCGGGAGTGTGGGTCGACGAGCACGCCCGCACCACGGTGCCCGGGCTGTACGCCGCCGGCGACATGGCCTGCGTCCCGCACAACTACATGATCGGGGCGTTCGTCTTCGGCGATCTAGCCGGCACGCACGCCGCCTCGACGCTGCCCGAAGTGGCTGCGCCGCAACGGCTTCCGGACGATCAGGTGCGCGAGGCGCACGAGCTGATCTACCGCCCGCTGCGCCATCCGGACGGACCGCCGCAGCCGCAGGTCGAATACAAGCTGCGTCGCTTCGTCAACGATTACGTCGCGCCCCCCAAGACCGGGGCCAAGCTGTCACTGGCCATCCGCACCTTCGAGCGGATGAGCGCCGAGATCGCCGAGATGGGCGCCCGCAATCCGCACGAGCTGATGCGCGCGGTCGAGGTGTCGTTCATCCGGGACTGCGCCGAGATGGCCGCCCGCTCGTCGCACACCCGCACCGAATCGCGCTGGGGGCTCTACCACGACCGCGCCGACCTGCCGGGCCGCGACGACAACCAATGGGGTTATCACCTGAACCTGCGCAAGGACGATCGCGGCGAGATGGTGTTCCTCAAGCGGCCGGTGGCGCCCTACTTCGTGCCCGTCCCGGAGCTGGACGGCCTGCCGCCCACCGACCAGACGGTGTACCCGGTAGAGCAGCCGCCGCTGGTCGGCGGGCAAGCGCCGGCCACCGCGGTGTCCCGGATCAATTCGGCGAGTACGACATTCGAGCCGCCCTCGCCGCGCATCGCCGAGGTGCTGGCGCTCGAGGAGCCCACGATGGCCGACCTCGGCCCCTATCTCGCCGACGCGGATCCCGGGGTGCGCCGCACTGCGGTGTCGACGCTGACCGAGCACATCCCGGACGGGTACGCGCCGGCGCTGGTGGCCGCGCTAAGCGACGACGACGCGGGAGTCCGACTGACCAGCGCCGACGGCATCCGCGAGCTGGTCGAGGTGCTGCCGGAGCCGGAAAGCGTGCGGCGGCACCTGGATTCGGGCGATCGGGTGGTGCGGGCCGCGGCGGTGTACGTGCTGGCGGCCCGCCGGGCCGGCGACGCCGCGCAGT
>NZ_QMEU01000023.1 GCF_003284975.1 Mycobacterium colombiense
CAGCAGCGCCAGCAGCGGCAGCAGGGCCAGCCCCACCGCCAGGCCCGCCCGGTAGAGCGAGTTGGAGGCGAACGTCAGCGTGATGGTCCCGGGGTCGCCCGCGGGCACCACCCAGCCCTGCTGCCACCCGTTGACCGCGATCGGCGTCAGGCGCGCCCCGGTGCTGGTGCGCGCCACCCAGCCGGGATTGATGCTTTCCGGGATGACCAGCACGCGGGAGGTGGTCGAGGCGGGTGCCTGCACTTCGCGGCGGTCCGGGCCCCATCCGCGCCATGACGAAACACGAACGGGCGGTGCGGCTTCGGCGGGCACCGGCGCCGACAGCTGGGCTCCGTCCACGACGAACTGAGCGCCCGGGCTGATCAGCAACTCCTGTTGGCCCGCGGGCAGCGTGATCGGGTCGTGTTCGCACGGCACCGCCGCGAGGGGAGCGTCATCCAGCATCGCCCCCACTGTGGTGTGAATCGCGGTGTGCACGAACCTGCCCGCGACCGCGATGACGGGCCCGCGCTCACACCCGACGGTGACCTCGCGAGCGCGGTTGCGGGCGGGGTCGGGGGCCGCGATCGGGTTGCCGTCGGCACCCAGCGCCGCGATCTCGGCCAGGCCGGGCGGCTTGAGCTGGTCAAAACCCAACGCGTTGCGGTCGATGACGTCCTCCCAGTTCAGCAGGCTGACGGTCACGGTGTCGGTCACCCGGGGATTGAGCGGAACCGTCTGCGTCCCGTCGGCTTTCACCGCGGCCACCTGCGGTCCGTCGCCCAGGTTGACGGCCACCATCGTCGGATGCACGGGCAGCACCGATTGGCCGGGGGTCAGCCGCACGCCGGTGACCTCGGTGGGCCGCGGCAGGGTGAGCGTCAGGGTGGGCGGGGTCTTGTGCTGCACCACCCGCTGGGGCGCCGTCCACGCGGTGGCCGGGTCGCCGTCCGTCGCCGCGTAGGCCGAACCGAGGACGTCCACCGAGTCCGAATCACCACGCGCCACAGTGGTATTCGGCTCGGAGATCAGGTCGGCTAGCTTGGGGCCCTGCCGCGGTCGCACCCACACCGCCGGGGTCACGGTCATCGGTGCCGGCACGGTGAGCGTCCGGCTGAAGTTGACCGGCTCCTCCGGGGCCAGAGCCATCGACGGCGCGCAGCGCACGGCGTCGGGCGCAGGGGCGCAGCCCGGCCTGCCCAGCAGTTCGGATCCCAGGTCCCAGCCCGTGATCGGCGTGCCCGCCGGCGGTCCCGGCACCCGCACGGTGTGCCGCAGGTCGACCTGGTGGGCGAACCCGGACGCGTCGTACTGGGTGACCGTCAGGTCGGTGATGCCGAACTGCACCCCGGCAGAACCGTCGTCGGTGCCCGCCGCGGTGATCCGCACCCACGGCGTCTCACCGTAGGGCAGTGCTGCGGCCAGCGGCTTGCCCGGCTGGTCGAAGCGCAAAGTGGTGCTGCCGGTAGCGGTTTCGATCAGGATGCGACGCACCTGCGCGCCGACGGCGGTGGCGCTGGGCGTCAACGTGATCGCCGCGTTGGTCACCGGGTGGTCGAAATCGATTCGCATCCATTGACCGACGGCGGCCTGCAGCGAGTTGGACACCCAGGCGGTCGCCGAATCCCCGTCGATCGCGGCGGCCGGCGAGGTCGCCGGTGCGACGTCGGGCATGGCGGTCGAATCCGACGACGAACTCGATACGGTGATCCGGCCGCCGGTCCAGGCGCCGGCCACCGGATCGGCGCCGGGGACGGGGTAGTCGGGCACCCGATTGAAGGTGTGCCGCGCGTCGCCCGGGGCCCGGACAGCCGACGAATGTTGGTCCACCCGACCGTAATCCGTCTCGCGGGCCACCGGGGTGTCGGTGATGGTCACCCCGGCGTTCGTCGGCAGCCCCGCGGCGCGCGCGTCGGCGCTCAGCAGCGCCGGGCCCAGCGGCGGCCGGCCCAACAGCCGCCGCCGTTCGTCCAGGCGCAGCAGCGCCTCCGGCCCGCCGTCGATCCGGGTCATCCGGTCGGCGTCGACGAAATACGGTGTGCTGGGGTCGTCATCGCCGCCGACCCGGTAGATCTCGACCGCCGGATACCGTGGCCGCAGCCCGCTGTCCGCGACGAAACCGGCCAGGGTGCCGGGGCCCACCGGCGCGCCGAATTGGGCGACCTTGCGCAGTCCGGGCGACCCGTCGATGGCGCGGTGCACCAGGATGGGGCGTGCCGAGCGAGACGTGTCGGGGTCCAGGTCGTTGCGCACCGCCAGATATGAAATGCCCTGCCGGACCAGAGTATCGGCCAGTCCAGCCGAGGGGCGGCCGGCGGCGAACAGGCGCTGCACCGAATCGAGGGCGCGGATTGTCTGCGGTGGGGTCAACGGAATGGAATCGCGCACTCCCCACGGGCTGGCGCCCAGCACCTGCAGCGGCTCGTCATGGCTGGTGCCCCACACCTGGGTGGCGAACGGCGCGCCGGGAACGACGAGCACCCGCCCGGCTGCCGGTGTGCCGGTGTTGTGTTCGGTGAGCCAGTCGGCGGCCTCGTGCCAGTACTGAGGGATCGCGGTGAACGTTCCCGGTGGGGCCAGCCGACCGGTCCACGCCAGCGACGTGCTGACCAGCAGCGCCGTCACGACCGCGATCGCCGCCGCCACCCGTTTGTCGCGCTCGGGGTGCGCAAAGGCGCGCAGCCACACCGTCATTGGCGCGCTGCCCGGCAGCGGTATCCGGCCCAGCAGCTGCGCGAGGCCCAGCACCACCGGGATTCTGATCACCGAACCGAGCTTGTGCACGTTGCGTAGTGGGGCGCCGCCGGCGTCCAGGAAGGCCTGCACCCCGTGCGCCACGGGCGAGCCCAGCCCGCCGCTGTAGCCGGCGGCCATCAGCACCACCCCGACCAGCAGCATGGTCACCAACCGCCCGCGCGCCGGCATCGCCGGGCGGGTCAGCCCCGCGAGTCCGGCCGCCGCGACCAGACAGGTGCCCAGGATGGCCGCCGACCCGGTCACCAGCGGCGCGCCCGCGGTGGCGGTCGGCGCCACGTACGGCGTCCAGCTGTCGGTGCCGCGCAGCATCTCGACCAGCGACGACCACTGGGTCGTCACGCCGGAGGATTCGATGAAGTCCAGGAACGGCGGGCTGATGGCGCGCAGCATCATCAGCGCCACCACCCACCACAGCGTGGCCAGCGCCAGCGCCACCAGCCACCACCCGGTGTATCGCCACCACAATCGGTTGGGCCGGTGGCACGCCCACCAGATCACCGCCGGCAGGCAGCCGGCCGCGGTCGCGATGGCGTTCACCGCGCCCATCAGCGCGACGGCCAGGCCCGCCTGCCCGGCCCGCGCGCGCACCGACCGGTCGCCGGTGCCGCGCAGTGCCAGGATCGTGGGCAGCAAGACCCACGGCGCCAGCATCATCGGCAGGGTTTCCGACGAGATCGAGCCGAGCGTGGTCAGCACACGCGGGGACAGCGCGAACGCGGCGGCGGCGATCACCCGCGACGCCGGGCTGCCGATCCGCAGCGCCTCGGCGACGCGCAGCAGTCCCCAGAAGCCGACGGTGAGCAACAGCGCCCACCACAGCCGCTGGGTGATCCAGCCGGGCACGCCCAGCGCGTGGCCGAGCAGAAAGAAGGTGCCGTGCGGAAACAGGTAGCCGTAGGCCTGGTTCTGCGCCTGCCCGAACGGCAGCTCGCTGTTCCACAGGTTGGTCGCGCGGGCCAGGAAGCGCAGCGGATTCGCGGTCAGGTCGAGCTTGGTGTCGGGGGAGACCCGCCCCGGGGACTGGGCGAACGTCAGGGCCAGCGCGATCGCACCGACTAGCCACAACCACCGCCGCGACACCGGCCCAGCCGTCGAGCATGAGACCGGAGGTCCGGTCCCTGTCCGCGACTGGCTAGCTACGGTTGCCGTACTCGACCCGGTTGAGCACTGACGACTGCGGATCGCCCCCGGGAAGTGGCGGCTTCGTGTCTTGCTGGACCATCAAGGTGATCCCGAAGATCGCGGCCGCGCCGAGCAACAGGCCAACCACAACGCTCGCTGCGGCGGGCGCAACGATCCGGTTCATCGACGGCTCCTGGGGGTCGGCTTGCGGTCGGTGACTTTCGACCTAGCGCCAACCTAGCAGAACGGCGCCCGGCCAACCGGGGCCCCGGTCACCAGTGCAGACAGTGTCCGTGGAAACAGCGGTCGCCGTATTCGACCTGATAGGGCGCTTCCGGAAGCGCGGGGCGCTGCAGGCTGGGCACCGACACCAGGCTCTGGTCGGCCACGGCGAGCGTGATCCCGACGGTCGTCGCCACCCCGGCGGACAACCCCACCGCGACGCTGACCGCGGCGGCCCACGTGAAACCGGTCATCGCTGGCTCCCTCCCTGCCAGTCGAACGGGCGAGCAGCCCCCCGATCAGCAACGTACCGCTGATGCCCCCTGGGGCCGGGCACGAAACGCCCGCCGTGAAAGCATGGCCCGATGGCATTTTCGCGCACCTTCGCCGTGCTCGCAGCCGCGTCGGCGCTGGTGGCCGGTTGCGGCCACCACCACGCCGCGCACCCGCCCAGCTCGTCGACGTCGAGCAAACCGGTCGCCGCTCCGGCGCCGCCGGTGTGCGCTGACCCGTCGGCGCTCCCGGCCACGCTGGGCGTCCGCGACAAGCTGGCTCAACTGCTGATGGTGGGCGTGAAGAACGCCGACGACGCCCGCAACGTCGTCAACGGCTACCACGTGGGCGGCATCTTCATCGGCAGCTGGACAGACCTGTCGATCTTCAAGGGACCGCTGGCCGACATCGCGGCCAAGGCGGGCCCGCTGCCGCTGGCCGTCAGCGTCGACGAAGAGGGCGGCCGGGTCTCGCGGTTGAAGTCGCTGATCGGGACGTCGCCATCGCCGCGCGAGCTGGCGCAGACGCAATCGGTCCAACAGGTTCATGACCTGGCCGCCGACCGCGGCAGGAAGATGCACGACCTGGGCATCACAGTCGACTTCGCCCCGGTCGTCGACGTCAGCGACGAACCCGACGACGCCGTCATCGGCAACCGGTCGTTCAGCGCGGATCCGGCCACGGTCACCGACTACGCCGGGGCCTATGCGCAGGGGCTCCGCGACGCCGGGCTGCTGCCGGTGCTCAAGCACTTCCCCGGCCACGGGCACGGCTCGGGCGATTCGCACACCGGCGGGGTGGTCACGCCGCCGCTCGACGCCCTGCAGAACAACGATCTGGTGCCCTACCGGACCCTGGTGGTCTCGCAACCGGTCGGCGTCATGGTGGGCCATTTGCAGGTTCCCGGCCTCACCGGCGACGCGCCGGCCAGCCTGAGCCCCGAGGCGGTGCAGCTGCTGCGCAACGGGGTCGGCTACAAGGGCCCGCCGTTCACCGGGCCGGTGTTCAGCGACGACCTGTCCAGCATGGCCGCCATCTCCGACCGATACGGCGTGTCGGAGGCGGTGCTGCGCAGCCTGCGGGCCGGCGTCGACGTCGCGCTGTGGGTCACCACCGACGAGGTGCCGGCGGTCCTGGACCGGCTGCAACAGGCGGTGGCGTCCGGCGACCTGCCGGCCAAGCAGGTCGACGATTCGCTGGTGCGGGTGGCGACGATGAAGGGCCCGAGCCGCAACTGCGGCCACTAGCGGATGTGGCGGCCGGGCCGCATTGCTTACCCTTGAGTCAGATAGCCGGGTTGGAAAGGTAAGCGATGGCGGGTGGCACCAAACGGTTACCGCGCGCCGTCCGCGAGCAGCAGATGCTCGACGCCGCCGTGCAAATGTTCTCGGTCAACGGCTATCACGAGACCTCGATGGATGCCATCGCCGCCGAGGCGCAGATCTCCAAGCCGATGCTGTACCTGTACTACGGCTCCAAGGAGGACCTGTTCGGTGCCTGCCTGAACCGGGAGATGGCCCGGTTCATCGACGAGGTGCGCGCCGACATCGATTTCCAGCAGAGCCCCAACGACATGCTGCGCAACACCATCGCGTCGTTCATGCGCTACATCGACGCCAACCGGGCGTCCTGGATCGTGATGTACACCCAGGCCACCAGCTCGCAGGCGTTCGCCCACATGGTCCGCGAGGGACGCGAGCAGATCATCGAACTGGTGGCCGGGCTGATGCGGGCGGGTAGCCGCAATCCGCGCTCCGAGCGCGAGCACGAAATGATGGCCGTGGCGCTGGTGGGCGCCGGCGAGGCAGTCGCCAACCGGCTGTCCACCGGCGACGTCGACGTCGAGGAGGCGGCCCAGCTGATGATCGACCTGTTCTGGTACGGCCTCAAGGGCTCGCCGGCGGAACGGGCCGCGGCGCACCCCGAGGCGGGCGGCTCGGACGCCGCCGGCGACTAGCCCCAGGGTCGTTGCGGTGGCCCGGATGAGCGCCCCGAGCTCGGACCGCGGCAACCTCGAATTCTTCTGCGCCGTAATCATCGTCGGCTTGCTCGCCGGGGTTGCCGGCTTGGCGACGACGTTCGCGCTGCGCGTGGTCCAGCACGCCACCTACAACTACGGTTTCGGCGCGCTGCTGGAAGGGGTGACCGCCAGCAGCCCGATCCGGCGCATGCTGGGCCCGATGATCGGCGCTGGGCTGGCGGGCCTGGGGTGGTGGTTGCTGCGGCGCCGGGCCGAGGTGCCCCCGCTGGCGCAGACCATCGCCGCCCGCGCACCCGTGCCGCGGCTGTCCTGGAGCGTCGACGCGATGCTGCAGGTGCTGCTCGTCGGATCGGGAGCATCGCTCGGGCGAGAGGGCGCCCCACGCCAATTCGCCGCTGCGCTTAGCGATTTGGGGACCGGATGGCTCAGGCGGCTGGGCCCGCGCGACCGCGAGATCCTGCTGGCCTGTGCGGCGGGCGCGGGCCTGGGTGCGGTCTATGCGGTTCCGCTGGCCGGCGCGCTGTTCTCGATCCGGATCCTGCTCAACACCTGGCGGCCGCGGGCGGTGGGCGCGGCGTTTCTCTCCTCCGGCCTGGCGGTCGCCGTCGGCTCGGCCATCACCCGCGATCAACCCAA
This sequence comes from Mycobacterium colombiense, assembly GCF_003284975.1. Lineage (GTDB taxonomy): Bacteria > Actinomycetota > Actinomycetes > Mycobacteriales > Mycobacteriaceae > Mycobacterium > Mycobacterium europaeum_A. Next base: position 6,971 of record NZ_QMEU01000023.1, read on the forward strand.
TCTGCGATGGCCGATCGGGGAGTCCACGTATCTGCTGACCGCGCACGGATTGCTGCTGGCGCCGGTGGCGCTCGCGGTGGGGCTGGCGTTCAACCGGTTGATGGCCGCGGCCCGGCCCGCCCGCCAGCCGAGGACTGCGCTGCTCATCCCCGCGCTCGCCGGCGCGGGCCTGGTGATGGGCGGGTGCTCGCACTGGTGGCCCGAGTTGCCCGGCAACGGCCGCAGCATCCTGACCGTAAGCCTGGCCAGCGGCATGACCCTGCTCTCGGCGCTGGCCATCCTGGCGCTGAAACCCGCACTGACCGCGCTGTTTCTGCGCGCGGGCGGGGCCGGCGGCCTGCTGACGCCTTCGCTCGCCACCGGCGCCGCCGCCGGCGCCGCGCTGGTCCTGGCGATCAACTGGGCGACGGGAACTCATCTGCACGTGCCGGCGGTGTCGCTGGCCGGCGCCGCCGGCGTGCTCGCGGTGACGCAGGGCTCGCCGATCTGGGCGGCGATCTTCGTCTGGGAACTCGCCCGGCCCCCGCTGTGGCTGTTTCTGCTCTTTCTGCTGACCGCGAGCAGCGCACACGGGCTGAAAGTGCTTGTCCAGGGCCGCAGTACGACGCACGCGGGGTAGTGCCCTGGGCGCTAGAGCGCCCGGACCGTGCCGGTCAGGTGCGGGTAACCCTTGGCGATGTTACGCAGCGAAATGTCCCAGCCGCCGTCGTGCTCGTCGATGTAGAGCCCGGCTGTCGCCGGCAGCACCAGCGGCTTGCCGAACCGCACCGAATACCGCACGGCATCGGGGATTTGCGTCTCGACGTTGGCCAATACCGCTGCGGCGCTGTACATTCCGTGCGCGATCACGGTCGGGAATCCGAACAGCTTGGCCGCGACCGAGTTGGTGTGGATCGGGTTGTGATCGCCCCCGACGTCGGCGTAGCGCCGGATCAGCGCCGGGCTGATCCGCAACACCGTGGACGGCGGCGGCAGCTTGGGCTGCTTCTGCGGTGGCGGTTTGGGTTCATCGGACAGGCTGGTCCGTTGCTGGTGCAGGAAGGTCGTCACCTGATGCCAGGCGGTGTCGTTGCCGACGCTGACGTCGGTCACCAGATCGATCAGCAGGCCCTTGCGGTGCTCGCGCAGGTTCTCGGCGTGCACGCGCACCCCGACGGTGTCGGTGACCGCGATCGGGCGGTACTGCGTGATGTGGTTCTCGGTGTGCACCGATCCCATTGCGGCGAAAGGGAAGTCGAAGCCGGTGACCAGCGACATCAGCGCGGGAAAGGTTAGCGCGAACGGGTAGGTCAGCGGCACGTGATTGCCGTAGCGCAGGCCCGTGACCCCCGCGTACTCGGCCACGTTCGCGCGGTCGATGGGCAATTCCTCGATGGTCACCGTGCGGGTGGGCACCTCGCTGCTGCGGGACACCACCGGCAGCGCACCGGCCGCCGCGCGCAGCATGTTCTTCAGGCCGCTTGGCTGGTTCATGGCATTCTCCTCGACAGCCCGATTCGCTATGCGCCCAGCATGGCCTGGCCGCAGACGCGAATGACGTTACCCGTCACCGCATTTGAGGCAGGGCTGGCGAAGTATGCGATGGTTTCGGCGACGTCCACCGGCTGCCCGCCCTGCAGCAGCGAGTTCATCCTGCGGCCGACCTCGCGGGTGGCCAGCGGGATGGCGGCGGTCATCTGGGTTTCGATGAACCCCGGTGCGACGGCGTTGATCGTGATGCCCTTGCCGTACAGCTCCGGGGCCAGCGACTGGGTGAGGCCGATCATCCCGGCCTTGGTCGTCGCGTAGTTGGTCTGGCCGCGGTTGCCGGCGATTCCGGCCATCGACGACAGGCCGATCACGCGGCCGCCCTCGCCGATGGTGCCGTTGCCCACCAGTCCCTCGGTAAGCCGCAGCGGGGCAAGCAGATTGACGGCCAGGACGGCGTCCCAGCGGGCGTCGTCCATGTTGGCCAACAGCTTGTCGCGGGTGATGCCGGCGTTGTTGACCAAAACGTCGGCGCGCCCGCCATGGTGCTCGCGCAGGTGCTCGGCGATCTTGTCGACCGCGTCTTCGGCGGTGACGTCGAGCCACAACGCGGTGCCCCCGACCCGGCTGGCCGTCTCGGCCAGCGCCTCGGCGGCCGATTCGACGTCGATGGCCACCACGCGGGCGCCGTCGCGGGCGAACACCTCGGCGATCGTCGCGCCGATGCCCCGGGCCGCGCCGGTCACGATCGCGACCTTGCCGTCCAGCGGGCGGTCCCAATCGGCCGGAGGCGTGGAGTCGGCCTCCCCGACGTAGAAGACCTGGCCGTCGACGTAGGCGGACTTGGCCGACAAGATGAACCGCATCGTCGATTCCAGGCCCGTCGCGGCGGGCTTGGCGTCCGGCGACAGGTACACCAGCGCCACCGTGGCGCCGTTGCGCAGCTCCTTGCCCAGCGAACGGGTGAAGCCCTCCAGCGCGCGCTGCGCGATCCGCTCGTGCGGGCTGGCGGCGGCGTCGGGCGTGGTCCCGACCACCACCACGCGCGCGGAATGACCCAGGTTGCGCAACAGGGGGGTGAAGAACTCGTAGAGCCCCCGGAGCCCCTCGGGCGTGGTGATGCCGGTGGCGTCGTACACCAGGCCGCCGAACTTGTCGGCCCAGCGGCCGCCCAGGTTGTTGCCCACCAGGTCGTAGTCGGTGTCCAGCGCTGCGCGCAGCGGTTCGACGACCCGGCCCTCCCCGCCGATCAGCAGGGCCCCGGCCAGGGGCGGTTCACCGGCCCGGTAACGGCGCAGCGTCTCGGGTTGTGGGACGCCGAGCTGCTTGGCGAGAAACGATCCAGGACCGGAATTGACGATCTGAGAGAACAGATCGGACGAAGCCTTGGGAGCCACCGGAGCTACCTTCCATGTTCTTGCGAAATCGGGGTATGCCTACAGCACAACCGTATCGGGGACGAACTTACTGCAGAGTAAGAACAGTGGGTATTATGGCCCCGGACGGGCGATTCCCAAACCGATAGACCGCGCAAACACGGAGAAGAATAGTGGCCGCTGCAAGTTCTGAGGCAAGTAAACAGTCTGCTCAGCGCAGTTCTGAGCGTCGGCGGGTGGCCGTGCTGGGTGGCAACCGCATCCCGTTCGCCCGATCGGACGGCGCTTACGCGGAGGCGTCCAACCAGGACATGTTCACCGCCGCCCTGGGCGGGCTGGTGGATCGCTTCGGATTGGCCGGCGAGCGGCTCGGCGTCGTCGTCGGCGGCGCCGTGCTCAAGCACAGCCGGGACTTCAACCTGACCCGCGAATGCGTGCTGGGCTCGCAGCTGTCGTCCCACACGCCCGCGTTCGACCTGCAGCAGGCCTGCGGTACCGGGCTGCAGGCGGCCGTGGCCGCCGCCGAGGGCATCGCGTCCGGCCGTTACGACGTGGCCGCCGCCGGCGGCGTCGACACCACCTCCGACGCGCCCATCGGCCTGGGCGACAACCTGCGCCGCACCCTGCTCAAGCTGCGCCGGGCCAAGTCCAACGTGCAACGGCTGAAGCTGGTCGGCACGCTGCCCGCCACCCTGGGCGTCGAGATCCCGGTGAACAGCGAACCGCGCACCGGGCTGTCCATGGGCGAGCACCAGGCGCTGACGGCCAAGAAGATGGGCATCTCCCGCGTCGCCCAGGACGAGTTGGCCGCCGCCAGCCACCGCAACATGGCCGCCGCCTACGACCGGGGCTTCTTCGACGACCTGGTCACGCCCTTTTTGGGCCTCTACCGCGACGACAACCTGCGCCCGGACTCGTCGGCGGAGAAGCTGGCCAAGCTGCGCCCGGTGTTCGGCGTCAAGGCCGGTGACGCGACGATGACCGCCGGCAACTCGACGCCGCTGACCGACGGTGCGTCGGTGGCGCTGCTGGCCACCGACGAGTGGGCGGCCGCGCATTCGCTGACCCCGCTGGCCTACCTGGTGGATTCGGAGACCGCCGCGGTCGACTACGTCAACGGGCGTGACGGCCTGCTGATGGCCCCGACCTACGCCGTGCCGCGGCTGCTGGCCCGCAACGGCCTGAGCCTGCAGGACTTCGATTTCTACGAGATCCACGAGGCGTTCGCGTCGGTGGTGCTGTGCCACCTGCAGGCCTGGGAATCCGAGGAGTACTGCAAGGAGCGGCTGGGCCTGGACGGCGCGCTGGGGTCGATCGACCGGTCCAAGCTGAACGTCAACGGGTCCTCGCTGGCCGCCGGCCACCCGTTCGCGGCCACCGGTGGTCGGATCCTGGCCCAGGCGGCCAAGCAGCTAGCGCAGCGCAAGGCCGAGCAGAAGGGCGGCGGCACCGTGCGCGCCCTGGTCTCGATCTGTGCGGCAGGTGGCCAGGGTGTGGCCGCCATTTTGGAGGCCTGACGGACCCGTCGGGGCCTGGCCCCGCCGGATCGGCGCTCGTCATGAGTTGAGTCACATCTGGTTAGTCGGAAGGGGGCGCGGGTATCCGACCCACCGGATGGCCCCGTGTTGTGGTCTGACCCCCCGACCCCGACGGCAATACGGGGCATCCCCCGAATACGACCGCCCGTCCGTATCGCGGACTGGCGTACGAAAAGGGCCGCCGCTGGAGTGAGGGGATCCAGCGGCGGCCTTTTTGCTGTCCGGCAGGCCTTTCACCGTTGCCCCGAACGCAAATCCCCCGCTCCGACCACGCGAAGCGGGGGATTCGTGCGTTGCGGTCGAAGGCCTAGAAGGCGGCCTCGTCGAGCTCCATGATGTCGTTGTCCAGCGTGTCGATGACCTCGCGGGTGCTGGTCAGCAACGGCAGGAAGTTCTTCGCGAAGAACGACGCCACCGCGATCTTGCCCTCGTAGAAGGACCGCTCATCGCCGCTGGCGCCGGCATCCAGCGCCGCCACGGCGACCGCCGCCTGACGCTGCAACAGCCAGCCGATGACCAGGTCACCGACGCTCATCAGGAAGCGCACCGAACCCAGGCCCACCTTGTACAGGCTGGTCACGTCCTCCTGCGCCGCCATCAGGTAGCCGGTCAGCGTGGCCGCCATCGCCTGGACGTCGGTCAGGGCCTTGGCCAGCAGCTCGCGCTCGGTCTTCAGCCGGCCGTTGCCGGACTCGCTGTCGACGAACTTCTGGATCTGCTCGGACACGTGTGCCAGGGCCACCCCCTTGTCGCGGACGATCTTGCGGAAGAAGAAATCCTGCGCCTGGATGGCGGTGGTGCCCTCGTACAGCGAGTCGATCTTGGCGTCGCGGATGTACTGCTCGATCGGGTAGTCCTGCAGGAAGCCGGAGCCACCGAAGGTCTGCAGGCTCTCGGTGAGCTTGGCGTACGCCTGCTCCGAGCCCACACCCTTGACGACCGGCAGCATCAGGTCGTTGACCTTGACCGCCAGCTCGGCGTCCACACCGTGGATAGCCTCGGCGACCGCCGCGTCTTGGTAGGTGGACGTGAACAGGTACAGCGCCCGCAGACCCTCGGCGTAGGCCTTCTGGGTCATCAGCGAACGGCGCACGTCCGGGTGGTGCGTAATGGTCACCCGCGGTGCGGTCTTGTCGGTCATCTGGGTCATGTCGGCACCCTGAACGCGCGACTTCGCGTACTCGAGGGCGTTCAGGTAGCCCGTCGACAGGGTCGCGATGGCCTTGGTGCCGACCATCATGCGGGCCTGCTCGATGACCTCGAACATCTGCGCGATACCGTTGTGCACCTCGCCGACCAGCCAGCCCTTGGCGGGGACGTCGTGCTGGCCGAAGCTCAGCTCGCACGTCGCCGAGACCTTCAGGCCCATCTTGTGCTCGACGTTGGTGACGTAGACGCCGTTGCGCTCGCCCAGCTCCCCGGTCTCGAAGTCGAACAGGAACTTGGGCACGAAGAACAGCGACAGCCCCTTGGTGCCCGGTCCGGCGCCCTCGGGGCGGGCCAGCACCAGGTGGAAGATGTTCTCGAACAGGTCACCGGAGTCGGCGGAGGTGATGAACCGCTTCACACCGTCGATGTGCCAGGAGCCGTCCTCCTGCTTGACGGCCTTGGTCCGCCCGGCGCCCACGTCCGAACCGGCGTCCGGCTCGGTGAGCACCATGGTCGAACCCCAGCCGCGCTCAGCGCAGATGACGGCCCACTTCTTCTGCTCCTCGGTGCCGAGGTGGTACAGGATGTTGGCGAAGCCTGCGCCGCCGGCGTACATCCACACGGCGGGGTTGGCACCGAGCAGGTGCTCGTGCAGCGCCCACACCAGCGCCCGGGGCATCGGCATGCCGCCGAGCACCTCGTCGATGCCGACCTTGTCCCAGCCGGCCTCGATGACGGACTGGACCGACTTCTTGAAAGAGTCGGGCAGGGTCACCGAGTGCGTCTTCGGATCGAACACCGGCGGATTGCGGTCACCCTCGACGAAGGAGTCGGCGACCGGCCCCTCGGCCAGTCGGCTGATCTCGTTCAGCATTTCTTGAGCTGTGTCGGCGTCCAGGTCGGCGTATTCGCCCTGGCCAAGCGCCTTGTCAACGCCCAGAACTTCGAACAGGTTGAATACCTGGTCGCGGACGTTGCTCTTGTAGTGGCTCACTACGGTCCTCCTCGTTGAGAATGCCACTTGTGGTTGGGTACTAGGTCTAAGTTACCCACCAGTAACAAGACCTAAAATATCGCTCGCGTCAGTGGGATGCAAGTCAATGTGAGCTAGATTTCATTGCCTAATTAACCAACCGGTTGGGAAGCTGCTGGTCATGGCGTTGAAATTCGATCTACCTGCGGCGATGATCCACACGTGACCGGTGTGTGCGGCGTCACTGCCCCGCCTGTCGAGGTGCCGACGGTGGACCTGCGGGCCGATACCGCGCGCCTGCGCCGCGGGCTGCGGGACGCCGGCCACGAGGTGGGCTTCTTCTATCTGACCGGTCACGGGGTGACGCCGGACCTGATTGGGCGGATGCTGGACGCGGCGCGCCGGCTCTTCGAGCTGCCGCAACCGGACAAGGACGCCGTCGCGATGGTGCGTAGCCCCCATTTCCGCGGCTACACCCGCCTCGGCGGCGAGCTGACCCGCGGCGAGGTGGATTGGCGTGAGCAGATCGACGTCGGACCGGAGCGGGCCCCGATCGATGGGCTGGACAAGGCGGACTACCGGTGGCTGCAGGGGCCGAATCAGTGGCCGGCCGCGCTGCCGGAGCTGCCCGGGATCGTCGAGGAGTGGGACGCCGCGCTGTCCGCGGTGGCCCGCACCCTGCTGCGGCATTGGGCGGCCTCGCTCGGCAGTCCGCTCGGCGTGTTCGACCCGGCCTTCGCCGACGCGCCCGCCACCCTGATCAAGATCATCCGGTACCCGGCCCGCGCGGAAAGCGCGCAGGGCGTGGGCGCACACCGCGACTCCGGGGTGCTCACCCTGCTGCTGGCCGAGCCGGGCAGCACCGGCCTGCAGGTGCGCCCGGCCAAAAACTCCGGTGACGGCTGGATCGACGTGCCGCCGCGCGAGGGGGCGTTCATCGTCAACATCGGCGAGCTGCTGGAGGTGGCCACCCGCGGTTACCTGCGGGCCACCGAGCACCGGGTCAGCCTGCACGGGCAGGCCGGCGACCGCATCTCGGTGCCCTACTTCTTCAATCCGCGCCTGGACGCACAGATACCCGTGCTGTCGCTGCCCGACGAGCTCGCGGCGCGGACCGATGAACACTGGACACCGTCGCACGATCCGGCCGACCCCATGTTTTCGGTCTACGGGCGCAACGCCTGGAAGAGCAGGCTGCGGGCCCATCCGGATGTGGCCGCGGCGCACGGATATTCGGCAGATCGCTTAGAAAACGGCTGAGGGTGGCCGTGCCGGCGCGACCGGCGCCGGGTAGGGTCACACACGAAAATCCCGTCTCCGGCTCTAGGGGCGAATAAGTCCGTTGAACTCGAACAACAAGCTGACAGCGTCGTCGCTGCGGGAGGCCTTCGGTCACTTCCCGTCCGGGGTGGTGGCGATCGCCGCCGAGGTGAACGGAACCCGGGAAGGCCTGGCGGCCAGCACCTTTGTCCCCGTCTCGCTGGACCCGCCGCTGGTCTCGTTCTGCGTGCAGAACACCTCGACGACGTGGCCCAAGCTCAAGGACCTGCCGATGCTGGGCATCAGTGTGCTCGGCGAGGCGCATGACGAGGCCGCGCGCACGCTGGCCGCGAAGACCGGCGACCGGTTCGCGGGTCTGGAAACGGTCTCCCGGTCCTCCGGTGCGGTGTTCATCAAGGGCACCGGCCTGTGGCTGGAAAGTGCGATCGAGCAGCTCATTCCGGCGGGCGATCACACCATCGTGGTGTTGCGGGTCAACGAGGTGACCGTGGACGCTGAGGTGGCGCCCATCGTGTTCCATCGCAGCGTGTTCCGCCGCCTCGGCGCCTAGTGGGCTCGCTGAGCCGTCGACCGGCTAGGGGCGGTGGCTTAGCGTGCCACGGCGCGACGTTGCCGAGTGTGAAGGTAGCTTCACACTCGAGCCGCTAGGCCGAGCGTGATCAGCGGCGGAACAGCTTGTTACCCAGCCACACGACCGGGTCGTACTTGCGGTCGGCGACCCGCTCTTTCATGGGGATCAGCGCGTTGTCGGTGATCTTGATGTTCTCCGGGCAGACCTCGGTGCAGCACTTGGTGATGTTGCAGTAGCCCAGGCCGTGCTCGTCCTGGGCGTCGTTGCGCCGGTCGCGGGTGTCCAGCGGGTGCATTTCCAGCTCGGCGATCCGCATCAGGAAGCGGGGACCGGCGAACGCCTTTTTGTTCTCCTCGTGGTCACGCACCACGTGGCAGACGTTCTGGCACAGGAAGCACTCGATGCACTTGCGGAATTCCTGCGAGCGCTGCACGTCCTGCTGCGCCATCCGGTACTCCCCGGGCTGCAGGTCCTTGGGCGGCGCGAAAGACGGTATCTCGCGGGCCTTTTCGTAGTTGAACGAGACGTCGGTCACCAGGTCGCGGATCACCGGGAACGTGCGCAGCGGCGTGACGGTGACGACCTCGTCCTCGGCGAAGGTCGACATCCGGGTCATGCACAGCAGCCGCGGCTTGCCGTTGATCTCCGCCGAACAGGAGCCACACTTGCCCGCTTTGCAGTTCCACCGAACGGCCAAATCGGGCGTCTGGGTCTGCTGCAGGCGATGGATGATGTCGAGGACGACCTCGCCCTCGTTGACCTCGACCGTGAAGTCCTGCAGACCGCCGTCGGCGTCGTCGCCGCGCCACACCCGCATCGTCGCGTTGTAGGTCATTTGCCACTCCGTCCTGGGTGCCCGGCGAGTTCTTCGTCGGTGTAGTACTTCTCCAGCTCGGCGATGTCGAACAGCTCCAGCAGATCGGGCCGCATCGGCGTCTGATCCTTCTTAGTGATGGTGATCTCGGGGATCACCTCGTCCCCGCCGGCCGCCTCGCAAACCAGTAGCACCTTGCGCCAAGACGAGTCCATCGCCGGGTGGTCGTCACGGGTGTGCCCGCCGCGGCTCTCGGTGCGCTGCAGCGCGGCCTTGGCGACGCACTCGCTGACCAGCAGCATATTGCGCAGGTCGATGGCCAGGTTCCAGCCCGGGTTGTACCGACGCTGCCCCTCGACGTGCAGGTTCTTGAACCGCTCGCGCAGCTTGTTGAGCCGCTCGAGGGCCTCGGTGATCTCTTCCTCCTTGCGGATGATGCCGACCAGGTCGTTCATCGACTGCTGGAGCTCGAGCTGCAGGGTGTACGGGTTCTCCGCGGCCGCGCCGTGGGCCGGCGCCTCGAAGGGCGACAGCGCCCGCTTGGCCGCCGCGTCCACGGCGTCCTCGACGATCGACGGCCGGCTGCTCAGGGCGCGCACGTAGTCGGCCGCACCCAGACCGGCGCGCCGGCCGAACACCAACAGGTCCGACAGCGAGTTGCCGCCCAGCCGGTTGGAGCCGTGCATGCCGCCGGAGCATTCGCCGGCGGCGAACAGCCCGGGGACGGTGGCCGCGCCGGTGTCGGCGTCGACCTCGACGCCGCCCATCACGTAGTGGCAGGTCGGCCCGACTTCCATCGGCTCCTTGGTGATGTCGACGCCGGCCAGCTCCTTGAACTGGTGGTACATCGACGGCAGGCGGCGGTTGATCTCCGCGGGGGTCAGCCGCGAGGCGATGTCCAGGAAGACGCCGCCGTGTGGGCTGCCGCGGCCGGCCTTGACCTCGGAGTTGATCGCGCGCGCGACCTCGTCGCGCGGCAGCAGGTCCGGGGTGCGGCGGGCCGAGTCGTTGTCCTTGAGCCACTGGTCGGCTTCTTGCTCGGACTCGGCGTACTGGCCCTTGAACACCGAGGGGATGTAGTCGAACATGAACCGCTTGTCTTGCGCGTTCTTCAGCACCCCGCCGTCACCGCGGACACCCTCGGTGACCAGGATGCCCTTCACGCTCGGCGGCCAGACCATGCCCGTCGGGTGGAACTGGACGAACTCCATGTTGATCAGCGACGCGCCCGCCCGCAGAGCCAGGGCGTGGCCGTCGCCGGTGTACTCCCACGAGTTCGAGGTGACCTTGAACGACTTGCCGATCCCGCCGGTGGCCAGCACCACTGCGGGCGCCTCGAACAGGATGAAGTTGCCGCTTTCGCGGATGTAGCCGAACGCGCCGGCGATCGCGTCGCCGTCCTTGATCAGCTCGGTGATCGTGGTCTCGGCGAACACCCGGATCCGGGCTTCGTAGTCGCCGAGCTCGGCGAAGTCCTCCTGCTGCAGCGAGACGATCTTCTGCTGCATGGTGCGGATCAGTTCCAGGCCGGTGCGGTCACCGACGTGGGCCAGCCGCGGGTAGGTGTGCCCGCCGAAGTTGCGCTGGCTGATCTTGCCGTCCTTGAGGCGATCGAACAGTGCGCCATAGGTTTCCAGCTCCCAGACCCGGTCGGGGGCTTCCTTGGCGTGCAGTTCGGCCATGCGCCAGTTGTTGAGGAACTTCCCGCCGCGCATGGTGTCGCCGAAGTGGGTCTTCCAGTTGTCTTTCGGGTTGGTGTTGCCCATGGAGGCCGCGCAACCACCCTCGGCCATGACCGTGTGGGCCTTGCCGAACAGGGACTTGCACACCACCGCGACCCGCAAACCTCGTTCGCGCGCTTCGATAACCGCGCGCAGTCCCGCGCCGCCGGCACCGATCACGACTACGTCGAACGTGTGCCGCTCGATTTCCACCATGAAACCCTCGCTAGCTGAATCCGTGATTTATTTCGAAATGGCTTGTCAGCCAACAAACCTGAGGTCAGGAATGGTGCCGCTGGCCACCAGTGCGATGTAGAAGTCGGTGAGCATCAGCGTGCCCAGCGTGATCCAGGCGAACAGCTTGTGGCGGGTGTTGATGACGCTGACCTGGGTCCAGATCCAGTACCGCACAGGGTGCTTGGAGAAGTGCTTGAGCCGCCCGCCGGTGACGTGCCGGCAGGAGTGGCAGGACAGCGTGTAGATCCACAGCATGATGACGTTGCCGAGCAGGATCAGATTGCCCAGACCGAAGCCGAATCCGCCCGGCCCGCTGTCGGAGTGGAACGCGACGATCGCGTCGTAGGTGTTGATCACCGAGATGATGCTGGCGATATAGAAGAAGTACCGGTGGGTGTTCTGGATGATCAGCGGGAACTTGGTCTCGCCGGTGTAGTGCACGCGGGGCTCGGCCACCGCGCATGCGCTGGGCGACTGCCACACCGTGCGGTAGTAGGCACCGCGGTAGTAGTAGCAGGTCAGGCGGAACAGCAGCAGGAACGGCAGCGACAAGGCGGCGTACGGCAGCCACCACACGTCGGGCAGGAACTGCGGCCAGATGTCGCCGGCCTCACCGCAACCCTTGCTCACGCAGGGCGAGTAGAACGGCGTCAGGTAGTGGTATTTGGGAACGAAGAAGTAACCCTGTTGGAACGCCCGCGCCGTCGCATAAATAATGAATGCGGCGAAGCCTAGATCGATCCGCAGCGGCGACATCCACCACCGATCGGTGCGCAGGGTGCGTTGTGGGATACGGGCGCGCGTGGGTGAAAAGACACCGGACGCAGGACGGTTCGCCGTGGGTGCGCTCATTTAGTGTGTTCCTCTTCGAACGGGCTGTAGGTCGAAGGGTACACAGAACCAAGCCCCCCTTTTCTGGGGGGCTTGTGTTGTTCGGGCTTGTTCAGGACCTGTTGTGACCGCCGACACCCTCGTCGTCGACATCGCGCCAGAATTCGCTGTCGTATTGGGTGTCGGGAATGACGATCTTCTCACCGGACTGCTGCACGGTGGCGCCCGCCAGGTCCAATTCGGACACGTCGGTGTCGAGTAGGTCGACGTCGGACAGGATGCGGTCGGCGTCGATGACGATGCGCCGCATGGCCGGACTGTCACCGTATCGGGCCCGCAGGGAGCTCACGCACCGCCGCAGGCCGCCGATGAGGTCGTGTAATTCGGCGAATTCGGTCGTGCCAGTCGTGCTCGGCGTGCGAGTCAAAGGATCTCCTCGGCAGTGTTTCGGATCACAGTACGCCCTCGATACTATCCACTGCACACGCCAGACGTCAGGTCGTTGAGCCGGGATGCCGAGGGAGCAAACACTTATGACGGGACGCGCCGGACCGGCCGAGCGGGCCGCCGCGCTGCTGGAACTGCACCGGCCGGGCAACCCGGTCATCCTGCCGACCGTGTGGGATGCCTGGTCGGCCCGGCTGGCCGCCGGCGCCGGATTCGCCGCGCTCACCGTGGGCAGCCATCCGATGGCGGACTCGATCGGCAAACCGGACAACGAGGGCATGTCGTTCGACGATGTGCTCACCCGGGTCGCGCAGATCACCGCCGCGGTCGACGTCCCGGTGTCGGTGGACATCGAATCCGGCTACGGCCAGCGGGCGGACCGGCTGATCGAGGGCCTGCTGGGCGTCGGGGCGGTCGGGCTGAACATCGAAGACACCGTGCACTCGGAGGGCAAGCGGCTGCGGTCCGCCGACGAACACGCCGATCTGGTCGGCGAGCTGCGGTCGGCCGCCGACTCCACCGGGGTACACGTCGTCATCAACGCCCGGACCGATCTGTTCCTGCGCCAGGACGGCGAGGCCTCCGATCGCGTCGAGCGGGCGGTGGACAGGCTGAACAAGGCCGCCGCCGCGGGCGCCGATGTCCTCTATCCGGTGGGCCGCCACGACCCCGACACGTTGCGGCGCCTGACGGAAGAGTTGCAGCGGCCGGTCAACGCGATCGCGCTGCCCGATCAGGACGACCCGGCGTCTTTCGGTCCGCTGGGCATCGCGCGGATCAGCTTCGGGCCCTTCTTTCAGGCCGCGCTGGCGGCCCACGCCAAGGAGCTGCTCGCCCGCTGGGGCTGACGCGATGAATCCGGCGGAGCCGTTGCGGCTCCGCCGGATTCGCCAATCTCGGTCCGGACGGGCCGGAGATTATTTGGTGATCTCGATGCGCTGCGCCTGGCTACCGGCTGGATCTTTCAAGGCACCGGTGACCCGCACGGTCAGCACGCCGGCGTCATAGCTCGCCTTGATGGCGTCGCTGGTGACGTGGGCGGGCAGTTGGAATGTTCGGCGGAACGATCCGTACCGGATCTCGCGCAGCATTCGGCCGCCACCTCCCCCTACCTCCTGCGCGTGCTCGTCGCGGTGTTCGCCGTGGATGATCAGGTGGCCGCGGTCGACCTCGACCTTGACGTCCTGGTCGACGTCAACGCCCGGGAGTTCGACCCGTACGATCGCGTCGTCGCCGTCCTTGACGATCTCGGCGGCGGGCCGCAAACCGCTGGTCGCCGGGGTATTCCAGTCCGCCGCGGCGGCGGGGCCGAAGAAGTCGCGCAACCACCTGTCGGTGTCCCAGACCGGTCGCGACCACAATGCGAGGGTGCTCATGACGCTTCCCTTTCAATTCCTTGAGCTTCATTGTGAGATTCCTGTGACCGGCGCCTGCGCGACCGGCTACTACTGCAAACATGAGTCGACCACGCTTAAGTTCCACCTCGCCGTTCGCTGGCAGCGAATGACCAATCACATCGGTTCCTGTGAGTTGTGAGATCCTCGTCATAGGACCGTCACATTGGGCGAAAAGAACGTAATTTCCGGCCGTTACCCTCAAAGCCATGTCTGCAGACGGGATTTCGCGCGCCAGCTGTGCGCCTCGTCACATCATCGTAGTCGGACATGGCATGGTGGGGCACCGGTTCGTCGAGGCGCTGCGCGCCCGTGACACCGAGGGACTGTGGCGCATCACGGTTTTCGCCGAGGAGACCAACGCGGCCTACGACCGCGTGGGGCTGACCTCGTACACCGAAAGCTGGGATCGCAAGCTACTGGCCTTGCCCGGCAACGAATATGAGGGTGACGAGCAGGTCCGGCTGGTGCTGAACCAGCGCGTTACCGAAATAGACCGCGCGACAAAGACGGTGGTCACCGCCGACGGTCAGCGGCACGACTACGACACCTTGGTCCTGGCGACCGGGTCGTACGCCTTCGTGCCGCCGGTGCCGGGCCACGACCTGCCCGCCTGTCACGTCTACCGCACCCTTGACGACCTCGACGCCATCCGCGCCGACGCCCAGCGCACGGTGGAAACCTCACACGCCGCCGCGGGTGTGGTCATCGGTGGCGGCCTGCTCGGGCTGGAGGCCGCTAATGCGCTGCGCCAGTTCGGGTTGCAGACCCACGTCGTCGAGATGATGCCGCGGCTGATGGCCCAGCAGATCGACGAGGCCGGCGGCGCGCTGCTGGCCAGGATGATCGGCGAGCTCGGCATCTCGGTGCACGTCGGCACGGGCACCGAATCGATCGAGTCGATCGAGCATGCGGACGGCTCCACCTCGGTGCGCGTGAGCCTCACCGACGGTCAGGTCATCGAGGCCGGTCTGGTGATCTTCGCGGCCGGCATCCGGCCGCGCGACGAACTGGCCACCGCGGCCGGGCTGGACCGCGCCGAGCGTGGCGGCGTGCTCACCGACGTTGCTTGCCAGACAAGCGATCCCGACATCTACGCGATAGGTGAGGTCGCGGCGATCGGTGGGCGCTGCTACGGCCTGGTGGGTCCGGGCTACACCTCCGCCGAGGTGGTGGCCGACCGGCTGCTCGACGGGGTCGCGGAGTTCGGCGAGGCCGACCTGTCCACGAAGCTCAAGCTGCTGGGCGTCGACGTGGCCAGCTTCGGCGACGCGATGGGGACGACCGAGAACTGCCTCGAGGTCGCGATCAACGACGCGGTCAACCGGACCTACGCCAAGCTGGTGCTCTCCGACGACGCCAAGACGCTGCTGGGCGGCGTGCTGGTCGGCGACGCCTCCTCCTACGGCGTGCTGCGGCCCATGGTAGGCAGCGAGCTGCCCGGCGACCCGCTCGCGCTGATCGCGCCTGCCTCCTCGGGCACCGGCACCGCGTTGGGCGTTGGGGCGCTGCCGGATTCGGCACAGATCTGCTCCTGCAACAACGTCACCAAGGGCGATCTGAAGTGTGCGATCGCCGACGGCTGCGCGGATGTCCCGGCGTTGAAGGCGTGCACCTCGGCCGGCACCTCGTGTGGGTCGTGCGTCCCGCTGCTCAAGCAGCTGCTGGAGGCCGAGGGCGTCGAACAGTCCAAGGCCCTGTGCGAGCACTTCAGCCAGTCGCGCGCGGAGCTCTTCGAGATCATCTCCGCCACCGAGATCCGGACCTTCTCCGGTCTGCTGGAGCGCTTCGGCCGCGGAAAGGGTTGCGACATCTGCAAACCCGTCGTCGCCTCCATCCTGGCCTCCACCGGATCGGAACACATCCTCGAAGGCGAGCAGGCCTCGCTGCAGGATTCCAACGACCACTTCCTGGCCAACATTCAGAAGAACGGCAGCTACTCGGTGGTGCCCCGGGTGCCCGGCGGAGACATCAAGCCCGAGCACCTGATCCTGATCGGCCAGATCGCCCAGGATTTCGGGCTCTACACCAAGATCACCGGGGGCCAACGGATCGACATGTTCGGCGCCCGGGTCGACCAACTGCCGGAGATCTGGAAGCGCCTGGTCGACGGCGGCATGGAGTCTGGCCACGCCTACGGCAAGGCGTTGCGCACGGTGAAAAGCTGCGTGGGCACCGACTGGTGCCGTTACGGGCAGCAGGATTCCGTTCAGCTGGCCATCGATCTGGAACTGCGCTACCGCGGCCTGCGGGCGCCGCACAAGATCAAGATGGGCGTCTCGGGCTGCGCGCGAGAATGCGCCGAGGCGCGCTCCAAGGACGTGGGCGTCATCGCCACCGAAAAGGGCTGGAACCTCTACGTCGGCGGCAACGGCGGTATGACGCCCAAGCACGCGCAGCTGTTGGCCAGTGATCTGGACACCGAAACGCTGGTCCGCTATGTCGACCGGTTCGTCATGTACTACATCCGGACGGCCGACCGGCTGCAGCGCACGGCGCCGTGGGTCGACTCCCTCGACGGCGGCCTGGACCACGTGCGCGAGGTGGTGTGTGACGACTCGCTGGGCCTGGCCGCCGAATTCGAGGCCGCAATGGAGCGGCACGTCGAGAACTACAAGTGCGAATGGAAGGGCGTGCTGGACGACCCGGACAAGCTGTCGCGGTTCGTGTCGTTCGTCAACGCCCCGGATGCCGTCGACTCGACCGTGGCATTCACCGAGCATGCCGGGCGCAAAATCCCTGTGTCCATTGGCATGCCGCGGGTTCGTACAGCGACAACTCCGGAAGAGTGAGGAAGGGATCATGACACTTCTCAACGACATTGCGGTGTGGACCCACGCTTGCGCTTACGACCACCTCATTCCGGGTCGCGGGGTCGGCGTGCTGCTCGACGACGGCTCCCAGGCGGCGCTGTTCCGGCTCGATGACGGCTCGGTGCACGCGATCGGCAACGTCGACCCGTTTTCCGGGGCCGCGGTGCTGTCGCGCGGGATCGTGGGCGACCGGGACGGCCGTGTCACGGTGCAGTCGCCCATCTTGAAGCAGGCCTTCTCGCTCGAAGACGGTTCGTGCCTGGATGATCCGACTGTTTCGGTGCCGGTGTACCCGGTGCGGATCACGGCCGACGGCTACGTCCAGGTCGCGCGGGACTACCAGCAGCGGGCCGCCTGATCTTGACCCCGGTTCACCGGGTGATGTCGCCGACCAGGTAGCGCTGCATCGTCGGCCCGATCGCGTCGACGATCGCCTCCACCGACATGGAATGCAGCGGCTCGGAGCGGATGCCGTAGCGCATGATGCCCAGGCCCACCAGCTGTGAGGCGCACAGCGAGGCGCGCAGGGCGACCTTGTCGGCCCCCAGCATTTTCAACAGTGGGCCAAAGACCGGGCCGACGAACATGTTTTGCACGATCTCGGCGGTCTTCGCCATCCCCGTCGACGCGATGGCGCTGGCCGCGAACGGGCCGCCACCGGCGGCGTCCCAGGTGGTGATGAGCGTGCGCAGGGTCCGCCGGCCCACCTGGTTGACCCCGCCGGTGACCATCCGGTCGATGAATTCCGGTGTGCCGAAGGGCAACCGCAACATCTTGGCGACCGGGTCGAGGATCCCACGCGACGGCTCTTCGCGACGGGGCATGGTGCCAGGATCACCCGTCTGCGGGCAAAGATCAAGGAATGCCGGCACCGGCGTGGCTCGACGGTGGCCGTTTGGCGCTACGGAACCGAGCGCACGGCGCGACCGTGGGCCAGCTGATGCGGGCTCGACCGGCGCGATGCGTGCCGGGCGGTGGGGGCCAGCACCGGCGGCAGGGCCCGCCGGAACCTGTTGGCGATCAAGCGCGCCAGCCCGGGATGGGTGCCCAGCGGTTCGCTGACCAGGTCGGCGCCACAACCGTGCAGCCGTTGCTGGAACAGGCCGTCGGCCAGCAGGTATGAGGCGACCACGACGCGGCTGCCGGCGCGGCGCGCGCGGGCCCGCTCTACGGCCTCGGCCAGCTGCGGATCGCCGGTGGCCGCAAACGCCAGGCTCACTCGCGATCCGGTCAACGCGGACAACAACGTCGCGGTGGTGTGCAGGTCCGCGCGCGCCTTGTCATCCGAGGTTCCCGCGGCCGCCAATATTACCGAATCGCCCGGACGCCAGCCGCATTTCACCAACTGGTCGCCGACGATGCGGGCGATCTGACCGCTCGGACCCAACGCGGGGGTGACGAGCACGTTCGGGTGGCCGCTGGCCGCCACGTGCGCGGGCAGGTCGGCGCGGACGTGGTATCCGCGCGACAGGAACGCGGGCACGACGATGGCGGGCCGTGCGTCCGCCTTCACGCGCACCAGGACCTCGCTGGGGGTGGGGCCCACCACGTCCACGAAGGCGACGTCGACTTGGTTGCGGACCAGCGTACCCACCTGTGCCGCAAGGTCTTCGACCATCGCCACACCGCCAGGGCGGCGGGTGCCGTGTGCTACCAGGATCAGTGCCATGGGGAGTCTTCCGGATGGTCGATCGCAAGACGGTAGCCGCGCTTGACCACCGTTGCGACGATGTTCTTGTCGCCTAACGCCGTTCGCAACCTCAGCACCGCGGTATCGACGGCGTGCGGGTCGTTGCTGTTGCCGGGCAGCACCCGGAGCAAGTCGTTGCGCGCGACGACATCGCCGGGGCGTTGCGCCAGCGCGCGCAGGGTCGCCATGCCCGACCCCGACAGCGACTTCACCGAACCGTCGACCAGCACGCAGGTCCCGCGGATCTCGATGTCGTGGCCGGCCGCGCGGATGGTGCACGACCGCAGGGGCGGGAGTTCCTGGGCGATGTGGCGGGCCAACGCCCCCAACCTCATTCGCTCGGGCGACGACGTCGGGATCCCGGCACGGATCAACGGTTGCGCGGTGACCGGGCCGACGCACATCGCGTGCACGTCGCTGCGAAGCGCCTGCAGCAGTTGGTCTTCGATGCCCAACTCGCGGCTGCGCTCCAGCAGCGCCGCGCCGGCGGGGGCGGAGGTGAACGTCACCGCGTCGAACTGGCGCCGCGCGACCGAGGCGACGAGCTGGTCGAAGTCGCCGCCGGCCGGCGTTGGCTTCCAGCGGTATACGTGAATGGGCACCACCTGGGCGCCCGCCGACCGCAAGCCGTTGATGAATTCGGGGAAGGGATCCCACCCGTCGGCCGCGCCGTGCAGCTGGACGGCGACGCGCTTGCCGGCGACATCCGACTCGAGAAGGTAGCGCAGGACCTCGCGCGACGATTCGGATTTGGGCGACCACTCCTCGTGTAATCCGGCGGCGCGCAACGCCCCCGTCGCCTTCGGGCCGCGGGCCACGATCCGCGACTTGGCAAGCGACGCCAGCAGTTGGGTGGCCAGACCCCACCCGTCGGCCGCGGCGACCCAGCCGCGAAAGCCGATGCCGGTGTGCGCCACCAAGATATCCGGCGGCTCCGCGATCACCGCCTCGGTGTGGTTCTGCAGCTCTTCGTCTTCGGGCAACGCGATGATGTTGATGGCAGCGGCGCTGGACACCTCCGCGCCGTTGCGGCGCAGCAACGCGCACAGCTCCTCGGCGCGGTTCGCCGACGTGACGGCGATCCGGTAGCCGGTCAGCGGCGCGGAGTCTGGTGGGGCCAGTTGGGGGGCCATATGAAGTGTGTATGCCTGCGACGTTTCCGTTGCGTTACCGGTCAATTGCTGTGGCATTGCCCGTGTTGCGAGTCCGCTCACACGCGGGCCGCCTCGGTTTCCGGTGCCGACCCGGACAGGCGCGGCGCGGAGGTGGGCCGGCGCACGTAGACCATCCAGGTCATGATCGCCGCCACCACATAGGACGCCAGAAACACCCAGTACGCCGACGTTTCGGTGCCGGTGCTCAGGTATGACTGGCGCAGCGCAAGGTTGATCCCCACGCCCCCGAGCGCACCGACGGCGGAGCAGACGCCGATCAGCGACCCCGCCTTCGCGCGGGCCCAATGCCGGCGTTCGTCCTCGCTCGCGTCCAGTGAACGGCTGCGCGCCTCGTATACCGACGGGATCAGCTTGAACACCGAACCGTTGCCCATGCCGGACAGGACGAACAACACCATGAAGCCGGTGACGTAGCCGATCATGCTGGTGGAGTGGGCCGCGGCGTGGTGGTCGTCGAAGGTGCTGATGGTGACCAGCAGCCCGGCGCTCAGGGTCATGCCGCCCAGGACGCCCAGGGTGACGTAGCTGCCGCCGAGGCGATCGGCCAACCGACCACCGTAGATGCGCGCCAGCGAGCCGAGCAGGGGCCCGAGGAAGGCCAGCTGCGCGGCGTGCAGCGCCGCATGCTTCGGGCTTTCCCCGGCTTCGGCGAAGTTGACCTGCAGCACCTGACCGAACGCGAAGGAAAAGCCGATCCAGGAGCCGAAGGTGGCGATGTAGAGCAGCGAGATCACGTGCGTGTCGCGCTCGAACAGGATCGAGCGCATGGTGCTCAGCTGGGTGCCGTGGTTGACGTTATCCATGAACAAGGCGGCCGCGATGCCGACGACGACCAACAACACCAGGTACACCGCGCACACCCAGTACGGCGCCTCGTGGCCGGCGGTGGCCAGCACCAGCAGGCCGACCAACTGGATCACCGCCACCCCCAGATTGGCGACGCCGGCGTTGACGGCCAGCGCGGCGCCCTTGAGTCGCTGCGGGTAGAAGGCGTTGACGTTGGCCAGCGAGGCCGCGTAGTTGCCGCCCCCCAGGCCCGTCAGGGCTGCGCACAGCACGAATGCCCACAGCGGCACACCGGGATTGGCTAGCAGCACGATGGTGCCGGCCGTCGGGATCAGCAATACGAAGGCCGAGAACGTCGTCCAGTTGCGACCGCCGAAGGCGGCGATGCCCAAGGTGTAGGGGATCCGGGCGCAACCACCGACCAGCGTGGCGACCGCGCCGAGCAGCAGCTTGTCGCCGGCGGAGAAGCCGTAGACCGACCCCGGCATGAACAACGCCATGACGGGCCACAGGGTCCAGATCGAAAACGCCACGTGGTCACCGGCGATGGTGCACAGCAGGTTGCGCCGGGCGATCTTCTTATTGCCGGCCTCCCAGGCCGCCGTGTCCTCCGGATTCCAGTCCGCGATGCGGTGGTTGCGGCCCATCCGGTCGTCACCTTTCTTCGCCACGGCGCTCATGCCCGTCGCCGTATCACCGAAAGCGATTGCGCCCCAATGGCATCGCGCCGATCGGCGTGCATACAGATCCTCTCCTCAGGCCCCACAAACCGCCGCATCCGGCCGCCGCCGCGCCAGCCCGATATCGGGAAAGCGGTTCGGAGACTGGCTTTCGACGCTTGGGCGCCCCGAATGGACGGGCATGCCCCGCCGTATGGTCCGATGCTCACACTTACGACGCCAACGGGTCAACCGGAATGGGCCGATATCGCCTGTTAGTTGTTTACCAGTTATCTGGTAACTGCCTGAGGGGCAATCAGTTCGCGAGGCCGCGGTTCATCGACCGTGAATGGGCGCCGCCGTCAAGTGATTTCACGCATACGGTAGCTGCGGTGTGAGCTGGACTACAGGCGATTCCCGTGCCGACAAAACGGCGGCCGAGATCTAGGAAAACGGCCAACTCGCGGCACCGGACTGGGCGCCCACCAGGGACCTGGGCCGCGCCCAGTGCAGTCGCACCGTTTGGCCGGGGCGCACCTGGGCGATCTTGTCCACGTCCTCGTCGACCACCACGCCGATCACCGGGTAGCCGCCGGTGACGGGATGGTCGGGTCCCAGGATCACCGGTAAACCGTTGGGAGGCACCTGAATTGCGCCGCGGGTGGCGCCCTCGCTGGGCAGCTGCCGGTCCGGGTAGCGGTGCTGCAGCGGCCGGCCGGTCAGCCGCATCCCCACCCGGTCGCTGCGATCCGAGGCCACCCAATCGGTGTGCACCAGGGCGTCGGGATCGACGAACCAGTCGTCGCGCGGTCCGGGCACCACGGACAGCTCGACGACATGGTCGGTGATGGCCGCGACCGGCGCCTGGTCCAGTTCGGGATAGGCGTCGGTGTGCTCGCCGATCGGCAGACGGTCGCCGCTGCGCAGCGGCGCCGGGCCGATGGCCGACATCACGTCGTAGCTGCGCGACCCCAGCACCGGCTCCACACAGATGCCGCCGCGGACCGCCAGATAGCTGCGCAGCCCCGCGCGGGGCGCGCCCAGCGAGATCACCTCGCCATCGCGCACATGGTGAATACTGTTGGTGCCGAACTTGATTCCGTTGACCGTGGGGTCGGTGTCGGCGCCCGTCACCGCGATGTCCACATCACCACCGGTGACCCTGGCCGCGAAACCGCCGAACGTCACCTCCACGGTGGCGCGGTCGTCGGGGTTGGCCACCAGCCGGTTGGCCAGCTTGTGCGCGCGCCGGTCGGCAGCTCCCGAGCGGCTCACGCCCAGGTGGGCCAGCCCCGGGCGACCGAGGTCTTGGACGACGGCGAACGGTCCGGTGCGCAGGATCTCCAGGATCGGCACGGCTATCTCCTCAGGTATCTAAACGGCCCGGAACCGAACCCACATGCCCTGCGCCAATAACGCCGGGTTCGACCGCTGCAGATCCCACAGCACCGCGTCGGTGTGGCCGATGAGTTGCCACCCGCCCGGGGACTGCCGCGGATAGACCGCGCTGAATTCACCGGCGAGGCCGACCGAGCCGGCGGGCACCGATGTCCTCGGCTCGGGGCGGCGCGGCACCCGCAGGCGCGGGTCGCCGTCGACCAGATACGCGAAACCCGGTGCGAATCCACTGAATCCGACCCGCCACGGCGTGGCGGTGTGGGCGTCGATCACCGCAGCGATGGTCAGTCCGGTGCGGTCGGCGACCTCGGCCAGGTCCGGGCCGTCGTAGACGACGTCGATGACCACGTCGGCGCGGCGCTCCGGGGCTGCACCCGGGGCGGCGTCGACGCGCATCTTGCGCAGCCGCTGACGGATGACGCCCTGATAGCGCGGGCCGTCCAGCTTCACCAGCACCGTGCGGGCGGCCGGCACGACGTCGACCACACCCGGTATCGCGGCGGCGTGCAGCGCGTCCGCCCACGCCAATACCTCGGCGGTACTGCCGCATTGCACCATCAGCGCACGGTCGCCGTAGTCCACGACGGTGTTGCCGACCAGCTCCGTCGGCAGGTTGTGGGCCAGGTCGCCGCTAAGATCCGTCACGCTCATTACTCGACGGTAACCCCGGGATCGGGGCCTGTGCGAGGGGCGGGCGACGGATTTTCGAGCACTGCCAGAGCTGCCTTAGCAAACGCTCAAACAGCCGGCCGCGCGTCGCTACCCCAGGATCTTGGTGATCAGCGGGGGCAACTGGTCGGCGATGACGGGGTAGCTCAGCGGCGACGCGAACGCGATGGCGCCGGCCTGGTCCTTGGTGGTGAAGATGTGCCGGTTCTGCGCCGTGGTCAGCGACCCGGCCACCTCCGGGTCGGCCAGTATCGCCTTCTGATCGTCGGGGTTCTGGGTCGTCCAGATCACCAGGTCGGCGGAATCGAGCACCGCCCTGATGTGATCGCGCGGGATGACGGCGCGCTGATCGGTGCCGAAGGGTTTGATGCTGTCGGAGATGACCAGGCCCATCTGGTTCAAAAAGTCCGTCCGCCAGCCCGCCATGGTGGCGACGACCGTGCCCTGCCACAGCGCGCCGTGCATCAACAGCGCCTTCTTGCCGGTCCATTGCTGATTCTTCTTGCCGATGTCGGTGAACTTCTGGTCGACGCCGTCGATCAACGACTTCATCTGGTCGGCCTGGAAGACCGCCTGCCCGACGGTGGTGGCCTGCTCCTTCCACGGTTCGAAGAAGGCGTCGCCGTCCGACTGGGCGACAGTCGGGGCGATCGCGGACAGCTTTTGATAGGTGTCGGCGTCCAGGCCGGCGTTGACGGCCACGATCAGATCCGGTTTCAGGCCGGCGATCTGGTCGACGGGAATGCCGTTGTCCAGGTTCAGCACCGTCGGCTGCGCCCCGCCGAGCTTGGGCGTGGCCCACGGCCAGACCGCGGACGGTTGGTCACCGAACCAGTTGGTCACCGCGATCGGCACCACCCCGACCGCGAGCAGGTCGTCTTGTTCGGTGTAGCCGGCGCTGACGACGCGCTTGGGTGGTTCTTTGATGACGGTCTGACCGAACAGGTGGGTGATCGTCACCGAGCCCGGGGTGGCGCCCGGAGCCGGTTTGCTTGACGAGCACGCCGCCACGAGCTCCGAGAGCACGGTCGCGCCGCCGATCGCGGCGACCCCGGCAGCCCCTGCGAGCTGCAAGAATCCCCGTCGATTCCATCCCTGTCGCATCGCGTGAGAGTATCGCGTTCCGCCCGCACAAATGCATCGCCGCGCTGTTGGGGCTCTTAGCCCAGCGGCATGCCGGCGTCCATGAAATCCAAGGCCCGATAGATGGTGTCGGCGGTCTTGGGGGCGCTCTCGAAGGCGGCCATCATCGCACCCGTTAACGCCCCGGCGAACACCCGGACCTCGAAATCGTCTGCGGCACGGCCGATTCGGTGCGCGATCGCCTCGGCGGCGACCGTCACGGTGCGGTAGTACTCGTCGTACATCGCCGCCTTGAGCTCGGGTATGGAAAACATCAGCCGCTGCCGGGTGCTCTCGAACTCCAGTTGGTCGTCAGGCAACTCGGCGATGACGGCCGCGTAGGCCCGGCGGAAGGCCTGGGCTAAAGACAGGTTGAGCGGCTGGGCCTTCAACGCCTCGAGGATCAGCGGGTCCAGGTCGTCGGCGAGCAGCAGCGATTCCTTGGACGGGAAATAGCGGAAGAAGGTGCTCGGCGACACGTCGGCCGCCTCGGCGATCTGTTCGACGGTGGTCGCGGCGAAGCCGTTCTCCTCGATGAGGCGAAACGCCTCGCGCCGGATGGCGCGGCGGGTCTTGATCTTTTTGCGCTCCCGTAGGCCCAGGGGAGCCTCAGTCACCTGCATGAGCCGATTGTCGCGCATCGAGCCCTCGCCATGGGATCGCGACATCTTGCGTTGCAGAGTTCTGACAAACGGGTCCGGGCCGCTGCGATTTCTGCGTATCGCCCACGTAACTGTGCACACGCAGTCCGGTAACAGTGCGTCTTTAGCGTCGAAGGGTCACTGCCCGCCGCCCCATTCAAGCCAGGAGTCCCACCAGATGACCACGACCATCACCCCGGCATCGCAGCCCGCGCCACCGCGCGAGTCTCGCAAGGGGCGGCACTGGATCGATGACTGGCGGCCCGAAGACCCCGAATTCTGGGAGACCACCGGCAAGCCGATCGCCCGGCGGAACCTGATCTTCTCGATCTTCGCCGAACACGTCGGATTCAGCGTGTGGATGCTCTGGAGCATCGTGGTGGTGCAGATGACGGCCGGGGCGCACGGGCACCCCGCGGCGTCCGGGTGGGCGCTGACCGCCAGCCAGGCCCTGTGCCTGGTGGCCGTTCCCAGCGGTGTCGGGGCGTTCCTGCGGCTGCCCTACACCTTCGCGGTACCGCTGTTCGGCGGCCGCAACTGGACGACCATCTCGGCGGCGCTGCTGCTGATCCCGTGCCTGCTGCTGGCGTGGGCGGTGAGCCATCCAGGCATCCCGTTCGCCGCTCTGGTGGCGATCGCCGCTACCGCCGGCTTCGGCGGCGGCAACTTCGCCTCGTCGATGGCCAACATCTCGTTCTTCTACCCGGAGAAGGACAAGGGCTGGGCGCTGGGCCTGAACGCGGCCGGCGGAAACATCGGCGTGGCGGTGGTGCAGAAGATCATCCCGCCCATCGTCATCGCCGGCGGCGGGATGGCGCTGTCGCGCGCCGGACTGTTCTACGTGCCGCTCGCGGTGGTGGCCGCGATCTGCGCGTTCCTGTTCATGAACAACCTCACCGAGGCCAAGGCCGACGTGAAGCCGGTGCTGGAGTCGTTGCGGCACCCCGACACCTGGATCATGTCGCTGCTGTACATCGGCACCTTCGGCTCGTTCATCGGCTACTCGGCCGCCTTCCCGACCCTGCTCAAGACGGTTTTCGGGCGCGGTGACATCGCCCTGGCGTGGGCCTTCCTGGGTGCCGGCATCGGATCGGTCATCCGGCCGCTCGGCGGCAAGCTGGCCGACCGGATCGGCGGCGCCCGCATCACCGCGGCCAGCTTCGTGATGCTGGCGATCGGGGCGGCGGCGGCCCTGTGGTCGGTCAACGCGGTCAACCTGCCGGCCTTCTTCGCCAGCTTCATGTTCCTGTTCGTCGCCACCGGCATCGGCAACGGTTCGACCTACCGGATGATCTCGCGGATCTTCAAGATCAAGGGCGAGCTGGCCGGAGGCGACCCCGACACCATGGTGGGCATGCGCCGCCAGGCCGCCGGTGCGCTGGGCGTCATCTCGGCGGTGGGCGCGTTCGGCGGGTTCGTGGTGCCGCTGGCCTACGCGTGGTCGAAATCGGAGTTCGGCAGCATCGAACCGGCGCTGCGGTTCTACATCGTGTTCTTCCTCGCCCTGCTCGGCGTCACCTGGTACTGCTACCTGCGCAAGCACAACGCGATCACGCGGGTGGGGATCTAGCGTCCGGACGGCTTCTGTCGGCCGCCGTATCCCTGCCCCTCCTTTTTCCAAGGGCTGTAGTCGGCGATCAGCTCTTCCTGCGGCGGCCGTTGGTCTTCGGGAACGTGCTGCAGGTTGATCCGGATCCGGTACCAGATCGAACTGGGCCCGCGCATCCCGTCGACCAGGACGTCGACCGGCTGCAGCCGGCCGGCCGCCGCGGGATAGCGGTCGCGCCAGACGTCCAGCGCCGCCATCGCCTCGTCCTTTGTCTTGGTGCGGGCGATCTCGATCAGCGGCATCGCCGACTGCCGCCTGCCGCCGGTGGCCTTGCCGCGCGTGCCCGACCCTTTCGGGGCGCGCTCGGGCGGGCCCATCTCCTCGGCCAGCACCAGCAGCCGGTCGAGTGCGCCGACGGCGTCGTCCATCCCGGCCCAGGGGTCACCCAGCTCGTCGAACCGGGCGGGCACGGTGTCGATGGTGAACGCCTCGGGCCGGCAACCGGCGACCTCGTCCCAGTGCAGCGGTGTCGATACCCGGGCGTCCGGCGTCGCCCGCACGGAGTAGGCCGACGCGACCGTGCGGTCCTTGGCGTTCTGGTTGAAGTCGACGAAGACGCCTTCGCGTTCTTCCTTCCACCACCGGCTGGTCGCTGCTTCCGGCGCGCGCCGCTCGACTTCGCGGGCAACGGTCTGCGCGGCCAGCCGCACCTGGCGAAACTCCCAGCGCGGCGCGATGCGGGCATAGATGTGAAAGCCACGCGATCCCGACGTCTTGGGCCACGCGGTCAGGCCGTAGTCCTCGAGCACCTCGCGGGCCACCAGCGCGACGTCCACGATGCGTCGCCAGGAGACCCCGGGCATCGGATCCAGGTCGACCCGCAGCTCGTCGGGGTGATCGAGGTCGTCGGCCAGCACCGGGTGCGGATTGAGGTCGACGCAGCCCAGGTTGATGGCCCAGGCCAGCCCCGCGGCATCGTGGATCACCGCTTCGGCGGCGGAAGTGCCTCGGGCGTAATGCAGTTCGGCAACGTCGATCCAGTCCGGCCGTTTGGCCGGGGCGCGCTTCTGGAACACCGCTTCTTCCGTGATGCCCTTGACGAAGCGCTTCAGGATCATCGGGCGGCCGGCCACACCGCGCAGCGCGCCGTCGGCGACGGACAGGTAATAGCGGACCAGGTCGAGCTTGGTGTACGGGCCGCCGGAGAATCCAGTGGTTTCGCGGCCGCTCGCGCGGGGGAACACCACCTTGTCCGGATGGGTGATCGTGACCTGGCGCCCGGCCACCTCCAGCGAAACCGGACGGGTCATGCGGTTCATGCTAATTCGCCAGAATTTCTGGCCGTACTGAGACGGACGTCACATAAGGTGGATTTCATGCCTAACCTCCTCGGCCTCCCCGGTCAGGCCGCCGCGAAAGTTCAGCAATACGTCGAACGCGGCTCGGCCGAACTGCACTACGTGCGCAAAATCTTCGAATCGGGTGCCTTCCGAATCGAGCCACCGCAGAACTACGCCGCGATGGCCGCCGACATCTACAAGTGGGGCGAGTTCGGCATGTTGCCGGCGCTCAACGCCAGGCGCCATCCCGACCGCGCGGCGTGCATCGACGAAGAGGGTGAATTCACCTACAAGGAGCTGGACGACGCCGCGCACGCGGTCGCCAACGGGCTGATCGAAAAGGGCGTCAAGGGGGGCGACGGCGTCGCCATCCTGGCCCGCAACACGCGTTGGTTCCTGATCGCCTACTTCGGCGCCGCCAGGGTGGGCGCCCGCATCATCCTGCTCAACAGCGAGTTCTCCGGTCCGCAGATCAAGGAGGTGTCCGAGCGGGAGGGCGCCAAGCTGGTCATCTACGACGACGAGTACACCAAGGCGGTCAGCAAGGCATCGCCGGAGTTGGGCAAGCTGCGGGCGCTCGGGACCAACCCCGACAGCGACGAGCCGTCGGGCAGCAAGGACGAGACGCTGGCCGACCTGATCGAGCGCAGCGACAAGAAGCCCGCGCCCAAGGCGAGCAAGCACTCGTCGATCATCATCCTGACCAGCGGCACCACCGGCACCCCCAAGGGCGCGAACCGCAGCACCCCGCCGACGCTGGCGCCCATCGGCGGCATCCTGTCGCACGTCCCGTTCAAGGCCAACGAGGTGACCTCGCTGCCCGCGCCGATGTTCCACGCGCTGGGATTCCTGCACGGCACGATCGCGATGTTCTTGGGTTCGACGCTGGTGCTACGCCGGAAGTTCAAGCCGCCGCACGTGCTGGAAGACATCGAGAAGTACAAGGTGACCGCGATGGTCGTCGTCCCGGTGATGTTGTCGCGGATCCTCGACACCATCGAGAAGATGGATAAAAAGCCCGACCTGTCCAGCCTGAAGATCGTGTTCGTATCCGGGTCGGCGTTGGGAGCCGACCTGGCCGAGCGTGGCCTGAAGGACCTGGGGCCGGTCATCTACAACATGTACGGCTCGACCGAGATCGCCTTCGCCACCATCGCCGAGCCCAAGCACCTGGAATTCAACTCGTCGACGGTCGGACCGGTCGTCAAGGGTGTGAAGGTCAAGATCTTCGACGACAACGGCAAGGAGCTGCCCCAGGGTGACGTCGGGCGCATCTTCGTCGGCAACGCCTTCCCGTTCGAGGGCTACACCGGGGGCGGCAAGAAGCAGGTCATCGACGGCCTGTTGTCGTCTGGAGACGTCGGCTACTTCGACGAGAACGGGCTGCTCTACATCAGCGGGCGTGACGACGAGATGATCGTCTCCGGCGGCGAGAACGTCTTCCCGGCCGAGGTCGAGGACCTCATCACCGGGCATCCGGACGTCGTCGAGGCGACCGCCATCGGCGTCGAGGACAAGGAATGGGGCCACCGGCTGCGCGCCTTCGTGGTGAAGAAGGACGGCGCCGATCTCGACGAGGACACCGTCAAGCACTATGTGCGCGACCACCTGGCCCGCTACAAGGTGCCGCGTGAGGTGGTCTTCCTCGACGAACTGCCGCGCAACCCGACCGGCAAGATCCTCAAGCGCGAGCTGCGCGAAATGGACGTCGAGTAACCCATTACGGCTTCCGCTAACCGTCAGCGCCGGTCTTTGATGGCGCGGGTGATCTGCGCTGTGAGCTTCGGATCGACCAGGAGCTGGTCGATCAGCGCGGTGAGGACCTCCTGCCCGGTCACCCGGGCGACCCCCAGCCGGTCGGCCGCCTCCCGCTGCCAGATGTCGAGCGCCCGGTGCGTGGCCGCCGGCAGGTCCACGGTGCGACGCGTCCGCTGGGTGCGACCCGGCTGGGCGGCCGGTTGGGCGGCGATGCGGTGCCCGCCCTGTTGCCCGAGGCTGGTGAGGCGCTCGGTCGGTGCGGCGTCTCCCGACGGGCCCCCGGCCGAGTTGGGGGCGCGAAAGGCTCCGACGCTGGGTCCGCTGTGGCTGCTGTTGAAGTTCACTTCGGTGTCTTCCTCCGTGAGTGCCAATCAGTAAATCAGCGCTCGGTGCCGTTGTGTCGATACTGATTCTGTCACCGAGGCCAGCGTAAGTCGCGTCGCCGGGCCGCCCGGGGGCCGGTCGGCCGCCGGGCGCGTCGAACCGCAGTTGCGTGCCGCGCGCGCTGGCCCGGTCCGTAGATCCTCTCGCAAATGGATAAACGTAGCTGTCTGCGCGTAATCCGGGTGCGCGTGATGCCTAATGGCGCGGGTCGATTTGACGTGAAAGGCCGCGAAATCAGCGAATGTGTTGATGCGTGAAAGCTGACATCAGTAGATACGTGTTCGGCGAGCCAGTAATTCAGTAGACTGCCTCTGAACTGGATAAATTCGGGTGGTGAGCCCGACGGCATCAGTAATTACGAAGAACTGAATTGCACAAATCCGCATCGGAAGTAGGCACTAGTATTTGGGCCGGTGCGACGTCGTTGTTGTCTAATTCACAATCCAAAAAGCGAATTGCACTTGTTTGCTCAGAAATGTCCCACTAACGTTTTTGTTATCGATAGCAAGTGGTTGGAAGGAATGACTCAAATGATCTTCGGGCGATCATTACGCGGCGCGGCCGCAGGTGTCATAGGTGCCGGGGCTGTGGCCGGCGCGCTGCTCACCGGCGGCGCCCCCACGGCTGCCGCCGCTCCTGCGCCCGCAACCACCACGAGCTTCGCCAGTGCTGGGCCGCATAGCGGACCGGGCTTCATCCCCGATCGCCCCGGCGGTCGTGGATGGGGCGGCCATGATGGTCGGGGAAATGGCAACTGGGGGCATGGCAACTGGGGCCACGGGAACTGGGGCCGTGGCTACTGGGGCCCCCAGCACTGGTGGAACTGGTGGTGGTGACCACCATCTCCGCGCGGTAAGCGGCCGTCGCCGACACGCCAACCCTCGGGATGGCCGACCGCGCATGGGGGGACCCATGCCGGCCTGACTTAGTCAGGTCGGCATGGCCCTGTTCGGGGCACTTTTCGCGACTGCTTACGGGTCGCGGGGGAGGCCCAACAGCCGTTCGGCGATGATGTTCAGCTGCACCTCGGAGGTGCCGCCGTAAATCGTGGTGGCGCGGCTGGCCAACAGGTATTCGCCCCATTTGCCGGGCAGTTGGTCGGGGTCACCGATCCCCGCATCGGTGCCGAACGACGAGACCGCGAATTCGGCATAGCCCTGGCCGGTGCGCATGGACAGCAACTTGGAGATCGCCGCCGACGGCATCGCGTCCCCGCCGGCGAGCGTCAGCAGCGTCGAGCGCAGGTTGAGCACCTTGGCCGCGTGGCCTTCGGCGATCAACTGGCCGGCTCGATGCTGGGCGATCTGGTCGAAGTGGCCGTCGCGGACGAACTCGACGAACTGGGCAAGCGTGGCCAGGAAGTTGGCCTCGCTGGACCCGATCGACACTCGCTCCGCGGTCAGCGTGTTGCGGCTGACCTCCCAGCCCCGGTTGACCTCACCGAGCACACACTCGTCCGGCACGAACACGTCGTCGATGTAGACGGTGTTGAACATGGCGTTGCCGGTGAGCTCACGCAGCGGCTTGACGTCGACGCCTTCGCTTTTCATGTCCAGCAGGAAGTAGGTGATGCCGGCGTGTTTCGGGGCGGTGGGGTCCGTCCTGGCCAGCAGCGCGCCCCACTGCGAAAACTGCGCGGCGGTGGTCCAGATCTTCTGGCCGGTGATGCGCCAGCCGCCGTCGGTGCGGGTGGCCTTGGTGGTGAGGCCGGCCAGATCCGATCCGGCGCCCGGTTCGGAAAACAGCTGGCACCAGATCATTTCGCCGCGGAAGGTCGGCGGCAGGAACCGTTGCTTTTGCTCCTCGGTGCCGAACGCCACGATCGACGGCACGATCCAGGTCGCGATCCCGGTCTGCGGCCGCTTGACCCGCCCGGAGGCGAATTCTTGGGCGATGATGATCTGCTCGACCGGGCTGGCACCCCGCCCCCATGGCCTCGGCAGATAGGGCAGCACCCAACCACCCTCGGCGATGGCGACCTTGCGTTGCTCACGCTCGATCTCCTTGAGCGCGGCGACTTCCGCGCGGATTTCCGCCCGCAGCTTCTCGGTGTCGGGATCGAGATCGATTGCGGGCGCACGCATCCCGGTGGTGGTGGCCGTGTCGACCACCTTCTGCGGGTAGTTCGCACTGCGGCCGAAGGAGGCGGCCAGCAGCAAGGCCCGGCGGTAGTAGACGTTGGTGTCATGCTCCCAGGTGAAGCCGATCCCGCCGTGCACCTGGATGCAGTCCTGTGCGCAGCGCTGGGCGGCCGCCGGCGCCAGCGTCGCCGCCACGGCGGCGGCGAACTCGACATGCGAACCCGCTGTGTCCCAATTGTTTTCGCGGGCTTCATCGATCGCGCGGGCGGCATCCCAGACGGCCGCGGTGGCCCGCTCGGTGTCGGCGATCATCTCGGCGCACTTGTGCTTGATGGCCTGGAACTGGCCGATCGGCCTGCCGAACTGCTCGCGGATCTTGGCGTAGTGCGAGGCGGTGTCGGTCGCCCAGCGCGCCACACCGACGGCCTCGGCGGATAGCAGGGTCGTCATCAGCGCGTGCGCGGTCGCCATGTTCAGGTTCGTCAGCACGACGTCCTCGCCCACCTCGACGGCGTTGGCTCGCACGTGAGCGACGGGTCGTAGCGGATCGAGGCTCTTCACAGGCTCGATCTCGAGCTGGTCGGCGCGCAGCACCACCCAAGCCTCGCCGCTGTCGATCGCGACCGGCAGCACCAGTAGCGTGGCCTGCCCCGCCGCGGGCACCGCGCGGACTTCGCCGCGGATCACCAGCGAATTGCCGTGCCGGGTGGCGGTCAGCGCGCAGCAATTCAGGCCGTAGGAGGCGATTTCGGCGCCGGACGCGAGCTCGGCGAGCACCTTCGCGTCCGGGTCATGCGCGGAGATCAGGGCGCTGGCGATGGCCGACGGCACGAACGGGCCAG
Organism: Mycobacterium colombiense; assembly: GCF_003284975.1. GTDB lineage: Bacteria > Actinomycetota > Actinomycetes > Mycobacteriales > Mycobacteriaceae > Mycobacterium > Mycobacterium europaeum_A. The sequence goes on from NZ_QMEU01000023.1 coordinate 39,677, forward strand.
GCACCGCCCCGTAACCGAATTCGGCCAGCACGATGGCCAATTCGAGGATGCCGAAGCCCTGCCCGCCGACGGACTCCGCCAGATGAACGCCCTGCAGTCCCTGCTCGGCCGCCGCCTGCCAATACGGCGGAGGGTTCTCGAGGGGAGTCTCCATGGCCGCGTGCAGCGTCTCCGACGGCGCCACGCGCGCCACCAGCGATCGCACGGAATCGGCCAGCTCTTGATGCTCGGGATTTATCGCGATCGGCATTGGTCGCCTTCCGTTGCTGCAGGACGCCGTTTCGGCCAAGTACCTTCCAAGCTAACAACCAGTCGGTTGGTTGACGACATGGGCTCGTGGCTTCCCGCTGCCGGGCGCGCGGGTCGCCACCGGCCGCTCGCGGCGATCAGCGCCACCGCTTGTTGATCCAGTGGGCGATGATGTCGGCCTGCTCGGTGCGCGCGCCCGGGGTGGTGAAGTAGTGGTCGGTGTCCACCGAGGCCTGCGACTTGTCGGTGCCGGCGAGCGCGTCGAAAATGCGTTGGGCGTCGGAGGGGAACACCCCGGTGTCGGCCTCGGCGTTGATCACCAGGGCGGGACAAGTGATGCGGGCCAGGTGCGGTTCGGCGCGGGTTTGCGCCACCCGCAGGCTCCACATGCCCAGCCAGTTGCGCAGCGTGCAGGCCGCCGCGATGCCGTGCGCCGAGCGGTTCGCCTTGGCCGGCACGCCCGCGTAGCACATGTTGGGCGCGCGCTTGGTGGGCTCGATGCTGGCGTCGACCATCCGGGGATCGGCCCAGGTCCGCATCACCGAAAACGGCCGGTCGGAAAACCCCGCCGCGCGAACGCGTTTGAGCTCGGTCTCGGCCCAGTCGGTGATGGCGTGGTTGCGCGCGGTCTGCGCGCTGCGGTACCGGGCGAGAAATTCCGGCGAATAGGGCGGTCCGTTGCGCTCGTTGAACAGGTCGAGGTCGGCGTCGGTGGCGACGGGGTCGTTCTCGTCGACGACGGCGGCGTCCATCCAGGCGGTGAGCACCTCTGGGCGTCCCGGATGGGCGGCGGTGGCCACATAGCCGTCGGCGGGCGGCAATTCGGTCACCCCGGCCGCCGGGCGCATCCCGTCCAGCGCAGTGACGTTGGGGGCCACCGCCTGCGACTGGTAGGCGGCCATCAATGAGCCACCGCCCGAATTTCCCAACAGCACAACGGTATCCACGCTCTGGACCTCGCGCAGCCAGCGCACCCCGACACCGATGTCGACCAGCGCGTGGTCGAGCAGGAAGCTGCTTTCGAAGCCGCGGAACCTGGTGTTCCAGCCCAGAAACCCGACACCGCGCGTGGCCATGTAGTCGGCGAGATAGTGCTCGGAGAAGTCGATCTGGTAGTGCGTGGCGATCATGGCCACCTTGGGTTTGCGTCCCACCCCCCGGTGATACAGCCCTTGGCAGGGGTGCCCGCCCGCGCCCGCACGCCCCGCGGTGCGCGACGGCAGCCCGACGAATTCCCGGATCACCCCGGCACCGGTACGACGAGTCAATTCAGCGGTCCTCCTGACGCGTAGATGGCCCGGTAATAAATGTTGGCCAGGGTTTGGATGCACGCTTGGTCGTCGGGTTCCACCGCACGTGCCCCGGCGAGCTGTAGGTAGCAGAACTGGTTGAACATCGCCACGATGGCCTCGGCGATCAGCCGCGGATCGTCGTCGGGGCAGTGGCCGTCGGCCTGGGCGCGCCGGACCGATTCGGCGATGAAAGAGACTGGTATCTCGCAAATCTCGGCCCAATACCGGGCGAAGTCGTCGTTGATCATCGCCAGCTGCGACACGCTGATCACCTCGGCGAGCCGGTTGCGGTAGGTGTGCCAGTGCGCGGCTGCGGCGGCGTAGGCCCGTTCACGTTCGGACAAGCCGTGTCCGGTCACCGACTGCGCGCGCTCGTTGGCCTCGTCGCGAAAGCGCAGCGCCCACTGGCGCACCATCGCCTCTTTGGAGTCGTAGTAGTTGTAAAACGACGCCGCCGAACGGCCCGCTTCCGCGGCGATGTCCGCGATGGTCGTGGCCAGCACGCCTTTGCGCGCGATAACGGTCCGGGCTGCCATATCGATGGCGGCCTGCGTCCGCCTGCCGCGACGGGTGGGGAGCTCGGCGGGCTGGCCTTCGCGGTCAGCAGGGGACGCCGCGGTCGACACCTACGCACCTCCCTGGGCCAAAACTGAAACTGATGTTAGATTCAGATTTGGATCTTGGCCAGGATCGTCAAGCCGGGACCGAGGGGAGTCACCAGATGATCAAGCCGCACAACACCAACACCGAATTCGAGCTCGGCGGGATCAACCACGTCGCGCTGGTGTGTTCGGACATGGCGAAAACCGTGGACTTCTACAGCAATGTCCTCGGCATGCCGCTGATCAAGTCGCTCGACCTACCCGGCGGCGCCGGCCAGCACTTCTTCTTCGACGCCGGCAACGGCGACTGCGTCGCCTTCTTCTGGTTTGCCGACGCCCCCGACCGGGTGCCCGGAATCTCGTCGCCGGGCGCCATCCCGGGCATCGGCGACATCACCAGCGCCGTCAGCACCATGAACCACCTGGCCTTCCACGTGCCGGCCGAGAAATTCGACGCCTATCGCCAGCGCCTCAAGGACAAAGGGGTGCGGGTGGGCCCGGTGCTCAACCACGACGAGAGCCCCATGCAGGTGTCCGCGACCGTGCATCCCGGCGTCTACGTGCGCTCGTTCTATTTCCAGGACCCCGACGGCATCACCCTCGAATTCGCCTGCTGGGTCAAGGAATTCGAGAGCGGCGACGCCAAGGCCGTGCCCCGGACCGCGGCGGACCGCCGGCCCCCGGTGGGCGCCGCCCACTGAATCCGACCGGGCCGAGCCGGAGGATGGTTCCATGACCGACGGCATTTTGACCGACGCGCAGATCGCGGCGCTGACCCCCGAGCAACGCCGAGAACTGATCACCCGGCTGGAGCAGCCGCTGGGCGACGTGATCGACCCGGAGTTCCTGGCCCGGGTGCGGCGCATCCGGTTGAGCCTGATGATCGGTGGCTCCATGGCGATGGTTCCATGGCTGGGTTATCTGTCCGTGACACTGCCGGAGAACTACGTCGCGCACAACTGGCCGATCACCTGGGTCGGCTTCGACGTCCTGCTGGTCGGGTTCATGTTGACGACGGCGGTGCTCGGATACCTGCGTCGTCAGCTGCTGGTGCTCGCCGCCTTCACCACCGGGGTTCTGCTGATCTGCGACGCCTGGTTCGACCTGATGACCGCCGGGCCCAAGGACATCTGGCTGTCGATGATCACGGCGCTGCTGATCGAGCTGCCCTTGGCGATCTTCATGATCACCAGCGCGGTGCGCATCCTGCGGCTCACCATGATGCGGTTATGGCTGCTGCACCCCGGCATGCGGCTGTGGCACCTGCCGCTGTTCCCATGAGGCGCTGAGGGTTTGGCCCGAGCCGGCTCCGGTTGGATCAAACTGCCTACGCAGCTGCCGATGATGCTGTCCTTCCAACGTGGGGATGCCCGTCAACGAACGCACCCCCGGCGACATCCGCGCCAACGCGGTCACGAACGTCGACGTCACGCTGCAGCCCTCGACGAGCGATGGGCGTTGCTGCCGCTCGTTCCGCTGATCCCCGAGCGGCTGTTCCGGCGGCTGATCAGCGTGGTCACCGGCGACGCAACCACCGTCGTCTCGTCCAATCTCGGTGTGCTGTACCCGGCGGTGAACCGGCCGGATGGCGGTGAGGCGGACCGCTTCGCGATGAGGTCGGTGTACCCCGGGGTGACCGGCGCGACGATGCACCGCACCAACGGTGCACTGGCATTGCTGTCGGGGCGGGTCCACGGCAAAGATGTTCGTCTCGGCCCTGGGCTACCAGCTGGGCCGCCGAAACTCGAATGACGAGTTACGCCAAGCCATCTACGGTGTGCTGAGCGACTTCTCGCTCACCGCGGCGACGGATTGGCGGACGTTGAGCCGGGTGTGAATCAGTCGCGGGATGCTAAGCGTCCGCACATGTTTCGGTGAGGCGGTACAGGTTCGGTTCGGCGAGCTCGTCGAGCAGCGCCGCCAGGTGGTCGACGAGCTGATCCGGTTCTAGTCGGACGTCACCGGCCAGCCAGGCGCTGATGGTCTGGCCGACGCCGCCCACCACGAAATGCGCGGCGGCCTTGATGCGTTCGTTCGCCGGAACCTGTAGCGCGTGGCCGACGTGCTGCCCGGACAGCATGGCGAACAGCGCGCTCGACTCGGCACGTTTGCGCACGATCACCGGATCGGCCAGCTGCGTGCTGAACAGCAGGCGCCCCACCCGGGGGTCGTCGGTGATCGTCCGCACGATATTGGCCATGCCCGCGCGGGTTTGCTCGCCGGCCGGCACCCCGGCCACCGCCGCCTGTGTGGTGGCGGCCAGCTCGGCGACGACCCAGTCGAACACGCACGCGACGAACTGGTCCTTGTCGGCGAAGCTCTCGTAGAAGTACCGGGCGGCCAGGCCGGCGCCGCGGCACACGCCGCGCACGGTGACCGCCGAGATGTTCTGCCGCTCCGCGCCGAGCAGGTCCAGGCCCGCGCCGAGCAGCCGATTGCGGCGGGTAGCCAGGCGCTCTGCGGCTTCGACCCCGCGGTACGGCCGTGCGCTGGACGTCTCGCTCATGGAAACCATCTTGACACTAACGCCCAGTCGCGACAATATCAGGAAACGATCGTTCGCAAATTAGCGGACCGGCGCTGCGGGAGGACCTGGCGAATGGCTATTCACGAGCCGGTGCACCGGCCGATCGGGCACGTCGAGCGCAGGGTCACCGACCCGCCCAGGCCGCAGCGGCGCCGACGGCGGGCGCTGGGTATCGACGAGGGATTGATGGGCGTCGCGCTGTTGGCCGGTCCGGCGAACGTGATCATGCAACTGGCCCGGCCCGGCGTCGGATACGGCGTGATGGAGAGCCGCGTGGAAAGCGGCCGGGTCGACCTGCACCCCATCAAGCGCGCCCGCACCACCTTCACGTACCTGGCGGTGGCGACCAACGGCACCGACGCCCAGAAGGACGCCTTCCGCCGCGCGGTGAATCGCGCTCACGCGCAGGTGTACTCGACCCCGGACAGCAAAAGCCCGGTGGCCTACAACGCGTTCGATCCCGAGCTGCAGCTGTGGGTGGGGGCGTGCCTGTACAAGGGTGGAGTCGACATCTACCGGATGTTCATCGGTGAACTCGAGGGTGAGGACGCCGATCGGCACTATCGGGAGGGCATGACGCTGGCCACCACCTTGCAGGTGCCGCCGAAGATGTGGCCCGCCGACCGTGCGGCGTTCGACCGCTACTGGGAGGAATCGCTGGCCAAGGTCCACATCGACGACGCCGTGCGGGAGTACCTGTTTCCCATTGCCGCCAATCGCATTCGGGGCGTCAAACTGCCGGCTCGGCTGCAGCGCCTTTCCGAAAACTTCGCGCTGCTGATCACCACGGGGTTCTTGCCGCAGCGGTTCCGTGACGAGATGCGGCTGCCCTGGGACGCGACCAAGCAGCGCCGCTTCGACAGGCTGATCGCCGTGCTGGCGACGGTGAACCGGTATCTACCGAGGTTCATCCGCCAGTTCCCGTTCAACGTCTTGCTGCACGACCTGGACCGCAGGATCAAGAAGGGCCGCCCGCTGGTCTAGTGCGCAGGGCGGATCCGCCGCCAGTTGAAAACGATAATCATATTCATTAGGCTCCTCAGTCTGGTAACCCTTCCAGCCTGAGGAGTGCCTGATGACGGCCCCGATTTTCATGGCCTCGCCGCCCGAACTGCATTCCGCGTTGCTCAGCAGCGGTCCGGGACCCGGTCCGCTGCTGGCGGCGGCCGCCGCCTGGTCGCAGCTGAGCGCCGAATATGCCTCTGCCGCAGAAGAATTGAGCGACGTGCTGGCCGGAGTGCAGGCCGGGGCGTGGCAGGGGCCCAGCGGTGAGTCCTATGCGGCCGCGCACGCGCCGTACCTGGCCTGGTTGACCAAGTCCGGAGCCGACAGCGCGACGGCCGCCGGTCGGCACGAGGTGGCCGCGGCGGCCTACACCGCGGCCCTGTCCGCCATGCCCACGCTGCCGGAGCTGGCCACCAACCACGTCGTGCACGGGGCGCTGGTGGCGACGAATTTCTTCGGCGTCAACACGATTCCCATCGCGGTCAACGAGGCGGACTACGCGCGGATGTGGACGCAGGCGGCCACCACCATGTCCACCTACCAGGCGGTGTCCACCGCGGCGGTCGCCTCGACACCGCAGGCCGATCCGCCGCCTCCGATCGTCAAGTTCCATGCCTCGCACGATGACTCGGGAGACCCGGACCACGACCCCACCATCGACAACCCGTTCAACGACTTCATCGCCAACATCCTGAAGAACTTCGGCATCAACTGGGACCCCGCCGAGGGCACCGTGAACGGGCTGGACTACGACGCCTACACCAACGCCGGGCAGCCCATCTTCTGGGTGGTGCGCGCCCTGGAGCTGCTGGAAGACTTCGAGCAGTTCGGCTATTACCTGGTGCACAATCCGGCGTTGGCCTTTCAGTATCTGGTCCAGCTCGCTCTGTTCGACTGGCCGACGCACATCCTCGAGATCTTCACCAGCCAGCCCGAGCTGTTCGCTCCGGCGCTGCTGATCGTGGCCGCCCCCTTCGGTGCCGTCGGCGGTTTCGCCGGACTGGCCGGCCTGGCGGGCCTACCCCACCCCGCGGTCGTGCCGGCGCCCGTGCCGGTCCCCGCACCGGCGCCGTCCGCCGCGGGTGCGGCGGCGAGCGCCGAGGCCAGGCCCGAGGCCGCGCCGGCACCGGTGCTCGCGCTCTTGCTCGCACCCTTGCCCGAGGCGCTGGTCAAACTTGACAGGGAACTGAGCGGTGCGGAGGCTCCCGACGACCCGAGCGACGCGCCCGTGCCCATCGCCGCCTGCGACAGACCGGTGCTCGAGGATGAGCCGGGGGTCGAGAGACCTTGCAGGGTTTGGGGCACCGAGGAGGCCCACTGCGTCGCCGATGTGTGTGCGCTGCTACCGAATTGGGCCGTCGCGTGCGTGACGGCGCCGATGTGGCCGGCGAGGCCGCCCGGATTGGTCGTCTGCGGCGGCGGCGCAACCGGCGAAAGCCTCGACGCGGCAGCCGAATTGGCGGCGTAGGTGTACATCGCGGCGGCGTCCTGCGCCCACATCTCGCTGTACTCGGCCTCGGTCGCCATGATGACCGGCGTGTTCTGGCCGAAGATGTTGGTCTGAATCAACGCCGATAGCCGGGCGCGGTTGGCGGCGACCAGCGGAGGTGGCACTGTCATCGCGTATGCGGTTTCGAATGCCGCCGCGGCGGCCGCGGCCTGCGTCGCCGTTTGCCCACATCGCTCGGCGGTGGCCGTCATCCACGCTATGTAGGGCAGCGCGGCGGCCGCCATCGACATCGATGCGGGCCCCGACCAGGACTCACCGGTGAGGCCCGCGATCACGGCGTGGTAGCTGCCGGCGCCGTGCGCCAGCTCGGCGGCCAGCGACTCCCAACCCGCGGCGGCGGCCAGCAAGGTGGCGGGCCCGGGTCCGAGGTGCATCCGACCGGAGTTGATCTCGGGTGGCAATGCGCCAAAATCCATGTCTTTCCCTAATTTCTTTGCTTGCCTGGCTGACGTGTCGCGACGTCGCGCGTGATCAAGTCAGCAGCGCGGCATGTTGTGAATGAATGAAGTTGCCACGGCAAGGCGCAAACGCAGCATGGCAACGTACGACACCGAGAGTTCTCATCCTGACCTCGTAATTCGGTGCAACTGGCGCACCGATACACGGTGATTTCGAGCTCGACAGCGAAGATCGCGTCCATGCGGACTGCCGCAACAAGAGGATCAAGTACGCGGAGCCTGCTGGCAGCTAATGTTCAAACCTGCCGCAGCGGCGTTGTCCGCGAGAAACTGCCGTGCGTGATCAGCAGCGGGCGACGCAGAATCGAATCAGAAGATCCTGGTCAACGCAGCTGGACGCCGGCGCACGAGCGGGCGCATCGGCCCGTTGCTCAGCCCGGATGACCGCCACCACCGCGGGTGCCGCGGATCCGGGCGATCGGGGCGTGGAAAACGCCAAAGTTGTTGGCCGAAAACGCTTTATCCCGCCGCCCTTGAACGCCTTGTCATCGTTCACGGTGGAGCTCACGCCAATGCGGCGGACAGGTACGGAGTCGTGACTCAGCTGCATCGGCCCGGAAACCGGACCGGCCGATGCCGCCACCGCCGGTGGCGCCACCGCTCGGGTTGCCGCCTGGGTGCGCAAAGCTCCACAACTGAGCACAACTGCGAGAAGGGCAAGCGCAGCAACGATGGCGGACGCAGCTTGTCGTCGTGACCACCGTGACGGCCTTATAACTCCGAAACTCACAGTGCCGCTTACGCTACCAGCTATGACGCGGCGGCTTCCACCAAGCCATACCTAAGGAAGGACGGCGTTAAATCATCCGCGGTCCACCGAAACCGGGAACGGCGCCCACTGGGACCAGCGCGAATCCGATGACAAGCAAAATGAACAATCGCAAGGCCTTTGGCGTAGCCGCCTGCTCGATTTCCGGTCGGCGGGCCGCGAAGAGAATGAACACGATCGCGACGTCGAGGCCGGTGATCGTTAGCCAGCGAGTCCAGTCGTAACCGGTGAGGAATACGGGGATGACCAACACCAGGCCGGCGATCACCCAGTTCATCCGGCCGCGCAGGGCCCCGACGAACGCGCGCAGCGGCACGCCCGAAACACCGCTGACTCCCCACAGTGTCACAGCCAGCGCGGCGCCGCCGAACAGCAAAGAGATGGTCAGGCCCAGTATTCCGATGTGGCCGACGGCGCGGACGGCGTCCCCGATCCCGTGGTCGTAGTTCTGCAACACGTTGCGGCACACCCAGTCGTGATAATCGGTCCTGGGACTCTGGCCGTCGATGACGAAGCGCATCAGCGTTTGCGGCGACGTGACCGTGGCGAAGGGATTGGGCATCACTCGATGCGGTACGGACGCACACAGTTGCGAGGCGATGTCGTGCCGACCGAATCCCGCCACGATAACCGCGACGATCACTCCTGGTGTCACGGCCACGAGCACGCCACGACGCTGGGTGGTTTCCAGTGCGCCGCCGAGAACGATGATCGCCAGCACGGCTCCCAACGCGTACTGCAGCCCGTTTGCCTCGTGCACCAGGGTCAACACCGCGATCGCGGCGCCGTAGGTTGCGCAGCAGCCCATTGCGATGGTCCGGGTACGCGTGATTGTCAAGGCCGAGCTGAATAGCGCCAGGGCCGCCCCGCCGAACAAATCCGGCCGGGCCGAAAACGCCGCGAACGGTACACCGAAGGGCAGCAACGGAATCGCCATCGCCAGCATGAGCCGGCGCTGCGAGCGCTGGCGACTGAACGCCACCACGCCCCCGACCGCCGCCAGTCCGCACAGATAGATCCCCGTGGACAGCCACCGCAGGCCTAGCGAGGCCGCGAAATAATGTCCGGGAACGGAGCGGACCACTTCACCGGCGAGGCCACGACGGACGAAGCCGTGCCGGTAATCGGCGGCGTAATAGGACATCCAGTACACGTCGAGCGGAACGACCTCGATCGCGAACCACAACACGACCGCCGACCATGCCGCGATCGCGGCGCCAACATACAGGATGTGGTTTCGCGCAAGCGGATTCGCCTCAATTCTCACGGTCACCATCAGATGCGCCCCTCGTACACGGTGGTGGCAGACAGCTGCAGGTCCGCCAGCGCACCACACGCGAGCTCGCGAGCGGCGAAGGTCTGGCCGGAGCCGCTCTGATAGGCGACGACGGTGAGAAACCGGCTGTCGTGGACCGTCCCTGTGCCGCAGAACAATTGGCCGTGAGCCTGTTCGATGCGCGCCCGGGTGATGCCCTGCTCGGCGAGCCGCATGGAAAGCTCGGATGCGTCCGCGCCGTCGATGCGGCTGACGGCCGCGTCGAGGGCACCGAGATTGGAACATCCCACCGGCAGCTGACCAGACGACATCGCGATGCCTTCGGCGCGCCGGACCAGCCACTGCGGCGTAAACGGGATGAGCGGCAACCCGGCGAGCATTTCGTTGGGCTGTTCTTCCAGGGACGTCAGCGCTGTCTTGATGTCGGTGCGCACCGCAATCAGGTCGTCGGCCACCGCCGTGCCGTCGACCGTCAGCGTGATCGAGGTCAACGCGTTGGCCCGGTCGTCGTCGGCGGTCCGGTCGCTGACCGGAAGCACCACCGTCACCGAGTTCCCATCGAGCAGCACTCTGCCCATCCGGTGCGCCAGCCGAGCGACGAAGGCGACGAAGAGCGCGTTGCTGCTTCCATTGAGGCTGCGCGCCCGCGCTTCCCAAGCTGCCGCGTCGGTTTGGATTGTCACCGACGGCGCCACGTTCGGGTCGTCGGTGAAGGTGAGCGCCTCCGGGTTCCGCGTGCGCGGCGAGGGCTGCTGGTTGGACGACACCCTGAGCAATATCAGCAGCGTCGCGATCACCGCCCGCATCGCCGCCGGCAGCGCGATGACGGCATCGACAAGATCCTCGCCCACCGCGCGCCACCGCGCGCGTGAATTCGGCTGAGCGTAACCGAGATCGCGTTGCTCTCCCTTGACCGCTTCGGCTACGGCCGTAACCATGCCGAGCCCGTCGACAACGCAGTGCGAGGCCACCAGGGTGACCGCTGCGCCCCCGTCGGCCAGCGGCAGCACGCCGAGGTGAAACGTCGGGCCGTGTTCGGGGTCCACCCGCACCTGGGCGCGCCGTTCGAGCCACGCGCCGATCTCGTGCCGCGGTTGCCGCGGCTCCCAGGCGATGTCGGGCGAGCGGCCGTCGACCACCCAGCGATGACGCCCGAAGGGCAACGGCGAGCGCTCGATCCGCCGGCCCAGCAGGCCGGCACCCAGATTGTCCTTGAAGGCCCGCAATTCGTCGATGTTCACGTCACGGTCGTAAACCCACGTGCATTGCACCGTGCTGCCTTGACCGGTGGCGCGCAGCCGAAGGAAAGCGGCCTGGTCCAATAGCGCCAGCCTGGTCACTAGCACCCCGCCTCGGCCGCGGCGCGATACCCGCGCACCGCCGCCGGCGCGAACACCGCGACCAGGACGCCGCCCCACAGGGCCGCCTGCCACAGCGGCGACAACACCGGTCCGCCCTCCGCGAGGGCGCGCATCGCCTCGATCGTCGGCGATATCGGCGAAAAACGCACCACCGGTTGCAGCCAGCCCGGAAACACCTCGGCCGGAGCCACACCGGTATTGAGGAACAACAGCACGACGCACCCCGCACCCAGCCACGTCACCATCGCCTTGCCGTCCGCGCGCGCTGCGATCGCGATGACCACCGTCGCCATGCCCGCCGAAATCACCACGGGCACCAGCACGAAGGCCAGCATCGCCATCCAGCCACAGCTGAATCGCAGACCCAAAGCGATCCCGAAGACGGTGAGCACGACCGCGGACGTAGTGGTTCGGGCGGCCTCGGCGGCCAGTCGCCCCGCCACGGTGCTGGCCCGATGCACCGGCTGCACCCACAGCCTGGTCAGCACACCGGACTCCCGCTCAGACGGCAAAGCCAAACCGGCGCCGAGGGTGCCGAACACGGCGCCGACCACGGCGCACATGGGTACCAGCCCGTACAGGCTGTCGTGTCCGGTGACGGCCAGGACGGATTTGCCGACCAGCAGCTTGTAGATGATGAGCAGAAAGGTCGGAAACAACAGCGCCTGCACCGCGACGATCGGATCGCGCCGCCAGCGGCGCAGTAGCCGTCCCGCCTCCGACGCGCTTTGGCTGACGAAGGCCGTCAGCGGTGTCAGGCGCGAAATCCTCTGCCCCACCTCGGTATTGACGGCAATCGCGGCCTGTTCTGCGCACGCATCACCCGTCGTTAAGGCGTTTGGGCGGGGCTTGCGCACGATCCGGGCGGCGCCCGAACTCCCCGCGCCGACGCGTCGCTGCATGCACACCGCGAGTCCACCGAACAGCGCCAGCAATCCGAGGCACCACGCCAGCGTCAGCGCGAGCTCCCGGCGCGGAACGTGACCGGTGGAAAGAGCGCGCAGCGTCTCGGTGACCTGCGACACCGGTTGGTAGCGAATGAACGGTCCCAGCCACGCCGGAAACGATTCCGCCGGAGCGATGCCCGTGGACAACAACACCAGGACCAGTTGGGGGAGCAGCAGTAATTGGCTCGACGACTCGACGGAACCGACGCGGGAGCCCAAAGCGTCAGCGCCGAGACACACCGCCATCGCGAACGCCACGACGATGACCACGAACAGAACCGCGACGCCCGGGCCGCCCTGCATCCGGAAACCGAACGACCACCCGACCGCAAGGGAAGCGATCAGCGCGATGATCGCGCGTATCAAGCAATACAGCATCCGCGCGCTCAGCGGCACCGCCGCTGGGACCGGCAGGGTGCGAAGCCGGGACCCGAAGCCGGACAACCGGTCTCGCGCGGCGCGGTCGGCTGTGGTCATCGCGCCGAACAGCATCGCCTGCACGATGACCACCGGAAGCACGTATTGCGGATAGGTCATCGGGCCGGTGCGGATGATGCCGCCCAGCACGAGGGAGAACCCCAAGAAGCAGCCCACCGGAGCCAGCGCCGCGAAGAGTAGGTCGGCATCGCGGCGCGATCCCGACATCGTGCGCAAGGTGAGTGCCACGAGGGCACTCATACCGAGACCTCCCGCGGCGACAGGACGGGACGGGCATCACGCATCGATATGCGGTCCGGCCTCGCACACCCGGGTGAATTCGGCGCGCATCGTTTCGACGTAGCGCAAGACGGACCTGCGGGCGATGTCGGTGCCCGGGTAGGCGACCACCAACTGCGTCTTGTCGTGCATGCGATTGACCCACATGCACACCGTCTCCGACAGCCGGTTGTCACCCCAGACACCCGCGCGCAGACCGTCGAAGTAGTCACCGAACGGCAATTTGCGGATGTCGATGTAGGACAACATCGGGACGGGGCGGTCGGGAACCTCGATGGGGGTCGACGACGGGTCCGTTGACTCGAGCAGGTGGTAGTACGGCACCGCGCCCAGGGCCGTGTTGCCGTCGAACGATGCCTGGGCGGCGCTGACCACCTCATCGAACGACGCACCGGCGGTCGGGATTGCCAGCGGGACGAAACTGGCCAACCAGCCGACCGCGGTGGCGTGCGCGGGATCGCGCCGGTTGTCGAACGGCGTCAGTCCGAAATATGTTGGTGCACCGGTCAACCGGTACTCCGCGAGCGCGGCACAGGCGAACACGCCACCGCTGAAACGCGCCCCCGCGGCGCGGCACACCGCCTCGAACCGTCGGCCTTGGTCGTCATCGATCAGATCGAACACGTCGATGGCCCCCGGTGTATCGGCGTTCGACTCGCCCAATTCCAGGGGAAACTTCGGCAGCGCCCCATTGTTCGCCGCGAGAAACGCCCGCCACGACTGGATTTCGGGCGACTCCTCGTTCAGGCCCCGGGTGTACGCATGCTGATTCGCGCTGTACTGGCGATGGCTCGGGGCGGGCGGCAGCGGGTTCTGCGCGCGTTGCAAGGCGGCGAAGTACATCGTTTGGATGTCGAGGAAGATCACGCCCGCGGACATGCCATCGGCTCGCAAATGGTCAACGGCGATATAGATGGTGAACCGGTCCGCCGCCTGAATGATCCCGAAGGTGAAGCAGTCCCATTGCAACGGGTCGGGCGTATCGAGAAGCAGCTTGCGAATCTGCGTCGGGGCCATCCTGCCGAGATCGGTTGGCTCCAAAGTGATGACTTCGGGGTCGGGAATGACATAGCGAAGGATTTCGTCGTCGTCACCGAAGGCAAACCGGTCGTGGTAGGTGTCGTGTCGGCGCAGATGGGAGTTCACGGCGTGCGTCATCGCGTCGATATCGCACACGCCGCTGATCTCCCAAGCCCCGATGCACAACCGCGGGATGTCGCGGCCGCGACTGACCTGCCGACGGTAATAGCGAAGATGCTGCGCCTGCTGATAACTCACCGGGGCGGGATGGTATTGGGCCTCGGCCGCGCGCCGATGGGTAGCCGCAGTGGGGTACCAGGAGACGACGGTGCCCTCGGCTGTCCAGTCCTCAACTGTGCCCAAGAACATGCGCTACCTTTCGTCCGTCAGCTGGCGACGCCGGTCCGGATGACCTTAACGGCAACGCAGGTGATTTGCTGAGTAAGTCGGATGCCGAAGCGGTCCGGTTCCGCGGGCCCAGCAAGTGCCTCGTGCCACGCCGCTTCGAACAATGCGCACGGTCGGTGCGGCCCAGGGTGTTGTCAGCCGGTGATGCGCATATCGCCAAGCGGCGCAGACAAATGACTCGCCGACCCTTCCGCGGCGCAATCATAAAGTTCCCCTCTCGGGCCCGCAATCGCACTGGAAGTTCTGTCAACCCGTCGTGTGCTCGTGTGAGGTAGTCGACACGCGGGGTCATTTAATTCGTGCATCGTTAACACGGAACTACGACTCGAACAAGCATTTATCTCGACGTGATGACCCAACCTGTCGATTCCCACCCACAGAGCCGGCGCAATCTTGGCGAGGCCCCACGTAACGCTTGCGGACCTGCCGAAACGGTGCCTCGGTTACCATATCGTGATGTACGGCCGTATTGGAATAGTGTCAGTGAAAGATTTCTCGCGCCGCTGATGCGGGCAAACAATCATGCGATCCCCCAAAAGTGCGGCGGCACTGAGCCCTACGTCGCTGCCGACGACAACTCGGGGACCAAAAATCGTGAGAACCGTGGCGCACCCAGCAAACTGCGCAACGCGCGGGTTCAATCCTTGAGCACCCATCGAAGGGCGAGTCACGCCCGGGCGGAAGCCTCGAGGGCTCAGCAGACAAAGCGCCCTTCGATGATCGATGATGATGTGGACACCGCCGTTTCCCGTTTCCGCAAGAGTCGCAACGAAGGGACCTAGACGATGCCCGATGAGCTGCGGGGTCCGGCCAGATTGTTCGATGCGCTGAGTACCAAGGGCACCGCCTTCACCGAAGCCGAGCGCCGGCGGCTGGGTCTCTTGGGTCTGCTGCCGACGACGGTGAAGACGCTGGAGCAGCAAGCCGCGCATTGTTGGCACGAATTCTCCACTCGTCGCGACGATCTCGACAAACACATTTATCTGCGGGCATTGCAGGACCGCAATGAGACGCTGTTCTACCGCGTATTGCGCGACCACATTCCCGAGGCGCTGCCCATCGTCTATACACCCACCGTGGGGGAGGCCTGCCAGCGTTTCAGCGCGATCTACCGGCGGCCCCGGGGATTGTTCGTGTCCTACACCGAGGGTGATTGCCTGGACGAGGTACTGAACAACCGGCCGCAACGTGAGGTCGATGTGATCGTGGTGACCGACGGGCAGCGCATCCTCGGCCTGGGCGATCAGGGGATCGGCGGCATGGGGATCCCGATCGGAAAACTGTCCCTCTACACCCTGATCGGTGGCATCGATCCCGCGCGCACGCTTCCGATCGTGCTCGATGTGGGCACCGACAACAGCGAGCTCCTCGACGATCCCCAATACCTGGGTTGGCGGCACCGGCGCATCGACGACGACGATTACTACGCGTTCATCGACAAGTTCGTCGCCGCGGTGCGCAAGCAGTTGCCGAATGTGTTGCTGCAGTGGGAGGACTTCGCCACCACGCATGCGCTGCCGATCCTGGCCCGTTATCGCGACAAGCTGCTCACCTTCAACGACGACATCCAGGGGACGGCCGCCGTCACGCTTGGAGCACTGCACGGCGCCGCCAAGGTCGCCGGCCGCCCGCTGTCGCAGCAACAGATCGTGATGCTCGGCGCCGGCTCGGCCGGTATCGGAGTGCTCGACATGATTCGACGGCAGATGATGAACGAAGGGCTGTCCGAACAGGCTGCCTCCCAGCGTATCTGGGTCCTCGACGTCGTCGGTCTGCTCACCGATGACCGCGCCGACCTGTCGGACGCGCAGCGCGGATTCGCCCAGCCCGCCGCCCGCGTCGCGCAATGGGGTCTGTCAAGTCCCGCTCAGCTGGCCGACGTCGTCCACCACGTCGAGGTGGGCGTGCTGCTAGGCCTGTCGACCGCCGCGGGTGCCTTCACCGAGAGCATCGTGCGTGAGCTCGCCGGTAAGACCGACCGGCCGATCATCTTCCCGCTTTCCAACCCCACCAGCCGCGCCGAGGCGCGCCCCGCCGAGCTGGATCAGTGGACCGACGGCCGGGCCCTGATCGCCACCGGCTCGCCGTTCGCGCCGCTATACCGCGACGGCGTGGAACACGCTGTCGCGCAGTGTAATAACGTCTACATCTTTCCCGCCATGGGGCTCGCGGTGACGGCGGCTCAGGCAACCCGGGTCACCGACGAGATGATGCGCATCGCCGCGCAGACCTTGGGCGAGGCCTCGCCCGCCCTCGCCAACCCCGACCAGCCGCTGCTGCCGGCGTGGTCGGACGTGCCCGATGTCGCCGTGCGCATCGCGCACGCCGTCGCCGCGCAGGCGGTCGCGGACGGTGTCGCCCCGCCGCGCAGCGACGCAGAGCTCGCCGAACGCATCGCGCAGGTGCGTTGGCAACCCGAGTACCCCGCGACAGTCGACCCGTGAAGGCTGGTGGTCACGGGCACCGGATGGCGGTGTGAGTATTCCACTGCCCTACCTGCACCGGTCTTGGCCAAGCGCAACGACTTTCGACGCAGAAGCAGCGCCTCCTCGGCACCGGCTGACTCGGTACGGCCTTTCCATGGGACGGCATCGGCCCATGGCTTGACTTCATACATGCAGTGTGTATGTTAATACATACAGTATGTATCTGGTAGGCAGGGTCTCATGAGCGCCACACTCGACGCCATAGCGGAAGAACGCAGAATCGTTCTGGAGCTTTGCTCGCAGATGCCGGATCCGTTGTGGGCGAAGGGCAGTGGTTGCTCCGGTTGGTCGGTGCAAGACCTCGTGTCGCACATGGCGTGCAGCTTCTGGCTGGCCGTCGATCCGTCGAGGCTGCCCAGTCCCGGCGATTTGCCGGCCGAACGCGCGGCGGACCTCTACGTGGAATCGCGACGCTCTATGACCCCCAAAGAGGTGGTGGCCGACTATGAATCGGTCAGCGCCCGAGGGCTCGAGGTGCTCGCTGCGATAGAGGGTCAGGACATCGACATCCCCATCGGCGACGTCGGAACCTATCCGGCCTCGGTGGTGCCGACAACCTTTGTCTTCGAATCACTCATCCACACTCGCTACGACCTTTTTGCCCCCGACGGGCCGCTGCCGGGGGACCCGCCGCCCGTCGACGAGCTGCGGCTTGTGCCCACCCTCGATTGGATCGAAGCGGCACTGCCACAGCAGAATGTGCCGCTGCTCAACGACTTACACACCGGCGTGGAGGTTCGCCTCGACGGGCTATGCCCCCGCACCCTGCACATCGGGGCGCGCGCCGAGGTTGGGGCGCGTGTCGCGTCCGACTCGCAGGCGTTCGTGCGCTGGGTGACCCAGCGCGGCACCTGGGCGGACTTGGGTGTGCAGGCGGAAGGCGACCCGTCGTCGCTGGATGTCGTTCGCCGGCTCAGGGTGTTCTGAGCCGGGTCCGACCCCGACGCCACACCGGTCGGTCACACGATCCCGGACCTTCATACGGTATGTATGGGAAGGCATACGGTGACGTGAAAGGTAAGGGTCGATGGCGCAGGGCGGTCGCCGCACGCAGGCCGAACGCGCGGCCGAGACACGCGATGCGTTGATCGGTGCTGCCCGGCCGCTGTTTGCGTCAGTCGGATTCGCCGACGCGTCCCTGGAAACGATCGTCCGCAACGCGGGGGTTACCCGCGGGGCCCTGTATCACCATTTCGCTGACAAGACAGAGTTATTCGCGGCGGTGTTCGAGCGCGTCGAGGGGGAGATGGCCGCGCGGATGGTCGACGCGGTCGCCGCCGCCGGGCACTCCGATCCCGTCGAGATCATGCGACTGTGTTCGGGACTCTGGTTGGACGCGTGCGCCGAACCCGAGATCCAGCGCATCGTCCTGCTCGAGGCGCTGGCGGTGCTGGGATGGGAACGCTGGAGCGACATCGGCCACCGCTACAACATCGGGTTCGTGACTGGACTGCTCACCGACGCCATCGAATCCGGCAGTATTCCCCGCCAGCCCGTCGAGGTCACCGCCCTGACAATCATGGGAGCACTGCGCGAGGCGACTCTGTACATCGCGCGCGCCGACGATCATCGTCGAGCCCGCGCGGACGCCGGCGCGGTGATGGACCGACTCATCGACGCGTTGCGCGCCAACGGTTCTGGCTAGTCCACCTCCGCCGCACCGCTCGCCGACAGGTGTCGTTACGCCGCGATGCTGCCGCCGCCGTCGGCTCGGATGATCTGACCGGTGATGTAGCCGGCGTCCTCGTCCAACAGTGCGCAGATCGCATGGGCGATCTCGCGGGGTGTCCCGAGGCGGCGCAACGGAATCGTCTGCAGGATCCGCGCTTCGCGCTCGGACCCGACCGGGCTGAGCGCGCGGTACATCTCCGTTTCGATGGGTCCTGGCGCCACGGCGTTGACCGTGATGCCGGACTGCGCGAGCTCGCCGGCCCAGATCCGGGTGCACGCTTCCAGTGCCGCCTTCGTCGCCGCGTAGGGCGTGCGCTCCGAAGTGCCCAGCGTGGTCAAGCTGGTGACGTTGACGATGCGTCCCCACTCGTTGACCAGCATGCCGGGCAGCACCGCCTGGACCACCTGCACGGCGGCGCGCACGTTCAGGTCGTACGTGACGGCCAGGTCGTCCAGATTGATCGAACCGATGCGGCCGAACCGGGCGACGCCCACGTTGTTGACCACCGCGTCGATGCGCCCGTTCGCCAGCACGCGCCCGAGCGCGGAGTCGGTCTCGACCCGATCGGTGAGGTCCGCCTCGTAGAACTCGCCTGGGAAGTCGTCGGGCGCGGTGCGAGCCAGGCCGACAGGTATGTCGCCGGACCTCGCCACCCGGTCGGCGACTGCCCGGCCGATCCCCTTCGATGCCCCGGTAATCAGTACGCGCCTTGCGGTCATGATGTCCTCCTTCGACGGCTCCGTATTATTACTGAAACGTTCTGGAACGCAAACGTTGCATAACGTTGTTGTTATAGGCGATGGCGTTGCCCTTATGGAGGATCGATGACGACGTTGGCGCAGCTCAGAACGTTCATTGCGGTGGTCGATCAGGGCGGTTTCACGGCGGCCAGCCGCCGGCTGGGGTTATCCCAGCCGGCCGTCAGCCGCACCGTCGCCACGCTGGAAAAAGAGCTGGGCCTGCCGCTGTTCGTTCGCCGTCGAGACGGGCTCTCCCTGACCGAAGCGGGTGCCATCGCGCTGACGCACGCGCGAGAGGCGGTGCGCCAACTCACGTTGATGCGCACCGAGGTCGCCGGCCTGGCGGGCGACATCACCGGGACCCTCAGCCTCGCGAGCCTGCCGTCGGCCACCGCAACGCTCGTCGCTCCCCAACTCCGGGCGTTCGCCCAGCGACATCCGGCTGTCACCATCCGGCTGCTCGAGGGCAGTGAGCAAGAGATTCGGGATTGGCTCGACCAGGGGGCCGCCGAAGCTGGTGTGGTCAGCCTGCCCAGCAAGGGTTTTGACGTCGCCGTCCTCGGCGAACAGGACATGGTTGCGGTGGTGCCGGCCGACAACCGGCTTGCCGCCAAGGACGTCGTCACCTACGCCGACTTGGCCAAGGAACCCTTCGTTCGTGGTACGGGCGGATGTGCGGATGTGTTCATGCCGATCGCGCGCCGCGCCGGGGTCGAATTCGACCTGGCCTTCGAAGCGCGCGAGATTGCGGCGACGCTCGAGATCGTGCGCGCCGGCCTGGGGGTGAGCATCCTGCCCAGCGCCGGCCTGCCAGAACTGCCCGGCGTCGCGGTGCGTCCGCTGCTGCCCCCGACCTTGCGGCGCCTCGGCGTCGCGGTCTCCGCGAGTGCGTCCGCACCCGCGCGCGCATTCCTCGATCAAATCGCCGCGCTGAATCTGCGCTGATTCGATTGGGCCAGCGCAGTTTTGATCCCCGACGGGACTCCTTGCTGGCCGTGACCAACTGCGCGGCGCGACGCGTTTTTAGCCGCACCGACCTGACGTGGTATCTTCGCCGACGTGACTATCGGCGTGCGCGCGTATTGGCGCTTTATCCTGGCTCCGGGTGGAGCCAGCGATGCGGCGGCCGATTGACGCACGCGCACGACTGATACCCGGAGCCCAGCAGTGACCACACGGTCGCTGCTTTTCGTCTTTCAGGGCATCGGGAACCAGCGGGCGTGCCCTGGGAGCCAGCACAGAAAGGCACACACCGTCCATGTCCATCATCAATGACGAAGCGGCGACCATCGACACGTCCGACCACCGGATCGTCTCGTTCCGGGAACTGTCGGCACCGGCGGTGATTCGCACCGAACTGCCGTTGACCGCCCGGCGCGCCCAGGCCGTCCAGCGCGATCGTGACGAGATCTCGGCGATCCTGGCCGGTGGCGACGATCGGCTATTGCTGGTGGTCGGCCCGTGCTCGGTGCACGATCCGGTCGCCGCACTCGATTACGCGCGCCGGCTCGCGCCGATGGCCGCCGAGTACTCGGATCGGCTGAAGATCGTGATGCGCGTCTACTTCGAAAAGCCGCGGACCACCGTCGGGTGGAAGGGACTGATCAACGACCCCAACATGGATGGCAGCTTCGACGTCGAGCGGGGCATCCGGGTAGCGCGGGGACTGTTACTTGACATCATCGATGTCGGCCTGCCGGTGGGGTGTGAATTTTTAGAGCCCACCAGTCCGCAGTACATCGCCGACGCCGTCGCGTGGGGCGCGATCGGCGCCCGCACCACCGAGTCGCAGGTGCACCGCCAGTTGGCGTCGGGCCTGTCGATGCCCGTCGGGTTCAAGAACGGCACCGATGGCAACGTCCAGGTCGCCATCGACGGTGTCAAAGCCGCTGCGGCGCAGCACAATTTCTTCGGTACCGACGACTTCGGTCGCGCGGCCGTCGTCGAGACCATGGGCAATCCCGACTGCCACGTCATCCTTCGGGGTGGCACCAACGGACCCAACTACGACGCCGCCGCGGTGGCCGGCGCCATCGAACGGCTCGGTAAGGCCGGGCTTTGCGGGCAGGTCATGATCGACTGCTCACACGCCAACTCGGCCAAAGACCATGTGCGCCAAGCCGAGGTCACCGCCGAGGTGACCGCACGCATCGCCGCTGGCGAACGAGGTATCGCCGGACTGATGCTGGAAAGCTTCCTGGTCGCCGGCGCCCAATCGCTCGGCGGGGAGCTGGTCTACGGCCAGTCCGTGACCGATCGGTGCATGGACTTCACCACCACCGCCGGGCTGTTGGCTGACCTCTACGCGGCGATGGTCTGACCGCGGGACACGGTTTGGCCGGGCCGCGTCAACGAGGGGCTGGTGCCTGTCGCGACGAAACCTGATTGGCGATCGCCCTCTTGTCGATCTTGCCGATCGGGGTGGTCGGCAGTGACGTCATCGCCACCAAGACGTCGGGGCGGGCGTGCGCGGCCACACCGCGCTCGTCGAGGTAGCCGTTCAATTCCGCCAGCGACAGTTCTGGGCCGTCGAAAACCACGGCCGCACAGATCTTCTCGCCCAGGTAAGGGTCGGGCAGCGCGACGGCGGCGGCCGAGAAGATCGTCGGATGGCTGTGCAGCTGCTCCTCCAGGTCCGCCGCCGAAATAGTTTCTCCGCCACGGCAAATCACGTCCTTGACCCGACCGGTCACCACCAGATAGCCGTCGTTGCGCAGTCGCACCACGTCACCGCTGCGGAAGAACCCTTGCGCGTCGAAGCTGCGTTCGTTGTCGCGCTGGGCCCGAAAGTAGCCGTTGAACGTGTACGGTCCGCGGACCAGTAGTTCGCCCTCCTCGCCCGGCGGCACCGGGTTGCCCTCCGCATCGACGACGCGCAGTTCGTCGGCCGGACACAATGGCCGCCCCTGGGTGTGTTCGGTGAGTTCCGGGGGATCGTCGAGCCGGGTGTAGTTCAGCAGCCCCTCGGCCATCCCGAACACCTGCTGCAGGCCCGGGGTCAAAGCGCTGCGCACCAAGCGGGCATCCTCGCATTCCAGCTTGGCGCCGCCAACCTGCAAGAGCCGCAGCGTCTTTGGTGTCACTGGTTCCCAGTCGCAAGCTTGCGCCCACAACTTGGCCAACGCCGGCACCAGGGCGGTCACCGTGACACGGTGGTGTTCGATGGCGGCAAAGGCCGCCTCGGGGCTGGGGTCGGTGCCGAAAACGGTGGTGGCGCCGACCGTCATCGCGCCGAGCAGACCCGGGCAGGCGAGCGGGAAGTTGTGCCCGGCGGACAGCACCGCGAAATACACGTCGTCGCGGGTGAGCCCGCAGAGTTCGGCGCTGGCCTTCGCGTTGAAGACATAGTCGTCGTGGGTGCGGGGGATGAGCTTGGGCGTGCCCGTTGTGCCGCCCGAAACCAACAGCAGCGCAGGCGATCCCGGATCGGGCGTCGATGGCCGCGCGCCGGTGGTCGTCCCGTCGCGCAGTTGCGCCCACGAGGTGAACGGTCCCGGGTCGCCGTCGACGATGACGTGCCTCAGCGCGCCGTGCCGCTCGACGAGACCCTGCGCCATGGTCCGGTAGTCGAATCCGCCCGCGGTGTCCGCGATCAGCAACCCGGTGGCCTCGCTGACCGCGGCGAAATGTCCCAGTTCGGTGGCCCGGTGACCGGGTAGGCACATCACCGGTATCGCTGCGGCCCGCAGCAGCCCGAACAGCGCCACCGCGAACTGACAGCCGTTCGGCAATTGCAGCAGCACCCGATCGCCCGGCGCGATACCCGCGCCCCACAGCCCATCGGCCGCGCGGTTAGCCTGGTCGTCCAGGTCCGCATAGCTGAGGCCCGTGTCGCTCACGGCGTCGACGACGGCGACTCGGTCGGGCCATTGCTGGGCCGCGTCGGTCAGGATCGTGTCCAGGGGCCGCCCCGCCCAGTAGCCGGCCGCCCGATAGGCGGCGCTCCGATCGGCGGGGAAGGGCACAAACCCGTCGAGGACTCCGGTCGGCGGCTGCGGTGTGTTCGGGCTCATGGCTCCTTCAGCGGGGGCTTCGAACGGGGCTAGTAGCGGGGACGCAGGGAGTAAGGATAGGGTAACCAAAAAATTAGGGCAGCCTGTGCTAATTCAGGGAGGGTCTGTGGTGCACGCCTCGGCACGCTCGGAGGACATCCGGGCGGAGGTGGCCGAACTGCTCGGCGTCGACGTCGATGCAGTTCAGCCGCGTGGCAACCTCATCAGCCAGGGCCTGGACTCGATCCGGATCATGACGTTGGCCGGCCGGTGGCGCCGCCGGGGCATCGCCATCGACTTCGCCACCCTGGCCGAGCAGCCGACCATCGACGCCTGGGCCCGGCTGGTCTCCGCCGACGGGCACAGCGCCGACCAGCAGACCGTTCCCGCCGAGGCGGCCGGGAGCGCTGAACCGTCGGCCGAAAACGAGCCGTTTTCCCTGGCCCCCATGCAGCACGCGATGTGGGTGGGCCGCCAGGACCACCAGCAGCTCGGTGGCGTCGCCGGGCACCTCTACGTCGAATTCGACGGTGGCCCGATCGATCCGGAGCGGCTGCGCGCGGCGGCCACCGCGCTGGCACGTCGCCATCCGATGTTGCGGGTGCGGTTCCTGCCCGACGGCACGCAACAGATTCCCCCGGCCGACCAGAGCGGCGCCTTCCCGGTCGAGGTCGAGGACCTGCGGCAGCTGAGCACCGACGAGGTCGAGCGGCGGCTCGCCGACATCCGCGACGCGAAGTCACACCAGCAGCTCGACGGCGCGGTGTTCGAACTGGCGGTGACGCTGTTGCCGTCCGAGCGGTCCCGGCTGCATGTCGATTTGGACATGCAGGCCGCCGACGCGATGAGCTACCGGACCCTGATGGGCGATCTGGCGGCCCACTACGGCGGCCGCGACCTCCCGGCGCTGAGCTACACCTATCGGCGCTACCGCCAAGCCATCGAGGCCGAAGAGGCGCAGCCGCAACCGGCGCGCGACGCCGACCGGGACTGGTGGGCGCTGCGCCTGCCGGAGCTGCCCGACCCGCCGGCCTTGCCGTCCACCCGTGGCCGCGGCTCGCAGCAGAGCACGCGGCGCTGGCACTGGCTGGACCCGCAAACCCGCGATGCGCTGTTCGCCCGCGCCCAGGCGCACGGCATCACCCCGGCCATGGCGCTGGCCGCGGGATTTGCCAATACCCTGGCGCGGTGGTCGACCACGTCGCGCTTTTTACTGAACGTCCCACTGTTCGGGCGCCAGGCCCTGCACCCCGACGTCGACTCGTTGGTCGGTGACTTCACCTCCTCGCTGCTGCTCGACGTCGATCTCGCCGGCGCCCATACCGCGGCGGCGCGGGCCCAGGCCGTGCAGGGCGCGATGCGCACGGCCGCCGCCCATTCCGCCTATCCCGGGCTGTCGGTGCTGCGCGACCTCAGCCGTCATCGCGGCACGCAGGTGCTCGCCCCGGTGGTGTTCACCAGCGCGCTGGGACTCGGCGAACTATTCAGCCGCGAGGTGACCGACCGCTTCGGCACACCGGGATGGATCATCTCCCAGGGGCCGCAGGTGCTGCTGGATGCGCAGGTCACCGAATTCGATGGCGGCGTCCTGGTGAATTGGGATGTGCGCGAAGGCATGTTCCCCCCGGGCGTCATCGACGCCATGTTCGCCTACCACATCGACGAGCTGCTG
>NZ_QMEU01000024.1 GCF_003284975.1 Mycobacterium colombiense
GCGCGAGCCGAAAAAGGACAAGGCGAACGAGCCGGCCGCGCCGCAAGTTGTGGCCGGGGGGCCCATCACCAGCATCGCGGCCGAGTTGCGCGAACTCGCATCGCTGCGCGATGCGGGGATTTTGACGCAGCAGGAATTCGAAGAGCAGAAAAAGCGTCTGCTGCCGAGCTGATCAGGCACAACGGATCACCGGTCATTCGGCCATGGCGGCGCGGTACGGGTGTTACCGTTTGCTGGCCACCCGACCGTCGACGGGATTCCTCCTAGCTCATGTTCACCTTCCGGCTCGCCCGAGTGGCGGTGGCGTGCGCATTCATCGCCCCGACCGGAGCGCCGCTGGCAGCGTGCGGCTCGGCCCCGCCGGCGACCACGGCCGCTACCACCTCAGTAACGAAAGTCGTTGCGGCACAGAGTAGTACACCTCCCGTACGTTCGGCCGGGCCCGCGCCAACGACGGCACCCGGCGTGTACGGCGACCCCGCCGCCGCGGCGAAGTACTGGGTGGCGCAGTCGCTCGAGGACAACTGCGGCCTCGTCTCGGTCGCCGACGTGGTGGGTGAACTCACCGGCAACGCACCGACCGAACGGCAGATGCTGGACCTGGCGGAGTCGACACCGTCGGGGGCCAATCCGGGGCCCATCTATGCACCGCGCAACGACCCGAGCCACTCCGGGCCGGACAGCGGCGTCTCGATGTCAGACCTGGTCATCCTGCTCGACCACTTCGGTATCAAAGCGGAGATGACCGCGGAGTCCGACCGGGATCGCAACGGCCTGCCTCTCCTCGAGCAATACCTGGCGCACGACCGCAAGATCATCGCGTTCGTCAACTCCTCGGTGATCCTGAGCGCCGACGACCAGCGCACCAAGGCCGACCATTTCCTGGTCGTCACGGGCATCGACACGGGCAGAGATATCGTTCATCTCAACGACCCCGGAATCGACCACGCCGATGAACAGGTCAGCGTCACCGCGTTCATGGCCGCCTGGCAGACCAGTGATCAGTCGATCGTCGTCACGGCGGCCCGCGGCTGATCACTGGTAACGCCAGGCGGTTTCGGGCACAGTGTGCAGTACTACCGAGCGAGGTGCCTCATGGAGAAGTCGTCCGCCCCCAACGCTTCTGGCGCGGTGCCGATGCGGGTGCAGGCGTTGCTTCGGTATCCGGTGAAGTCGATGCTTGGCGAGACCCTCGATTGCCTGCCGGTCGACGAGCGTGGCGCCGACGGCGACCGGCGATTGGCACTGCTCGACGGCGAAACGGGGCACGTGGCCAGCGCCAAGAATCCCCGGCTGTGGCGCGACCTGCTGACGTGCACCGCGCACGCGGACGCCCGGGGGGTGCGCATCAGGCTGCCCGACGGGACCGACGTGGCCGCCGACGATCCCGGCGTCGACGAGCTGATCTCCCGCTTGACGGGACGGCGGGTGCGGCTGATCGCCCAGCGCCCCGACGGCGCGACACTGGTGCGCCCCGATCCGGAGCAACTGCTCGAACTCGGTCTGGACGCCGAGGTCGGCGGCCGCATTCTGCGGATCGCCGCTACCACCCCGGGCGAGTCGTTCACCGACGAGGCGCCGCTGCACGCGATCACGACGGCCACCGTCGAACACATCGGTGTGGAGGCGCTGCGCTACCGCCCGAATGTGGTGATCTCGACGCCGCCGGACCATCCGCCATACGCCGAAAACGATTGGGTCGGCGGCGAAATCGCCATTGGGGAGGCGCGGCTGCGCGTCCTCACGGCCACGTCACGCTGCGTGGTGCCCACCCTCGAGCACGGCCCGTTACCCCGGGCTCCGCAGGCGCTTCGGATCCCCGCGGCCGAAAACCGTTTGGACACCGGCGGACACGGCAAACAGCCCTGCGCGGGCGTCTACCTTTCCGTGGTGACCAACGGCGTCATCCGGGTCGGTGACGCCGTCACTGCCGCGCCATAGACCGGCCGTATTGGCGCCACCGCGCCGTGGCGTCAGCCACCGAGATTGCGCACCGCCGTGTCGAGTTCTTCGGCCTGCTCGGCCAATTCGCGGCCGGACAGCTCCGCGTGTCCGACGCGCTGCACCAGTTCCTCGCGCGTCGCAACCCGCAGGGCGCCTCGGTACTCGTCGGAGTTCAGATCGGCCGGCGCGACGACCGCGGCGCGCCCCTCGACTACCACCAGCGCTGTGTCCGCGTCCTGGCTCGCCAGCAATCGCCGGACGTGGTCGGCGCCGATGGTCATGAGCCGCCCCGCCCGGTTCGTTGTTGTAGCTCATCGATCAGGGTGGAGGCCTGGGCCTTGGTGAGGTTGTCGGGGATTTGTTCGCCCGCTTCTTGCGCCAGCGTGTTCAAGTAGCTGCGCTGCGGGCCGGTCATGGGCTCGTCGCCGGTCACCCACTGCGACTGGTCCTTTTCCGGATTCTCCTGTGGCGCCTGCGCGGCATCGTCGGCCATGCATTTGGCTATGCCCGCTACCGGGCCGATGTAATCAGGAGCCGACGCGAAAGGTTTCGGCATGCTAACCCGCCGCCCCGGTCATCTTCATCACCAGCAGCACCGCCACCGCGATGAACGCCAGGACGAATAGGCCGACGGCGCCCACGGGCGTGGATTCCCGCTCCACCCCCGGTTCTGCCGACATCTTCCAGCGATAGTGGTCCCGTGCGCCGACGTCGATCTCCGCAATGTCACCGAGCACTACGGATGACTGGTCGGGGTCGCGCCCGAATTGTTCGATCCTCTCGACCGGGCATGCGGTGGTCACCGTTTGCGCCCTGGCCTGCCGGGACGGCAGGTCAATCACGTTGTTCACCGCGGCGGCCCGCGCCGGGTACGCGTCGATCATCGAAAAACCTTGCCCGTCAACGGTTTCGGGCGAGTTCGTCGTAGGGCGTCTTAAATCTCCGTGTTCGGGGTGGGGCTCTGCGCGGACTCCCACTTCGCCTCCAGCGATCTCGTCACCCTGGTGCCGGCGGGCAGGTCGAGCTGAAAGGTTTCGCCGCCGTCGGTCTCGAACGTGATGAGATACCCGGCGTCGCTGGGATCCTTGAAGACGACCTTGTAGGGCTGTTCACCCGAACCGCGGTCCACGGCGATGATGTCGCCAGGGCTGACGTCGTCGATCAGGTCGTTGCCGGAGACTTTGGACATAGCGTCGACGTTAGCCGAAGAGGCGCGGCCGCTGCCCGGGCCGGCCACGTCAGTGAGCGAGCTCACCTAGGGCTGCAAGAAGGCCTTGCTGGCGCGGCGCTCGTCCATGGGCGACGATCTCGGGTTCGGGCAGGTCCTCGAATCGGACGTCACCTTCGCCGTAGATGACGGCTCCTCGCCTAACGCACTCCCTCTGAAGGTAGTGGACAGCCCGGCTACCCGCGATCGCCGCCGTTAACCGCGCCTGGGCGCCATTTGATGCCGCAGCCGATGGACGGGCGCTGATCTGGGTTCACCGGTCGCCCGGCCAGCACCGCGTCGACCGCGGCGCGGACGTCCGCGGCGGTGACCGGCCGGCCGTTGCCGGGTCGCGAATCGTCGAGTTGGCCGCGGTAGACCAACCGGCGGTCGCCGTCGAATACGAACGTGTCGGGCGTGCACGCGGCCGAGAAGGCGCGGGCGACGTCTTGGGTTTCGTCGTACAAGTAGGGGAACGTCCAGCCGTGGTCGCGGGCCTCCGCGACCATCTGATCGGGACCGTCCTGCGGGTAGGTGGCCACGTCATTGCTCGAGATGCCGACCATTGCAACGCCTTGCTCGGCGAGGTCGCGCCCCAGCGCGGCGAGCCCGTCGGCGACGTGCTTGACGTACGGGCAGTGGTTGCAGATGAAGGTGACGACCAGGGCCGGCCCCCTCAGGTCGGCGCGGCCCAGCGTGCGGCCGGTGGCCGGCTCGGGCAGCGTGAAGTCCGGCGCGACAGTGCCCAGGGCGAGCATGGTGGACTCGATGGCCATGCCGGCCAGGGTATCGCCATTTCGTTGGTATCACGCACGACACCGGGTGGCCCGAGCGAAACATCCAATGGCGCTTGGGATTTCATCACCGATACGGTGCTCGTGCCGATTGACCGCCCGTGACCCCGGACACGCCGATGTTTGAGCGGCCCAGTCCGTGGAACCACACACCGTGGCACGAACGAACGTTCTTGGCCAACCCTCAAGGAGTATTTCGATGAGTGAGCACAACAAGGCCGACGAAGCGCGCAGGGGCCTGATCGACTCGGCCAAAGGCAAGGCAAAAGAGGTCGTCGGCGCTGTTACGGGCAACGAATCCCTGACCGCCGAGGGGCAACTCGAGCAGACCCAGGCGCATGAGCGCAAGGAAGCGAACGCGGCGGAGGCCGTGGCAGAAGCCCAGGTCAAGCTGGCGCAGGAGGACGCGGCCGAAGCCAGGGTCGAAGGCGCCCAGCAACGCCTGGCGGCCAACGCCCAGGCCGTGGCCGCGGAGAATTCGATCGAGGCCCAGGAGGCCGCGCAGAAGCGCGCGGCCGACCGCGCGGCGCTTGCACAGGCGACGTCTGCGAAGACCCAGGCCGAGGTGGACGCGCAGCGCGAGATCCAGCAAGCCAAGGCCGAAGAGCGCGCGGAGATCCGCGAAGCGTCCGAGGACATCGTCGACGCCGTCGCCGAACATCAGACCTCGGTTCAGGTGGCCCGCAACGACGAGTCGGAAGCCGACCGTCTGCGACGCCATGCCCAGAACGTGACCGACGAAGCCGACCTGCCCTGACGGCGGGCCTTACCCAGGAGAAGTTGATGAAAATTTCCGAAGTCCCGTTGGCGCTTCTGCGGTTTCACTACCAGCTCGCCCGGTTCCCGTTGCAGTTGATCGAGGATCGGGTGGTCAACCGCATCCCGACGGAAGCTCCCGCGCGACTGCTCTATGAGCGCTCGCTGGGCATGCTCGACACCACGGTGGGCAACGCGCTCGGTGATCCGGCGATCGTCGAACGGGGGACCGCCCTGGTCGATCGCAGCGACGCGCTCGGCCGTGCGGCTCAATTGGACGCCAGGGCGGCGGCCCGGAAGCAACAGGCCGACGCGAAGCTCAAGGGCGCCCGCGACGAGGCGATCCGCGAACGCGAGGAGGCGCAGGAGGCCACCAAGCAGGCGGTCAAAGAGGCGCGCGTCAACGCCGAGCAGCGCAAGCGTGAGGCGGCGCAGTCGGCGCAGCGGCAGAGCGCGGCGGCCAAGCAGCGCGCGGACGAGGCGGCCGCCAAGCGCAAGCAGGGGGTGGAGTCAGCCAAGCGCCAGGTGGAAAGTCGGACTCAGGCCGCCGAGAAGGCCGCGGCCAAAGCCTCGGCGGCCAAGGTCGATGAAGCCGAGGACAAGCTCGGCGAGGCGGCCGCCACGCGCGCCGAGGCGGATCGGGTGGCCGAGTTGGCGGCCGCAGAGAAGCGGCAACGGCAAGAGGAGCGGGCGAAGGACTAGGCGCCTCAGGTTTGCGGCGAACCCTGGTTGATCCTGTCGGCCGCAAACGTGGCGGCTTGCGCCGTCATCCCGGCGTCGATGTAGGAGACGTGGGCCATGATGTTGCCGCCGCCGGAGCAGATCGGGTCGTCCGGCGCGCACAAGCTGGTCACCTTGCCGCTATAGGCCGGGTTGATCGTCGGTAGCGGCTGACCGCCCCACAGCATCGTGGAGAACTGGCTGGTGGGCTCGCCGAAGAGGGCGACGGCGGCGACGTGGTTCGCCGCCGAGGGCGGTAGGGCGTTGGTGGCCAGGTCGATCACCGTCGAGCCCTGGGAATAGCCGCCCAGCACGATCCGCGAGTTCGGGCAGCCGGCGATGACGTCCTGGATGTGTGTGCTCGCGTCGGTGGCGCCCGCGTTGGCGCTGTTGTGATAGTCGTCGTTGGCCGGGTAGTTGACCGCGTAGACGTCGACGGACTTACCGCCGAGTTGCGAGGTGAGCGAGTCGACGAAGGCCTGCCCGATGTTGCCGAGGCCGGGCTCCTGATGGGTGCCACGGGCGAACACCACCGAGACGTCCGAGCAGGGATCGGCGGCGGCTGTGGGGCCACCGATGGGTGCACTCAGCAGCGCCCACACCATCAGAACCGGGATACCAACCAAGCGAGCAAGTCCGCGTGCACTCATGCCGAAATCCTGTCATATCGGCGGTCGCGGCGGTTCCGGCGGTTGGCGCTGGGCCGGCCGCATGCGGGTGGGAAGGCGAAAGGCGTTGCGCCCCAACGCTAATCGCTAGTCCCGGTGGTGCGGATGCGGATCGGTCCGGCCCAGTCACCGTCGGGGTCGACGGCGTTGCCGCGCTGGGTGATCTCCACGTCACCTGATCTGGCGAGCCGGCGGGCGGCCAGGCGGGCGTCGTCCATCAACTCGCGCCAGTCGTCGCCGCCCACCGCGCGGGCGGCGTCCGACGGGCAGATGCTGCTGCGCGGCCCGCGATGATCGGCCAACGCGCGGATCGACGCCTCCAACCGCAGCCCGATCGGTCCGTCGCCGAGGGCGATCTCGGCATGGTCGGCGCCGCGGCCGCCACCGCTGAGCACCCGAACCAGTTCGTCACGCAATCGCTGATCCATCCCACCAGTCAAGGCCACGGCGCCGCCCGTGCGCCACCGCGCGGTGGAACCGCGCCCGGCGCGCACGCGTTGGATAAACATGCCGCCCACGCTCGCAGAAGACACGAATGCGCACCGGGCGCCGGCCGACCTCGCGGACCGCCTGCTCGAAATCAAGCGGATCTACCACGAGCCCGACATCGACCGGTTTCCCCGCGCGCGTCAGGTGCTGGGCCGATTTCCCGACGCCGCGCGCATCCAGGTCGCCTCGCACCAGGCGATACCGGGCCTGTATGGCAACGAGGGCAACGTCGAGGACTGGGTCCGGATCAAACGCGAAGTGCTGGTCCTGGGGGAGAAAAAGAGCCTGTCGGCGCGCCGCAACGAGCGGTCCAGCGATTGGATCGCGCCCTCGACGGCCAATGGGTGCGCGATGGCGTGCTCGTATTGCTACGTTCCGCGCCGCAAGGGCTACGCCAACCCGATCACCGTGTTCGCGAACATCGAGAAAATCACCGGTTACCTCGAACGCCACGCCGCCCGTCAGGGCGTCAAACCCGAGCCCAATCAATGCGATCCCGTCGACTGGGTCTACGACATCGGGGAGAACAGCGACTGCTCGGTCGATGCGATGGTGTCCGACAACGTGGCCGACCTGATCGAGCTGTTCGCCCGCATTCCCAACGCCAAGGCCAGCTTCGCGACCAAGCTCGTCAACCGCGACCTGCTGAACCTTGACCCCAAGGGCGGCACCCGCGTGCGGTTCAGCCTGATGCCGGCGCAGGCATCGCTCCTGGTCGACATTCGCACCTCGAAGATCGCCGACCGTATCGCGGCCATCGACGACTTCGTCGAAGCGGGCTATGAGGTGCATCTGAATCTCAGCCCGGTCATCGTCTACGACGGCTGGCTGGACGACTGGTCCGAGCTGTTGGCCCAGGTGGCCGACAACACCAGCGAGCGCACCAAGCGCCAGCTGGCGGCCGAGGTCATCTTCCTGACGCACAACCAGGGGCTACACGACGTCAACCTCGGCTGGCACCCCAAGGGGGAGGAGCTGCTGTGGCGGCCGGACCTGCAGCAGCTCAAGCGCAGCCAGAGCGGGCAGTGCAACGTTCGCTACAAGAGCCCGTGGAAGGGACGCTGGGTAGAGGACCTGACCGACCTGCTCGCGGTCACGCTGCCCGCGTGCCGAGTGCGGTACGCCTTCTGAGCGTCAACGCCCACGCCACTGCGGTTTGCGCTTCTCGGCCCAGGCCCGCAATCCCTCGGCGACGTCTTCGGTCGCACCGGCCACCTTGCGCATGGTCTCGCCGAAGCGCACCGATTCGATCCAGCCCATGTCCGCGGTCCGCCACGCCACTTCCTTGGTCGCCCGCTGGGCCAGCGGTGCGGCCTCGGTGAGCGTGCGGGCCCACGCCTGGGCTTCGGCCTGCAGCTGGTCGGGCTCGACCAGCTTCCAGACCAGACCGATCTCCTTGGCCCGCTCGGCGCTCATGGGTTTTCCGGTCAACAGCAACTCCATCGCGTTGGCCCAGCCCACCCGTTGCGGGAGTCGGATGGCCCCGACGATGGTGGGCACCCCGATCGACACCTCGGGGAAACAGAACGTGGCCTCGGTGCTGGCGATGACGAAGTCGCAGAACAACACCCCCGTCACCCCGTAGCCGATGCAGGGACCGTGCACGGCGGCGATGGTCGGCTTGAACAGTTCCATGCCGGATTCGAAGGAGTTGATGGTCGGCTTCTCCCAGAAGGTGCCACCGAAGGTCCCGACCGAGCCTTCCCCGTCCTTGAGGTCGCCGCCGGCACAGAAGACGCCGCCGTTGGCCGTCAGGATGCCGACCCAGGCGTCCAGGTCGTCGCGGAAGCGATCCCAGGCGGCGTTGAGGTCCTGGCGGAGCGCGCCGTTGATGGCGTTGCGGGCCTCCGGGCGGTTCAGGGTGATGGTGGCAACGTGGTCGTGCAGCTCATAGGTGACCAGACTCATCACTGCAGACTATTGCGCCACGCCGACGCCCTCGCCACACGCCGGGAAACCAGCCCACGTCATGGCGTGCGCGGGCGGCGAAAGTCATGGAACGCGCCAAGGCGCCCAACGGTTTTCGCGGGCAACCGCTTGATGTCGTCGAAATGCACATGCACCCGCTCGAAGGCTTTGACCCGTTCGGCTTTGACCTTCTTGGTGTAGGTCCGCCGATCCGCCATCGTCAGGTCCGCGTCGTCGGTGAATGCGCCGAGCAGGGCGCGCGGGTACAGGCGCTCCACCAGGACGACGTTGATCTCGGCGCACATCACCAGCGCCACCGAGGCGAGGAACAGAAACGCCAACGCCCCCAACACCAGTGCGAACACGCTATTGGTGGCGCTGGCCCTTTTCACGGTGTGCGCCACGTAGCCGGCGCCGAACCACTGCAGCATCTGCCAAATGAACGCCGCGGCAACCGCTCCGGGCCACACCTGCCGGTAGGTCAGTGCGCGTGCGGTCGTCACGCGAAAGGCCACCAGGCAGATCATCGTGTTGATCGCCACTGCGGCCAGTGCGAGGCCGAACTTGCTGAAGACGCCGAGCGCGCTGGTGGCGTGGCCCGCCGCGGCCAACACCGTGGCCGCGATGGCGGCCGAGCCGAGCACCAACAGCAACAGCAGGCTACGCAGCCGGGACCGAATCGGGTTGGGGCGCTTGTGCTTCGGTACCGCCCACACCGTGTCCATCGCGTTTTGCAGCGCCTGTCCCACGCCCAGGCCGCCGTAGAGCGCGCCGAGCAAGCCGACGGCCACGCCCACCGCTCCGCCGCTGAGCCCCTGGGGGTGGTGCAGCTGGTCGCCGAGTACCGGGAACTGGCTCAGGGTGCTGTGCAGCACCTGCGCCTGCAGATCGGGTCTGCCGGCCAGCACCACCCCGAGGCCGGTGGTCAGCAGCAGCAGCAGCGGAAACAGCGACACCAGCCCGTAATAGGTGATCAGGGCGGCGAGGTAACCGCCCTGATCGTCGTTGTACTTGTAGACGACACCGACGATCACGCCGACGACTCGATTCCGTCGCTGCAGCCTGTCCAGCCAACCGACCATCGCCGATCACTTCCCCCGCAAGCCGGCATCCAAAGTCGATGCACTCGCCACCTGATACCCGGATTCAGCTGCCGTCAACCTCGCCGGTCACCTCAGTGCATTGGGGTTGCGGCCGGTGGGGCGCCTATCGTGGCAGCAGTGGCCGAACCGTCTGTAGCGCAGTTGCGCACCCAGCTTGACGGTGTGACGCTGCACGACGCGGCCCGCTTCGGCCGGCGCCTGAAGAATTTCCGCGGGGCCCCGCCCGAGAAGCTGCGCAGGCTGGCCGACCAGATCGCGGCCGCGCAGGCGGTCGTCGCCGCGCGCCAGGCCGCGGTGCCCCCGATCGCCTACCCCGACCTGCCGGTCAGCGAGCGGCGGCAGGAGATCGCCGACGCGATCCGGGCGAATCAGGTGGTGGTGATCGCGGGGGAGACCGGATCGGGGAAGACCACCCAGCTGCCCAAGATCTGCCTCGAGGCCGGCCGCGGTGTCCGCGGAACCATCGGACACACCCAGCCGCGCCGGCTGGCCGCCCGCACCGTCGCGCAGCGCATCGCCGACGAGCTGGGCAGTCCGCTCGGCGACGTCGTCGGCTACACGGTGCGGTTCACCGACCAGGTCAGCGACCGCACGCTGATCAAGCTGATGACCGACGGCATCCTGCTCGCCGAGATCCAGCGCGACCGCCGCCTGCTGCGCTATGACACCCTGATCCTCGACGAGGCCCACGAGCGCAGCCTCAACATCGATTTCCTGCTCGGTTACCTGCGCGAGTTGCTGCCGCGCCGGCCCGACCTGAAGGTGATCATCACCTCGGCGACCATCGAGCCGCAGCGCTTCGCCGCCCACTTCGGTGGAACCGAACATGGGCCCAGCGGCGGAGCCGAGCACGGATTCAGCGCCAACGCGCCCATCATCGAAGTGTCGGGACGCACCTATCCGGTGCAGATCCGCTACCGGCCGCGCGAGGTTGCCGTGCCGGTCGACACGCAGGACGATCCCGACGACCCCGACCACGAGATCGTGCGCACCGAGACCCGCGACGAGGTCGAGGCGATCGTCGACGCCATCGCCGAGCTCGAGACCGAGCCGCCGGGGGACATCCTGGTCTTTCTGTCGGGTGAGCGCGAAATCCGAGACACCGCAGAGGCTTTAAGCGGCGCCCTCAAACACACCGAGGTGCTTCCGTTGTACGCCCGGCTGCCCACCGCCGAGCAGCAGAAGGTGTTCGCCCCCCATACCGGGCGCCGCGTCGTGCTGGCGACCAACGTCGCCGAGACGTCGTTGACCGTGCCCGGGATCCGCTACGTGATCGACCCGGGCAACGCCCGCATCTCCCGTTACAGCCGGCGCCTGAAGGTGCAGCGGCTGCCGATCGAGCCCGTCTCGCAGGCGTCCGCCGCGCAGCGGGCCGGCCGGTGCGGCCGGGTGGCGCCCGGCGTGTGCATCCGGCTGTACTCCGAACAGGACTTCGCGACCCGGCCGCGCTACACCGATCCCGAGATACTGCGGACCAACCTGGCGGCCGTGCTGTTGCAGATGGCGGCGCTGGCGCTCGGCGACATCGACGAGTTTCCCTTCCTCGACCCGCCAGACCGCCGCAGCGTGCGCGACGGTGTGCAGTTGCTGGCCGAGCTGGGCGCGTTCGACCAGCACGGCGCGATCACCGACCTCGGCCGCCGCCTCGCGCGGTTGCCCGTCGACCCGCGGCTGGGCCGGATGATCCTGCAGGCACAGGCCGAGGGATGTGTGCGCGAAATGCTGGTGCTGGCCGCTGCGTTGACGATTCCCGACCCCCGGGAGCGGCCCAGCGACCGCGAGGAGGCGGCCCGCCAAAAGCATGCCCGTTTCGCCGACGAGCACTCCGACTTCATGTCCTATCTCAACCTGTGGCTCTATTTGCGAGAGCAACGGAAATTGTTGTCCGGCAATGCGTTTCGGCGGATGTGCCGTTCGGACTTTCTGCACTATCTGCGCATCCGCGAGTGGCAGGACCTGGTCGGGCAGCTGCGCAGCATCGCTCGCGACCTGGGAATCGTGCAGGACGCCGCGTCCGACGAGCCGGCCGATCCGGCCCGGGTGCACGCGGCGCTGCTCGCCGGGCTGCTGTCGCATGTGGGTATGCGCCGCGAAGACACCCGCGAGTATCTGGGCGCGCGCAACTCGCATTTCGTGCTGGCGCCCGGCTCGGCGCTCACCAAGCGGCCCCCGCGCTGGGTCGTCGTGGCGGAGCTGGTCGAGACCAGCCGGCTCTACGGGCGCACCGCCGCCCGCATCCAGCCCGAGCTCGTGGAGCGGGCCGCCGGTGACCTGGTGCAGCGCACCTACAGCGAACCCCATTGGGACGCCAAGCGCGGCGAGGTGATGGCCTACGAACGGGTGACGCTGTACGGGCTGCCGCTCGTCGCGGGCCGCCGGGTCGGATACGCACGCGTCGAGCCGGTGTTGGCGCGGGAACTGTTCATCCGCCACGCGCTGGTCGAAGGCGACTGGCAGACCCGTCACCACTTCTTTCGCGACAACGCACGGCTGCGCGCGGAGCTCGAGGAGCTGGAAGAGCGCGCCCGGCGACGCGACCTCCTGGTCGGCGACGACGAGATTTATGCGCTCTACGACGCCCGCATCCCCGCCGATGTCGTCTCGGCGCGGCACTTCGACGCCTGGTGGAAAAAGCAGCGCCACCAGACGCCGGACCTGCTCACCTTCACCCGCGCCGACCTGCTGCGCACGAAGGAGACGGCCGACGCGGATCGGCCGAACACGTGGCGGACGGGCGATGCCGCGCTGCCCCTGACCTACCGCTTCGAGCCCGGCGCCGCTGACGACGGCGTCACCGTGCACGTGCCGATCGACGTGCTGGCCCGCCTGGGCGGCGACGAGTTCGCCTGGCAGGTGCCGGCGCTGCGTGAGGAGCTGGTGACCGCGCTCATCCGCTCACTGCCGAAAGACTTGCGCCGCAACTTCGTTCCCGCCCCCGACACCGCGCGCGCGGTGCTGGCGGCGATCGACCCGGGCGGTGAGCCGCTGTTGCCGGCGCTGCAACGCGAGTTACGCCGTCGCACCGGGGTATTGGTGCCCGTCGACGCCTTCGACCTGGACAAGCTGCCGTCGCATCTGCAGGTGACGTTCGCGGTCGAGTCCGCTGACGGCGCCGAGGTGGCGCGCGGCAAGGATCTGCGGGTGCTGCAGGAACGCCTCACGACGCCGGCCCAGCAGGCCGTCGCCCATGCGGTCGCCGGTGATCTGGAGCGAACCGGGTTGCGCGGCTGGCCCGAGGCCCTCGACGAACTGCCGCGGGTCATGGCGCGCACGGTCGGCGGGCGCACCGTGCGGGGCTTTCCCGCATTCGTCGACGCGGGCGGCGGCGTGGACCTGCGCGTGTACGCCACGTCGTTCGAGCAGGAGCAGGCGATGCGACCCGGGATCCGGCGGTTGATTCGCCTCAGCGTCGCGTCGCCGACCAAAGCCATTGTGCGTCAACTTGATCCGCGCACCCGGTTGGTTCTCGGCAGCAATCCGGACGGTGACCTGTCCGCGCTGCTGGACGACTGCGCCGACGCCGCGGCCGACGCGCTCGTGTCGGCGCCGGTGTGGACGCGCGCGGAGTTCGCCGCGCTGCAGCAGCGGGCGGCAAAATCCTTGTCGCCCACCACCGTCGACA
This sequence comes from Mycobacterium colombiense, assembly GCF_003284975.1. Lineage (GTDB taxonomy): Bacteria > Actinomycetota > Actinomycetes > Mycobacteriales > Mycobacteriaceae > Mycobacterium > Mycobacterium europaeum_A. The sequence continues at coordinate 13,212 of NZ_QMEU01000024.1, forward strand.
TCGTGGGCCGGGTCGAGAAGGTGCTGACCGCCGCCCAGGAAGTGCAGCTCCTGGTGCCCGCGAATCCGCCGGCCGCGCAGGCCGATGCTATCGCCGACGTCCGCGCGCAGCTGGATCGGCTGTTGCCGGCCGGTTTCGTCACCGCGACTGGGGCCGCGCACCTCGTCGATCTCGCCCGCTACCTGCTCGCGATCCGCCGCCGCCTCGAAGGCCTGGCCCGTGCGGTCCAGGCCGATCGGGAGCGCATGCAACGGGTGCACGCGGTGCAGGATGCCTACGCCGAGTTGGTGCGCGAGCTGCCGCAGGCGGCCAAGGCGGCCGCCGACGTCCGGGATGTCGGGCGTCAGATCGAGGAATTCCGGGTGAGCCTGTGGGCCCAGCAACTCGGCACGCCCCGCCCGGTCAGCGAGCAGCGGATCTACCGCGCGATCGACGCCCTGCGCGACCGCTGGTGATCGATGTTCCCCGCCACTTCCAACCTATAGCGCAACCGGGGGCTTGCCGCAAGGCCCGGGTGCTGATGCAAAATCGCTGTCCTCAACCAGAATTCAATCGAATCGGGGTAGCGAAGTGGGCGTTTGGGGGTCTGCGGGGAACTCGCACGGCGACATGGAGCACGCGGTGCTCATTGTCGGGGGCGGCCCGACGGGGCTGATGCTGGCGGGCGAACTGGGTTTGGCGGGAATCGACGCCGCCATAATCGAGCGGCGCACCAGCCAGGACCTAGTCGGGACGCGGGCCGGCGGGCTGCATGCCCGCACCATCGAGGTTCTCGATCAGCGCGGCATCGCCGATCGGTTTCTGTCCCGGGGTCAGGTGGCTCAAGTCGCCGGCTTCTCCCAGATCCGATTGGACATCAGTGACTTTCCCACCCGGCATCCCTACGGACTCGCGCTGTGGCAGAACGAGATCGAACACATCTTGGCGGACTGGGTCGACGAGCTGGGCGTGCCGATCTATCGGGGCGAAGAGGTGGCGACCGTCGCGCAGGACGACGACGGCGCCGACGTCGGACTGTCCGGTCACCGGATGCTGCGGGCGCAGTATGTCGTGGGGTGCGACGGCGGACGCAGCATCGTCCGCAAGGCGGCCGGCATCGAGTTTCCAGGCTGGGAGGCGACCACGAGCTATTTGCTCGCCGAAGCCGAAATGGATTCGGCGACCGGGCAATCCCCACAGTGGGGCATCCGCCACGACGCGCTCGGCGTCCATGCCCTCTCGGTTGCCGAGGAGGGGGGACCGGTTCGAATCATGGTCACCGAGCGGCGCCTCGGGCCGCCGTCCGAACCCACGCTGCGCGAGCTGAGTGAGGCGCTCGTCGCCGTATACGGGACCGACTACAAGATCCACAGTCCCGCTTGGATTTCCCGGTTCACCGACGCGGCGCGACAAGCCGCGGACTATCGGCGCGGACGGGTTCTGCTCGCCGGCGACGCCGCGCATATCCATCACCCGGTGGGCGGGCAAGGCCTGAATACAGGCGTGCAGGATGCGGTGAACCTGGGCTGGAAGCTGGGCCAGGTGGTCACCAAAACATCACCCGACAGTCTGCTGGACACCTATCACGCCGAACGGCATCCGGTCGCCCAGCGTGTGCTGCGCAACGCGTTGGCGCAGATGGCGCTCCTTCGCCCCGACGACCGCACCCAGGCGCTGCGTGACACCGTGACCGAGCTGCTCGACATGGACGAACCCCGCGCGCGGTTCGCGGCGATGATGTCGGGCCTGGACATCCGCTACGACCTCGGGGAGGCGCACCCGCTGGTGGGGCGCCGCATGCCCGACCTGGATCTGCTCACCGCCGACGGTTCGTCACGCGTGTTCGACCTGCTGCGAGACGCCCGTCCGGTGCTGGTCAATTTCGGCGACGCCGGCGCCGTCGACATCATGTCCTGGGCGGACCGGGTGCGCCTGGTCGACGCCAAACATGTTGGTTTGTGCGAACTTCCGGCGCTAGGGGCGGTCAGCGCACCACCCGCGGTGCTGATCCGACCGGACGGGCACGTCGCCTGGGTCGGCGCCCGCACCGACGCGGCGCTGCACCGTGCCCTCGGCACCTGGTTCGGGCCGCCCGTCGCGACCTGAGGCCGACCGCGCCCGCGCCAAAAAGGTGACTTGTGTCGGCCCGCGCAGGGTGTAACGTGCGTGTTCGCTGTTCAAGAGCAGGAAAGCACTCACCGTGGACATGGCAACCGAGCAACCGCCGACGGCGCCGCAGGATTGGGCCGAGGCCCAACCCTTGCTCAGGCCGGTGCTGCGCCCGCAGAGCTACGTCAATCACCTGGTCAACGCCGGTGCCCAGCCGTGGGTGCGCCCGGTGTTTCCCTTCATCAACGAGATGGTCGTGGTCGACCTGCCGACCGTGCGAGCCATGGTGACCCCGGCGGAAACGGGCGCCTGGGGCATCACCGGCGATCAGGCCTTCGCGGTCGCCCGGGAGAACCTGTCGGCGCAGCAGCAGACCTTCGCGCCGGGTGAGAAGTTCCTGTTGAAGGACGCCGACGGCGGCACCTATATCGATTCGATGATCCTGGCCACCGGGTGGCTGGGATCGCTAGCGGTGGCCGGCGGCCCCCGTCCGCTGGTGTTTTTCCCGGGCGACGGTGTCTTGCTGCTGGGCACCGACGCGCCCGACGACGCCGGGGACCTCTTCGAGGTCGCCGAGCAGATGTACCTCGATGCCGAGCAGCCGATCTCGCCGCAGGGCTACACCATCGAGGGCACCATCATCGCGCCGTTTGATCAGGCCGGCCCGCACCCGCTGCGCGAGCTGGCGCTGCGGGCCCGAACCCTTTTGGCCACAAAGGAATACCGCCATCAGACCGAATTCCTGCGGGAGCACTATGAGCGCGAATTGTTCCCGCAATACGTCGGCGACGCACAGATGATTGAGACGGCCTGGGGCCGGCGCAGCACCGCGGCGTGGGGTCAGGGCATCCCGTGGGAGCTGCCGCAGACCGACTACGTGACTTTTCTGGTCGGCGATCCGTCGAACGTGTCCGACAAGTTCACCGTGCCATTCGCCACGGTTGTCGACGTGGTGGGCATCCTGCCCGTTGCAGGAATCAGTCCGGTCCGCTACCGGGCCAACGAATGGCCCGCGCCCGAGCTGCTGGCGACGCTGAAGGCGCACGCCATCGACCTTCCGGGCGAATGAGCGTGCTCGGCTGAGCCGGGCCGGCGGCCGATCAGTCCGGCGGCTCGTTGGTGGCACCTCGGACGGCCGCTTGCTCCCGGTCGCTGCGGTTGCCGGGAACGCCTTCGGCTTCGCTCTCCTCGGTAACCTTCTCCTCGAGCTGGTCGACGATGTTTTCCAGCTCCTGCGCGCGGCTCAGCGGGTCTTTGTCGGGTTTGGTCATATCGCTTTCCAAATGAGCGTGGGTGGGGGACGGGCCCCGGCGCCGGGAACCCGCCGCTATTCCATACCCGATCGGGCGATCGCTAACCAAAATCGGCGGCCGCGAGACGGACGAGACACAGCGCCGCGACGGTGGAAGTATCGCAAGAGTGGCTACCGAGAAACCTCAGACCATCGCTTACCCAGCTGCCGACGCCCGCCCGCGTCGCCACCATTCGGACCCGCTCGATCCGCACGTCATCGTCCTTTTCGGTGCGACGGGCGATCTAGCGAAACGTAAGTTGCTCCCCGGCCTGGCGTACCTGGACCAGTCCGAATTGGCACCAGATATCCAGATCGTCGCCACGTCGCTGGAAGACCTGAGTCAGGACGAATTCCGCGACCTCGCGAAGGAGGCGATCGATTCCTTCGGAACGCACAAGCTCACGCCCGAACAGTGGTCGAACTTCGCCAAGATCATCAGCTACGTCCCGCAGGGTGCCGGACCCGAAGCGCTGGCCGAGGCGGTGGCGCAGGCCGAGGACAACCTCGGGTCCAACGTGTGGCGACTGCACTATTTGTCGGTGCCGCCCAAGGCGGCGCGCGACGTGATCACCATGTTGCGCGACGCCAAGCTGGTGGAACGTTCGCGGGTGGTGATGGAGAAACCGTTCGGCACCGATCTGGCCAGCGCGGTGGCGCTGAACGACTTCGTGCACGAAACCTTCGAGGAATCCCAGATTTTCCGCATCGACCACTTCCTGGGCAAGGAAGCCGCGCAGAACATATTGGCGTTCCGCTTCGCCAATGGCCTGTTCGAGCCGATCTGGAACCGCAACTTCATCGACCACATTCAGATCGACATCCCCGAAGACAAGGGCCTGGATCAGCGGGCGAGCTTCTACGAAGAGACCGGGGCCTACAAGGACATGGTGGTGACCCATCTGTTCCAGGTGATGGCGTTCGTGGTGATGGAGCCGCCGACCGCGCTCGAGCCGTTTGCCATCAGCGAGGAAAAGAACAAGGTCTTTCGGTCGATGCTGCCGGTCAAGCCGTCCAACGTCGTTCGCGGTCAGTACGACGGATACCGCGACGAGGACGGGGTGGCAAACGATTCCGACACCGAGACCTTCATCGCCCTCAAGGTCGGCATCGACAACTGGCGATGGGCCGGGGTGCCCATCTACCTGCGCACCGGCAAGAAGATGGCGGAGGGCATCCGCATCATCTCGATCGCGTTCAAAGAGGCGCCGCGGACCATGTTTCCGCCCGGATCCGGCGTGGGCACGCAAGGCCCCGATCACCTCACGTTCGACCTTGCCGACAACTCGAAGGTTTCGTTGTCGTTCTACGGCAAGCGGCCCGGCCCGGGCATGAAGCTGGACAAGCTGTCCATGCAGTTTTCCTCGCAGGAGATCGACACCGTCGTGGACGTGCTCGAGGCCTACGAACGGCTGATCCTGGATGCGATGCGGGGCGACCACACGCTGTTCAATACCGCCGACGGCATCGAATCATTGTGGGAGCGTTCCGAAGATCTGCTCTCCGATCCGCCCCCCGCCAAGCTATATCAGCCGGGCACGTGGGGCCCCAACGCCATTCACCAACTCATCGCGCCCAACGCGTGGCGGCTGCCGTTCGAGCGGGGGTGGCGCGAAGCCAAGTCCTAGCGGACGCGGAATACCACTGAATCGTTGGGAGTCAACCCAATTCGGCACTGAGGTAGCTGATCGAGTGACGGAATTCCTTGAGGATTTCGTTGTCGGGCAGCACGAATCCGTAATGGGCATAGACCTGTTCGGTCGGGCGGCGGGTGACGCTCCAGCCGGTGTCGGCGAGGTGCTCGGCGGCCGGGCGGCGCTCGCCGAGCCAGACGAGCTCGGCCACGTCGATGTCGAGCCCGTGCTGGCGCCAGGTGTTGCGCATCGCCCGAGCGCGTTCGTCGGTGAACACGCTCATGTCGGTGATGTTCTCGGTGGCCAGCCGGCTGCCCGGCGCGCTGAGCGCGGTGATGTTGTCCAGCAGCCGGTCCTGGGCGTCGGGCGGTAGGTAGGGCAGCAAGCCCTCGGCGATCCAGGCGGTGGACGAGCCGGCGTCAAACCCGCTGTCGCGCAGCGCCGCTGGCCAGTCGTCGCGAAGGTCGATTCCGACGGTGCGGCGCTCGGCGGTCGGTTCGGCACCGATCCGGGCGAGCGTGTCCGTCTTGAAGGCGATCACCTCAGGCTGGTCGACCTCGAAAACCACGGTGCCCGAGGGCCACGCCAACCGATAGGCACGCGAGTCGAGCCCGGCGGCCAAGATGACGGCCTGCCGGATGCCCGCGGCGGTGGCGGCGCCGAAGAAGTCGTCGAAAAACCGGGTCCGCACCGTCATCTGCTCGCGCCGCTGCTGCAGCGTCATCGGCATGTCGTCAGTCTCGAGCGGGATGTCGTTGTCCAGCATGCGGGTGAAGAAGGGGTGCCCGACCGCCCGCACTAATGGCTCGGCGAATCGGTCGTCCAGCAACGGGTCCGGCTCGCGGGACGCCAGCGCCCGGGAGGCCGCCACCATCGTCGCGGTCGCGCCCACGCTGGATGCCAGGTCCCAGCTGTCGCCCTCGCTTCGCGCCGAGCCTGATGATGCCATTCGTTTTCCCCTTCCGCCGATCCACTCGCCGCGTCGGCCAATTCGCCTGCCGGACCGCTCAGCACCGGCGACTGCTCCACCGGTACCGAAGGGTACTTTCTGCCTAGGCCGCGCGCACGCAACACCCGTCGCGCACGCTCGTGACTCTCGCGCTGCAACGACGACAGGAAGTGAATCGCTTTCATGGCACCGACCCTGCGCCCGCGCCGATCCGCCCTGTACCTGCCCGGCAACAAGCCACGCGCGCTGGAGAAGGGCAAGACGCTGCCGGCCGACGTGCTGATCTTCGACCTCGAGGATGCCGTGGGTCCCGACGCGAAAGCCGATTCGAGGACGACGGTGTGCGACGCGATCTCGTCGGAGAGCTACCGGCCCCGCGAGGTCGTGGTGCGTATCAACGGCTTGGACACCGACTGGCACGACGACGACCTGGCGGCGGTGGCCGGATCGAGCGCCGACGGCGTGCTGGTGCCGAAAGTCGAGACGGGTCAACAGGTTCGATCGCTGGCCGACGCGCTGGACGCATTGGGAGCACCGAAGTCGTTGCAGCTGTGGGTGATGATCGAAACGCCGCGGGCCTTTCTGCGGGCCGAGGAGGTCGCCTCGGCCAGCGATCGCCTGGCCGGTTTGGTGGTCGGCACCAACGACCTGGTCAACGAGCTGCACGGCCTGCACGTCCCCGGGCGCGCGCCGGCGGTGCCCGCCCTCGGCTTGGCGTTGCTGGGAGCGCGGGCGGCCGGGAAAGTCATCTTGGACGGCGTGTTCAACGACATCACCGACGAGGGCGCGTTTCGCGCCGAGGCTCGGCAAGGCCGCGAGATGGGGTTCGACGGCAAGACCCTGATCCACCCGTCGCAGATCGCCCCCGCCAACGAGCTGTTCGGTCCATCGCACAAAGAGGTGGAGGACGCCCGCAAGATCGTCTCGGCATACGAGCAGGCGCAGGCCGCCGGCACCAGTGTCATCACCGTCGACGGCCGCATGATCGAGAGCCTGCACGTGCGTGACGCCCAGCGCATCCTCACCCTGGCGGATCTGATCGCCGAGATGGAATCCGCTTCCTAGGGGCGGCGGACATATCGGGCGCTCGCAGCCGCTGGACGGCGGCAGCCCGCAACGGGCGGTCGGTGCCGCTCACACGGTAGGTTGAACGCGTTCGGAGGCGACTCGAGAGGAGATAACGTGGGCCAGATCGCGGCCATGGCCGAGGCCGACCGCACCTGGATGATCGACACCCTGCTGGCGCTGCTGCAGACCCCGAGCCCGTCGGGACGCACGGACGCGGTGATGCAGGTGATCGGCGACATCTTCGACCACTTCGGGGTGCCGTTCACGCTGACCCGGCGCGGCGCGCTGACCGCCGAACTACCGGGTGAGTCCTCGACCATCGACCGGGCCCTGGTGGTTCACTCCGACACCATCGGCTGCATGGTCCGCAATCTCAAGGACAACGGTCGCCTCGAAATCGTTCCGGTCGGCACCTTCTCGGCGCGGTTCGCCGCGGGCGCCCGGGTGCGCATCTTCATCGACGACCCCGATGAGTTCATCACCGGCACGGTCATGCCACTGAAGGCCAGCGGGCATGCGTTCGGCGATGAGATCGACACCCAACCCACCAACTGGGAGCACGTCGAGGTCCGCATCGACCGCAAGGTGTCCTCGCGCGAGGACCTGGTTCGGCTCGGCCTGCAGGTCGGTGATTTCGTGGCGTTGATCACCAGCCCCGAGCTCACCGCCGACGGCTTCATCGTCTCGCGCCATCTGGACGGCAAGGCGGGCGTCGCGATAGCGCTCGCGCTGACCAAGAACTTCTCCGAGAACAAGGTGGTGCTGCCGCACCGCACCACGATCATGGTCACCATCACCGAGGAGGTCGGCCACGGGGCCAGTCACGGCCTGCCCGCCGACGTCGCCGAGCTGGTCTCGGTGGACAACGCGGTGTGCGCGCCCGGCCAGCATTCCCTCGAGGACGGCGTGACGATCCCGATGGCCGACATGCACGGCCCGTTCGACTATCACCTGACCCGCAAACTCTGCCGCCTCGCCCACGAGCAGGGAATTCCGTTCGCCCGCGATGTTTTTCGCTACTACCGGTCCGATGCCGCGGCGGCTATCGAGGCGGGGGCCAACACCCGCGCCGCGCTGGTCGGCTTCGGCCTCGACGGCAGCCATGGCTGGGAGCGCACCCACATCGATTCGCTCGAGGCTGCCTACAACCTGCTGCACGCCTGGCTGCAGACGCCGCTGACATTCGCCAAGTGGGACGCCAAGCCGAGCGGCCGTCTGCGCGACTTCCCGTCGTCGGAGCAGCCCGCACCGAGCGAGCGGTGGGTGCCGCTGTCTCGCGGCGATTTCGAAAGCCCCGGCGAGGCGTCGCCGGGGACCGTGTGGCCGCCGGAGGGGCCGCAGGCGTGAAGCCGCTACATCTGGGCCCAGACGATTTTGGTCTGTAGGTAGGTCTCGATGCCGGCCTTGCCGGACTCGTGGCCCCAGCCGCACTGCTGGTAGCCGCCGAAGGGCATCGAGTGGTCGTAGGGAAAAGCGCAGTTGAGTCCCACGGTTCCGGCTTTGACCACCTTGGTCAGTCGGTGGGAGCGCCCCAGGTCCTTGGTCGCGCTTACCGGCCGCGGGCGATCCGATCGGCGCGCCAGCACCGGGACTGCATGGGGACGTCGATCGCTTCGGCGCCGGGGAAACGCTCGGTCAAGGTGGCTCGGGCGTTGTCGAGCCGCTGCGCGCGGTCGTCGGGGGAGGCGATGATCACCCGGCTGTAGGTGGCGAGCATCGCGACGATGTCGTCGACCGTCATCGTGCGCACGAAATCGAACGTCTCGCGCGCGACGTTGTGGAATATCTGCGGATCCGGCAGTACAACGTTCTCGTGGCGCCGGCGGAAGCGGTCGGGCGCATCCAGTTCGGACGTGTCGTCTTTGGGCAGCACCTCAAGGTCGCGGACCCAGTCCACGTCGCGGTCGCGACTGGTCCAGATCAGCCCGAACCGACCGCCGTCGCGCAGCACGCGGCCGATCTCCGGGACGGCCCGGTCGGGATCCATCCAGTGCCACGCCGAGGAGACGAAGACCGCGTCGGCGGAGTTGTTCGGGAGGGGAATCGACTCACCGGTGCCCGCCACGGCGCGAACTCCGGGGGACCGCTCGGCCAGCACCGCTCGCATCCGCGCATCGGGCTCGACGGCGACGACGTGCGCCGCCCGGCCGACGAGCGTGCGGGTGAACAGACCGGTGCCCGCACCGACGTCGACGGCCAGCTCGCAGTCCGACGGCAGCAACCAGTCCACCGCCCGCTGCGGAGGCTGCGGCCGCAGCCCGTCGTAGTCCTCGGCGATCGAGCCGAAGGACATTGCGCGTTCGTGGCGATCGGTCACACGCGACAAGGTAATCCAGCTCGCTGTGCACCAGATGAGAAGTCGTGCCACCTCACCACAGCGCGCTGTGGTTGACGAGCGCGTCGGCGATGAGCCCGGTTCCGAAAACCAGGAACAACAGCCGCACCGACATCGGCCCGTAGCGGGTGAGGGCGCGCACGATCGCGCGCTGAATGCGCTTGGCCCGCATGGTTTTTCTCATCGAGAGGGCAAGGATCAGCAGCGGCGGCGACAGGGCGATGGCCCAGTAGACGAGGATGACCAACGGCCAGAGCGGCGGCCGCGGGTGCACCGCGGCGAGCATCGCCAAGCCGGTGAGGTAGGGCACGGCGGTGGGGGCCTGGCCACTGCCCACCGCCAGTCCTAGGAATCCGAGCAGCCAGGGCCGTTGCCGCATCGCCGCCAACGCCCAGCCGGGTGCCGACGACTGTGCGGTCACCGGAAAGTAGGCCAAGCAGATCAACGCGATGCCCAGCAGCAGTTCGCCCCGGAAACGAATGGCCGGTGTCAGGTGAAAGTCGAGGACCTCGGTGATGAAGCCGATGCCCAGCACGGTGCACACGCCGAACGTGGTCGTCACCGCGAACACGCCCGCGACGTAACTCAGGGCTCCGGGAAGCGGAGACCGGCGCCCCAGCCGGCTGTCGAAGATGACGGCCGAAACCACTCCCACGTTGAGCACGTTGAGCGAGTCGAGAAACGCCAGACCGGCAAGCGCCAATGCCAGAGCCGCCACGCGTCCGCACCGGGCCTAGCGCGCGGATATAGCGGCCGCCGGCAGCGGGCTGCGCGCTGACCTCGGCGTCAGGATCAAGGCGGCGATCATGCTGCAGAGAATACGAGTTCGGGTGAGAACGTGTCGGGTGAGGGTTTCCGGGTTCACGATCGGTGATCCCGTGCTCGACGGGCAGGACGCACAGGGCCGACGGTTTCGGCGCAGGTCATCCACGGCATCATCGAGGCGGCGGCGCGCGGATTCGCGGCCGCGGTTTCAACGGTGACGGCACGCCGACCCGAGGAGAGAACCGAATGGGATTGCTCGACCACAAGACCGCCGTCATCACCGGCGCCAACTCCGGGATCGGGTTAGCCACCGCCGAGCGGTTTCTCGCCGAAGGCGCCGACAGGGTGTTCATCACGGGTCGACGTCAGCCCGAACTTGACGCTGCAGCAAGCACATTGGGGCCTCGCGTGACCGCCGTGCGCGGTGACGTCGGAACGCCGGAAGATCTGGACCGGCTCTACGCCCAGGTCGCGGCCGCCGGTACGGGCCTCGACATCGTGATGGCCAACGCCGGATCGACGAGGGTGGCGCGGCTGGGGGAGATCACCGATGACGACCTCGATGCACTGCTGACCACCAACGTCAAGGGCGTCGTGTACACCGTGCAAAAGGCGCTGCCGCTGCTCAACGACGGCGCCTCCGTCATTCTGACCGGCTCCACCACCGCCGACCGCGGTCGCCCCGGGCTGAGCATCTACGCCGCCATCAAGGCCGCCGTCCGATCCCTGGCCCGCGCCTGGGCCAACGAACTCGCCGACCGCAGCATCCGGGTCAACGTCATCGTTGCCGGGTCCACGGCCACCCCCGGAAGCGACGCGCTGGCCGCGCAGACCGACCCCGACGCTTCGGTCGAGGAGTTCCGCGCCGGCCGCATCGCCACCATCCCGCTGGGCCGCTTCGCCGACCCTGTGGAGATCGCCAATGCCGCAGTCTTTTTGGCCAGCGATCTGTCCAGCTTCACCACCGGATCGACCGTCAGCGCCGACGGCGGATTCAACCAGGTCTGATCCGTCCGACGAGTCAGCGCGCGTAAATGGGTGGCCATCGGTCGGCGCTCGATGAAGACTGACCGAATGCCACCAACTTCCCCGGCCTTCGCCCGAGACCCCAATACGGCGGCCTATTACGACCGGCGCGCCGCCGAATACGACGAATGGTATTTGGGACAAGGGCAATTCGCTCAGCGTGACCGGCCAGGGTGGAGCGCAGAGGTCGAGCGGGTGGTGAGGCTGGTTGCCGACCTGCCGGTCGCGCGCACGCTGGACGCCGCCTGCGGTAGCGGATTTTTGACCCGCCACCTACGTGGCGTCGTGGTGGGAGCGGACCAAAGCCGCGCGATGGTCGAATTGACCCAATCGCGGTTGCCCCACGGCGTAGCGGTCATCGCTGACGCGTTGTCGTTGCCTTTCGCGGACAAGGCCTTCGACCGCGTGTTGACCGGGCACTTCTACGGACATCTTCCGGCCGACGAACGCCAAGCCTTTCTCACCGAGGCGCGCCGGATAGCCGGGGAGCTGATCGTCATCGACTCCGCGCTTCGCGCAGGGGTGGAACCTGAGCAATGGCAAGAGCGGACCTTGAATGACGGATCGCGTCACCGCGTTTACAAGCGCTACCTCGGCGGTCGCCAACTGGCCGACGAACTCGGGGGAGAGGTGCTCTTCGACGGCACCTGGTTCGCCGCCGCACGGGTTCGCTGGGATTGCGCCAAAGTGTGATGCCGGAGTGTGATTTAGCGCCGACAGTCCGGCACGCCGTCGGACAGTTCATCGAGGAGGGCCTGGTTCAGGCCGAAGGCGTATTTCACCTCGCCGACTATGCGATCGATTTCGTCGGTGTCGGGACACAGCGCGTCGAGGCGGGCACGATAGGCGTCCTTATACGGTTTGGGCCGCACCGGGAATTCATAGAACGCAAGCCCGGCGCCCCGAAGATCGAAGGTGCGATCCAGGATTTTGCCGATGCCCCGGCCTCCGGAGAGGTCCCCGAGATAGCGCGTGTAGTGGTGGGCCACCAGGGCGCCACCCCACGTGAGGGCGCCGAGCCGCTCGGCGTAGACCGTCGCCGCCGGGGAGTCGACTTCGTGTGCGGCACCCGGGGGCAGCCAGTGGTCGAGGTCGGCGTCGATAGCAGTCAGGCGCTCCAATGCGGGGTCGTACACGGCGGCAACCATGGAATCGTGGCGGCGCGCCCGCACGGCGTCCTCGAGGGCGGCGTACACCACGCGCAACCGAAGCAAGTACTCGCAATAGCCCGGGGCGCCGATCCGGCCGGCGAGCAGTTCGGACATGAATGGGCTCTGCTCGGCGGCGTCGTGTTCGGCCGCCGAGCCCTGCTTCATCGCGACCGACAGACGGCGGGTTGTTGGGACGGCGACCGAGCACATGACCTGCTCAGATTACCTTGGTGAGCGCGGCGGGAGCGGTTAGCGCAGCGAGGCCAACCGGAGTCGACGGCGCGTACCGCCGTCGGAGGGGGAAAATTTCTTGGGCGCGTGGGGAAGTCACTACCGGGCGAATCTGCCAGGGCACGCGAATCGCGGCTGTCCTGGTCGGCGAACGGGGACGCACATTGATAGCTTGGAGGTCTGGCTGCCACCCCTTACCAATCCAATGAAGCGGCTCGCGTGACCGGCGACGAGCGGCACGTCGCGCCGTCGGCGTCCGCGGATCAGCCGATCGACGATCTCGTACCGGTCGGCACTCCCATCGACCTGGACAACTGTGCGCGCGAGCCGATCCACATCCCCGGTAGCATTCAGCCGCGCGGGGTGCTCGCGGTGGTACACGAACCCGCGTTCGAAGTGCGCCAGGTCAGCGCCAACGTCGCCGATCTGCTCGACCGTCCCGTCGAAGCCGTGCTCGGCCGGCACCTGTCCGCGCTGCTCGGTTCCGAACAAGCCGCCCGCATCGAGCGCACGGCGCAGACTTTCGGCAGTCTGCGTCAGAACAACCCGCTCGAGCTCACCATCGAGGTCGCCGGCGAGTCGCGGGCCTTCGACGCGATCCTGCACCGCGAGCCGGGTGGCGTGTTGTTGGTTGAGCTCGAAATCGCCTACGGCGAGCGGCCGTTCTCCTTCCCGAACACCTACCAGGCGGTCCGCGGCGCGGTCGAGGAGTTGAACCGTGCCGCCACGCTGACCGAGCTGTACGCCATCGCGGCGCGCGCCGTCCGGGACCTGACCGGCTTCGACCGGGTCATGGTGTATCGCTACGACGAGGAATACAACGGCGAAGTCGTGGCCGAGTGCAAGCGCGACGACCTCAACTCCTTCCTGGGCCTGCACTACCCCTCGACCGATATCCCGGCGCAGGCGCGCGCTCTGTATGAGAAGAACTGGATCCGACTGATCTCCGATGTCGACTACGCGCCGGCGCCGCTGGTGCCGAGCATCGACCCGGCGAGCAGCACGCCGCTGGACCTGACGTATGCCACGCTGCGCAGCGTTTCGCCCATCCATATCGAGTATCTGCAGAACATGGGTGTGCACGCATCGATGTCGATCTCGCTGTTGCGGCAGGGCCGGCTGTGGGGGTTGATCGCCTGCCACCACTACACCGGACCACACCTGCCACCGTTCGGCACCCGGGCGGCGGCCGAATTCCTCGGCTCGACCCTGTCGCTGCGACTCGTCGACCGGTTCGAGGATGAACAACTGCACAAGCGCCTGGCCGCGCAGGCCATCTTGGCCAAGCTCACCGCCGCCACGCTGGACGACGGCGAGCCGCTATCGGCGGCGTTGCTCGGAGCGCCGGACCTGCTCGATCTGGTGCCCGCCGACGGCGTGGTCGTCGACATCGGAGGCGACTTCCGCGCGCGCGGCTCGGTTCCACCGCCGGAAGTCGTGGCCGCCATCGCCGCCTGGGCGCGCGAGGTGGACGACGAGATCGCGAGCAGCGAGTGCCTGTCTCGGGCGCTGCCGGAGCTCGAGCTGGATCCGCAGGTGGCCGCCGGCGCGCTGGCGCTCAATCTGCCCGACGGGCAATACGCGATCTGGTTCCGCCGAGAGGTGCTGCGCTCGGTGGACTGGGGCGGCGACCCCTACAACAAGTCGATCGCGATCAGCGAGGGCGACCAGTATCGCCTCAGCCCGCGCAAATCGTTCGACCGATGGCGCGAGATCGTGCATGGGCGCAGCGAACCCTGGTCGCCGAGCGAGACCGACTCCGCCGGATCCCTGCGGCGCCACCTGGTCGAGTCGTTATACCGCCGCACGCGCGGAGCGCTGCGCCTGGCGGAGACACTGCAGCGCAGCCTGCTACCCGAATCCATCCCCGCCCTCGACAACTGGCGCCTGTCCGCGCATTACGAACCGGCGGCGGGGGACAACGTCGGCGGCGATTGGTACGACGCGTTCGAGCTCCGCGACGGCCGGCTGATCGTGCTGATCGGCGACGTGGCCGGGCACGGCATCGCCGCGGCCGGCACCATGGCCGCGCTGCGCAACGCGCTGCGCGCCCAACTGTTCACCGGAGCCACACCGGCCGAGGCGCTCGAACAGCTCAACGAGTTCTGCCTGCACATGCTGCCCGGCGCATTCGCCACGGTCATCGCCGCGCGGGTTGATCTCGATTCGGGTCGGGTGGAGGCCGCCTCGGCCGGTCACTTACTGCCGTACGTGACGGACCTGACCGGCAACGGTGTCGGCGAGGCGGTCCCGGCGCCCATCAAGCTCTCCCCACCGATCGGCATCAAGGGTGTCAGCTACGCCCCCAGCACAGTCACCGTCGGACCCGGACACGGATTGGTCCTGTTCTCCGACGGCCTCGTGGAGCGCCGCGGCGAGTCGATCGACGACGGGCTCGATCTCTTGGCCGCGACCCTCGGCCGGGCGGGCGATGCGACGGCGTCCCGGATCTGGACCGCGATGGCGTCGGGCCATACCGACGACGACGTCACCATCATCACGCTGCTCCGGCCCTGACACGCGTTAAGCGATTCGTATATCAACGCCTTTTCGGGCGACTGCCATCTACAGTTCGACCAATAGCGAACCGTGACCGCCCCCCAAAGGACAATGAGATGGCGAAAAGCGTTGCGACCAAAAACGACAACGAAAGAATCGTGGTCGATTTCATACATGCCGCTTACGGCAAGAGCATGGACGTTGATGCGATGACCGCGCTCATGGCCGACGACTTCGAGTGGCAGCTGCACGTGCCGCTGTCACCGGTGGTGCGGGGACGTGACGCGGCGCGCGCGGAACTCGAGAAGCACAACACCCTGGCGACGGGAATGCTCGAGGGGAGCGAGATCCGCACGATCGTGTCCGACAACGACACCGTCGTCGTCGAACGCGTCGACGTGAACGCCATGAACGGCGTGGCCGTCACCTTCCACGTCACCGCGCTCTTCGACGTTCGCGACGGCGCGATTACGCACTGGCGTGAGTACTGGGACACCACTCACGTCGCTGGACAACTCGGCATAGATCCCGCGCTCATGTTCGCGCCGCTAGGCGATTGATCTGCGGCACAAGGGATTTGGCGGCCCGAGCTAGCCGGTGGCGCCAAGGATCTTGATCGCGAAGACAAGCGAGTCACCGGGCTGGATGCCGGCGCTGGGCTGACCTTCGGGGTAGCCATCCGCGGGCACCATCGCGACGGCGACCGTCGACCCGACCTTCTGTCCCGCGATGGCCTTCTGAAAGCCCGGCACGACCCCCGTGAGCGGGAAGTCGACCGGGGCGCCGCGCTGGTAGCTGCTGTCGAAGACAGATCCGTCACGCCCGTTGACGCCCATGTAGCAGACGGAGACGCGGGCGGTGTTGGAGACCACCGGGCCGTCTCCGGCGCGCAGCGTGTGCACCTGGGTCTGGCCCACGCTGAACGGTGTGGTCACCTTCACCAGCGGAGCGGTGGTGTCCGTGGATCCGGTGACCGCGACGCTGCCCGTGGTACCGCTCAACGTCCAGTCGGGCGTTGCACCGTTTTGCGGTGCCGCGGTCGGACACGAGCCGGCCGCGGTGGCCGTGCCCGCTCCGGCGAGCGTCAGAACGGTTGCTGCGACCGAAGCCGCGAGCGCGACGGAGGAATACATCCGGGAGGACTTCACGGCCGTCACGCTACAGCCAGTTACCGCGTCGCTCGGCGGGGGACCTCAGGTGCACAGGCTGGGGGCGTCGCACACATTGCCGGGGCAATAGATCGAGTGGGCGGCGTTGACCAGGCTCCCGACGTCCAACAGCGTCACGCCCTTGGTGTCCAAGCGGCCGTGAAGATCGTCGGCGATCTGTTGCGGCGTCCAACCCCAGGTCAGGTCGTAACACACGTCGTGTGCTTCGGCGATCAGCGCCTCGTCCGTCTTCGGCGGCCAGGTCAGGCCGACGGCACGCAGTTGCGCGAGGTACGCATCATCTTGGGGGCTCGCAGCCGCGACGCCGGCGGTGCTGAGCAGTGCCGCGGCGGCCAGCAGGGATACGGCGAGTGCGACCGGCCAACGGGGTGAGGGCATTCGATTCCCTTCCGATCCTGGCGGCGATAGAGGCCGCCAAAAGCGTGCTGCTCCACAGCGAGACAGACATGCAGAATATCCGGAGTTCGGCCAAACGGCTCGCCGAGATATCCGACTGACTGCGGTCGGCTAGCCGGGGATTCCAGCCAATTCGCGCGCCGCGGCATCGAAGGCGCGCAGGGTGTCGGACATGTGCGGCTCATGAGTCTTTAGTTGCGTGGATAACTTGGCGGCGACCACCTCCGCGGCGCGGTTGACATAGATCATCTGACCGCACATGCCTTGGCACAACACGACGTTTCTGCCCGGGTAGGGGAACCACATCTGGTTGCGGTACATGCCGCCTGGCATCTCGTTGTCGTCGGGACTGGCGGCGAACGCCTGACGCGAGTCGGGCCCGCCGTCGAGGGTGTCGGCGACCCACGCCGCCGGCACCACTTGCCGGCCGGTCAGCGAGACGCCATCGCGCAAGAACAGCGACCCGAACCGGATCAGGTCGGTGAGGCAGGCGCTGATACCACCGTCGAAAAACCCGGTGCCCTCGGCGTCGACGCCGATGGTGGCGTCGCATTGCGCGCCGATGCGGCTCCACAGCAACTCCGACATCAGCCCCGGCATCCGTTCAGCACCGGCGACCTCGCAGATCCAGCCCAGCACATCGGTTTCACAGGAACGGTATTCGAATGGGCCGCCGTGAGCGCGCTGCCGGCGCAAGCTCAGCAGGAACTCCTGCAGCGTGGCAGGAGCGTTTGGAGTTCTCCTGGGTGCCCACCCCATTGCCTGGTCGAGAAGGTGTATCTGCGCGGCCGGGTCGTCGTAGTTCTCCGAGAACGCGATACCCGACCTCATGTCCAGCAGGTGACGCACCGTCGCACCGGCGTAGCCGCAATCATGAAGGGCGGGAACATATTTCGTTACCAGCGCGTCGAGGTCGATCGCACCGGCCCCGTGCAACACACCCGCCACCGCGCCCACCAGCGACTTGCTCACCGAGAACAACAGGTGCGGACTCCGGGCGCCCAGGCCGTCCAGATATTCCTCGGCCACGATCGCACCGCGGCAGGCGACGGCCCACCCGTCGGTGCCGGCGCCCCCCAACACCGCGCCGACGGTGGTGTCCGTGCCGTCCGTTCCGGTCACCGGGATGGCCGACAGATCGGCCGTAGCTGCGGGCAACGCCGCGACCGGCCCGGCGCCGCGCGAGATGACCGCGGTCGGCACGAAGTCTTCGACGTGCTGGAACGACCACCGCGCGTACGGCGCCGACAGCCAGTTGTCCAGTGCGATGCCGGCCGGGGCGCCTTTCACGCTCGTGCGACGAGCCGAGAAACGATCGGCGCGGCCGGCGTCAACGGTGTCGAGACGAATTTCGACTTCATCCCCTTGACCCAGCGCTGGCAGCGCTCGCTGAGCCGATAGTCGTCCGTCTGCAGGTGTGAGCGGGTGACGAGCACACCGAGTTGGGCGCCCTGCGAACGCAAGTCGCCGGGTGCGGCGACCCGCATGTAGAAGGCCTCGGAGCCGTCGAGCAGCGTGGCCCAGTCGTTGGCGGTTCGCGAGAAGGAGACCCGGCCATCGTCGTCGATCCGCCACACCCCGGTGCGTGGCGTCGCGGTGAAGAGCTCGATATCCGGCGACGTCTCGGTGATGATCACCTGGCCCCAGACCTCGTCTTCGCCATAGCCCCGCTCCCAGCGCGAATTGATCTCCTCGATGTCGAGTTCGTACTCCACGTCCATGTACTCGAGCAGATGAAAGAGGAACAGCGGCATATCGGCATATGCCTCGGTGGTGAGGTTGGTCATCGGGCTGGCACCGCTCAGCCGCGGATTCACCTCGCCGAGGTAGAGCTCGTCGGCGTCCAGATCGTGCAGCAGGTCCACCTCGAAGTAGCCGCGGTAGCCCTCGCGCCGCATGACATCGCCCAGCTTTGCCACCATTTCTCGCGCGGCATGCGTCTGGGCGGGCGGCAACACCTCGCGCCAGATGTCGTTGCCGCACCAGCTGCCCCGGCTCGGAGTGAGTTCCGAATAACCGACGAGACTCGTCATCGCGGGGCCCACCACGGTGCCATGCCGGGTCACGGCGCCCTCGAGGCACACCTCGACATTGCGGATCCGCTTCATCACCTTGAGGTCTTGCCCCACCAGATCACCGGCGTGCTGGTCCCAGTCGCGCTGACCGTGCACAAAGAACGTCCCGCTGCCGGCGTTGCCGTAAGCGATCGAGATCACCAGGTCATCTCCCAATCCGGCGTTTTGCGCGAGCGCCAGCAGGTCGTCGTAGGAGTCGGCCCGCCCGATCGTATTAGGCACGCTCGGCACCCCCGCCTCGTCGGCCAACCGCGTCATGACGATCTTGGAGCCCAGGCGCTGCCGCAACTCGATCGGCGGATGCATGACGTCGAGGCCCGCCGACCGCGCGAGTGCCTGAATTTCCTCGTTCAGCATCACAAAGCAGCACTTACCTCCCGGCCCCTTACCGGCGATGAACTCGACCGTCTCGGGATCGGACAGCAGATGGCTGCACACCTCGTCCATGGAGTCGAAATCGCGGCGGTCGCGCCGCCGGGGCACGAACACGCGCGAGTGTGTGCCCTCGAAGGAGTCAAAGTAGGTGAGGTAGAAGAAGTTTCGTATCCAACGGTCCACGCCGAGCAGGTTGAACGGCGTGGGCGAGATGAAGAAGAGCGGCACCTTGTTCGTGTGGAAGAACGCGCGGATGTCCGACAGGCCGTTCAGCGTCTGACGCTGCTGGGGTCCCGTCACGTCGGTCGCGGTGACATCGTGGCCCGAACCCGGGGCCAGGGTGGCGGCGCGGCCAGATGCGGTGCATTCGGCGCAACGCCGATGAAATGACATACCTCCATTCGACAAGTGTGCGCCCTGTCGGCGCCCGTGTCGAAGGCGAAACGGCGCCGAACGCCGATAGCCGCCCGGATGACGGTCCTTGCCGCAAGGGCCGCGGTTGGCGTTTATGCCGTTGTCCCGCAACCGGTTTGATCTAATCCGCGAGATCTCGGCCGTGTGGTGAGACGGTGGTGCGGTCAGCCGGCGTTGACGCTGGCGGGCCCGAGATGGACCGGGAGGTGCTTGACTCCGTGCAGCAGGGTGCTGTCGTTAGGGGTCGGTTCGCCGGCGAGGGTGAGTTGGGGGAATCGTTCGAAGAGGGCGCGCAACCCGATGTTGAGTTCCATCCGGGCGAGCGGCGCGCCGAGGCAGGCGTGGATACCGGTACCAAAGCCGATGTGGTCGCGGGCGTTGACCCTGGTGGTGTCGAATTCGTCGGGTCGTTCGAAGACGGCCGGATCGCGGTTGGCGCCGGCGATGCTGAGGAAGACGGTCGATCCCGCCCGCACGGTGTGGCCGTCGATCTGCAGCGTTTGGGTGGCCACCCGGGCGGCGAATTGGGCGACGGAGTGGTAGCGCAGCGTTTCTTCGACCGCGTTGGGCCAGCCTTCGGGGTGCGCTAGGAGGCGGGCCAGCTGGTCGGGGTGATCGACCAGCGCCGTGATGGCATTACCGAAGGCGTGGGTGGTGGTGATGAAGCCGGCGCCGAGCAGGAGGCCCGCAAACATTTTGACTTCCAGCGCGGTGAGTTCGCTGTCCTGCAGCACCGCCGACAGGACGCTGTTATCGCCGCCGTTGCGGCGCAGCCGTTCGATGTGCGTTTCGAGGCAGCCTTCGAACTCGCGCAGGGCCGCGAGGGCGGTCTCGAAGTCCCGCCACGCGGGCACCGTGGTGGTGAGCAGCTTGGCGCCCGGCTCGGCGATTGCGTAGAGGTAAGGGATTTCGGTGTGGGGGATTCCCAGCAGCTCGGCGATGACCTCGATGGGAATCTGGGAGGCGTAGTCGGCGATCAGGTCGCAACGACCGTTGTCGCCGAGGTCGTCGAGCAGGGCGTCGACAATCTCTTGGATGCGATGGCGTAGCCGATCGGTCGCCCGCGGGGTGAATGCCCGCGACACCAGGCGTCGGAGGCGCTCATGCTCGGGTGGGTCAATGACCAATAAGGACGGCGGCTCAAGACCGTTCAGTACGCCGGGATTCGTTGTCGCAAGCGCCCACCGAGCGATGCGAAAAGGCGAGCGATCACGGGGTTTGGCGGTCCGAAACCTGTCGTCCCGCAACACCTCTCGGACGATCTGCGCATCGGCGGTGACCCAGCCGCCGATCACCGCCGACAGGCGCCCCCGTTCGCGGATCTGCTCGATGAGCCGGTGCGCGTTGCCCGGCTGGTTGTTGTCGATCACCAGCCTGGCGAACGGGTCGCCTCGGCGAGCCAGCAGCTTCAGCGTCGCGCGAGCCAGTCCGTACCCGAGCAGCCAGTGCGACCGGGTTTTGAGGGCCATCTCCGTATTGTTCGCCCTACCTTGCGGAATGGATAGGTGCACGCGGCAAAGTCACCGGCGCTAGGAATCCCGGTGGTATTCGTCCCGCATCAGGACCTGGACGCCACGCCAGCCCCAATACACCCGGTGGGCCTGAATCAAGCCGCCGTCGATCTCCATCACCTCGACGAAGTCCATTTGCTCACCGTCTGGTGTCACACGTGGATACTCCCAGGTCACCCGCCGACCGTCGGTGAAAAAGCCGGCCCGGTGATAGGCGCGCAGCTTCGGGGTGCGAGCTACCACCTCGGCGAGAAACGGCCGTAGCTGCGCGTGCCCCCGGCGGACTCCGTCCTTGCCGGTGATGTGGGCGACCAGCGGGCTTTCCAAGGTCGCGTCGGTGGCATAACAGGCCAGCAGGGCATCCAGGTCATGAGCGGCCAGGGCGCTTTCCCAGGCCCGCACCACCGCCTCGATGGCGCCCCGCGGGGTGGTCGTGTGCGTTGCGGTGTCGTCGCTGTCCATGACCCCATCGTGACGCCGAATTGCTTCGGTGCGGCCCGAAATGTCCGCCGCTTATCGTGGTGTCATGTCCAGCGATCCCGCGCTCGCCGTCGCCGCCCGGCATGGCGGTGACGCCGACATCGGCAGTGTTGCCGCACTGATCGGCGAGCGTGCCCGGGCACGGGTATTGATGGCGTTGCTCGACGGGCGCGCGCTGCCCGCGAGCGTGCTGGCCACCGAAGCCGGAGTGGCCGCTTCGACGGCCAGCGAACACCTCGCCCGACTGGTCGATGCCGGCCTGCTGACGGTGCACCGTGAAGGCCGCGCCCGCTACTTCCGGCTGGCCGGCCCACCGGTCGCCGAAGCCCTGGAGGCGCTCGCCCGAATCGCTGCGCCAGAGCCGATCCGTTCCCTGCGCCAAGGGACACGCGCGCACGCCCTGCGGCGCGCCCGCACCTGTTACAACCACCTCGCCGGCAGGCTGGGGGTTGCCATCATGAGCGCGATGCTCGACCAGAACCTGCTCGCCGGCGGCGACGGACGCCATCGTCCCGGTGTCGCCGCCGCCGACCGACTGTCCGCTCCAGGTGGCGACGTGACCTACCGGCTCACCGCGAAGGGACGAGAAACCTTCGGCGCCTTGGCAATTGACCTGGCCGCGCTCGACCGCAGCAGGCCCATGATCCGTTACTGCGTGGACTGGTCCGAACAACGCCACCACCTCGCCGGCGCGCTCGGGGCGGCGCTTACCCGGCGCCTGTTCGACCTGGACTGGATCCGTCACCTCAACCAATGCCGCGCGGTGGTGCTCACCGATGCCGGACGGCAAGGCCTCAGCGACACCTTCGGCCTGCCCACGAGCTGGGATTGACCGGTTAGCTGGTCAACCGGCGACCGAGCGCTCGAGAGCGGCCAGCGACGTAGCCAGGTAATCCTCGCCGAAGATGGGCATCTCGCCAACCCGGTCCCGGAAGGCCTGCGGCGTGCCGCTCCAGTCGTACGTGAGTGTGACGTCGGTTCGGTCGCCGCTCGGCACCAGGTCGTACCGCCAGAACCAGCCGCCGGGAGAGTGGTTGCCCGCGTCGTCGATGAGCCCCGGCATCCAGGCAATGGCGCGGTCCCGCTCGAACACGTGCACCAGGTTGTGGGTGACGTAGTCGCCACCCGCCGCGGTGAGGTACATGTTCATCGCGAACATCTGCCCCGCGCCGGTGATCGGCGCGGTGTCCACGGCGTCGCGGACCCAATCCGTGGGCTCGATGTGCTGGTGACGGGACGGGTCGGCGAGGATTGCGAAGATCGCGGCCGGGGTGGCGGCGATGGTGCGGGTGACGACGAAACGTTCGGCGCCGCTCACGGATTGGCCTCAGTCGTGCCTCCATACACGGCCGCGATGGCGGGGGAGTCGAGCCATCCCGAGTAGGTGGGCCGCGACGGCCACCCTGGCGGCGAATCGAGCCATTCCTCTTGCCGACCCCACGGCAGAATGTCGATCAACCCGAACGAGTGACTGAGTTGCTCGGTGCCTCGCCCGTTCGTGTGCCAGGTGCGATACACCGTGTCGCCGTCGCGCAGGAACACGTTCACGCCGAACCCGCCGCCGGGCGGGGCGTCCATGTCAGCGCCGAACGGGCTCTGCGCTGACGAGTACCACTGCATCCGATTGCTGACTCTCCGCTTGTAGGCCAGCGCTTCCTCGATCGGTCCGTTGGTGACGATGACGAACCGGGCGTCGTAGTTCTCAAGGAATTCCAGTCGGGTGAATTGCGACGTGAAGCCGGTGCACCCGCTGCACTGCCATTCCGCGCCGTCGGCCCACATGTGGTGATAGACGATCAACTGCGAGCGGCCGTCGAACACGTCGACCAGGCGGATGGGCCCGTCGGCACCCGCCAGGGTGTAGTCGGGCAACTCGACCATGGGCAGCCGGCGCCGCTGGGCGGCGATCGCGTCCAGTTCGCGGGTGGCCGCCTTCTCGCGTTTACGCAGTTCGTCCAGCGCGGCACGCCAGGTTTGGTGATCGACGACCGGCGGCAAGGCCGTGTTTTCGGGGGACATGGCTCCACCTTTGCTCTCGAATTGTCCGTCCGAAAGGTCTGACCGGTCCAGCGTCCAAAATTCATCGGCACGCCCCCGACGCCGCTGCCGCTGATCCAATCGGTGCATCGCATCTGCGCTAGCGCCGGCGCTAGCGGAAATGACACGCGCCTGGCCGCTGCCGTAGCGCAGAAAACGCTATTGACCTCCATGCCCGCGCTGGGTTCGATTAATGGGGCGTTACGAGGGAGGTCCCAATGAGGACATTCATTCGCCAAGCTGTCGTCATCGTCATGCTGGCGTTCGCGTCGATGGCAGCCGTGACGGTGTTGACGCCGGCGGTGAGCAAGGCCGACTGCGCCGACGGCGAGTGGTGGGACCCGACCGGCAAGGTCTGCCGGCCGCTCGGGGTCGGGCCGCAACCCTTGGCGTGCGACCCGGGCCAGTGGTGGGACCCGACAGCCAACGTGTGCCGCCCCTTGGGTGTCGGGCCGCAACCGCTCGCATGCGACAACGGCTGGTGGTGGGATCCGGGCACCAACGAATGCCGGCCGCCGGCCGGCTAGCACCCCGGTGCGGATTCAGCGATTCAGTAGAGCGGCGTACTGACGTTCCAGTGCCTTGGCCGCACCGCCATACCAGCTCGGCGAGACCGACTGCGACATCGGATCGGGGAAGATCTCTTCGACCCCTTGCTCCACCCCGTCGAGGATGGCATGGGCCACGGAGTCTGCTGACGCCTTGGGTATGTCGAGGCCCCGGGTCATGTCGGTGTCCACCGGGCCGGTCAGGACCGCGTGAACGCTTACACCCTGTCCTGCGAGAAGAACTCGCAGAGACTGAGTGAAGTTGAATGCGGCCGCCTTGGAAATCGAATAGGCCGGAATCAGTGGCAGTGGCGCGAGCGCGTTCACCGAGAGATTGTTCACGATGGCGCCCCGAGATCGAAGCAGCAATGGCAGCAGGGCCTGAGTGAGGTCGGAGGTGCCGAAGAGATTGACGGCGAGGTGTTGTTGAAGCACCGCGCGATCACTCAGGTCGTCGTAGAGTGCCACGCCGGCGTTGTTCACGAGAATGTCGAGAGATTCGAGTTGTTGCGCGGCCTGGTCGATCTGCGCGGCGTCGGTCACATCCAGGCTCAAGGCGGTGACCCGCGGATCCGGATCGGGCGCCGGTTGGCGTGCGCCGGCGTATACGTGTTTGGCGTCTCTACGCAGCGCCTCCTCGACCAGGGCCTTGCCGATGCCTCGATTCGCGCCGGTCACCAGAACGGTCTTCCCAGCGATGGTCACACATCCTCCTTAATCAACGAATTTCGAAGCTGTCGAAGATGTAGATCCCGCGCTGGGCAGAAACTGAGCGGTCGCTATGCGCCTGTGTCAGGGCTCGGTCGGCGGATGGGCCGCCACCGGTACATCACGGCGTTCCCGAACACATGAACGGAAATCCGCACCACGGCTTGCGCGTCGCCTCCGGCGGCGGGGGACCACCCTCCCAGATCCCGGGGGCGGCGTTTCCATGTCCCCAGACGACGCCGTACCAGGTGTGGCACTGACTGGCGTCCCAGTTGACTTGCGTCCCTGGGCAACCGCGCCCGGTCTGCGGGTGAAGCCCGGTCTTTTCATCTTCGGGGCAACAGATATACGGCCCGCTCGCACCCGGCGGCACCGGCCCGTCTTCGGGTGCCAACCCATGCGTCTGCGGCACCGGCCCCGGCTGGGCCTGCGCGGTGCCGAGGGCGAGCCCGACTCCGGCCACCGCGACACCGCCCGACAACAGCGCCGCGCCAACGACTTTCTTCGCGATTCGGTTGATGATCACAGCAGTGCCCTTTCGCTGGTATCGGAAATTCGACGCCGAAACTCGCGAAATTTTTGCGCTTTCGCGTGGCTACCGATCCCAAAAAGGGTCAGCGCGTTAGACCCCGGCGGCGACCAGTGCCGACGACGTCCGCATCTCATGCCGCAACGCGGTGAAGTCCGTAATGGTCTTGGTGGTCACGGTCGCCACCGGGCGCGAGTTGCGGCCGGTGGCTTCGTGCTTGGACACCATCACCACGCTGTCGATGTACGGCTGGATGGTCGTGGCATTCTGCACGGTTGCCACGATGACGAGCTGGAAACCGAACTTGCGGAAGGCCTGCAATGCCTGCTGAGCGAATTGTGGGTCGGACTTGGAAAACGCCTCATCGAGCATGAGCTGAGCGAAAACCGGCTTGTTGTCGGCACTTTCAGGATTCGCCAGGTTGAAGCTCAACGCCCCGGCCAAACAGAACGCCATCAGCTTCTCCTGCTCACCCCCGGAGTTGTCACCGGCGTTGCTGTGCGTGCGGATCAGCTCATCGCTACTGACATCCCACTCGGCGCAGTCGAAGGTGAAGCGGTTGCGGACGTCCAGGGCATCGCGGGTCCACGCCTTGTCTTCTGGGGCCGTCGAAGCCAATCGATTACGCAGGCGCAGGATGTCGGCGTACTGGTCCAGGATGGCCTGCTTGTCGCCGAGGCCCACCTCGGCGATGCGCCGCGAGATGGCCCGGACGATCTCGGTGAGCTCGGCGACCGCGGTCAGGCTGCGCCCGGTGGCGCGCAGGGTGAGCCGGGTGCCCCGGTTGAACTCCACCGCACCCAGCCCGGTGTTCACGCGTTCGATCTGCTCGCCGATCCGCCGAGCCTCCTGTTCGGCGACCCGGTGCAGGGTCAGGATGGCGTCGGGTGCCTGCTCGGTCACCAGCCGCATCATTCGCTCGTAGGCCTCGGGCAGTTCCCGCTCGTCGATGTGACGGCACAGCGCGACGTAATCGTGCACGCGCTCGTCGAAGACGTCGCTGTCGTTGGGGATCGCGTCGGGGAACGCGGTGTCGAACGTGTTGAGGATGCGCGCGAGCTCATCGTATGAGCGCCTGCGGCTTTCGCGCAGTTGCTCGCGTTCGCGCCGGATGGCGGTGAACAGCGCGTCGCGGTGCGGTTCGGGGTTGAGCATGTCCAGCGCGACGGGCACGTCGGCGGCGTAGCGGTCCAACAGATCAATCAGCGGCTCGGAGACGAAAGCCGGAGCGAGCCGGTCGGAGAGCTCGAGCAACTGGGTGCGGCGACCGTCGAGGTCGTCGCGGCGGGTCTGGATCGCGCCGCGACGGGTCATCAGGGTTTGAATCTGCTCCCAGCACTCCTCGGCCCGCGCGGTGAGCGCCTCGATATCGGGGTTGTCGGCCAGCAGCAGCTCGAACTGCTCGCGCAGCCGGTCGGCGTGCCCGTCGGCGGTCTCGGTGTCGATATGGGTCCACTGCTCGTACTGATCGCAGATCGCCTTGAACGCCGCGGCCCGGTCGCGCCACTGCTGGCGCTCGGCGGCGATGTCGTCGGCGACGCTGCGGGCGCACCGATACGCATCTTCGGCGTTGGCCAGATCCACGGTCAGCGCATCGACCTTGGCGGCGACGTCGCCCTGGTAGATGTAGTCAGCCTGTTTGAGCGGTCGCCGGTCGTCCTTGATGGCGAGGCGTTCGGAGTCCTTGTACAGGCCCGTGTCGGTGACGGCGCGCCGAAAGCGGGGGAACACGTCGGGGGTGTCGACGCAGACGTGATCGCCGGCGGCGGCGATGACGTCGGCGGCCTCGGCGGCGCAGTCATGGGTGGGGTCGACGACGAACAGCTTGCCGGCCAACGTGTTCGGCTCGGCCTCGGTGATCTGCGCGCCGATGAACCTGGTGCGGACGTGCTGCAGCTGCAGCCGACCACCCATGTTGGTTTCGTTGACGAACCGCAGCACCGCTGCGTAGTGGCTGTCGGGCACGAGCAGCCGCAGACCGACGCCGCGCAGCACCTTCTCGACGGCGACGCGCCACCGACTGTGCTCGGGCCGCAGATCCATCAGCTCGGCGATATAGGGCAGTTCACCGGGGTGGATACCTACCGCGCCGCAGATGCGCTCGCGAATGGTCAGTGCGAACTCCGGCAGCGCCGAGCCGACACGCTCGACGCGTTTGAGTTCCTTGGCCGCGTCGTCGCGGGCGATGCGGGCTAGCTTCTGGGCGTACTCGGCATCGGTCGAGGCCTCCCGGCCCCGATCCAGTTTTGCCAGTAGCTCGGTGGCGCGGGTGCTGAGTTCCTCACGCAGATTCCAGAATTCGTCGGCGGTGTCCGGGATGTCGAGGCCGTGCGCGCTGAGCATGGTTTCATAGGCGGTGCGCCGCCGCGACACCTGCTCGGCGTGCGCTTCGGCGGCGGCCACCTGCGACTGCAGCGGACCCAGGCTGGTGCTGGATCCGCTGATCTGCGCGTTGAGCGAATCACCTTCGGCCTTAGCCAGATTGAGCTGGCGGGTGACGTCCTCATATTCGTTGCCGAGCTGATCGATGGTGGCGTCGAGCGATTCGATCTGCGCGGGGCACTGCGCCAGTCGGACGTGATCGGTGTAGGCGCGGACCATCGGTTGGTCGACGAGATCGATGATGCCCAGGTCGGAGGACTCCGAGGCGTAGCGCTGCTGGATCTTCTCGATGTCGCCCAGGATCTTGCGTTTGCGTTGCGCGACGGCCAGCAGTTCACGGGCGTCCACCAGCGGGTCGATCTGCTTGAGCGCCTCGGGCAGCCGGGTCAGGCTGGCCGGCTCGTCGAGCATGAACTCGCGGACGAATTGCTCAAGCCCACCAACACTTTTCAGCGATTTGGCCTTTCCGAGCAGCTGCTGCGCGGCGTCGGACGCCCGGATGCCGATGGTGGCATACAACTGGGCGAGGTATTGCGACTCCACCTTGGTGGAGAACCGCCAATCGTCTTTGAACACCGCCGCGTCGAAGCGTCCCGCGGCCCAGCGGTTGCAGACGTTCTCGATGTCGCGGTCGCCGTCGGCCAGCACGAACCGGCTCGAGGAGTCCGATCGCGATTCACCGGTGAGCCATTTGAGCACCAGGCCGGTGACAGTGCGTCCGGTGTTGCTGCGGTAGGTGACGGCAACCGCCGACCAGGCGGTGCCGTCGCCGCGCAGATACATCACCTTGCTGCTGCCGGCGTCGCTGCGCTGACCCCAGGCGCCGCGGACGTATTTGTCGACGGTGCGCCGGCCGGCGCTCGACCCGGCGGCGGTGTTGTCGCCGGAGGCGTTGAAGTTGCGGCGGTTGAAGGGCAGGAAGCCGAGCGAAATGGCATCCAGGAGTGAGGATTTGCCGCTGCCAGAGGCGCCGGCTATCAGCGCGCCGCCTTCACTGAATCGGATGGAGTGATACCCGTCGAACACACCCCAGTTGATGACCTGCAGGCGCGCTAGGTGGAACTGTTCAGTCATCCTCGGGTTCCTCCTCGTCGCCTTGCCCCCGTTCCTTTGGCATGCCGCCGCCCAGGAGGATCTCGAACTGCTGCTGCAGCTCGGCGATCACCGAGGCCGTCATGACGGCGTTGATGACCGGGCTGACCGTGTAGCTGTCCTCGTCGTCGCGCGTCTTGCGCAGGATCTCCAGCGACGCCAGCCGGGCGATGGCGCCGTCGATGCGCGCGGCGAAGGTGACGGCGTCGCGGTCGACATCGTTGAGGACCCCGGAGAACAGCCCATGCATTTCCTCGCGGCTGATCACGACGGCCTGATCACCGGAGGCGCGCATCATCTGCGCCAGGTGCAGCGCCAAGATGGAATCGTAGGTGCCCAGCGGCTCACGGCGCAAAAGCTTTACGCCGCGGGCAGATTCGTAGCGAGCCTGCTCGACGAACGCGACCCCGTCGGTCTCGGAGGCGCCCTCGACGACGCGCAGCAACAGATCCAGTTCCGAGAGTCTGACGGACAGTTGGGCGCGGTATTCCTGCACCCACGTGTAGATGTCGCGGTCGGCCTCGGCGCTGATGTAGCGGCGGGTCAGCAGCTGTTGTAGCGCCCAGCAGGCCCGGTCGGGCAGCTCGGAGACGTCGCCGTCGAACCGGGGCCGGCGCTGGTGCGGGATGCGCGCGGTCTGGTCGACCTGGGGGAGTGCGGAGAATCCGCTGTAGTCGACGGTTTCTTCGACGGTCACGCAGTGGCTCCCAGCAGACTGGACACCGGCTCGGTGAACATCAAGGACGGCACCTCCATCTCGCGGTCGCGCCCGTCCAGGGACTGAAAGCGGACCGTGGCCGATTCGGAAACCTGTTCGGATTCCGGTTGTTTGAGCGCCCACGACCACAACACGATGACGTGGCCCAAATAGGCCGAATCCAGCATCGCGACCGCATCCGGCAGCGACAGCTTGGCCCCGGAGCTGATCGCGGTGTTGATCATCTCGGACATCGCGGGCGCGTCGACCTGCGTGGTGAGTGCGGCGAAGCTGGTCAGGTCGACCTCGCCCTCGGCCGCCTGAGCCGGCTTCGGATTCGACAGGTCACCGATCCGGAAGCTCAGCGCCCCAACCGAACTGAACGCGTGACGGGCCAGCGGAAGTTCGATGTCCAGGCGGGAATCGGTCAGCGACGCCTTCAGCAGGTTGCGCGCGGCGCCGATGGCCTCGTTGAGCTGACGGGCCACGCCGCGGCTCTGCTCGAGGGTGCCGAATGCGGTGAACCGTTTGACCCGCTGCGCGCACCGCTGTTGGATGCGTTCCACTTCATCGATCTGGTGACCGACGAGTTCGAAAAAGCCGGCCATCACCTTGCGTAGGGCGGGATCGAGGGCCGGCAGGGCTTGGGCGACCGCGGCGACGTCGGCTTCGAACTCGGCACGTTGATCCGGGTCGTTGATCATCCGCAGGAAGGCACGGTGCGAGTCGCGGCCCTGCGAGTCCCACGCGGCCTCGTAGTCGGCGTACATGCGGCGCTGACGATCGCGGTATTCGACGTTGCTGTCGATCGGCTCGTCAAGGGCTGCGGTGGCCCGTTCGATCATCGTCCCGTACTGGCCGATGTCGGTGATCAGGCGTTCCATCTGCAGGGCGATGGCGTGGGCTTCGTCGTAGGCGTCGGTGAGGTCGACGTCTTGACTGGCCTCAGCCGAAGTGGCGCCTTGATCCAGGGCATCGAGTTCGGCTTGCAGCGCGGCGATTTCGGCTTCGATGCCGGCGCGGATGTGGGCGGGGTCGTTGCCAATCCGCAACGCGATCTGCTTGAGCCGCGAGGCGATGCCGTTGATCGAGCCGCCGGTGGCGATGGTGTCCTGCCGGCGCATGCCGCGCAGGAAGTCGAGCGCGCGGCGTGCCTCCTGGGTCAGATAGCACAGGTTGCGTTCGAGGCCGGAGCGCTGGTCGGCTACCCGGTGTAGCCAGCCCTGGCTGGCCCACGACTTGATCAGGGCCAGGCCGGACTGCTCTCCCGACTGGTCGAGTTCGGCCAGGTCGCGCTCGAGGCGAATGACCAGGTCGGTCTCGGGGACCACACCGCCGCTGAGCTGGCGTTCCATCAGGGTTGCATAGAGGTTGAGGTTCAACGCGGCCAGCAGGCGGACGGTTGGCGAGCCCTGAAGGCCGCGGTTGGACTCGAGCAGGTCGGCAGGCGACAGCGTTGTGTCGTCGTCCAGCACGCGCCCTCCGTCTCGATCAGTCATGTCTCGGACGCTCCAAGATATGGCACGGAGGCGACAATCGGCGTTCGGCCGGCGGGGTGTCGGGGGATGGTTTGGGCGGGTCGGTCACAGTGGTCTCAGGCATCGCTCAAGCCTCAGTGGTCACCGCCGAAAGCCGGAACGTATGGATGGTATGGCTACAGATATGGCGTCGGCCTGTTGCCGAGAACAGGGCTAAGATCCGCGTCATGACTGCGGTAGTGGTCGCGAAAGCCCTGTTGCTGGCCTTTCTCATCGTGACCTGTGGCATCCTGGTCGTGACGTATGTGCGCAGGCGACGCGCTGGCGTGCGGCCATGGCAAAACCCTTATGCCGCACCATATCTCGACGTATACCGCGGCGCGCTGCCCCCGGTACCGCCCCCGCCCGAAATGATCTACGAGCGGTCCGCTGACGGGGAGCCTCCCGGGCGCGGTCCAGATTGCGTTGCCGATCAGCCCCAGTAGGCGAAGTTGCAGGTGGGGCGCGGTTCGCTCTTGAGGGACACGAGCTTGTCGCCGTCCATGACGATCGTGCAGGTGAGCGGCGCGTCTCCGCCGTCGGCGGAGACCTGCGACTCCACTTCGTTGTAGACGGAGTACTGCTTTTCCCACGGCAGGGGCACATTGGTCTCGGTCTGCTCCGGGCCGCCGTTGATCCGGTAACGGATCGTCACCGGTGCGCTCCCGCCGCTGACCTTCATCACCGCAGTACCGACCGGCGGGCCGGTGACCGCAGCTGAGGTCGGCGCCGGCGGTGTCGACGTCGCGATCTGTGAGGTGTTGCCGGCACCGCCAGGGGGATGCACCGCGTGCCCGGTGGTGCTTTTGGTGCACGCCGTCGCGGCAACGCCTGCGAATAAAAGGCTGATGACTGCCGCGAAGGCATATCGGTACGAACGCATTTTCAAAGCCTAATGACCGGCGCGTGTAATTGGGGTTGTTCGAAAAGTCGGTGGTTAGCAGGCCGGGCAGCTGATAACGTCAGTATATGCGGACAACGTTGCGATGAAACGAGAGTAAATGGATCGCGGCAATGTGCCAAACGGTGTGAAACGTGTTGCTGACGACGGCTCGGATCTCTCGGTCAAGTTGAACCAGCTGTTCGAGGTGATGCGGCAGGCCGGCACGCCTCCGCTATCGAACGCCGCCACTGCGGCGGCTATCACCAGCAAGACTGGCGTGTCAATCAGTCCGGCCTATCTCTGGCAGCTCCGAAACGGCATCAAGACCAACCCGACGGTGCAACATCTGCGCGCAATCGCGGACTTTTTCGGTGTGCCTGCGTCCTATTTGATTGATCGCGACACTGATCCGAGAATCGAGGCACAGCTGACTTTGATGCAGGCATTGCGCGACAGCGGCGTGCGAGATTTGGCCATGCGCACGTCCGGCCTGACTCCGCAAGCCATAAGCAGTTTGGCCGCGATGGTCGATGAAATTCGCAAACTGCAAGACCTGCCGCCCATGGCGCCAGGAGAATGGTCGGGTCTAGATGACGTCTAAGGCTGACATGCTCGCGCTGGTGCGAACCCTGCCCGTCCCGGTCCCTTGGGATCGCACCACTTTTATCGATGGCGTCGCCCGTTTGCGTGGTCGGCCGATTCGCGTGGTCCCGACGGTAGACAAACTCGCGATAAGCGCCTGTGGGCTGTGGATGAAACGGGACAACGACGACATCATCATCCACGAAGCAGGCACTTCGGAGTACCACATCGATCAGATCGTGTGCCACGAAATCGGGCACATGGTGTTGGAACATGACCGCGGGGTCGCGAGCGGGAGTGATGGTAGCCAGCACAAAATGATCTTTGCGACCGCTCTGGCCGGTTTCGACCCCCGCGTCGGGCAGATCCTGGGCCGCACCGCTTTCGACGACGACCGAGAACGCGACGCTGAGATGTTCGCGTCGATAGTGATGCTCGCGGCCGCCGAGGGCAGGGCGCCGAAGTCGATGATGAGCAGCGTGTTCTTCCGCCAGTGAGCTCGTCCGCCGTGCCAGGCATCATCGCCTGGCCCGTGATCGCGTTCATGACGCTCGTGCTGCTCGGGCGCTTCCGATGGTGCAACACCAACCTCTACGAGAAATACTTCAACAACACGTTGGTGCTCCTGTTGCTGACGCAATTGTTGCGCGAGCGGCTGGTCCAAAACATGCTCGTCGGTGCAGCTTTCATGACGAGACCGGGCACCTGGCAACTGAGTACCGCTCTAATGAGTTACAGCTACGCCGAATTCATGGGATTCATCCTGCTGTGGTCGGGGATGTCAGAAGCCGAAGCCCGCCGCAAGCACAGGTATTACCGCCTGGCGGGGGTGTTACTGGCTTCCGGAGTCCTCATCTTCGGCACTCCCGCCCGAATCGCAGAAAAACCCCTCGAGTTCACAGTCGGCTGGGAGAGCGTGACGGGCTTGACTTGTGTGTCGGCGTTGCTGACGGTCCTGGCGACCCGCATGATTCTGCTTTCCGTACACGAGTTCCGTATCGCCAGCAGGCTGCGGGAGCGCTTGATCGCGATCAGCACTCTGTCAATGGGCCTGGCCGGCATCGGGAATGTGGTACAGGAGGCCGCCCTACAAATGTCCGACCAGTTTGGCTGGACTCACACCGCCGACTTCAGGCAGCAGTACCACGCGTTCGGCCTTTTCTTCATGATATTTGGCGTGTTCGCGACCGCGGCTGTCCCTCTTGCCACCAAGCTGCGTCGCTCACTCGGCCTGGATCCCATCAGCCACAGCTGGCGCACGCTGCAACCGCTGCGCCGGGCTCTGCGAACCGTCGTCCCAGAGTGTGTCTTCGCCCTTGACCACGAGGAGCCTCGGCGCCAAAAATCACAGCTGCAGCTACATCACACTGTCGTCGAGATCCGGGACGCAATCTTGGGACTGCGCCCATATGTCCGTGAGATACCAAACCATGAGCTGATGCGCTTTCTGACCAAGCCCCGCCTGGTGCCGACGCGCGACCGCGATGCGGCCGTCGCGGCCCTGCGCCTGGCTTACGCGGCCAGAGCCAAAGCGGCCGGAGTGACGCCGGAGCTGCCCGACGTGGACGCAGCGCTGATCGGCGCGTCGGGAGCGGCGACGCTGCAACAGGAAGCTGCCGAACTCGCGATGCTGGCGAAATGGTGGCCTGCCGCCCATGCCGCCACCGAGGACATCATCCAAACTGCGGCCGACGAGAAAGCGAGCCCGACACTATGATCGCGCCTGCCCAACGACCGATCCGGCATCCCCGCTTTCGGCTGCGCCGGATTTCGGCGATCGGCGATAGGTGATGTCGATGCGCCTGCCCACCTTGCCATTACCGCGTTCGGTGGCGCGCGGCGTATTCGATGCTCGACGCCGTGTGTTGGATCTCGCGGACGTCGCGGTGCCGGGGGAGTTCGCGCTGTTCTCCGACATCACCTTCGGGTTGCAGAAGCTGAAAATCGCGGGCGTGCTTGTCTCTTCAGGATTAGCCGATGCCCTCGGCGAGGACGCGCAGGATCCAGTCGAACTGGCATACATACTCGGATTAGACCCTGACGTGACGGTCAGAATCGTCAACGCCGCGACCGGGTCCCGGTTGATGAAACTGGATCGCCGGGGCCGTGCACGCATGACGAAGCTCGGGGCACCGCTACGTCGCGACCACCCCAGATCGATCGCCTCCTGGGTCGCCTACTACGCGCACCCCGACACGGCAGCCGCATATGCGCACCTCGACGCCCAGCTCCGCGAAGGCGCCGAAACCTCGGGATACCGAAGGGCTTTCGGCTCGTCGTTATGGGAATACCTGGACGAGCACCCCGACAGGCGGAGCATGTTCGCAGACGCCATGCGCCAGCTCACCCAGTTCGACCTCGCCGGCATCGTGCGGACCTATCCATGGCCAACGCATGGAGTCATCTGCGACGTGGCCGGGGGAGTCGGGCACATGCTCGCGGCCATCCTCGAACGTCGGCCTAACGCTCGCGGCATCCTGCTCGATTCGCCCGAGATCATCGAGCAGGCAGACGGGTTTCTACGCGAGCGAGGGTTGGCCGACCGGATAGAGCGCCGCACCGGCGACCTGTTCGGTCAGCTCGACGTTCGCGCTGACGTCTACACGATGAAGTGGATCCTGCACGACTGGGACGATGATGCCTGCTGCGAAATTCTCAAGCGGGTGCACGCCACCATGCCGCCCGGCGCGAAGGTGGTCACCATCGATATGCACCACGAATCAGGCCAGCTGAACACTGTGTCGGCGATGCTCGACGTGCTGATGCTGGTTTCCTGCGAAGGCGGTCGGGAACGGTCGCCGCAGCAAGTGCACGCCTTGATGCGCGACGCCGGGCTCAGACCCGGACGAGTCCGCCACTTCGGACCAACCATGCTGGTCGAGGGCATCGCCCCGTAGGGGCGCTACTTTGCATCACCAACGGGCCCTAATGGTCGTCCGTGAGGTCACCGTCGATAGCCTGCCGGCGGCGCTCGTCTATCCCACGATGCCAAGCGTCATGAATTCTTATGTTGTGCACGATCGTGCCGCAACCCTTGCACGTGTAGAGGGTGGGGGATCGACGTGGCTCGTAAAGCTCGTAATCTGGGTCATGGCGTGCCATCGGTGAATCCCCCGCCTCTCCGAAATGCTGTGGATACGTCGGTTGTCAGCCCGTCTCGTCAAACTGGATGCCTGCATTGGATCCGGCGTCCGAGGCCCCGACAACCCGAGGATCTGAGAATTTGAGACCTCGCTGTTCAACGCGCGACTAATTACCCTTGCGTACGACAGTACATGATTGCGCGCCGATATGAGAACTCACGAAAACGCACTGGGCGTCTCTCGAACCGCCGATCGACGGCCGGGGTCAGCCAGCCGGCTAAAGGTGATTTGCAGCGAAATCCGCGCCTTGGTCAACCATGCCATTCGCCGCATACAGAGTGTGAGCCAGACCGGGCGGTCCCGGAGGTGCGCCATTGCAGATATTGTCGTCGGGGGCGCACAGCTGAATGGTCTTGCCCGCGTAAAGGGGACCGATCGTAATCGGCGGCGCGCCGGCGCCGCGCAAGAATTCAGTGGACGGCGTGCCGAACAGGACCACGGCGGCCACGTGATCAGCCACCGCCCGCGGCAAGGGTTGCGGGACGTAGGACACGAATTCCTGCGGCACTTCCTTGGGCACGGCAGCCGAAGTCACGAAGCCGGCCACCGCGGCGCCTTGGGAGTACCCACCGAGCACCACCCTGGTGTTAGGGCAGTTCGACGCCGTGGATTCGACATGAGTGCCGGCGTCCCTGATTCCGTCCACGACGGTTCTGGCGAAAGCGATGCCGCCGTTGAAGTCGCTGCTCGCCTCGTAATTCACTGGATAAACCGCCACCGACTTGCCGCCCGTCCGTGATCCGAGCGCATCGACGAACGCCTGGCCGATCCCGCCGACCCCCGGTGGCTCGCCGGTGCCGCGGGCGAACACCACTTCGACATTCGGACATGGGTCGGCCGACGACGGTGGGACGGGTGCACAGAGAATTCCCGCCCATGCGGTTACCACCGCAGCCGCGAGAAAAGCAATGGAACGTAACAAGCTCATGTCTGCGAATGCCCAGCCGCCATTGCGCCGAAACCGGCGGTTATTCGGCTTCGACGGCGATTACTTTCGCCGTCGCTTCCGGTCTGTACTCCCGAGGCGCCCCCAACCGCAGTCAAGGAGAGCATCAATGACCGCTACCTATACGTTCGACGTCTTTTCTAGCCTTGACGGGTTCGGCGGCGTCAGCGCCGGAGACTGGGGTGGCTACTGGGGCAAGCAAGGCCCAGAATTGCTTGAGCACCGTTTTACCTTGTATGGCGAGACGCAGCGAATGGTCGTCGGCGCCAACACATATCGGCTATTCGCGCAAATGCTGGCCGAGAGCACCGAGGATTCCGACGTGCGCGACCCGTGGGTAACCCGATTGAGGCAGCTGCCGGCGACGGTGGTGTCGACGACCCTGGAGGGACCTCTCGACTGGCCTGATGCGACGCTCGCGCGCGGCGACGCCGTCGAGATCGTCGCCCGACTCAAGGACGAGTCAGCAGTGCCGTTGCGGTCCCACGGCAGCCTGTCGATGAACCGAGCGCTGATGGCCGCCGGCCTGGTCGACCGCGTCCAGGTGACGCTCTTTCCGGTGATCACCGGAAAGACCGGTGATGCCCCGATCTTCCGGGGTGCGGCGGACTTCGACCTTGAACTGATCGAAACCCGGACACTGGACCGCAATATCCAAGAGCTCATTTACCGGCCCACCCTGCATTCATGAACCTCTGACGGCCGAGCACCGTGTTTACGGCTGTGCCGCTCGCTCATGCGAGAGCGACGCGGTCGGACGGATGAGGGGAGTTCGTCAGATGCTCAGCGTGGCGATCCGGGACGAGTTGGCCGCCGACCTCGCACACGCCCAGCGCTGTCGCGAGCCCATCGCTCCCTTGATCGCCGCCCACCCCGACATCGACGTGGTCGACGCCTATGAAATCCAGCTGATCAACATCCGCCAGCGGGTGGCCGACGGTGCGCGGGTGGTGGGCCACAAGGTGGGCCTGTCGTCGTTGGCGATGCAGCGGATGATGGCGGTGGACGAGCCCGACTACGGTCATTTGCTCGACGAGATGCAGCTGTTCGAGGACATCCCGGTCAAGGCGGCGCGCTACCTCTACCCGCGAGTCGAGGTGGAGGTGGGGTTCATCCTGTCGGCGGACCTACCCGGGGCCGGCTGCACCGAGGACGACGTCCTGGCGGCGACCGAGGCGCTGGTTCCTTCCATCGAGTTGATCGACACGCGGATCACCGACTGGAAGATCGCCCTCTGCGACACGATCGCCGACAACGCCTCCTCGGCGGGTTTTGTGCTGGGGGAGGCGCGGGTGCCGCCAGCCGAGCTCGATGCCAAGGCCATCGACGCGGTGCTGACACGCAACGGCAAGGTGGTCGCTGAGGGCCGCGGCGACGCCGTGCTGGGCAATCCCGTCACGGCGGTGGCGTGGTTGGCGCGCAAGGTCGAGAGTTTCGGCGTGCGACTGCGACGCGGCGACATCGTCTTACCGGGATCGTGCACGCGGGCGATCGACGCGCGCCCCGGCGACGAGTTCGTCGCCGACTTCGCGGGTCTCGGATCGGTCCGTTTGTCGTTCGAATAGGGAAGGGCCGCAAGATTCGCCGCGTGCTGGCGCCGGGCGCTTTACGCTGCCCAGGTAGCCGGCGATCAGCACGAGTGCACAACCGGCGAGCTGCAGCGGTGAAGGGCGTTCGCGCAGCGCGCCAGCGCCGAGCGCGACCGCGCCCACCGGCATCAGCAACAGCAGCGCGGAGCTGACGGTGCTCGGGAGGCGGGCCGACAACACGGCCACCAGCAGCCAACCGAGCAACTGCCCGGTGATGGCGACCAGGGTCAGCCATCCTATGGCGCGCCAGCCCGGCCACAAGTCAAAGCCGTGCCACCAAGGTCCGACCGCCGCCGCCACCACCGCCGACGTCGCCAACACGATGGCATAGGTCTGCATGGGTCGGCCGGATTGCCCGCCGCGTCGCAGCAAGAACAGGAACCCCGAATAGCAGACCGCGGCGCCGACCGCGTGCAACGTTCCGCGTGCGTGGTCGGCGCCGGAGAATCCGTGCTCGAGCAACCCGCCGGCGAGCATGACGCCGGCCAGCAGCACCGGCAGCGCAAGCAAGAATCGCCGCGAAATCCGTTCCCGGTCGACCAGCCAGGTCAAGAACGGAACGATGGCGACCTGAGTATTAACCAGGACCGTGGAAAGCCCTGCTCCCACTTCTGGTATGGCCTGCGTCCACAGCAGCATGTCGGCGGCGAACAACGCACCACAGCACACCGCTGACAGCACACCGCGACGCGACAAGCCTTCTCCGCGTTGCCATTCCGGGATCGCGAGGGCGACCACCACAGGCAGCGCCAGCAGACAACGTGCGGCTGTCGCGGTAGCCGGCGTGGTCGATGCCAACTTCAGCAGTATCGCCGAGGCCGACAGGCACAGTGCGCCGAAGACCAACCCAAACTGACTCATTGCGTCCGTGCGTCTCCATCTCATGCTGAAACAGGTACCCGATGTCCTAATGCCTAAATCAAGTTAAGGGCATTAGACTGAAAGCCGTGGCGCGATCCGGGGCTTCCGAACTCGACCTACGCGGGGGCCACCCCGCGGTCGACTTGGTGAACACGGTGGCATGGCGCGGAGACCCGCAGCGCCTTAAGGATTACTTAGTTGACTATCTCGACCTCGTCAGCTGGACGGAGCATGCCGGTGTGGTGTCGGCCGCCGAGGCTCGCGGCCTCGCCGAGCGCGTGGTTTCGGACAGCGACGCCGGCGCGAAAACGCTGCGTCAGACGCGACAGCTCAGAGAGGCGCTCCATTGCATCTGGACGGGACGCGGGACGGCTCGCGACGCCGATAGGGTCGCCGATGCTTACCGATCCGCGCTGCGCGGCAGGCGGCTCACTCTCGACGAGGATGAAGTCTCGTGGTATGACACGGCGCTGACGGCGCAAACGCCACTACACCGGCTGGCCATCGAATCCGTGACGCTGCTGACCACCGTGCCCCGCTCACGCGTCAAGCACTGTGGCGACCCGGAGTGCGGATGGCTTTTCCTCGACAGCAGCCATCGGCAGAACCGCCGCTGGTGCAGCACGGCTGATTGCGGTAATCGCGCGCGCGTCCGACGGTTTTACGAGCGCAGCCGGCACGATTCGGACTAGTGCTGCATATTCAATCCGTGCGTATGCGCGTGTGCGCGAAGCGAATTGCTAGCCCTTCCAGACAACCTTGTCCGTGCCGCCGGCATCCCGGTACACGACGCTGTCGGGGTTCGTTCCGTTGCGAACGTCGAAGTAAATGCGCCCAGTGACCGGGCTGCCCAGCGGGAGTGGTCCCTCGGGAAGGCCGTCGGTCTGGTTACCCTTCATCACCGCGAACGTGGAGCTGTTCACGGCCCGCGCGTTGAAGTCGGCGATGTTCGGAGTCGCGTTACCGCTTACGCCTTTGGCGGTCACGTCGGAGTACCAGATGCCGTCGTTGTGGCCGCTGGGCTGCAGGTTGCTCACGGTGTAGTCGATGGTGCCGCCCATGCTTGAAATTTCCGCCATCTGGCCGAACTGCAGCACTTGTGGGTCGGCCCATGCCGGCGTCGCCGCGAGGAGTCCGGCCGCCGCCATTGCGGCGGCCGCCGCGGTTGTTTTCGATGCAATGTGTGAGAACGCCACGTCGGGCTCCCTTCGTGAGGTGCCGGTTATCCAGGAGCGGCAACTGGATTGACGTCTATCCAAAGCTCGAAATTTCAAACCTGGCGTCTGCCGGACCATTCTTGTCGGCTTTTTCACCGCCGAAGGGGCGGGGCAACAATGGACTTGCATGACTTAACGTCGCGAGTTTTGGCGCTAACGCCGCATATTCGACTCATGCATATCCCCACGGCCGAAGATCGAGGCCATGTCACCTCGAGCACGGCGGAGCCTTACGAGTGCTCAGGCTCGCCGACTGTGATCCGCGGCGTAAGTTCGTTCGGAGCCAACGGAGACCGCACAGGACGACGCGAGAGGAAGTTATGAGAACGATCGCAAACCGCCACACCGCAGCCGTCTGCCTCACTGTGGCCGCGCTGATCACTGGCTGCACCGATGGCAAGAGCGTCGACGCATCGGCGCCGCCTCAGGTCGGGGCGAACGCCCCTTCCACGTCTACGACCCCAGCGCAGCCCACCGAGGTGAAGCTCATCGGGGAGCGCGACGTCCAGGTGACTCTGACCGGGCCTATCGCTGCCAAGTACTCGTCGGCAACCGAGGATCAGAAGAAGGCTCTCGGCAAGCCGTTAACGGGTGACCGCAATGCCGGAAAGCGCGACAGCGGTGTGGTATTCCAGCAGTTCCAGGGCGGGGTGATCACCGCCAAGAACGACGCGGCCGGCACCCCCGCATATATCACCCTGGGCAAGATCCGGGAGGCGTGGAATATCCCGCGCGGCCCGGACGGCACGCCTGCGATCACTGGCACCAACGGTTCGGCAGGTCCGTTGGGGCTGCCGATCAGCGACGCAAACGCCGACGGCGATCTGCTCGTGTCGAGTTTCGAGCACGGCCGCATCGCATACAACCAGAAGACCGACCAGGTTGACGTGACGGTGAACGGCAAGGTCGTGCCGTCCGGGCTGTAGCCCGAATAGTCACCCAATGCCGATGACTCCGTTGTGTCACTCGAGTCGACAAAGGTAGACAGACCCGAGCAACGAACAGGGGCATCACTGTGATCAGGCAGGAGATAGACGCCGAACTGAGTGTGACGGGGGCGCAGAAATTGCTCGCGTCGACGTCCGCGGCTCACTTGGCTTACGCCGGTAAGGACGGGACGCCGCGGGTCATTCCGGTCGGATACTTCTGGACCGGTGCAGAATTCGTCATCGCCACCGCCCCCACGTCTCCGAAGGTCGCCGCCCTGTTGAAAGCCCCGGAGGTCGCTATGTCCATCGACTCCGGAGACACGGCTGAGACAGCGCGCGCCCTATCGATCCGCGGCCGCGCCAGCGTGAAAATCATCGACGGTGTAGTGCCGGAGTACCTCGCCGCTGCCCGCAAGACGATGGACGAAGATCAGGCCAGGAAGTTCGAACATGAGGTGCGCCAGACATACGACCGGATGGCGAGAATTGCCATCACACCCACATGGGTACGCTTCTACGATTTCGGCGCCGGTCGGGTGCCTGGGTTCCTCAAGGAGCTGGTCGAGAGGGAGCGGTCCTGATCGCGGGGCTTTGTGGTTGGCGGCCGCGATCGGCCCTTTGAGGCGATGGTCTCGGCGGAGTGGTCGGGTACAGTCTGTTTCAATTGGCGACTGGCGCGGGTGGAACACCACTGGGAAGCCAAAGATTCGGACGCATCGACCGCCTGGGTGCTCCTCGATCTTCGAGGAGTCTGCTGTGCCCATGCGATGGTCTGATGACGACGGTGGTCGCGCGTTCCTGCGTAGCCTGCCCGTCTTGACCGGCCATGCCCCCGGTTTCGACACCGACGACGTTCCAGCAGAACCTGTTTCGTTATTCATCAGGTGGCTGCAGGATGCCGTCGAGGCCGCCCTTCCCGAACCGCATGCGATGACACTGTCGACGGTTGACGCTCGAGGCTTACCACAGGCTCGGGTGCTGATCATTAAAGCCGTCGATGAACGGGGCTGGCACTTCGCGGTCAATTCGGTCAGCCAAAAAGGCCGTGACCTGTCCGCCAATCCCGTTGCGGCGTTGACCTTCTACTGGTCTGCTTTGGTTCGACAAGTGCGGATTGGCGGCGTGGTCGTCAATGACGGAGCTCAAGCCAGCGCGCAAGACTTCTTGGCCCGTCCACTGGAGTCGCGCGCGATCGCGTTGACGATGAGGCAAAGTCAACCGCTGACCGATGGAGCCGAGCTGGAAGCGCACATCGCCAAGGCTCACCGCGAACTGAGCGATAACCCCAAACTTGCCCCACCCGAATGGATCTCATACGCTGTGCGACCCGACTACGTCGAGTTTTGGCAGGGCGCACCTGACCGACGCCACCAGCGACTGCGCTATGAACGCAACGGGGAGCGTTGGGATCGCGGCCAGTTGTGGCCGTAGCGGCAACTGCATGGTTCACACGCCGTTGCTTGAGCCCGCTGGCGTG
The DNA here is from genome assembly GCF_003284975.1 of Mycobacterium colombiense. Classification (GTDB taxonomy): domain Bacteria; phylum Actinomycetota; class Actinomycetes; order Mycobacteriales; family Mycobacteriaceae; genus Mycobacterium; species Mycobacterium europaeum_A. The sequence goes on from NZ_QMEU01000024.1 coordinate 55,806, forward strand.
GGACGCGCTGAACGAGTAGGAGCGGTTTCAGGTAAAGACATTTGCCGCCCGACCACCCAGCCCAAGCTGTGCAACGCTCGCGTCATCGGTCGTGGCGGTGGATGTCCTTGGCGGTTCTGCGGAGGTAGGTGATGGTGTCGCCGGTGAGGACGTCATCGGTCCCCGCTGCCTCAAGGCTGGTTTCTAGCGCGTCAGCAATGTCGCTAAACAGCTGAACCAGATCAGCGGGGGGTGCTTCGAGGAGCTTGCGGCGTTGGGTGGCAATCTGGTCTGCCAGATCGTTTTGTCCGTTTTCACGGGCCGTTTTCTCGTCTTCTTCCAGGTACTGCAGGACCGCTGCTAGCTCATCGCTTTCGTCGCTCATGGTGGGAATGCTATGCCGTAGCGCCACATATAGCGGGCTTCGCGGGCACCTCGCCACATTCGATGACGCCGTATTTTTGCCGACGGCGTAGGCCCCAATCGGCACACGCGTGGGGAGAGGCCCTTTCGGCGCGTTCCCTCTCGTGCGCCGGAAGTCAAATATCTGGTATCGAGACGGTGCGCCGCGGCCGCGAGACGTTCGAGGAGATCGAAGTGCGGCAGAGGCAACGAGAGTAGCTAAAACGGTCCAGTCAATCGGACCATTCTGCCAGGATGAGCTCAACACCGCGGGCTCAAGGGGGCGGGTTGTCGTTTGGGAGGCGCCGCCTAAGTTGCGGACTATCTGCCGCAGTCGCCGCCGCGGCAGCGATCAACGCGCTTGGACTATGGGGAGTGGCGGCGACGCAACGCGTGCAGTTCGTCCTCGAAGCAACGCTCTGTGTTTGCTCGTTAGTCGTTGGCCTCGTGGTCGTGCGCCGGGTGACCGGCCCGTGGCGGTGGTGGCGGGCCTCGCTCCTCGCGGCGATCGCTACCTTCCTCACCGCCGAATTTCTTTCCCGCTTGGGTCGCGCCGACGATCGCTTGGTAACCGCACCGGAACCAGCCGCAGTGGGCTACTTCGTCGCCGGCCTGCTGTTCGCGGCGGCGCTGATCTTTCTCGTGCGTGCGGGCCACGCTTATGACGCCCGGGCATCGGTGCGAGTATGGCCGGGGGTCATCACCACCGTCCTCGATGGCTTAGTGGCGGCGCTGGCGTTTTTCCATTTGGTCTACGTCGCCCGCTTGGGCGCCATGGACGGCGCCGCTCTGCCACGGTCGACCAATTCCGCCGTCGTCTTCGGCATCGCCGCTGTCGAACTCATTGTGGTGGTCAGCGCAGTTCTCGTTGCGATGTGGTACCCGCCGTACCGACCTGGCCGGGCGAACTATATGTTGCTTGCCGCCGCGGTGATCACCCTGACCTCGTCTGACAGGCTGCTGGCCTACCTTCGGAGCGTCGGGGTGACTTCGTTGGACCTCTGGGTCGGCACCGGCTTCGTCATCGCTCCGCTATTGATCACGTGGAGCCAGCTCCAACTGCCACCGCGGCGGCCCCGACGCCACCACGACGAGACGGAACAGCCGACCAACTGGGCGCAGTTGACCCTGCCCTACGTGGGATTTATGGGCAGCACCGCTCTGCTTACCTTCCACGTGCTCATCGGCCGCAGCGTCGACCCGATCTTCGTGAGCACGTATTTAGGGATGGCACTGTTGGTCGCCACCCGCTATGTGGTGGCCATGGCTGTGCAGCGGAAATTGACCGGACAGCTCGTCGACGCCAAGCGACGGCTGGCCCATCAAGCGCACCACGACGCGTTGACCGGCCTACCGAATCGACTGTTGCTGGCACAGCGGCTGGACGAGGCGATACGTAAGGGTCCGTTCGTGTTGATCTTCATCGACATCGACGACTTCAAAGACGTCAACGACCAATTCGGACACGCCGCCGGCGACGAGTTGCTACGCGCGATCAGCGACCGCCTAGCGCAGTGCCTCGAGCCCGGTGACACGCTGGCTCGCATCGGAGGAGACGAGTTCGCCATCCTGATTGCAAGTGGTGACGAGGCGCCGGAAAGGTTCGCCGACAAGTTACGCGTGGCGCTGCGGCGTCCGTTCTCGGTGCACGGGACTTCCGTGCGGATGCGCGCCAGCATGGGCCTGGTTAATCAAGGTCGTGACGGTGTTCCGCCGACTTCCGATGATCTGCTCAGGCAAGCCGATATCTCGATGTACACCGGGAAGCGGCTGGGCAAGGACACCGCCGTGGTTTACCACCCGTCGTTCATTGCTTCGGAGGATTTTCCGACGGCACTGCGGCACGCGAATGGGCGCGTTCCGGAGGGGTTTCGGCTGAAGTACCAGCCGGTGGTTTCTCTACCCAAAGACGTGCCGGTCGCGGTGGAGGCGCTTGCCCGGTGGACGACACCCAACGGGATACAGATTCCTCCCCAGACATTTGTGGCGCTGGCCGAAGCGAATGGCATGGGCGCACAACTCGACGCCATGGTGCTCGATCTGGCATGCGCGGAGATCCAGGCTGCAGGCCTCGATCTGGACCTCCACATCAACATCGGTGCGGCGCGACTGGGCAGCGTTGAATTCGAAGAAGTGATCACCCGCACGTTAGAACGGCACCGGTTATCACCGCGCCGGCTGGTCCTCGAGATCACGGAGACGGTCCCCATCGTCGATCTCGCCGACGGAGCGGCCGCCATCCGACGATTGACCCAACTAGGCATCAGAATGGCATTGGACGACTTCGGCTCGGGCTACAACTCGCTGACCTATCTACACGAGTTGCCCGTGCAGATCGTCAAACTCGACCGTGGGCTCGCAGCGGGGGTCGAACCGGGGCGAAACTTGACGCTCTACCGGTCGGTAATCAAGCTGTGTGAGGCACTGGGCCTCGACGTCATCGCCGAGGGCATCGAAACCGCCGAGCAGGCCGAAACGGTTTTTCGGGCGGGATGCGAACTGGCGCAAGGGTACTTATCCGGGGCAGCATCCGAGCTGACCGATATCGCCGTCGCGACTGCCGCCAGCACAAGCACGCGGGCAACCGGTCATCGGGCGTGACACTGCGGCCGTTTCGCGGGCTGGGGGAACGCCGGGCGTCTCGAGCCGACCGGCGAGCCAAGGCAGCGTCGTCGCGAACGCCGATGCGGCCGAGGGCCAGTCGTGTCTGCCGGGCAGACCGACCACCGCGCAGTCGATGCCGTTGGCGGTGCCCAATTGGCACAGCGATTCGGCGGCGGCGTGTCCGACGGAGCCGGGAACCGCGAACAGTCCGGCCAGATTGGAGTAAGGCCCGTGGCGGGTGATCACCGTGCTGGGATCGAAGCGTGCCCACGCCGCGGCGTCGCCGCCGAAAAGCCGGTCGATGGTCTGTGCCCGGGTGCCCGCGTTGGGGGCGATGTCGCCGCCGATGTCGACAAATGCGCTGAACCTGTCGGGGTGCATAACGGCCAGGTCCACCGCGCAGGTACCTCCGGAGGAGAAGCCGACGACGCCCCATTTCGCTCGCGCCGCCAGACCGAACTGCTCGGCCGTCCGCGGGATCACGTCGTCGAGCAGGTGATCGGCGGCGTTGCCGCGCGACCCGTTGACGCACTCGGTGTCGACGGTGAAGCCGCCGGTGGCGTCGGCGAAGACGGCGAGCGGCGCGTTACCGCCGTGGGCCGCCGCGAACGCGTCCAGGGTGGCGACGGCGTCGCCGGCGCGAATCCAGTCGGCCGATGTGTTGAACTCGCCTCCGATCATCAAGACCGCCGGCAGGCGCTGCGGCGCTCCGGTGAACCAGGCCGGCGGCAGATACACCCACTCGCCGCGATGCCGAAAGCCCGACGCGGTCGAACCGGTGTCCACGGGCACCACCGCGCCCTGTTGGGGCGCAACGCCTTTGGACCTGGCGGCGTAGGCCGCCTGCACGTCGGTCTGGTCCGGCAGCGGTCCATTGGTCAGCTGACCCCAGGCGGCGGAGACGGTCGGAAAATATCCCAGCCACGCGTTGATGGTCAGGCCCGCGCTCAACAGGCAGAACGCTGCCGCGAACACGCAAACATTGCGCCGCCACCACCCGGCGCGGCGCCAGCTGGCGACCGCGACCGCGACGGCCGCGCCCGCCAACGTGGCC
>NZ_QMEU01000025.1 GCF_003284975.1 Mycobacterium colombiense
CCGCGTCCAGCAGCGGCAGCAGGCCCAGCTTGTCCTCGCCATGCCCGCCGCCCTCGGACCCGCGCGCGACCAGGATGTCGACGCCGGCGTCGACGGCCCGGCGCGCCCCGTCGCTGTCGTAAACCTGTGTGACCGTGAGGATTCCGGCGGCATGCGTCTTGGCGACCCACGACCATTCGGTGCCGAAGCTGACCGAAAGCAGCGCGGGCCGGGCGGCCAGCGCGTCCTCGAGCAGCCCGGCCTCGTTGCGCATCACCCAGTCGACCATGCCGATGCCGAACCGGCCCTGGACGTGCTGGAGCTGCTCGGCCAGTAGCTCTCGGGTCGCGGCGCTGCCCATGCCGACCATGCCGAGGCCGCCCGCGGCCGTCACCGCCGCGGCCAGGCGGCCGCCCGCGACGCCGCCCATTGGGGCGTTGACGATGGGGACCCGCAGTCCGAAGCTCGTTGACCAGGGCGTCGACAACATCGGCGGCTAGTGCGCCGACGGAATGGTCTTCAGCACGGTCAGCAGGACCACCGAATCCTCGACCGCGTGCAGGGCGTGCCGTTCGGCCGGAATCGCGACGTACTCGCCGGCCTTACCGTCCCAGGAGTCGCCGCTGGTGGTCAGCCGCACGTGGCCCTGCAGCACCTGCAGGGTCGCCTCGCCCGGGCTGTCGTGTTCGGACAGGTCGTGGCCGGCCAGCAGGGCCAGCACGGTCTGGCGAAGCTCGTGGCTGTGACCGCCGTGGATGGTGTGGGCGGCGCGCCCGCTGTGCGATTGGTTGGCCTCGGCGATCTTTTCCGCCGAGAGGTCGGTCAGCGAGATGGAATCCATGTCGGTCCTTCGAAGTTGCAAGGCCGCCTCGGGCCTCGTCGGTGGGCAGTTAGCCGCTCAGTAGGAGTATCCCCGCCACGACGAGGGCGACCACCTTGACCGCCTCCAGCGCGACGTAGAAGTAATGGGCGCGCGAGCGCGGTCCGTCCGATCCCGCGAGCACCTTGTCCGCACGACGGGTCAGCGCCGGACGCACCGCGACCAGCTGGATCGCCAGCGCGGCGACCGCGACGGCGACGGCCACCGTGACGCCCGCCCGGGTGGGGCCGGCCACCACGATCGCCCCGATGACCAGGGCGAAGGTCACCTCGACGGTGTTCAGCGTCCGAAACACCAACCGCCCGATGCCCAGTCCGATCTGCAACGTCACATTGGGCGCTCGGAATTTCAGCGGGGCTTCCAGGAACGAGATGGCCAGCACCATGCCGAGCCAGACGAAGGTCAGCGCGACGGCAAACGCTGCGCCGGTGGTCATTTGACCGCCCGTTGCCGCGTCAGGTGAGCCACACACAGGTCCGGCTCGACGAACGGGTCGAGCCGGTCCACCGAGACGGGCGCCCCCCAGGTCTCCATGGCTCCCTGCATGAGGCCCAGATGCACCGGGCACACCACGCTGGAGCGGTTTTCGGCCAATTCCAGAAACGGGCAGTGCCGCAACCCGACCTGCTGCTGCCCGTCGCTCGCCCGGCGTTCGGGGGCGAAGCCGAGTTCGTCGAGCACGTCGATCAGATGGGCGATCGCCTCTTCGGCGCCGTCTGCGCCGTCGGGCAACGGGTGCAGCTCGGCGTCCATCTTCTGCCCCCACGCCCGGCCCGCGGCCAGGGCCTTGGGCCCGGGATCGCGTTCGGTGGCAAACGCCGTCGCCAAAATCTCGGCCAGCAGCCGATAGTGCCGCGTACCGCCGCGGTCCATCTGCCGGACCGCCCGGAACATCAGCGGCGGCCTGCCCGGTCCCTTGCGGCCCAATTCGACGAGTTCCACCTGGCCGTCGGCGACCAGGCCGTCGAGATGGAAGCGAACGGTGTTGGGGTGCACTCCCAGCACGTCGGCGATCCCGGCGATGCTCATCGGATCCGGCGACGCCCGCAACAGCCGCATCACGGCCCGCCGCCGGCCGGCCGATTCCCCGCCCGATGAGTCCTGCGACTTGTCCACCTTCAACGCGCCCCTCCCGCCTCTTGCCCGTTACGCCTCCGTGGCACTGGGCTGGCCCGCCACCAGCGGTGTGTCGACACCGAGCGGACCGAGCTTGCCCGCTCCGCCCGGGGACCCCAAGGGGGCATCGCGACCCGGCAGCGTCTCCGCGAAGAACGCCTCATTGTCTGCCAGGTGCGCTTTGAGCTCTTCGGGCAGGTCGTCTTCGTAATAAATCGCCTCCACCGGACACACCGGTTCGCACGCGCCGCAATCGACGCATTCGTCGGGATGAATGTAGAGCGCCCGGCCGCCTTCGTAAATGCAATCCACCGGGCATTCGTCGACGCAGGCGCGGTCCATCACATCGATGCATGGCTTCCCGATCACGTAGGTCACGCGCCAGAGTTTACACAATACCACTTGTAAAAACTAGAGCCGAAGTCGGTGCGCGGGCTGCGCAAGCCCCACAAGCATCCGAGGATCGAGCCGCTGGAAACTCCTGACCATGCGCCGGACGTTCCACAGGCACCGCAAGCGGCTGGCCGTCGTCGCCATCGTCGCCATCGTCGCCATCGTCGCCCACAAATTGGAATCCCCGGGCACCGCCCGACATCCGCTGCACCGCTTCGACCTTCGCCTTTGCACTCCCGGCGACTTTGGGCCCGTTCCGCAATCTGTGCGTGACGGTTTAGTGACGCCCCCTGACGTAACTTGGCTGCGGCAGTTGCGGGGAGAACAAAGGAGATTGCCGGCTATGGGTGTTACCCCACCGTTATTGACGGAGTCTGACCTCGACGCGCTGGCGTCGGACTTCCTGCAGTCGCATTACGTCGGATCGATCTACGCCGATTGGTCACCGGACCGACGGCTCGACGTGTTCCTGCGACGGCGCGGCCTCGTACGGGTGGCCAACGACGGCGACCTGTCCCACAACGTCCTGGAACGCATCATGGACCGGGGTCGCGCCACGATGGCGCGGCATTGACCCGACCGTTACTTCCGTAGGGCCAGGTAGGCGATCCGATGACCAAAAACCTGAAAAAAACGCGATTTCACGCGGCGAAAATACCGGCCAACGCATTGGTACAGACGTACTATTGCGCCCTAGAGCTGAACGCGCCGCCGGGGTCGGATGAGTCGTTGAGGCTAGCGGGGAGGGCACGATGAATTCACCGAAATGGATGGTTCATTGGCCGCAGCGCAGGCCGACGGCCACGATCTACCAGCTGACCGACCGCCTCCACAAGGGACACATCGCTCGGGTGCCCGCGCACCAGATCACGTCGACGGTGGCGGCGTGGCTGGCCGACCTCGGTGCCAACAGCCCGTTGGTCGACGAGCTCGAGCGCGCGGTGTGCGGCGGCGACTGGGCGGCCGCGCACGCGCTCAGCGAATGCTTGTCCATCGAGATCGCGGTGGCCGACTGAGAAGTCGGCCAGCAAAGCGCGGTTCTTAATCGACATTATTGCTGGTTTTCATCGACAGTTTTGGTGACGTAAATCGGCGTGCCCAACAGTTGCGGGCGTGTCCGACCTCCCGACACAAACACGGTATCCGCAGGCCTCGCGGGGCCGCCGCGCGTCACACCACTGTCGTGACGACCGCGAGCAGGCGATACTCGCCACCGCCGAGCGGCTGTTGCAAGAACGGCCGCTGGCCGACTTTTCCGTCGATGACCTAGCAAAAGGAGCCGGGATCTCGCGGCCTACCTTCTACTTCTATTTCCGGTCCAAAAACGCGGTGCTGCTCTCGCTGCTCGACCAGATGAACGGCAAGGCGCAGGCGGCGCTAGGCACCCTCGACGTGGTGTCATCCGGTGACCCCGAAGCGATTTGGCGGGCGCGCATCGAATCGTTCTTCGAGGTGTCCGGGTCGCACCGGGCGGTCGCCGTCGCCGGTGCCGCGGCCAAGGCGACCAACCCGGAGGTGCGGCAGCAGTGGTCGGCGCTCATGAGCAGGTGGATCGCCTACACCACCATCGCGATCAAGGCCGAGCGCGGCCGCGGCGCCGCCCCCGACACCATCCCGGCCGCGGACTTGTCCGTGGCGCTCAACATGTTGAGCGAGCGGATGATGGCCGCGGCGTTCACCGCCGAGGATGGGGCCGTCCCCGAAGACCGGGTTATCGACACCCTGCTGCACATCTGGCTGGCCAGCATCTACCAGCGCTGAGCGAGCGCCTTTCCCGCGCGGCTCAGGCTCGCGTCGATCAGCCGGTCGGCGGCACCGACGTAGGTCGCGGACGCCTGCTTGCCCACCAGGTCGGCGATCGCCCGCTGCTCCCCCAAAACGTCCGTTGCGGCTAGGTTTTCGGCCATGCGATGCGTGTGCACGGTCAGCCCCGCGAGCAGTTCGCCGCTGTGGGACGCCGCGACAAGGGTGCGCCGGGCCAGGGTGCGCAGGGTGTCCCATTCGGCGTGCCATGCGCCGTCGGGCCGCTCGTCGTCGGTCAGCGCCGCCGCGGTGTGCAGGGTCGCGGCCAACGGCGGTGCAGCGATCGCGGCACGGCGGATCAGGATGGACAGCACCGGGTTTCGCTTGTGCGGCATAGACGACGAGCCGCCGCGGCCGGCCACCGCCGGCTCGCCGAGTTCGGCGATCTCCGGGCGGGCCAGCGTGACGATGTCGGAGGTGATGCGGCCCCAGCAGTCGGTGCAGCCGACGAAGGCGTCGGCGGCCGAGGTGACGGGCGCGCGGGCGGTGTGCCATGCGGGCCGCTCGGCCAAGCCCAGAGCGGCCGCGGTGGCGTGCACCAGTTGCAGCGCGACCCCGGCCGGGTCGGTGGTACCGGTGAGCAACGTCGCCAGCTCCGTCGTCGCCGCCAATGTACCGGCGGCGCCGCCGATCTGGATCGGTGTGGTGAGCGCGGCCACCCGCTCGAACGCGTCGACGGTCGCGTTGAGCCAGGCGGCGGCCTTGGTGCCGAAGGTGGTGGGCGCGGCGTGCTGGGTGAGGGTGCGGGCCACCATGGGTGTGGCCCGGTGCCGGGTGACGAGTTCGGACAGCGTGGAAATCTGCTGGGCCAGTTGGGTTGTCAGGTCATCGGCGGCGGCGCGCACGGCCAGCATCAGGCCGGTGTCCAGGACATCCTGGCTGGTGAGTCCCCGGTGAATCCAGGGCGCGACGGCCGGTTCGGCCCGCTGTCGTAGCAGCTTCACCAGCGGCATGGCCGGGTTGCCGCCGGCCTCGGCGCCGACCGCCAAGGCCTCGCAATCCTGGGGTGTCACCAGATCCGACAAATCCGCCGCCGCGCAGCCGGCCGGAGCCAGGCCGGCGGCCACCAGGACGCTCAGCCACGCGGATTCCGTCGCGACCATCGATCCCAGCAGGGCCGCGTCGGTCATGTGCTCACCGGCGCGATGGTCGCCGGGCCACAACAGGTTACTCATCGCGCGCCTTCGGTGTACGCCAGGAACACGGTCTCGGCCGGGCCCTGCAGGTGGATGTCGAATCGGTAGGCGCCGCCGCTGTTTTCGGCCACACAGAACAACGTGGGCCGGCGTTCGGCGGCGACCGCCGCCAGCAGCGAATCGGTGTGCGGGTCGGCGCCGGGCAGATAGGCGCGGGTGAACAGCCGGTTCAGCAGTCCGCGCGCGAACACGGTGAGCGCGAAGAACGGCGGCGCCCCGGTGGCCGCCGGACCGGGGATCAGCGTGGTGAAGGAGTAGGTTCCGTCGGCGTCGGTCGCGCAGCGGCCCCACCCGGTGAAGAGGGCCTTCTCGCGGCGCAGCGAACCGGGCTGGCGCACAACGTTTCCCGCGGAGTCGGGTTGCCACAGCTCCACCAGGGCGTCCGGGACGGCGACGCCGGCCCCGTCGTACACGGTGCCGTGCAGCCGGATGGCCCCCGGGTGGCCGGCGTCGACCATCAGGTTGTCACCGGGATACGGCAGTCCCAGATCGAGGAAGGGCCCGACGGTTTGCCCTGGCGTGCCGGGTAATTCAGTCATGCTCGTCCTTCGCCGGGGTCCGAGCAGCGCCCGCCAGCACGATGTCCCACCGGTACCCGGTGGCGTATTCCGGCTCGGTGAGGTCGTGGTCGTAGCGGGCGATCAGTCGTCGGCGTGCGGCGGGATCGAGGATCGACTGGAAGATCGGGTCCAGCTCGAACATCGGGTCACCCGGAAAGTACATCTGGGTGACCAGGCGCTGAGTGAAAGCCGTTCCGAAGACGGAGAAATGGATGTGAGCCGGCCGCCACGCATTGTGGTGGTTGCGCCACGGGTACGGGCCGGGCTTGATGGTCAGGAACCGGTAGGTGCCGTCCGGCCCGGTCAGGCAGCGGCCCGCGCCGGTGAAGTTCGGGTCGAGGGGGGCCGGGTGCTGGTCGCGCTGGTGGCGGTAGCGCCCGGCGGCGTTGGCCTGCCAGATCTCGACCAGCTGGCCCGCGACCGGCCGGCCGGCGGAGTCCAGGACGCGTCCGGTGACGACGACGCGCTCCCCGATCGGCTCGCCCGCCTGGCCGGCCGTCAGGTCGGCATCGCGAGGGTCGACGTCCCGGTCGCCGAAGCACGGTGCCCAGCGCTCGACGCCCTCGGGATCGACCACCACCAGGGGCTGCTTCGGATGGCGCAGCATGGTGCTGCGGTACGGCGGGTAGTCGAGCCGCGGCTGCCCGGGGTGCGCCCCCACCGAGGCGGTGCTCCGGTATTGCGCTGCGATGCGGGCGATCTCCGCCGTGATGTCAGCCTGGCAAGCGACACGCTCGGCGTCCATGTGCCGTGAGGCTACTCTCGGTGGCCCACCGAATCCCGCAAGCGGGCGATGTCGCCGACCAGACGTTAGAGGGCGCGCACCAACGCCGCGCGGCCCTTGGTCCGCAGGCGGTGCAGGGCCGAGCCGCGGTACTGCTCGATCTTGGCGGCCATCTTGTTGCCCAGCTCCTCGATCTGCGCGTCGGTGATCTGCACCTCCGGCGGAGCCGGGATCATGTCGCGTTCCTCTTCGTCGGCGTGCGCCTCCAGCACGGTCTTGAACGAGTTCCACTCGTCCTCATAGCCGGGTGCGCTCTGCGGCGTCTTGAGCAGCACCGAAAGCTGGTCCACCACCTGGCGGTGCTCGGCGTGGGCGACCGCGATCAGCTTGCTGGCATCCTTGAGCGCCGGGTAGTACAGGTCGTCCTCGATGCGGAAGTGGATGTCGAGTTCGATCAGCAGGTCATCGAAAAGTGCATGGCGCTCTTCGGAATTCACCGGTGCGTCGCTGATCTTGCGGCCGAGGCCCTTGATCACGATGTGGTGTTCCTTCAAGACGTCGTAGGCGTTCAATTGACTCCTCCTTTTGCGATCCCCACCGCGCCGCCGGGAGCGGGCTGCTGCTCGCCGCGGACTTCGACCACTCCGTCGACCAACCGGGCCTCGTAACACGGCAGCGGCGCCGCGGCCGGACCGCGCACCACCTCGCCGGACTCGGCCGCGAACCATGAACCGTGCCAGGGGCAAACCAGTCGGCCGCGGTCCAGCCAGCCGTCGGCCATCGGCGCGGCCAGGTGTGGACAGAATTCGCCGTACGCCGCGACCTCACCGGGCTTGGTCTGGCAGACCACCAGGCCCACTCCGTCGACCTCGACGCGCACCGGCTTGCCGTTCAACGAACTCGCGGGCAGCACCGGCGTCCAGGTCGAGGTGCGCAGCCGCGGACCGGACTGGTCGGTGCCGATCCCGGACTCGAAGACCAGCGCGCCGCCCAGGTAGCTGCCGGCGACGGTGATGGCGTAACCCAGGGCGGTGAGCACGAAGCCGCGACCGTGGCGGCCCTTGTGCCGGTCCCACCAGGACTGCAGGTACAGCGCGGTGGCGGCCACGTTCACCAGGCCGTGCACCGCGCCGACGCGGCGGTCCTCCTCGTGGGTGTGCTGCCAGTCGGTGACGCCGGTGACGGCCGAGCCCAGGCTGGCCAGGATGCCCACCCCCAGCGCGCGCGAGGCGAATCGGGAGGCGTCGACGACCTCGGACGCCGGCTGGCCGGGCAGGATGCTAAGCGCGTCGAGCGCCACCGTCGTCCCCAGGGCGCCGCTGGTCAGCGACGCCAGCGGCGGGTGCACCGGGTGCCCCAGCCAGACGCCGTTGAGTGCGTTGGTGACGGTGTTGCGGGCGCCGCCGAGCCCGTTGTAGGCGAAGCTGAGCAAATGTTCGAACCGATAGCTCGGTCGGTCGATCCACTCCTGGCGCCCGATAGCGGCCAGGACCCTCGATCCGACCTGCTGCAATCGACCCCCTCGTGGCCGACCCGCCATGGCACCAGTTCCTTCCTCAGATCAGTAGAAAACAAAGGTTAATCACCGCAAAACCCAATGATTACCCGTTGTTTACGCCGCGCCCACGGGCGCGGAGTGGCTGTCGTGAACCACCGTAGCCGCGGGCTTCGGCCGTGTAGTTGTGTGCAACCTGTGAATTGGCACCAAGCATTCTTGTAGAAACCTGGTGGTGCGGCCGCCTGGTGATTGACCGGCGCCCTCCACTGCGAGACTCTACTAAGCGGAGAACAATTCTGTAGAGCAGAAAGAACGCCGCAATGATGGACCCGTGCCCCGACTTGGTCGAGGTGTTCGAGAACGTGCGCCGGGGGATGATCCCCGCGCACATCTACAACGACTCCGAGCTGTTCGCGCTGGAGAAGCAGCGGCTGTTCGCGCGGGCGTGGACGTTCGTGGGGCACGAATCGGAGATCCCGCAGGACGGCGACTACATGGTGCGCCGCGTGCTCGACGACTCGTTCATCATCACCCGGGGTTCGGACGGCACAGTGCGGGCCCTGTTCAATATGTGCCTGCATCGCGGGATGCAGGTCTGTCGCGCGGAGATGGGAAACGCCTCCAACTTCCGCTGCCCCTACCACGGCTGGACCTATCGCAACGACGGCCGGCTCACCGGGTTGCCGTTTCACCGGGAGGCCTACGGCGGCGACGAGGGCTTCGCCAAAGGCCAAACTCTGTTGCCCGCACCGAATTTCGCCAGTTACAACGGCTTGCTGTTCATCAACATGGACCGAGGCGCCGAACCGCTGGAAGAGTTCCTCGGCGACTTCAGGTTCTATCTGGACTACTACACCAGGCAAAGCGCCGGGGGCGTCGAGGTGCGCGGGCCGCAACGCTGGCGGATCAAGGCCAACTGGAAGATCGGCGCGGAGAACTTCGCGGGCGACATGTACCACACCCCGCACACCCACGCCTCCATCGTCGACATCGGGCTGTTCCGGGAGCCCAAAGCGCAGAAGCGCAAGGACGGCGCCACCTATTGGGCCCACCGCGGCGGCGGCACCACCTACAAACTTCCACCGGGCGGCTTCGAGGAACGGATGCGCTACGTCGGCTACCCCGACGACATGATCGGCCGGATCAAGGGCGTCTGGACACCGCAACAGCAACGGCTGGTCGGCGAGGACGGATTCATGATCTCGGCCGCCACCTGCTTTCCCAACCTCAGCTTCGTGCACAACTGGCCCAAGGTGCACGACCGGGAAGACCAGGTGCTGCCGTTCATCTCCATCCGGCTGTGGCAGCCGATCAGCGCGAACGAGACCGAGGTGTGCTCGTGGTTCGCAGTGGACTCCGCCGCTGCGCCGCACTACAAACAAGACTCGTACAAGGCGTATCTGATGTGCTTCGGATCGACCGGCATGTTCGAACAAGACGACGTGGAGAACTGGGTGTCGCTGACCACCACCGCGGGCGGCTCGATGGCGCGACGGCTGCTGCTGAACAGCCGGATGGGTCTGCTCGCCGACGACCGCCCGGTCATCGAGGCGTTGCCGCCCAACGCATTCCACGGGCCCGGCCGCGCGCAGGTCGGCTACAACGAACACAACCAGCGAGCGTTGCTGAATATGTGGGCCGACTATCTGCAGCGGGTGCCGGCATGACAAAGCCTTTGCCATTCAACGACATTCGTCATCTCGAGGCGCATCAGTTCCTGGTGGACGAGGCATACCTGCTCGACGCCCAGCGGTATGAGGCGTGGCTGGACACCCTGACCGAGGACGTCCGCTACGTCATGCCGGTGCGCGTCACGACCGCGCGCGGCGCCGGCTTCGACACCTCACCCGGAATGGACCATTTCGACGAGGACAAATACTCGCTGAGCCAGCGGGTCGCGCGCATGGGCACCGAGCACGCGTGGGCCGAGGACCCACCGTCGCGGCTGCGCCATTACATCACCAACGTGCGCACCTTTGAGCCCGACGACCCAGCAGACACCGCGCACCTGGTCGTCGAATCGGCCGAACTGCTGTTCCGCAGCCGGGGCGACGTCAACGACGGCGCCCTGCTTTCCTGCGGGCGCGAGGACGTGTTGCGCTGGAGTGATGAATCCAAAAAAACACTGAAACTGGCCCGGCGCAGGATCATCGCCGACGAGTCGGTGCTACGGATGCAGAACCTGGCGGTGTTCTTATGAACGACGAGCTGCAGCGGCTGCTCGACGGCGCGGTCGGCGAAGCGATCAGCGTCGCAAACGAATTCACCGAGGTCGTGGTGCGCCGGGTTGACACCCGCAACGGGTCACGGCTGTTGATCAGCGCACCCAGATCCGGCCAGTGGATCACCCTGGACGCGCTCGAAATCGAGGCACTGACCTGGCAGAACCCCCGTACCCTGGCTGCCATGGTCGGCAATTCCCATGCGCCACTGTTGCCCGACGACGGTGAACCCCGGCCGTGACCGGCTGGCTGGAAGGCAAAAACGCCCTGGTCGTGGGCGCAGGTTCCGGCATCGGACGGGCCGTGGTGGCGGCCTTCGGCGCCGAGGGTGCGAATGTTGCCGTGCTGGAACGTGATCCATACAAGTGCGACGCGCTGCGCCAGCAGTTGCCGCAGGTGCCGGTGATCGAGGGCGACGCCACCACCCGCGAGGCCAACGACCGGGCCGTCGCCGCCGCGGTGGATACCTTCGGCGGGCTGGACACCCTGGTCAACTGCGTCGGGGTGTTCGACTTCTACCGGGGCGTGGGCGACATCGAGGCCGACGCGCTTGCCGAGGCGTTCGACGAGATGTTTCGCACCAATGTGCTCAGCCATCTGCAGTCGGTCAAGGCGGCCATCCCGGCCCTGCAGGCCAC
Organism: Mycobacterium colombiense; assembly: GCF_003284975.1. Lineage (GTDB taxonomy): Bacteria > Actinomycetota > Actinomycetes > Mycobacteriales > Mycobacteriaceae > Mycobacterium > Mycobacterium europaeum_A. Next base: position 11,010 of record NZ_QMEU01000025.1, read on the forward strand.
TGGGGGTGCAGCGGGGTCCTCGATCGTGCTGACCGAGTCCGCGTCGTCGTTCTACCCCGGGCGCGGCGGCGTGCTCTACGTGTCGTCGAAATTCGCTGTGCGCGGCTTGGTTTCGGCGCTGGCCCACGAACTGGCCCCCCAGATCCGGGTCAACGGGGTGGCACCCGGCGGCACGCTCAACACCGACCTGCGCGGCCTGTCCAGCCTGGGCCTCGACGCCACCCGACTGGACGACAGCCCGGACCGGGCGAGCGACATCGCCGCGCGCACTCCCCTGCGCGTCGCGCTCACCGGCGAGGACCACGCGTGGAGTTACGTGTTCCTGGCCTCCGAACGGTCCCGCGGGATCACCGGCGAAACCGTGCGACCCGACGGCGGATTCGGGCTGGGCGCACCGCGATGACGGACCTGGACCAGCACCGCGCCGTGGTGGCGCAGGGCTGCCGCGTCGCCGCGGCCCGCGGCCTGGTCGACGGCGTCCTCGGCCACCTGAGCCTGCGAATCGACGACGAGCACCTGCTGGTGCGCTGCCGAAGCGATGCCGACACCGGGGTGGCGTTCACCCGGCCCGGCGACATCCGGCTCATCAGATTCGACGGAACCGCGGGCGCCCCAGGCGAACTCGACGGCTACCGCGTCCCCAACGAATTGCCGATCCACGTCGAGACGATGCTCGCCGATCCGGGGCACGCCGCCGTCGCGCACCTGCACCCACCCGACGTGGTCGCCGCCGACATGGCCGGCATCACGATCCGGCCCATCTACGGCGCCTACGACATTCCCGGCGCCCGGCTGGCCCGCGGCGGCGTCCCCGTCTACGAACGCGCGGTGCTGATCCGGAATTCGCGCCTGGGCAAGGAGATGGTGGCGGCGATGCGCGGGCGTCCGGTGGTGATCTGCCGGGGACACGGAATCACCAGCGCCGCCGCCACGGTGGCGCAGGCGGTGCTGCAGGCCATCAGCCTCGACGCGCTGGCCCGGATGTCGTTGCGGGTGCGCGCGGCCGGGGGCACGCTGCGCGACATCGATGACGCGGACTGGGATGACCTGCCGGACTTGGGATCCGGGTTCACCGCCGAAGCGGCCTGGCGGCACGAAGTGGCACGCCTGGGCGATCAACAGCCGAGCTGATCGCCGATCTCCTTGGCGGCCGCCACAAGTGCGGCGGCCACCGCCGGATACCGGGCGGCGTCCAGCCGGTTTTGCGGGGCCGCGGCGTTGAGCGCGAGCCGCAGCCCCGGCGCGCGGGTCGGGATGGGCACGGCGACCGAGGCGACGCCTTCCTCGCTCTCTTCGGAGTTGGTGGCGTAACCGCGCTCGCGGATCCCGGCGAGCTCGGCTTCCAACTCGGTGCGGCTGCCGATCGAATGCGAGGTGATGCGCTGAAGCTGCTCGCCCGGCAACAACGCACGCAACTCCGGTGACGACAACTGGGCCAGCATGACCTTGCCCGTCGACGTGCAATGGGCCGGCATGGCCCGGCCCAGCCGCGACGCGACCCGGACCGCGGCCGGCCCCTCGACCGCGGCGACGAATCGCACGCCGGCCCCGTCCAGCATTCCGACGTGCACGGTCTCGCGTAGCTGTTCGGACAGGCTGCGCATGACGGGCGCGGCGGATCGGGCGATGTCGATGCGACCGAAGATCGCGAACGCCACCCCGGTCAACGACGGGCCGGGCAGGTACGCCTTGGACACCGGGTCTTGCCGGACGAACCCGCGATAGGCCAGCATCGCCAGCAACCGATGCGCGGTCGACGACGCCACACCCAGATACCGGGTCGCCTCGCTCAACCGGATCTGGGGCCGCTCGCCCAACAGCAGCAACAGCTTGAGCGCGTTGTCCACCGACTCGATCGGGTACTGCGGCGCAAGCGAATCGGCGATCGGCGTCGCCGCGGCGTCCTTCGCGCCCGGCGCACGCTTGAGTGGCATGGGTCCACGGTAACCAGTTATGGGCGCTGATTCGGGTTATTCTCGGCTCGTGAGCGGGGCTGTTCGCGCCGGATACCACCGTTACGTCGCCATCGGTGACAGCCAGACCGAGGGCCTGTGGGACGGTGACGACACCGTCGGCCTGCTCGGATTCGCCGACCGCCTCGCCGTGCGGGTCGACTCCCTCTATCCCGGCCTGCAATACGCCAACCTGGCCATCCGCGGTAAGCGGATCAACCACGTGCTCACCGAGCAGCTTCCACAGGCGCTGGCGATGCGCCCGGACCTGATCACCGTGTGCGCCGGGATGAACGACGTCATCCAACCCGGGCGATCGTTCGGCCCCGCCCTGGCCGACCTCGAACACGTCTACGCCGCGCTGGCCGAATCGGGGGCGACGGTGGTGACGACGACCTTCCCGAACGTCGCCCAGTTCCTGCCGCTGGGGCGGCTGGTGGCCGGGCGGCTCGCCCGCATCAACGCGGCGATCACCGCGGCCGCCCACCGCTACGGGTTCGCGCTCGTCGACCTGTACAGCGCGCCCTCGATGCGCGAGCTGGACACCTGGGCCATCGACCGGGTGCACGCCTCGACCAGGGGCCACATCCTGTTCGCCGATGCGGCCGCCGAAGCGCTCAATTTGCCTGACAGCAACCATGATTGGGCGCTCGGCTGCCGCAATCCCACCCAGCGTTCCGTTGCGGCCGGCACGTACGAACAGTGGCGCTGGACGCGGGAGAGTTTCGTTCCGTGGATCTGGCGGCGGCTGCGCGGCCTCTCGTCGTACGACGGGCGCGAACCCAAGCGTCCGCGCCTGGCGGGGCTGGACACCCCGAGCGAGTTCGACCGCGCACCTCACGCCGCGGTTCCGCGGTCGGTCAGGCATTCTTGACGCATGAATCTCGAGCCCCTGCTGCACTCGATTCCGCCGCTCGCGGTCTACCTGGTGGTCGGCGGCGTCGTCGGGATCGAGAGCCTGGGCATCCCGCTGCCGGGTGAGATCGTGCTGGTCACCGCGGCGCTGATGTCGTCGCACCACGACCTGGCCGTCAATCCGCTCGGGGTCGGCATCGCCGCGGTGATCGGCGCGGTGATCGGCGATTCGATCGGCTACGCGATCGGGCGCCGGTTCGGCATGCCGCTTTTCGACCGGCTCGGGCGGCGGTTCCCCAAACACTTCGGTCCCGGACACGTCGCGCTGGCCGAAAAGCTGTTCAACCGCTGGGGTGTTCGCGCCGTCTTCCTGGGCCGCTTCATCGCGCTGCTGCGGATCTTGGCCGGGCCGCTCGCCGGTGCGCTGAAGATGCACTACCCCCGATTCCTGGCGGCCAACGTCTCGGGCGCCATCTGCTGGGCGGGCGGCACCACCGCACTGGTGTACTTCGCCGGAATCGCCGCCGAACGCTGGCTGGAGCGGTTCTCGTGGATCGGGCTGGTGATCGCTGTCGTCGCCGGGCTCACAGCCGCAATCCTGTTGCGGGAACGCACATCTCGGATGATCGCCGAACTGGAGGCCGAACACTACCGCAAGGCCGGCACCGCCGCGCCGGACAGCGTCTGACTACACGGCCTCGCCGGTGTCGGCCACCAGCGGCGGCCGGTGTTCGTCGATCAACGTGCGGGCCATCTTGCGGGCGCGCAGCGCGGCGCCGAGATCCCCGACGGCGGCCAGGATGATGGCGCCCTTCATCAGGATGTGCCACGACGAGGCGAAGTCCTCGACGTCGGTCAACCCCGCCGCCACGGCGCGGCGACGCACGATGTCGCGGACGTGCTCGATGTGGCCGATGCACGCCTGTCCGATCGGATGCTCGGGCCCCAGCTCCAGCAGGACGTTGATGAACGAGCAGCCCTCGTACCGGTCGCGCAGCTGGAACCAATCGTGCATGACGTCGAAAATCGCCAGCAACTGCTCCTCGGGGGCGTCGCCGCGCTGCCGCGACTGCTCCTCGATCAAACCGTGGGTCCAGAGCTCCTCGCGACGCTGCAGCACCGCCAGTACCAGGTCATTCTTGGTCGCGAAGTGGCGGTACAGCGTCGCCCTGGCGACACCGGCCCGCCCGATCACCTCATCGGTACCGACCGCGCGGATGCCACGCCGGCTGAACAGGTCATATGCCGCGGTCAGAACGCGTTCGCGGGGTGACGCGGCGGGGTTTCCGGCATCGGGAGTTGTCATACCAGGCCTTACCGTACTCTTAGGCCCCTGCAGGTAGACAGACCGCCCTGTCTCGTTATAGAAATGAGATTCGCATCAACGAACAGTCTGTCTTCAGACATTAGGACGGGCATCCATCGAGGCGTCTGCGGCGCCTGTCGATCAGGGGGTCCATCATGAATTCCGTCATTGTCGAGGCGATGCAGACCACTCATCTGACGCTGAGCACAAAGCTTGTCTACGAACTCGGCGACCCCAACAGCACGCTTCGGGCTACGGCGGATCGCAGCGGCCCGTCGGTGGTGATCTACGCCGGGGGCGAGGTCGACGCCTGCAACGAGCACACCTGGCGCCACCTGGTGCAAGAGGCCGCCAGCGGCGTCACCGCGCCAGGCCCCTTCGTGGTGGACGTCACCGGGCTCGACTTCATGGGCTGCTGCGCGTTCGAAGTCCTCGCCGATGAGGCGAAACGCTGCCAGGACCGCGGCATCGACCTACGCCTGGTCAGCTGCGAGCCGCTCGTCGCCCGCATCGTCGACGCGTGCGGCCTGTCCGGCGTGCTGCCCATCTACCCGACCGTCGACTCCGCGCTGTCCGCGGCTGACCGCTGGTAAACGCCGGGCCGTAATCGGCTCAATGGCCGACCATCCCACTATGGGTGCCGAGGAGGAATTCCTCCTCATCGACCCTCGAACCGGCGAGCCCGCCCCGCGCAACGCCGCCGTGGCCGCAGAGGCGAAGTCGCGCGGCGTCGAACTGCAGCTCGAGCTCAGCAGTTGCCAGGTGGAAACCACGTCGAACGTGGCGGCGACCAGCGCCGAACTCGGCGAGGAACTGAGCCGGCTGCGGCGCACCGCGGCACAGGCCGCCGAGGCCGCCGGGGTTACGCTGCTGGCCTGTGGCCTGCCGCCTTCCACGCCGCACGAGTTCCCGGTCACCGACACCCCCCGCTACCGGCGAATCGGCGAAGAGTTCGGCATGATCGCCCACGAGCAGGGAATCTGCGGATGCCACGTGCACGTGCAGGTGCCCGACCGCGCCGCGGCCATCCATGTCAGCAATTGGCTTCGGCCGTGGTTGCCGACTTTGCTTGCACTGTCGGCTAATTCACGGGTGTACCGCAGCGCGGACAGCGGCCATGCGAGCTGGCGCAGCGTGCTGTGGCGGCGCTGGCCCGCAGCCGGGGCGCCGCCCTATTTCGCCTCGCCCGACGAGTACGACGACGCCGTGCGCATGCTGGTCGACAACGGGGTGATCGTGGACAAGGACATGATCTATTGGGACGTGCGCCCTTCCGCGGATTTCCCGACGGTGGAGGTCCGGGTGGCCGACGTGCCGGCCACCGTCGCCGAGACCGTCCTGCTCGCCACCCTGATCAGGGCGGCGGTGATGACCGCGCTCGACTCGTCCGACGACGCCCGGCGGCTGCCACCCGGCGCGCTGCGCGCGGCGTACTGGAAGGCCGCACACGACGGATTGTCCGGCCACACACTCGATTTGATCGACGGTCGCGGCGCGGTACCGGCGGCCGAGCAGCTGCGGGCGCTGGTGCGGCGGGTGCGCCCGGCCCTGGAATCGCTGGGCGAATACGACCGCGTTCGCGACGAACTCGCCCGCGTGGTGGCCGACGGCAACGGGGCGATGCGTCAGCTGCGGGCGTGGCGCAAGCGCGGCGAGGTGTCCGATGTCATCACCGAAGCCGCCGCGGCAACGCTGAGCTGACACGAACTGCGTTGGTATACTTGAATTCTCGTCAGGTCACCGCGAGCAGGCGATAGAGCCCGATCAGCCCCACGGCCACGATGATTGCCCGCAGCGCATTTCCCGACAGCCGCCGCCCGTAGCGCGCGCCGAGCAGCCCGCCGACCAGTGAGCCCGCCGCGATCAGCCCGGCGGCCGGCCAGCTGATCCGATCGAACGCCACCGCCGTATAGGCAATGGCGGCAACCACATTCACCATCAACGCCAACAAGTTCTTGGCCGCGTTGGTGCGCTGCACCGATTCCGGCAGCAGGGCGCCCATCAGGCCGACCAGCAGAATCCCTTGCGCCGCGGTGAAATAGCCGCCGTAGACGCCGACGGCGAACGTGCCGAACACCAGCGTCGCCATCCGGCGCGGGCTGACGTGATCGGGCGAGCGACCCGCCTCCTCGGCGCGCCGTGCCGTCCACGCCTGGATCCGCGGCCCGATGACCACCAACACCAGCGCCAGCACCAGTAGCACCGGCACGATGTCGGCGAACACCTTCTCGGGCAGATGCAGCAGCAGGTACGCGCCCAGCGCCGCGCCGGCCAACGATGCCGGGAGCTGCCAGCGCAGCCGATCCCACTGACCGCGCAGCTCGGCGCGATAACCCCAGGTGCCCGAGATGCTGCCGGCGACCAGACCCGTCGCGTTCGACATGGTGGCCGTCACCGGCGGATAGCCGAGCGCGACCAGCGTCGGGAAGGTGATCAGGGTGCCGGACCCGACCAGCGCGTTGATCGCACCGGCACCCAGCCCGGCCAGGCATATGAGGAACATCTGAAATGGCGACACCGGAGAAAAACCTTAGCGTGCCGCCGATTTCGGCGCGAGGCGGGCGTCGGCCCGGGTCGCCCGGTCAGGCGGGCGGGGCTTGCGCGCCGCGTTCCACACCGGTGCGCAGCTTGACCGAGGCCGAATACGCCAGGGTCCGAAAGTGCAGCACCGGGTCGTCGGAGGGCTCGATGCCGTCGGTCACCCGCATCGGATCGAACACCACGATGTCGCCGCCGTGCTCGCGCTCGGTGTCCAGACCGGTGATGGCCAGGGTCCCCACGGTGACGATTTGGGTGCTCTGCCAGGCCGCCGACGGGTCCACGGTCGAGTCGGTGGGCCCGGCGATCTGCACCCGGAAGTCGAACCGCACCGGCCCGCCGTCCAGCCGCGTCTTCAGTTCGTCGGTGAGGAAGTCCCGATCCTTGTCGTGGGCGTCCGACCCCGACAAGTACTCCTCGGCCGCGGTCGGAACCAGGTGGTAGCGAACGAATCTGGCGCTGCCGTCGGCGGCGATCCAGCGGAAGGCGTGCAGGCCGTGGTATTCGGTGGTGGCGTAGCTGGCCGGGATCCGGTTCGCCTCACGCAGCAAGGGCAACGCGCCGAGCAGCCGCGGATGGGTGAGCAGGTGTCTGGCCATGCGCAGCGGCGTGGTGAGGCCGGGCCGCATCGCCTTGAGCAGATCGATGAATCCGTCGGGCGTGCTGGCGACGAACAACCGGGCGGTCTGCGTCGAGACGTCGGTGGTGGAGCCGTCGGGCAGGGTGAACTTCACCGCCATACCGCGCACCCCGGGCGCACCGTCGCGCTGCTCAGGGTTGCCCGACCCGTTGGAGAAGCGGATCAGCGCCGGGACGGCCGAACCGTCGAGATGCTGTGCGCGCGAGAGCATGAGCGCGTCGGGGGTCGCGGTGAACGTGCCGCGGTACAGGGTGCCCTTGGCGTGCAGCGCGCGGCACCCAGGCTGTGCTCCGCCGGCGCCCCGGATCGCCTCGATCGCCTGGTCAGGGGTAAGTCCACCGCTCATGGACGAATCTTAGTTGGGTCAGTCGGGAAAGCCGAAGAGTTCGACCACACCGTGATCGCGTCCGGCGGTGTAGCCGCCGTCGACGGCGAGCGCCTGACCGCTGACGAAGGAGGCGTCGGGCGAGAGCAGGAAGGCGGCCATGGCGGCGATCTCCTCGGGCTGCCCCAGGCGCTGTAGTGCGTGCTCCTTGGTGATGGAGGCCAGCGGTCCCTCCATGCCGGGAATGCTGAAGACGCTGTGCGCCATGGGTGTTTCGATGAAGCCGGGGCAGATGACGTTGGCGCGGATGCCGCTCGGCCCGTAGTCGAGGGCGATGTTTTTGGTGAGCAACACGACGCCGCCCTTGGCCGCGTTGTACGAGCTGCCCCCGGCGGTGCCCTCCAGGCCTTCGACGCTGGCGACCGTCACGATCGAGCCGCGTTCGCCGTCGGCCCGGGGTTGGTCGATCATCTTCGCCAGGGCCGCCTTGGCCATCAGGAAGGTGCCGGTGAGGTTGATCCCGATCACCCGATCCCATTCGGCGCGCTCGAGCAGGTGCACCGGTCCTCCCCCGGCGACCCCGGCGGCGTGGAAGAGGCCGTCGAGGCGGCCCGGCACGGCGGCCAGCACCGCGGCGATCGCGGCTTCGTCGGTCACGTCGGCGGACACGAAGGTGAACCGCGCGCCCAGGTCGTCGGGCGCGGCGGCCACGTCGGCGCCGATCACGGTGCCGCCCTCGGCCAACAACCGCCGCGCGGTGGCCAACCCGATTCCGGACGCGGCGCCGGTCACGACGAAGGTGCGGGAACGGGCGCGGTCGGGGTTCACCATGTCGCATCCTTCACGGGTGGTGGGCGGTTCGGCCCCGTCATGGTGACACACGTTCGCGCCGTTGGCTTTACCAATGCAGTCGTTCGATAACCCGGCTGTATCGAGCCATAGCAAACCCGTCTTGGACATTGCCGTGCCAGCTGGAGGACGATAAGCCGATGTCAACACCTCAGCCGCAGGCGCGGTCGCGCCGGACCGGATGGCGGTTCGGCGCGATCGGCGCGGCCGCCGTCACCGCGGTGATCTTGCTCGGCTCCCCCGTCGACCGGGCCGAGCCAACCGCCGCGGTGGCGCTGTTGTCCGACGACGCCATCGCCATCGCGCAGGGCGTCTCGGTCACCCCGGCCCCCGGCTGGACGGTCGGAAACCGCGGCCCGAACTGGGTGGCGCTGAACAACGCCGACACCACCGCGCAGCTGCGGATCACGGTCAAACCGGCGGGCGGCGCGGACGCCGCGGGGCTGCTGCAGGCCGACATCGACCAGTTCACCGGCGGCGCATCGGCCATCCTGACCGACGTGAACCGTCTGACCGCGCCCGAGACCAAGCCCCTGCCCGGCCCCAACTTCCAGCAGGAAGCCTCGGTCGACTACACCGCGACCGTGGTGAACCCGCAGGGCACGATCCCGGTGATCGGCACCTTCACCGAGCTGCTGAACACCTCGAACGGCCGATCGGCGTTCATCGACTTCCGCCAGGACAGCAGCGCGACCGGCCAGGCCGCCGGCGAGGGCGCAATGATGATCGGCTCCATGCAGTGAGCCGCTAGCGAGCCGCGCGGGCGAGGGTCGGCGTCGCACGCGCGCAACCGACCGCGTATTACAAACGGGTACGAATCGATCGCGGAGGGGTTCATGCCATCAGCCCAGACGGCGACCAGCACGGCGGAGACGCTCGCCGGCATCGTCGAACGACACGCACAGCACCGGCCCGACGCGATCGCCATCCGGTACGGCGAACGCCAGTGGTCCTGGGCCGACTGGGGGTCGCGGATCCGTCGCGCCGCCGGTGCGCTGCGCGCCGCCGGTCTCGAGCGGGGCCAGTGCGTGGCCTTCCTGGACAAGAACCACCCCGCCTGTCTCGAGGTCCTCATCGCCGGCGCCTCGATCGGCGTCGTGACCACGGTCGTCAACTGGCGGGTGGTCGGCGACGAACTCGTCCACGTCCTCACCGACAGCGGCGCCCGCGTGCTGCTCGTCGGCGCCGAGCTGCGCGCGGCGGCCGAGTCCGCCGCCGAGCGGGTCCCGGGTGTGGAACGCATCATCGAGGTCGGCGACGAATACGAGTCGTTGCTCGCCGCGGCGCCGCCGACGCCGGCCGACGCGAGCGTCGACAGAACCGAGACGGCGTTGGTGATCTACAGCTCCGGCACCACCGGACGCCCCAAGGGCGTGCTGCTCAGCCAACGCGCGCTGGTCAATCACGCGTCCAACCTGGCTCCGGCGTTTCCCTTCGACGAGGGCGACGCCAACCTGGTGGCCATGCCTTTGTTCCACGTCGGCGGAATCGGCTATGCGCTGTTCGGAATCCGTTCGGGTGCAACGACGTTCATGACCCGTGAGCCCGACGCGGCAACGCTGATCGGCGCGGTGCGGGCCGGCGCCACGCACGCGTTCTTCGTCCCGCCGGTGATCGCCCGGTTCCTGGACGCGGGCGAGGCGGCGACCGCGGCCCTCGCCGGCCTGCGCTACATCGTCTACGGTGCCGCACCGATGCCGCTACCGCTGCTGCATCGCGCGCTGTCCACCTGGCCGCACACGAAATTCGTGCAGGTGTATGGGCAGACGGAACTGTGCGGGGCGGTCACCGCGCTGTCCGACGACGATCACCGCGACGCGGCGCGGCCCGAGCTGCAACTGGCGGCCGGAAAGGCGGTGCTGGGCTGCGAGATTCGCATCGCCGACCCCGAGACCGGTAACCCGTTGGCGACCGGCGAGTCCGGTGAGGTCTGGGTGCGCAGCAACCAGAACATGACGGGCTACCTCAACCGGCCGGACGCGACGGCCGAGACCATCACCGCCGACGATTGGGTGCGCACCGGCGACATCGGACGGCTGGACGCCGACGGCTACGTCTACATCGAGGACCGCATCAAGGACATGATCATCACCGGCGGCGAGAACGTCTACGGCCCAGAGGTGGAAAGCGTGCTCATCGAGCATCCCGCCGTCGAGGACGCCGCGGTGATCGGGGTGCCCGACGACTTCTGGGGCGAATCGGTCAAGGCGATCGTGGTGGCCGACGGCGAGGTCGACGCGAAAGGCATCATCGAATTCTGCCGCGAGCATCTGGCCGGCTTCAAATGTCCGCGCACGGTCGACTTCGTGCCCGAACTCCCCCGCAACGCGAGCGGCAAGATTCTGAAAACTCAGCTGCGGGAACCATTTTGGCGTGACCGGGCGCGGGGCATATGAGCACTCGAGTGGATGCGGCGCGGCGCGACTGCGCGATCGGCGTGCTGGGCGGTCCCACGACCGTCGTCGACATCGCCGGCCGCAGGATCGTCATGGACCCGACCTTCGATCCGCCGGGCGTGCACGCCTACCTGACCAAGCTCACCGGCCCCGCGGTGAGCGCCCAGGCACTGGGGCCGGTGGATGTGGTGCTGGTCAGCCACGACCAGCATCCCGACAACTTCGACGACGAGGGCCGCCGCATGGCGCTGGCCGCGCCCCTGCTGCTCACCCACCCCGGCGCCGCGGGCCGATTGGGTCCACCGGCGATCGGCGTGGCGCCCTGGCAATCCTACGACTTCTCCGACGGATCGCTTACCGTGCAAGCTGTTCCGGCGGTGCACGGCCCGGCCGACGGGCAGCGCGACGCCGGCGGTCACATCAACTGCGAGGTGACGGGTTTCGTGCTGTCCGGGCCGGGCCTGCCGACGGTGTACCTCAGCGGTGACAACGCCTCCATGGTCGCGGTGAAAGACGTCGCCGATCGCGTCGGTCGGGTCGAGGTCGCCGTGCTGTTCGCCGGTGCGGCGAGCGTGCCCACCAAGGAGCGTGGGCGGCCGTTGACGCTGACCGCGGCGCGCGCGGCGGCCGCGGCCGAATTGCTTGGCGCCAAAGCGGTGATACCCGCCCACGTCGACGGCTGGGCCCATTTCAGCGAGGGCGTCGACGAATTCGTCGCGGCGTTCGATCAGGCCGGCATCAGCGACGTGCTGAGGGTCGCCCCGCACGGCGAGTGGGTCGACTTATAGACGTCCCTGCACGCGCAGCTCCGGATGCACCCAGTCGGGCGACCGGCGCTCCTTGAACGAGCGGAAGCCTTCGATGGCCTCGGCGTCGGACAGGCTGGCGGTCATGCCGATGCGGTCATAGAGGCCCAGGTAGCTGTCGATGCTGGACTTGATGACGCCACGGGCGCGCGGTGCGGTTCGACAGCATTGCGCCAGTAGCTCTTTCGCCGCGTCCAGCAGGCCCTCGTGTGGCACCACCCTGGTGACCAGGCCCCAGTCGAGGGCTTCGATCGCGGTCAGCACCCGACCGGTGAACATCAGGTCGCGGATGCGCACCGGCCCGATGACGCGGGTGAGCATCTGGCTGTAGTAGGTGTCGGCGTAGCCGCGGAACAACTCGGGTACCCGGAAGGTCGCCCGATCGCTGACCACCGACAGGTCGCTGCACAACGCGATCTGGAACCCGCCGCCCTGGCACAGCCCGTTGACCGCGGAGACGATGGGCTTGGCCGAGGTGCGCACGGCGTCGAACGGCGTCACGTCCATGCCGAGCGCCGAACCGAAGGTGATCCAGTTGTCCTCGCCTCCCCCACCGCCCATGTCGCCGCCGGGGGCGAAGACGTCGCCGGTTCCGGTAAGCACCAGCCCGGCCAGATCCGGGTCCTCGTTGAGACGTCCCACCGCATAACGGATTCCGAAGTACATGGCCGGGCTCAGCGCGTTGCGCGCTTCGGGCCGGTCGATGGTGCACACGGCGATCGGTCCGTGGCGCTCGAAGCGCAGGTAGCGCGTGCCCAGCCAATCGCCGTCGGGCGGACGGGGGGTGTTCTGCGGTGTCTGCGCCACGGGACTCCTCTCGGGTCGGCTCCGCGGATGCGTCGCGCGGCTACTGTAGCTCTTACAGTATCCGGGCGACCCGCCGCCTACACGTAAGGCAGCGTCGCCGTCTCCGCCGTCGCGGACGCGTCGGCGATCACCGACGAGAGCTTGGACTGCAGAGTCGACGTGGCGTCCCCCACCGGCTTGTCGCAGAACCTGCAGAGCGCCTTGAAGTTTGGTTGTTCGTCTTCGTCCGGCCAGAACCGCCGTGGCCCGACCTGAGCCCCGGGGTCGAACTGGACGGATTGATGCGGGGCGTCTTTGAGGATTCTGCCGACGGGATGGCGTTGTGGGCATTCGAGTTTCAGCATGCCGACGCCTTCTTGATTTCCGAGCATGGTCCACCGTCCTCTCTCGGGTGTGCGCTCTCAGTGCAGGATCCGCGCGAGCTTGCGCCATCGCCGATGCCGGTGGCGAAACATCACCCGGACGAAGGCGCGGGTGAGCAGCCCGTGCAGGCCGTCGTCGGTTTCGATCTCGTCGGTGTAGCGGCAGCTGCGCTCGTCGATGGGTTCGAACGTCAGGCGGTGATTCCAGGTGCGGACGGGTCCGCCGTGTTCGTTGGTGTAGATCTCGGTCGGCTCGAGCCGCTTGATAGTCAGGTGATGCGTCCAGGCCGGGATCACGCCGAACCACCAGAACCGCGCCGATCCTTCGGTGCCCACCTCGATGTGCTCGGGGACATCGAGCCGGTACACCCGCAGCACCGGGCTCAACACGTGCCGCATCAGCTCGGGCTTGCGCGCCAGGGCGGACGCCGTCTCGACCGGGATCGGCAGCTCGGTAGTTAGGGTTACCTTACTCATGCAGTTCATGGTGGCTCAGCGGGCACGATCAGGCAATAGCGCGCGAGCCTATTCGGACGTCAGGGCGCCGTCGCGAGGGCCAAAGAGTAGGAATATCCCTGATATCGGCAGGCCGTGCAGCGCAATAGCGTGGGGCAATGGCAATCCCCGGTGCGGGCTTGGAACGCTTCCTGGTCGAGTGGTACGGCCCTGACGCGCATGCGCATTCCATCAATGAGACGGCGGGACATCTCAACGACAGCGCGACATCCGTGGCGGCGAGGGGCAGCCAGATCCGACTGTTGATGGCGTTGGCGGTTCCCGAGGATGAGTATGCCTTCGGCATCTTCGCCGCCGAATCGGCGGAAACCGTCGCGCGGGTCTGCCTCGACGCGGGCGCACCCGCGGAACGGATCAGTGCCGTCATCGGATGGCCAGTCACCTTCGACTGAAGTGGTCGCCGAATCCGCTTGGCCCAGTGCGCATCTAGCGCATTTTGCTTGAGCGGGTCTGCGCCGGAAGCGAATTCGACAACCACCCTCAGTGGCTCAGTACAGCGGGGTCCAGATGCCGTCGAACCAGTAACCCCAACCGCCGTACTGCCAGTTGAAGATCGGAAGGACCGTGTAGGTGTTGTAGGTGAACGGCGCGAAATAGCGCTGCCCATAGGATGCGTCAAGCGGCGGCCCGGTCCACGGGCGGTTCCAACCGCCGGCCGGCGGTGGCCCGTTCCAGCCGCCGGCAGGCGGCGGACCCTCCCAGTTGGGCGGGGGCTGGCCCGGAGCCGGGCCGTCACTCCAGCCGTAGCCGTTCGGCCGCGGCGGCGGCGGCGCCCCCTGACCCGGAATCCAGAAGCCGCCGGGCAGGTCGACGGGGCCGCCGACTTGCGGAGCGCCGCGCAAGATCGGACCACGCGGCGGGTAGTACGGCTCGTGTGGCGGCTGATAGTTCGGCGCGTTGAGGATCGGGCGGTTGGGGGTCGGTTGCGGCGAGCCGCCCCACGGCGCCGAGGGTGACGGCGGCGTCGAGCCGGCGCCGCCGTATCCGGGGCCACCGCTGGGGCTGGCACCCGGGTTGGCGTTGGCAGGGGTGCAGTCCGGATGCCAGGCGGGGCACGAGAACGGTATCGAGGTCGTGGGCGCCGGACCGCTCCACTGCGAGGGTGTCGGCCCCGGACTGCTCCACGGCGCAGACGTGGTCGGCGGCGGAGTGCTACTCCACGGCTTCGAAGTGGTCGGCGGCGGAGTGGTACTCCACGGCGCAGACGTGGTCGGCGGCGGAGTGCTACTCCACGGCTTCGAAGTGGTCGGCGGCGGAGTGGTACTCCACGGCTTCGAAGTGGTCGGGGGCGGGGTGCTGTTTCGCGGCGGCGTGGTCGTCGGCGTTGCGCCGCCGGCCCCGGGAACGTGTGACCCGGGAGGAGGCACGGTCCCCGTGCCCCCATAGCCGGGACCGGGGTTGGGGACACCGGAGCAGCCCTTTTGCCCGTTGGGGCACGGCGGCGGGTCCAACGGCGGGGCGGAGCCGGCGAGTCCCGCGTTGACCCCCGCGACGGACAAGCCCAGGCCCGCAGCGACTCCGGCTGCTGCGGCGAGACGTTTGATGGACATTGGTTGCGTTCCCTTCTAAGGGCAGGTCACGTCCAACTCGAATGGCTTGGTTACCGGCTTCGGTTGGTGCGGGTCGCTGGTGTCGGCACCGGTCGCGGTGCCCTTGATCTGGTACGACTTGCCGCTCGCCGCGGCCCCGGCGGATCCGCCCTGGCCCGGTGCGGCGTCGGAATAGCCGAGCGTGATGCCGTCGACGGTGCCCAGCCCGACCGCGTGGACGATGGGCGGGTTGTCGGTGCTGATCACCGCGCCCAGCCCGTTGGCCGCGTCGCCGATGCCGATGGTGATTCTGTTCCCGGACGGGTTGCAGGTGACCGCGCCGGCGACGTTCTGGCTCTTGCCGTCGACGATGACCTGAGGTCCGGCAGGCGCCGGCGGGTTTGATGCGCCCGTGGTTGACTTACCGGAACAGCCAGCACAACTCGCGATGACGACGGCCATGCCGGCTGCGCCGACGACGATCCCATGCTTCACCGCTGCTCTCCTTCGTGTTGTCGTCGTCGCCGTCCGCGTATTACTGCGCGGCGCCGGGGATCTGGTAAGCGCACCTACCGGTCGTGTGTTCGGTGAGCGGGACGGGCTGGCCGTCCACCTGAATCGCGCAGTCGTGCGGACCGCCGGTTTTGTCGGTGTAGTTCAACGCCAGGTAGGGGCTTCCGGTGACCTGCACGGTCTGGGACCAGGGCACCGAAACCCAGGTGGTGGTGCTCGCCGGATACACCGGTGTTCCGGGGTCGGGTATGACGGAAAAGACATCCCCACCGCCGAGGATCCGGTACACCACGGTGTGTTGGCCCGGGTGGGCCTGGGCCCTCGGCAGCATCGCCTGCGGTGCGCTGCTGGCGGCGATGGCGAGAGCCGCGAGCACGGCCATGGTGCGCAAGCGCGGATTCGTTGGCATGGCGTTCCTTTCGATATGCGAGTGCAGCGACACACGGTCTCGCCCGTATGTCTCTTGTTCGTCGATGAGGCAACCGCCGCCCGCGCGGTGGGTCCAGCAAACGCCCGCAGCGCCCGCCGTATCAATTAGGGATTTCCCTACACTTTCCGACGGCCGGACGCCCCGTTAGGAATCGACTTCGAGTTGGTCGAGGCGACGGCCGAGTTCGGCGCGTGACCGGATGCCGAGCTTGCGGTAGATCCGTGAGAGGTGGACCTCGACGGTCTTGGGGCTGATGAATAGCCCCGAGGCGATGTCGTGATTGGTCTTGCCCGCCGCCGCCAGATCGGCGATCCGGCGCTCGGCCGGCGTCAGCACCTTAGCGTCGTTTCGTCCGAAAGTAATGCGTTCCAACGAGCTTCGCGCGCGCCGTACCCACAGCGGCGTGCCCAGCTCCACGAACGTATCCACGGCGGCCCGCATCGCCGCGGCGGCATTCTCCCGGCTGCGCTGCCTGCGCAGGATCTCTCCGAGTAGCAACTGCGTGCGGGCGCGCTCAAACGGCATGGGCAACCGCTCGTGTTCGGCCATCGCCCGATGCGCGGCCGCCAGCGCCGCACCGAGGTCTCGCCCCCCGGCCAGCAGCATTGCCCGGCAACGCGCACCGGTCGCCAGCATCCACGGCCTGTCCAACCGATGTCCGTTGGCCTCCAAGACGTCGATGAGGCGCCGCGCCTCATCGAACCGTCCGAGCTGAATCAGGGCTTCGGCGGCATCGGGCAGAAAAGGGGTGACGAAAATTTCCGTGGCGCGCGGGCTTCGCTCGAACTCACTCAGCAGCGGTGAAAGCACTTGCAGCGCGGCTTCGTAGTCGCCCAGCGAAACCTCAAGGAAGCCAAGCGTGCTGGTGGGCCAGACGGTGACCAGCGCGGGCGAGTCGCAGCGCTCGGCGGCCGTCAACGCGGCGGTGGCATCGCGGCGCGCGACCGCCTCGTCGCCGGCGTAGGTGGCCACCAGCGCCTGGATCATCAGCGCCACGGCCAGCGGCAGGTCCGCGTCAAGCTGGCGCGCACGTTGCAGTCCATCCTCCCCGATGAGCGAGGCCTCCGCGAAATCACCGCGCCATATCTCATTGAGCGCGCTGTGGAACGCGCCGACCATCATTTCGCTTTCGGCGCCGCGGTCGATATAGCGTTGCCGAATTGCCCTGAGTTCCCGGCGCCCGTCGTCCAGTCTTCCTGTGCCGATGAGCAATTCGGCGCGATGTAGGGTTGGCCAGATCGTGGCCGACGACGGATCGTCGCCGTCATCCAGCGTCATTGCGGTCCGTAATTCCTCTTCGTCGAGACCCTCGCCGACCAGGAATCGCACCAGCACGCGCATGCTCAACGCCTGGCTCAGCAGCTGGCGGTCGTCCAGCCGGGACGCCGTGACGACCGCCTCGTCAACCGCGTCGATGGCGGCGTCGAACTCGTGAATGTTGAGGCGTGCGAACGACAGTGTCGTGAGTATGTGGCTTAGCAGCCCGTCGTCTCCGGCCGCCGCATCCGCGGCCCGTTGCAGCTTTCGGGCGCTGTCCCGTGAACTGCCGTCGAGCAACGCCCACTGCCCCAGCAGGCTGAGGGCCTCGGCGTGTACATTCGCCGGCGCGGGCGTCCCGATGACTTCCTCGAGGATGCCCCGCGCCCGTGCGGCATCGCCGGCGCTGAAATGGAATGCGGCGCAGCGAATCCGGCGTTCGGGACTGACGGCGCCGAGCTCGTTCGCCAACTCGATGAATTCCGCGGCGGCCGCCGGCGCCCCGCGCCTGTTGGCCAACTCGGCTGCGGCATCGAGGGCCGTCAGCGTCTCCGCGTCACCGTGGGTGGCGGCCAGCGCCAGGTGGCGAGCCCGCAATTCCGGGTGGTCGACCACGGTCGCCAACCGCCGGTGCATGACGCGCCGCTGCGTGGGCGTGGCCATCGTATAGACCGCGGCGGTGAGCAGCGGGTGGGTGAACCGCACACGGTTGCGATCGATGGTCACGATGCCGCGCCGCTCGGCGTCCAGCAGTCGGTCTACGCACTCCTGGACGTCCCGGGCGGTCGCCTGCGAGACGGCTTCCATGCTCGGCCTGGCCAGGCATGCGGCGGCGAGGAGGATGTCGCGAAGATCCTCATCCAGCACGCCGATCTTGGAGGCCATCAGCCCGGTCAAGGTGGTGGGCAGCGTCATCTCGATGCCCGTTTCGCCCTCGGGGATGGTGCGCGCTAACTCGATGGCGTAGAACGGGTTACCGCCGGACGCTTCGTGGATGCGCAGCATGGCGTGCCGGGAAAACGAGCGGCCCAACCGTGCGGTGATGACCTGGTGTAGCGCGCCGATGGCCAAGGGGTTGAGCGTCATTCGCCTCGTGGCGTCCGGCTTTTCGAGCTGCAACCAGGACACATCGTCACCGTCACCGGTGCGCACGGTCGCCAGCAGGCCGACCGGACCGGAAAACCGTCGTGCCGCGAACGCCACCACGCGAGCGCTCGACGGGTCCAGCCACTGGAGGTCGTCGATGGCCACCAGCACCGGAGTGTTTTCGGCCAGGATGTCGACGACCGAGAGGAACGCCGCCGCGACCGCACGCTGATCGGTCGTCAGGCCGTCGTCGCTGACCTGCAACAGAATTCGGTCGATCGCCAGGCGCTGGGGTTCGGGTAGCGCGCCAAGCACCGCACGATCGACCGTCGACAACAGGTCGGCCAGCGAGATGTAGGCCGTCACCGATTCCGTGATCGCCGCACGCGCGGTGAGAACACGCATCCCTTTCGCGCGAGCCTGCTCGAGCGCGGCCAGCCACAGGGTGGTTTTGCCGATGCCGGCCTCGCCCTCCACCAGCAGGCAGGCCGGTGCGGCCCGGCAGGCCTCGAGGAATTCGGCGACGGCCTCGGCCTCCGCGGCCCGCGTCCCCGATGGCACCAACCCCACCATGAGCGTCGGCGTCAGGAGCCGTTGACGAACGAAGAGATTCCGGCCAGGCACCCGGCGCGGCGAGCAAACTCGCCTACTTGCCGCAGGTGCACCTGGATGCGCATTGCAGCCCGGTTCACGACCCGGCGCACGTTCGCATACAGCGAACTTATCGGGGCTGGAAGGCGCCTGCAATACGAAGCGGCGACCGGGGCCGGTTGGAGTGGGGCCGGTTAGCCGCACCGAGCCGTCACACCGGCGGCCGGCGTCCGGGTGGAGCGCCTTGACCTGCGGTGATTGGTGGTCCCGGCTGGGATCGAACCAGCGACCTTCCGCGTGTGAAGCGGACGCTCTCCCACTGAGCCACGGGACCGGCGCCGAGACGGCGAACGACGTCGAAGACTAGCACGCGCCGGCCCCGACACTACCGGCCGCATGCTGTGACGGGCCGACGCGATAGCCTAGACACGGCTCGTACCAAGAAATTTGTATGTGCCCGCTCACGTGGACTATCGTCGTGCTTCGCACCGGGCGACGATGTTGTCCGAGGCGCGCGGATGTAGCGCAGTTGGTAGCGCATCACCTTGCCAAGGTGAGGGTCGCGGGTTCGAATCCCGTCATCCGCTCGAAGGTGCAAGTGGCGTGGACCCCAACGGTGGAGTGGCCGAGTGGTGAGGCAACGGCCTGCAAAGCCGTGCACACGGGTTCGATTCCCGTCTCCACCTCCAAGCTTTTGGTTTCCCGGCGCGATTAGCTCAGCGGGAGAGCGCTTCCCTGACACGGAAGAGGTCACTGGTTCAATCCCAGTATCGCGCACCAGAGTTGCTGCATTTCAGAGTACGTTCTTGTAATTCAGAACCGGCTCCGTGCCCAATACGTGCCCAACTGGTCTGGTGGCTCGGTATCGCGACTCGCGATACGAAAGGTTTGCCACATGGCCGCACCCACTCCCCCCGCCTGCCCGATACCCGTCGGCGCTGTCGCCGGCGACTGGTTCGACATCGCCGACCCCGACGGCCACCGGATGCTCACCTGGTCGCGCCACGACGTCGCATCGTGTCGCCTCCGGTGCGATCCTGCGCGCGACACAATTACAGTGGTGAGGATGAGTGATCCGGACGCCGAGGCCGAGGCGGTCGAGCGCTGGCTCGATCAGCTCGACCCTGATGACCCGACGGTGAGGGTCTACGACGTCGAGGCGCTTTCCCGCGCGGCGAGGCAGCTGGAGCAGGCCGTCGCCGATGCCCTCGCTGCCGGCGTCCCAGCTCGTGTGATCAGGTTGACCACAGAACTCCTCGAGGATCGGCTCAGCGTGCTGCTGCGCACGGGCGAGACGATTCCCGCGCCCGAACCGTGGGACCAACTCGGCCTGCGCGACGACGACAGCTAGTCTCCGCGTGGTTCGGGTGCGGCGGGCCGCAGGGATTGCAGGCCGCCCCTGCCCAATCCCCTGCAGTGCAACCGAGTTTCGAACAATTAGATGATCGGCCGGACCAGATCAGCGGAATAGATATTCCCCATGCAGACGGTGTCCTACCGCGCGGCCAACTGATCGTTGATGTTGCTCCATTGACCTTCGCCCTTGTGGTTGACCATGTTTCGGCATTGGCCGTCGAGGATGATCTGTCCGTAACTGTGGTCGGACGGCATGTAGTTGATGCTGGCGGCTACGCCGTCTTTATTGAGCGTTGCGCCGTGGTAGTGCTGGCCGGCTGGTGCTCCGTCGTTCCATCCGTGCGCGATCATCGCTGCTCGTATTTGCTGGAAATATGCATCGGGGTCGCCGTGGATTAGGAAGCTGAGGGTGACGGTGCCTTGAAACGGCGGGTCGCCTTGGTCGTTGCAGGAGGCGAAGGAGAATGCCCCGCTGACGCCCTCCAGGTTGGCGGCGGTGACGATTTGTTTGGCTGGCTCGATCACCTGGGCCTTGGTCTGATCGTCGCTCATGGGGTGGGCTGTGTCTTCATAGGGGTTGCTCGATCCGGCGGCGTGTGGTTTGTGTTGCACTGGCGCGCATCCTCCTAACAACATGGCGACGGTCACAAGCGATGCAAGCAGTACTTGGCGCAACGGCACGCGTTGTTCCTTAATGGTGGTGTTGGGCATCGAAGACATGGTTGTCGGTGATAGATCCTGGCGACCGCTCCCACTCGGGGTCAACGACGGCCGGCGTGTGTGGGCCGACGGTGACCGGTGGTAGCCCCGGAATCCTGACTTGCACGCCGCCCAGCGAATGGCGGTGTTCTGCGGTCATGCCGTCGGCTTTGAGCTGGTCGCCGTGGCCGGAGACAATGTCGGCCATGCCGTAGAGGGCTTCGCTGCCGCGATGGTAGTAGTAGGAGTGGTCGTGCGGGTTGATGCCATCGGAGCCAGGCACTTCGGCGCGGAATCGGACCGATCCAAACCCGTCGACGGCAGGGTCGCCGCCAGAACCGGGGTGCCTGTCGTCGGAGGCGGGGGCGCGTATCAAAAGCGGATATGAAAGCGCATCAAGGGCGCTACGGCTCGAATAGCGATGCCCAGCCTGCTGTCGACCGCTTGTCAGCGGCATTGCCGCGCTGGATGGTTATCACTTCGCACGCGTAGTGCGGGGGAATCCCGACGCATACGTCTCATGCATGGAGCATATGACCCGCCCGGGAAATCCGCGGCGACGTCGGCAACCTGCCCTAGCCTGCTAGGTGTACCTATCCGAGCTAGGAGCGCGTCGTGTTGGAGTACTGGGTGGACGAGGACTACTGCGAGCTGTGCGGCGGTCCTGTCGCGGTCTACATGAAGCGGGACTACACCCATGGCGGGACTCCCCTCCCGGCAATCGCGCAGCGGGCCCTCTGCCTCAAGGGCTGCGTGGGTCAGGTGCTGTCGCCCGAGCGCATGACTAAACGCGGCGCATAGCGGCGAGGTCGTCTCAGACGTGCGGCAGCCGACGGGTCCCTTGTGCTGAGATCACAAATCCCCGGCCTTGAAAGTCGTTGCAGGCAATCCCGCCGGCACTGTCAACCCCGCAAAGGTATCCGACAACGGCCAGCGACTGGAGCGCAGGCAGCGTTCTGACGGGCTGCCCTTGGGCGTTTCCGTTGCTGTAGGGGCTGGAACCGGCGGCCTTTATGCCGCTGGCCGTCGGCATCAGCGTGTAGGGAATTTTATCGTTGTCTGCGACGCCGGGGATGTTTGTATGCATTCGACGCTGTCAGTGTGGAAGTTGCACGGAATCCCTTCAGGCTTAAGGAAATAGTCGGCGTTCGTCGAGTCGGGCGGATGGAAGTTGGGGAGCGCGACCGCGTAGTCCGTCGAGCGGCACGCGCGTAACTCGACAAATCAGGAAAGCGGAATCGGCGTGTGACGGTGTGCTGCAAGCTGATCCAGCAATCAGACCCGTTGCAGATACGGCCGCGATCTTTCGACAAGTGGTCATGGGCGCTGAGTCCTTTCAGGTTCCTGGCGTTACGCAGAACGTTGCCATGCAGGTAGGCGGGTCGGGCGACCCGTGCCGTACGTGCTTATCCGCATGCTGATGACTTGTTTGCTCCCAGGTGTCGCCCCTGACCTTCGCGATATCGCGCGTCCCACCGCCCGTCCGACGGCACCGCATCAGCGCAAATGAAGTAGTGCACTACTCGTGCCCGCGCCCGCGATCGCGGACACGATCGAGCCATGAAAGACAACCTTGCACCGCCCAGCGGGGCGACCATGGTCGACGAATGGGACAACCTCGGACCGGCCTTCAGGGTGTTCGACGGCCCGGAGTGGAGCATCGACCACGCCGGCCACGGGCAACCGGCCGAGATCGTGGTCTCCGTCATCGGGCGGCAATACGTCGACGGGCGCGCCGAGTGCCAGGTCGTCATCGACTGTCCCGACACCCCGATCATCGCGCCGGCCGCAGCCCGCCAGCTGGGCAGGGCGTTGATTGCCGCGGCGGACGCCGCGCACGGATGACGTGGTGCGAGTGGCCGGCGCCGACCAGGGGGCGGCACCGACCGATTCTTGGCGAACTCAGTCGCTGGTGTGGACGATCAACACGTCGGTCTTGGCCCTGCGGGACACCGCGGACGGGACCGAGCCCAGCAGCCGCCCGGCGACGCTGTTGAGTCCGACGTTGCCGACCACCAGCAGGTCGGCATTGACCTCCTCGGCCAAATTCACCAGCGCGTTGATGGGGGCACCGACGACCGACTTCTCCTCGACGTCCTTGGCCCCGGCTTGGTGCGCGCGCTCCCTGGCATCCCGCAGGATCCTGTAGTAGGGCGCCTCGCCCACCGTCCGGTAGTCCTGACCGTGATCGCTGCCCGGCGGGATGGCGTAGCGGCCGCGCTCCTCCTGAACGGGAAGATGCGCCGTCACAACGATCAATTTCGCGCCGTGATCCGCCGCGATCGCGGCCGCGCGCCCCACCGCGCGCAGCGACGAGTCCGAACCATCCGTGCCGACCACAACGGTCTGATAGGCGCTCATTCTCATGCAGTGTAAGGCCCACCCCGACTCGCGAGAGAGAAATCGGGCAGACCCCCGAATTCGTGGTTGTTAAACGCCGCGAACACGCAATAATGCCAGCATGCGTCTGATCTACGCCGCTGCGACGGTGGGCATCGCCAGTGCTGTGTCGATGGGGGCGCCCCCAGTTCACGCTGACACCGGCGCCCTCGGTTACGCCCAGTGCGTGGGCGGCGATGCGAAGCCCCCACCACCAGGAGTAAGCGCCGAGAACTGGTTCCCCAGCGTTCATGTCATCGACAACGACATCGCTTCTGGCATTCCCTCCGAAGAAGTAGTTCGGCGATTGATCACTATGGGAGTCAAGCCCGACGACGCCGCCACCCGAGTGCGTTGTTATCTGGCCAATCTGCCGCACTAGCACCCGTCGGCTTTCTGAAACGGTAATGCGGCAACGCTTTTCAGGCCTCTCATTTTCTCAATGCGAGCCGGGCGCCAGCACGAGTTCGCGGTCAAATCTCCGAATGCGTTATCTTCTGGCAGTGACCAGACCCGCTCACGTGAGCGCACTCGCGGCGACGCTGGCGCTGACGGCGTACTTCACTGCGCCCCAGGGCACCGCCGACCCGACAACCCAACAGTCGCCTTTCCCAACGGGAAAATCCGGCACCAGCATCCATGTCACGGAATACAGCACCGCAACCGCCGACGTCACGGTCAACAACGCGACCTGGATCTCGTCCGGCTGCTCCGTCAGCGGGGGCTGCACCGTCATCGAGGTGACCATCGAAGGCAAGTCCAGCGCGCCGTTCAACTACAGCCAGTCCTCCCTGACCGCCTCCTCATCCCCGTGGCGGCAGGACCCGAACCGCGATGTCGAGGGCGGCTCATCGCTCGTCGACTACCAAAAGATCAACAAGACGCCGCCGCTGCGCGCAGGCAGTGTCACCAACGGCCAGACCGCCCACGGATTCGTCGCCTACGACGGCAGCATCAAACAGGGCGACGTTTACATCGAATTCAACGATCCCGATGCTCCGGCGGCCCCGACCCCATTGGCGGGCTGGAAAGTGCACACCTGAGCGGAGCCGTCACCGTCACGTTTCGGGACCCTTGTGACATAGCAGGTTCCGATCGCCTGACTAGCCGCCGGACGAAGACTTGGTGGGGTCCTCCGCCTCCGCCAACGCGACCGCGCTTTTCCGGTGATCATTCGCTGCGGCCTGCCAACGCTCGTCGGCCTCCTCCTGCAGTTGCCCCGGATCGGGAATCCCTGCGTCTCGCCGTGCATCCATCAGCTGTTGATTCTCGTGGCACGCGACATGATTCGACTCCGTTATTTCGCGCGGAACTGGAAGCGCTGCCCGATGCCCTTGGCCATTCAACGTATCCATTTCGCGCGGTCGGTGTCGACGAATTCCGCCGATTCCGCAGGCAGGATTCCGAGTCTCAAACCGCCATTGTGCGTCGGGGCCCGGGGTTACGATCTGCCGAAGAGCTACAGATTCGAGGGGCCATGCACCGCACCCGACGTCTCGTCACCACACTCACGGCGGCCATCGCGTTAACGCTCACGGCCGCGGCTTTCGCTTGCGCGCCGCCTGTCTCGGCCGACCCGGTATGCGGTGTGCCGGGAACGCCGCCGTGCGCGGGCCCCGGCCCGCTGACGCCCGAGCAGCAGTGCGCGTTCATCGCATGGCGGTCGATGATGCCGTGCAACTGGCTCGGAGTGCAGGTGCCCGCCGGCACACCGGGAAGTTGGGACAACCCGCCGGCCCCACCGCCCGGGACACCGCCACCGCCACCCTGAACCGAATCCGGCTAGCTACCCACGCGCTCGGCGGTCATGTTCATGTCGATGGTCCCTTGGCATGCGCCGCTCAAGATGTCGGTGTGCATGACGCCGGCCAGCGTTCCGTCGGGTTGGGGCGTGTAGTGCACCTCGGCCCGGGCCGGATTCCACTGAATCGTGGTGTCGGGCATCATGCAGTCCCACTGAAAGTCGTTGGCCTGCGACCACGACTTTCCATCCCAGGTGAACTGGACCGGCTGCGGCACCGTCGGGTTGGTGGGCGGCGGGCCGCTGACGATGGTGGCGACGCATTTGCCGCTCGTGCAGCTCGACCGGAGACCGTAGGTCTCGGTGTGTTGCACCTCCGGGTCGCCGACCGCCATGCTGGTCCCGGCCTTCGGGCCGACCATGAACGTGATCGCATACTGGCCATTCCAGGACGGATCGTCGGCCAAGACGGTCGGGATAAACCACACGGAAATTGCGAACGGCACCGCCGATAAACCGACGACGGATTTCACACGGTGCGGCGTCATCGTTCCTCCTGTGGGTCCGTACTCAGTCAATAGTCGTATGCCGAGCCGTTGCCGACAAGGTGCCGGCGATAACCCGAATTCCGGCAGGCCGGTCCGCCGGATGGCGCGTGGCGGCGCCCTACCAGCCCCAATCGTCGTCGTCCAGAACATCAACGGTCAGTGCGTTGTCGGCGGCGCCCTTCGTCCCATAGGTAAAGGTCAGCAGGGTGCGGTCGTCGTCGAGGGGTTCGGCCGCGACGACGGTGGCGTGCCCGACCTTCATGCGGATCCGGTCGCCGGGCTTCAATTCGTCGACGCGTTTCAGGGTCACACTCAACCCATCGGTGAAGTGCTGATGCTGCAGACACTTTGGCGATTCATCGCCCTCCATAACGACCGAGCCTCCCGGCCTGCAAGCGCATTTGCGGACCACCTGACCCTGCAATTTCACGCGGCACAGCGGCGGGTTGCAATATACCCCGGTGTCGAATTGCGGCCCGGCGCCATGGCCGGAGCACAATGTGAGGCGTGAGTTGGACGAGGTATACCGGCAGAGCGCTCGCGGGTGCCACCCTGGACGGCGACGCGTTGCACGCCGAGCTCGAAGACTTTATCCGCGTGGACAATCCGCATCTGACCGATGTTCGCCTCGAGCACGCCACCGCGAGCGAAACGGACAGCGCCGGGCCATCCAAGCGGTGGTACGAAGTCACCTACCTGGCTGAAGACCCCGAAGGCAGTTCGTAGCATGCGCGGGAGCGCGCCGATGCGGCCGGTCATTGCCGTCGTCGCTGCGGTCGGTTGCGCGGTCGCCGCGCTGCCCGCGCCGACGGCCCGGGCCGACGACGGGTTCGTCGCCCTCGCCGTGTCGGTGCGGAGCGGACGAGCCGCCGGATGGGGCACCGGGGCCAGTCAGGACCAGGCCAACCAAGTCGCGCTCGCGCACTGCACCGCCGAGGCCGGCGACGTCTGTGAAGTGGTGGCCGGCACCCGCAACGGCTGCGCATCGGTGGCGTTCGACCGCGTCTCCGGCCGGTTCCAGGGCGGTTCGGGGCCCGACGCCACCGCATCCATCGCCGACGCGCTGGCCAAGCTAAATTCACCCAACGGGCACATCAAGGCCACCCACTGCTCGTCCTGAAATCCGTGGACCGACGCGGGCGTCGCCCCGAGATGGACACCGCGATTTCGACTATCGTTCATGGAAGTCGTCCTTGACTGCACGCTGATGGGCCCGCGCACTGAGGGGAGACCATGTCCGTGACGAAGGCTGGGAAGTGGCCGACGGTCTGCGCGATCTTGCTGTCCACCGCCGCGCTGGCGGTCGCGGCGCCCGCTTCAGCGGATGACCCCGACGACGCGTTCATCGCCGGCCTCTCCAGGGGCGGAATCACCATGCCCGACAACGACGATGCGATTGCGAAGGCCCGCACGGTGTGCACCAGCATCGCCACCAACCCGAACGCCTCGGTGCTGGCGATCCAGCTGGCCAGGCAAACGGACCTGTCGGTCAAACAGTCCGCCTACTTCGTCGGCCTGTCGATAGCCACCTATTGTCCGCAGTACAAGGAGGACATCGACCCGTCGGTCACCTGGCTGCTGCCGGGACCCCCGCTCATGTGAGCACACCTGCTGCAGCGCAAGGGATTTCGCTTTTCAGCAGTGGTCGGTCCAGCACCGCTGCAGGGGGCAGTACGTCGAATGTGCAAGGCTCACCATGGATCCGACGTCTCCGAAGGTGACATTCCTGGGGTCCAGGATCTGGTGGATGCTCTGGGAGATCTGCTCATAGGTCCAACCCCAGCCGATGTCATCACAGATCAGGCGCCCCATCCCGGTAAGGGCGGCGTCGTGATCGGGCGGCCAACTGAAACCGGCGGCACGCAGTTGCGACAGGTACGCGTCGTCGAGGGGATCGGCGGTGGCAACCGCGGCGCTGGTCACCAGAGCCGCGCTCGCCAAAACGGGAATGGCCAACGCGGCCAGCCTGCGAGGTGAGGACATCATGCGCTTCCTTTCTTCGGGGCGTTCACGATGCCGTCGACCCATAGCGGCATGAAGACGAAGAATAGGCACAGTCGGGAAAAAGCGCCTTATGAACCGCTGAATAATCGGATTTCAAGCCGTCACCACACGCGGCTCAGCCTCGCGCTGGCAGACCGTTCTCATACGCCGTGGTCAACCAGAACACGGTGCGCTCAATACCCGGCACAATTTCGGTGACGTCGATCTCCCCCTGAGCGAAACGGGTGAGTAGCCCGTAGACGACGCCGGTGAGAATGAGCTCGAGGTCTTTGGCGAATCCCGGCTCCGCTTGCGCCAGAACGGCTTTGGCGACGGGAACGACGGCGTCGACTCCACGCTGGATGAGGCGCTTTCCACCGGGCCCCGAGCGGGCCTGGAAGTAGGAGCGCAGCATCACCGGATGCCGTTCCCACGGCCCAAAGATGGTCCGCATCACGTGCATCAGGTCCACATAGATCGACTCACCGGGCAGATCGTCGATCAGCGACGGTAGGCGCGCATAGCGATTGGCGTCCATCCACCCGTCCAGGGCCGCAACGATCAGCTCGTCGCGCGTGCGATACCGCTTGTAGATGGTCGCCAGGGAAACCCGCGCCCGTCGGGCCACCTCGCGCAGCTGGACGGCCTCGTAGCCCTCGCTGTCGAGCATCTCGACCACGATGTCCAGGATCGGGTCGGTCCGCGGCCCGGACGCGCCGTTCTCGGCGTCCAATGCCGCCCCTTTTGCCGCCATGAGTAACCATGTTACTGTGCGCAGGTGAGTAACGGCGTTACTCTGCCCTGATCTGGGCCGACCAACAGAGAGGACGCGCGCCGTGGGGTCAGTAGATGGCAAGGTCGCCTTCATCACCGGGGTGGCGCGCGGCCAGGGTCGCAGCCATGCCGTCCGGCTCGCCCGCGAGGGCGCCAACATCATCGGCATCGACATCTGCGCTGACATCCCCGCCAACGGTTACCCGATGGCCTCCCACGAGGAGCTGGACGAGACCGTCGCACTGGTCGAACAGGCCGGCGGCAAGATGCTGGGCACGGTCGCCGACGTCCGCGTCTTCGAGCAAGTCAAGGCCGCGATGGATGCCGGCGTCGAGCACTTCGGCCGCCTCGACATCGTGCTGGCCAACGCCGGGATCGCGCCGCTGGCGTTTCGCCAGTTGAGCATCGAGGAGGAGCTGGCCCAGTGGCGGGCGGTCACCGGCGTCAACCTCGACGGGGCCTATCACACGGCGTGGGCGGCCGTCCCGCATCTGTTGGCCGGCAACCGCGGCGGGGTCATCATCTTCACCAGCTCGACCGCCGGCATCAAGGGCTTCGGCGGCCTGCAGGGCGGCGGCCTGGGCTACGCGGCGTCCAAACACGGGATCGTCGGGCTGATGCGCACCCTGGCCAATGCACTTGCACCGCTGAGCATTCGGGTCAACACCGTGCACCCGACCGCGGTGAACACGATGATGGCCACCAACGACGACATGACCGAGTTCCTGGAGAAGAATCCCGGCGCGGGTCCCCATCTGCAAAACCCGATGCCCGTCGGCATGCTGGAACCCGACGACGTCAGCGCCGCCATCGCCTACCTGGTCTCCGACGAGGCGAAGTACGTCACGGGCGTGACCTTCCCCGTCGACGCGGGCTTCTGCAACAAGGTTTGAGACGCGAATGACAACGAACAACGCCGCCGGCCGGGTCGCGGGCAAACGGGTCTTGATCACCGGCGCCGCGCGCGGCATGGGGCGCTCGCACGCGGTGCGGCTGGCCGAGGAAGGTGCCGACTGCATCCTGGTGGACATCTGTTCCACCCCAGCGGGTTTGGAATACCCACTGGCTACCGAAGACGACCTGCATGAGACCGCGCGACTGGTTGAGAAACACGGCCGGCGTGCGATCACCAAAGTCGTCGACGTGCGCGACGAGGCCGCCATGAAAGCGGCGGTCGACGACGCCGCGGGCGAACTCGGCGGACTCGACGGCGCGGTCGCCAACGCCGGCGTGCTCACGGTCGGCACGTGGGACACCACCACCGCCGAGCAGTGGCGACTGGTCGTCGATATCAATCTCATCGGCGCCTGGAACACCTGCGCGGCCGCACTCCCCCACCTGGTCGCCCGGGGCGGCGGGAGCCTGGTCAACATCAGCTCGTCGGCCGGCATCAAGGGCACGCCGCTGCACGTGCCCTACACCGCCTCCAAGCACGGCATCGTCGGCATGACCCTGGCGCTGGCCAACGAGGTTGCTGCACAGAACATCCGGGTCAACACCGTGCACCCCACCGGGGTGGCCACCGGGATGGCGCCGCCGAGCATGCACACCCTGATCGCCGAGCAACGGCCCGACCTGGTGCCCATCTTTCTCAACGCGCTGCCCGCGCCGCTGATCGAAGCGTCCGATGTGAGCAACGCGGTGCTGTATCTGATCTCCGACGAATCCCGTTACGTCACAGGGCTGGAGCTGAAGGTCGACGCCGGTGTCACCATCCGATAGGGCCCCGATGAGCGACGGTGCGCGACGCGAACGAGGGGTGCGAACCTTCGCCGAGGTGATGACGGTCGACCCGCCCGACGCCGACAGCCCGTATGCGGGCGGATTGATCGACTTCGTCTTCGGCGAGGTCTGGTCGCGACCGGGCCTGTCCCGCCGCGATCGGCGGTTCGTCACGCTGGCCTGCGTCGCGGCCGCCGACGCGCAGGCGCCGCTGGAGCAACACGTCTACGCCGCACTCAACAGCGGCGACCTCACCATCACCGAAATGCGGGAGACCGTCCTGCATTTCGCGGTCTACGCGGGCTGGCCGAAGGCGTCCCGATTCAACATCGCCGTGGACTTGCAATGGGCCAAGATCGCCGAGGAGCGCGGCGAGGCGGCCCCTCCCCCGGAACCGCTGCTGCCGCTGGTCACCGCCAGCGACCCCGAGCAGCGACTGCGGGGCGGCGAGGAGTCATTCAAGGACATCAACTGCCTGCCCTTCGCGCCGATGCGGGACAACCCCTACTCGGGAGCGGGCATTCTGAATTTCGTCTTCGGCGAGATGTGGTTGCGGCCCGGCCTGGGCATGAAGGAACGCCGGCTGATCACCGTGGCCTGTGTCGGGTTCCAGGACGCCGAAATCCCGATCATGTCCCACGTGTACGCGGCGCTCAAGAGTGGCGACGTGTCGTTCGAGGAGATGGACGAACTGGCGCTGCAGTTCGCCGCGTACTACGGCTGCGCCAAGGCCGACTACCTCAACCAGGTGATCGCCGAACAGAAGCAGCGGGTGACGGCCGAGGACCAGGCCGATCACACCACCGTCGGCTGACAGCACACCGGAAGGCATCCCGCCATGGCGGCCACCGCAACTTCACTGCCCCGCTCGGGCGCGTTACTCATTGGCGGGCAACGCATTACCACCGCCTCGGGTGGCAGCTATGAGCACACCTACCCCGGCACCGGCGCGCTCAACGCGACCATCCCGCTGGCCGGTCACGACGAGATGGACAGGGCCGTCGACAGCGCCTGGGACGCGCACCGCGAATGGATCTCCTATCCCGTCGATCGCCGCCGCGACCTGCTGTTCGCGCTGGCCGACGTGGTGCGCGACCACTTCGCGGAGCTGACCGAGCTCAACGTGCACGATTACGGCGTCCCGGTGTCGGTGGCCGGCAACTCCGTACTGACCGAGCGGTTCCTGCGGTACTACGCCGGTTACGCCGACAAGACCCACGGCGCAAGCACTCCCGTTGCCGGTGCCTTCGACGTCAACCTCGTCGAACGCGAACCGTACGGCGTCGTCGGCGTGATCGCCCCCTGGAACGGGCCGCTCGTGGTGGCCGGCGCGGCCGTGGCGCCCGCGCTGGCGGCGGGAAACGCGGTCGTCCTCAAGCCCTCCGAGCTGGCGTCGTTGGCGCCCTTGCGCTTTGGTGAGCTCTGCCTCGAAGCGGGCCTGCCGCCGGGATTGGTCAACGTGTTGCCGGCCGGGCCCGCGGGCGGTGACGCGCTGGTGCGCCATCCCCGGATCGGCAAGATCCACTTCACCGGCGGCCAGGCCACCGCCCAGAAGGTGCTGCAGGCCGCGTCGCACAATCTCACCCCGGTGACGGCCGAATTGGGCGGTAAGTCGGCCTATCTCGTGTTCGCCGATGCCGACCTGGATCTGACCGCTGTCATCGCCGCCCATCAGGGGCCCATCACCCAGGCCGGCCAAAGTTGCGCCTGCGCCTCGCGCATTCTCGTCGAGGCGTCGGTGTACGCGAGCTTCGTGGACAAACTCGTGGCGACGGTGCGGACCGCCAAGATCGGTGATCCGCTGCAACCCGACGTCATGCTCGGTCCCGTGATCACCGAAGCCGCAGCCGACCGCATCCTCGGCGTCATCGACCGGGCGGTCAGCGACAAGGCCGGTGAGCTGGTCACGGGCGGACGCAGGCTCGGTGGCGAGTTGGCGTCCGGTTATTTCATCGAGCCGACGATCTTCGCCAACGTCGACAATCGGTCGGCGCTGGCGCAAACCGAAACCTTCGGGCCGGTGGCGTCCGTCATCCCCTTCGCCGATGAGGCCGAGGCGGTCAGGATCGCCAACGATTCCCGCTACGGCCTCAATGCCTTCGTGGCGACGTCCAACCTGGAACGTGCACACCGGGTTGCGCGTCAACTGCAGGCGGGTTCGGTGTGGGTGAACCGGCACAGCGACATCGAGCCGCAGGGCCCCTACGGCGGCTACAAGCAGAGCGGGTTCGGCCGCACCGGCGGCGTCGAAGGCCTGTATGAGTTTTTGCAGGTGAAGAACATTCGCATCGGTATGAGCTGACACCGCCATTTTCGGCCCCGGAGGGCATTTGTTGTCGTGAAATATTGTGCAAATCAAGTATTTCCGCTAAAGGGGTAGAGTCGCGGGCATGAGTTTGGTCGAGTGGCTGAGGACGCCCCGCTACTTGCGGACGCGTTTCATGATGGAAACGCGGCCGCTGAACCGCCTGGAGATGGAGATCGTGTTCGTCGAGGTTGCCGCCCGCGACGCGTTGGTACGCCTGCCCGTGGCGTTCATGATTCTGCCGAAGGCCTCCCGGCCCTGGCGCGATGGCCCGTCCACCCCGGAACAGGGCAAGTAGCAAGTAGAGGTTCCACGCGGGGCTTGGGAGCCGCGACCGAGTCGGGCATGCTGACGGTATGCACGTGATCAACGGAGTGCGCGACCCGGCGGCCAGTTTTCCCCTCGACAGCGCGGCGGACGATGCCGGCGAGCGCCGGCAGGCCAACCGTGCCGTCGCCGTCAGCGCCGTCGGGCTGGCGCTGACCGGCGTGGCCGAATTGGTGATCGCGCTGGTATCCGGTTCGGTGGCGTTGCTGGGTGATGCGCTGCACAACCTGTCGGACGTCTCCACCAGCGCCCTGGTGTTCATCGGCTTCCGCGCGTCGCGCAAGCTGCCCACCGAGCGGTATCCCTACGGCTACGAACGTGCCGAGGATCTCGCCGGTATCGGTGTGGCCCTGGTGATTTGGGGCAGCGCCGTGGTCGCCGGTTTCGAGAGCGTCACCAAGCTGCTCCGCCACGGCGGCACCGGCTACGTGGGCTGGGGCATCGGCGCGGCCGTCGTGGGCGTGGTGGGCAATCAGCTGGTGGCCCGCTACAAACTGGTGGTGGGCAGGCGAATTCGGTCGGCGACCATGGTGGCCGACGCCAAGCATTCGTGGCTGGACGCGCTGTCGTCGGGCGGCGCGGTGCTCGGGCTGATCGGCGTGGCACTGGGGTGGGGCTGGGCCGACGCCGTCGCGGGGATCGTGGTCACCGGGTTCATCTGCCACGTCGGCTGGGAGGTGACCGCCGACATCGCCCATCGCCTGCTCGACGGCGTCGACCCCGACATCATCACCACCGCCGAGGCCGTCGCCGCGTCGGTGCCCGGTGTGACGCATGCGCACGCCCGGGCCAGATGGACCGGGCGGACCCTGCGTGTCGAGGTGGAGGGGTTTTTGAACGCCGACACCCCGCTGGCGGCCGCCGACCAGATCGGCCGCAGCGTCGCCGCGGCACTGACGCCTCGGATCCCGCAGATGCAGAGCTTCACGTGGACGGCCCGCGCCGCCTGAGGTAACAGGCCTCAGCGGCGGAATCGCTCCCGCAGCTGCGGGTCGTTCTCCCACCAGAGCCCCGACGGCGCCGGGGTTTGGCCCTCGACGTCCTCGGCGTCCTGCGTCTTGGGGGCCGCCTCGGCCTCGTCCAACTCGGCGTCGACCGCCACCGCATGCGCCTGCTCGTCGCGCGACAGCGCGCGCATCAGCAGCAGCACGAACGGCCACCCGACCAGATCGCCGAGGATCCACAACACGCCGGCCCCGATCGTCTGGTCGAGCCGCGGGTCGGGTCCCCAATTCCGTTGCAGCCCGGCGTAGTACGCCGCACCGATCAACGATCCCTGCCAGATGACCAATCCCAGGACGCCATCGCCGAGCGCCTCGGCGACGGTGATCAGCAGCGAAATCGACTGCGGGTACCTGCGGGGTACCGGGTCCTCTTGCAGCCGGGCGTAGAAGTAACCGAATCCCAGCACCACCAACAGAATTCGCGTCGGCGCGCCGATCCACTCGGTTTGCAGGGCCGCGGTGTACCAGGGCGTCAGATACAGCAACCACGGCGTGGCGAGCATCACGATCGACGTCGTCGCGGGATGGACGAGCACGCGGGCGAACCGGGCGGCCAACCACCGGTCGACGCGGTCGCGGCCGGCCGGCCCGACGGCATCGCGAACGACGGTGACCGGCTTGGCCTGCGCCATGAAGAACGGCACCACGTACAGCAGCAGCAACACCTGCAGCGCTCGCACCCAGAACAGGACGTAGGCGTAGGCACCGATCGCGCTGATCGTGGCCAAGGCCCACGCCAGCAGGCCCAGCCCGAAGCACGCGGCGTTCGTCGGGCCGACCGCACCCTGGGCGCCTCGGGCGCGCCGGTAGCACCACCCGTATCCGGCGGCGGACACCGCGACGACGACCACCGCGACCGGATCCAAATGCCAGGTCTGGACGGCCGCGTCCCACGTCAGCGGTCCGGGATCGACGCGCACGAACACCAGCCTAGGGCGGCCGGGAACGGCTCAGTTGCCGACGGCGCCTTCCGGCTTCGGACCGC
Source organism: Mycobacterium colombiense (assembly GCF_003284975.1). Lineage (GTDB taxonomy): Bacteria > Actinomycetota > Actinomycetes > Mycobacteriales > Mycobacteriaceae > Mycobacterium > Mycobacterium europaeum_A. The sequence goes on from NZ_QMEU01000025.1 coordinate 45,591, forward strand.
GGTCCTCGCCGGTGATGTATTTCGGGCAGTAGTGCGCGGCCGCCAGGTAGGTGAACTTGGCCGCGGCGGCGCCCTGGAAGGCGGGATTCTGGTTGCGCAGGTCGGTCACGATCTTCGCGTCGGACTGGCCGTCGTCGAGCAGTTCGCACACCGACTTGCCGATGGTGATCGCGTTGCCGGCGTCCTGGTAGGTGAGGCCGGCATCGCGGAGGTCCTTGAGGAAGTCCTGATCATTGTCGATGTCCGCGTGCGCCGGCGCGGCCAGGACGAGCATGGCGGCAAGGCTGGTCAGCCCCAGGAGAAGTCGCATAGCGCTGTGATTCTCGCAAACCTGCGGACGATTGGCATCTCGTCGGGCGAACGGGAGGTGAATTGTCACGGTGCCGCCCCCGCGTGGATGCCAACCGTTGCGCACCGAGAAATGACGCCCAATTCATCGCACAGCAAACCCGCGGAAATGTGCCGCGCAATTGGTCGACGCAATCGCTTTCGCCCCTGACCGCGCGCGGCACATTAACGCTGAAATGTTGACAACAGGTTTCGTTTACAATGCGGCGAGCGCGCAATTGTAAAATTCGGATTACCTGCCCCGCGCATGCCTGCCGTCGGGCGGTCCGCTAGGACGAGGAGCTGGTGGCCGTCACGCTGGGCGCGGGCGAGCTCTTGTTCGAAATCACATATGGGCAATAGGCATTGACTGCTATGGCAGCGAACTTGTTGGCCTTGTCATCGCTCAGGTCGGAGTTCTTGGATTCCAGCGTCGAGACGACGTCGGACATCCCGGTACCGTTCACGAGCGTCTTACACACCCAATGGCCCGCGCCGACCACCGTATCGCTGTCGGAATAGGTGATTCCCGCGGAGTCGAGAGACGCGACGAATGCATCGTCGGTGTCGTCGGCGTGCGCGGGCACTGCCATGCCGATTACTGCGGCAAAGCTCGCCGCAACAAGAAGAAGTTTCATATACCACAGATTGACAGAGAAGCGAACGCTCCGCATCTCCTGCGGCAAAACCTTGCCGCGTTCCTATCGGAGGCCCTCCGGGCGGGGGCCCCGGCGCTGTTCGTCAACCGTTGGTTGACACCGTCTGAGCGTCAACTTACCGTTGACGGCATGTCCGATCCCGTCCGCATCTCCTACCCGATCCGCCTCGACGAGCTGATCGACGCCATCAAGTCGACGCGCTCCGACGTGCTGGATCAGCTGGCGGACGCCGTGCTCGCCGCCGAACACATGGGCGAGATCGCCGACCATTTGATCGGTCACTTCGTGGACCAGGCCCGCCGCTCCGGCGCGTCCTGGACCGACATCGGCAAGAGCATGGGCGTCACCAAGCAGGCCGCCCAGAAGCGCTTCGTCCCGCGCGCCGAGCCCGCCACCCTCGACCTCGATCAGGGGTTCGCGCGCTTCACCCCACGGGCGCGGGGCGCGGTGGTGGCGGCCCAGAACGCCGCGCACGACGCCGGCAACAGCGAGATCACCCCGGATCACCTGTTGCTCGGTGTGCTCGGCGATGCGGCCGCGCTGGCGACCGTGTTGCTGCGCCTGCAGAACGTCGACACCGAGGCGCTGCGCGTCGCCGCGACGGAGGCGATCGCCGCGCTGCGCGTGGATGCCCAACCGCCGCAGCTTATTCCGTTCAGCGGGCCGGCGCGCAAGGCGCTCGAGCTGAGCGTGCGCGAGGCGCTGCGGCTCGGCCACAACTACGTTGGCACCGAGCACCAGCTGCTGGCGCTGCTGGAGCTGGAAGCCGGCTCTTCGGTCCAGGGGCCGCTGCACCGCTGCGGTGTCGACAAGGACCGGGTCGAGGCCGATCTGGTCAAGGCGCTGCAATCCCTGGCCGGCGGCAAGGACGGTTGAGCGGTGCGCCTGACCCCTCCCTTCGGCATCACCGCGTGTGCGATCATGCGTTGGTCCCCTGCAACGTCGCCGAGGAGGCACGACATGGCGAAGATGCACCGCTGGCTGATGGTCGCCGCCGCCTTGTTACTCGCGGTTGCCGGCGTCACCGCCGTCGGCGTCGGCGCGGTTCCGTTGCCCCGCGCGTGGGCCGGTGACGCGCCGATCGGTCACATCGGTGACACGCTGCGGGTGGACACCGGCACGTTCATCGCCGACGTCACCGTGAGCGGCGTGGCGCCCTGCGACCCGCCGCCGGGATTCGGCTACACGCGCGAAGGCACCTACAAAGGCTTCCCGGGCAGCACCGTCGAGCGCGCCGACGTGACCATTCGCGCGATCCGGGTGCCCAATCCCTACGTCATGGCCACCGTGATGAGCTTCAACGGGGTGACCCCGAACGCCGACGCCTACAAGCCGCGGGCCTCCGATGCCCCCGACGCGCTGGACAACGTGCTCGTCAACGCGCCCAACGGGGCGATCGTGCGCGGCGGCGTGTACTGGGACGCCTACCGCGACCCGGTCACCACCGTGGTGCTGCTGGACAAGAAGACGGGTTATCACCTCGCGCAGTGGAACCTCTGACCGGAACGTTGCAGATCGCGCCGGCGAGATCCGGTGACGCCGCGGAGTTGGCCGCCGTTGCGGCCCTTACCTTTCCGTTGGCGTGCCCACCCTCGGTGACCGCCGAGAACATCGCCGCGTTCGTCGACGCCAACCTGTCGGCCGCCCGCTTCGCCGAGTACCTGCGCGATCCGGACCGCGCCGTCATCACGGCGCGCCGGGACGGCCGAATCTGTGGTTACGCCATGCTGATTCGCGGCGATCCCGCTGATACCGCCGAGCTGTCCAAGATGTATGTCCTGCCCGAGCACCACTCCAGTGGGGCGGCGGCGGCACTGATGGACCGCGCGCTGGCCGTCGCGGCCGACTGGGGCGTGCGCCGGGTGTGGCTGGGCGTGAACCGGGCAAACGAACGCGCACAACGCTTTTACCGCAAGAGCGGATTCACCATCCACGGCACGCGCACGTTTGGGCTGGGCGCCGGCGTCGAGCACGACTACGTCATGACCTGCGAGCTGGGTTAGCCGCCGCGGTCAGCGCCAAGAGCCGGGAAGTGGCCCGCAGATATTTCTTTCGGTATCCCCCGGCCAGCATCTCCTCGCTGAAGATGGTGTCCAGCTTGGTCCCCGAGGCCACGACGGGAATGCCCGCGTCATAGAGCCGATCGGTGAGCGACACCAGCCGCAGCGCGACGTTCTGGTCGTCGATGCCGTGCACGCCGGTCACGAACACCGCGCTCACGCCCTCGATCAACGCCAGGTAGCGCGACGGGTGCATGGTGGCCAGGTGCGCGCACAGCGCATCGAAGTCGTCGAGCGTCGCGCCGTCGACCTGCGCGGCGCGTGCGGCCACCTCGCCGTCGGACAGCGGCTGCGGCGCCGGCGGCAGGCCGCGGTGCCGGTAGTCGGGCCCCTCGATTCGCACGGTCGTGAAAATGCTTGCCAGCGTGTTGATTTCGCGCAGGAAATCCTGGGCGGCGAAGCGGCCCTCACCGAGCTGCTCGGGCAGCGTGTTGGAGGTGGCCGCCACCGACACCCCCCGCTCGACCAGCGACGAGAGCAGCCGCGAGATCAGCGTGGTGTTGCCCGGATCGTCGAGTTCGAATTCGTCGATGCAGACCGCCGTGTAGCCGGCCAGCAGGTCGACGCACTCGGCGAAGCCGAACACCCCGGCCAACTGGGTCAGCTCCCCGAACGTCGCAAACGCCTTGGGGGCCTGGCCATCCGGCGAGGCACCCGGCCCGTCACCGGGTAGCTCGTAGTAGGCCGACGCCAGCAGGTGCGTTTTGCCCACGCCGAACCCGCCGTCCAGGTACAACCCGACACCGGGCAGGATTTCGCGCCGCCCCAGCAGCTTTCGCCGACCGGCGCGACGCTGCACGGCCTGCCGGCAGAAGTCGCGGCAGGCCACCACCGCGGCGGCCTGCGTCGGCTCCGCCGGATCGGGCCGATACGTCGCGAAGCTCACGTCGGCGAACGTCGGGGGCGGCCTCAATTGGGCGATCAGCCGCTCCGGCGACACCGTCGGGTGCCGATCCACCAGGTGAGCCACGCCGCCCGCGGCGCCCGCGGAGGTGGACCCGTGCATGCAGGCACTGTAGCGGCGTGCTGCAATCAGACCCATGCCCGACTCTGGCGCCGCGCTGTCGCTGCTCGGGTCGGTGCGCGGCCTCGACGAGGGCGACCTCCCCGGACTCTATGGCTATCCCGCACACGACGGGACGTGGGTGCGGGCGAACTTCATCACCAGCGTCGACGGCGGGGCCACCTCCGGTGGCAGCAGCGGCGCCATGGGCGGCCCGGGCGACCGGTTGATCTTCAACCTGCTGCGCGAACTCGCCGACGTCATCGTGGTCGGTGCGGGCACCGTGCGGATCGAGGGTTACTCCGGGGCGCAGCTGTCCGTCACCCAGCGTCAGCACCGGCAGGCCCGTGGGCAAAGCGAGGTGCCGCAGCTGGCGATCGTGACCGGATCGGGCCACCTCAACCGGGACATGGCGGTGTTCACCCGCACCGAGGTGCAGCCGCTGGTGCTCACCTGCACCGCGGCGGTCGAACAGACACGCCGGGCGCTCAGCGGCCTGTGCGAGGTGATCGACTGCTCGGGCCACGATCCCGAAATGGTGGACGAGGCCGTCCTGCTGGCGGCCCTCGGCGCGCACGGCATGCGCCGCATCCTCACCGAGGGCGGACCGACGCTGCTGGACTCGCTGATCCAACGTGACCTCCTCGACGAGCTGTGCCTGACGATCGCGCCCTGCCTCGTCGGCGGCCAGGCACGACGCATCGCCACCGGCTCGGGGCAGCTGCTCACCCGGATGCGGTGTGCCCACGTCCTGACCGACGACGCCGGCTACCTTTACACCCGCTACGTCAAGGCCTAGCTACTGTGGTCGGCATGAGTCGGCCGTACACGTGCGCCACGATCCTGGTTGCGGTGACCGCGTTGCTGGCCGGCTGCGTCCCGGGGCTGGCCGCCGACCCGCGGTTCGCCACCAATTCCGGTGCGCGACCGCAGGGAGCGGCGACCCCCAAGCCGCCACCCAGCGGGCCGCCGCCGATCGCGGCACCCAAGAACGACCTGGCGTGGCACGACTGCACCTCGCGGGTGTTCGCCGACGCGGCGGTCCCCGCCGCCGCCGGGGTCCAGTTGGACTGCGCGAACTACGACGCCGACCTGGACCCGGTCAACGGCGGGGGCGGCACCCTGAGCATCGGCGTGGTGCGCGCCCGCTCCAACCAGACACCCAAGGACGCCGGCCCGCTGGTCTTCACCACCGGCTCCGATCTGCCGTCCTCGACGCAGTTGCCGGTCTGGTTGTCCCGGTCGGGCGCCGACGTGCTGGCCAGCCACCCCATCGTCTCCGTCGACCGCCGCGGCATCGGCATGTCGAGCCCCATCGACTGCAGGGACAAGTTCGACCGCCAACAGATGCGCGACCAGTCGCAATTCCAGACCGGCGACGATCCGGTGGCCAACCTGTCCGAGGTGTCCAACACCGCCACCACCAACTGCGGCGACGCCGTCGGCATCGGGCCGAACGCCTCCTCCTACGACGACGCGCACGCCGCCTCGGACATCGAGCGGCTGCGCACCCTGTGGGACGTGCCCACCTTGGCGCTGGTCGGCATCGGCAACGGCGCGCAGGTGGCGCTGGCGTACGCCGGATCGCGGCCGGACAAGGTGGCTCGGCTGATCCTCGACTCACCGGTTGCCTTGGGCACCAACGCCGAAGCCGCCGCCGAGCAACAGGTCAAGGGACAGCAGGCCGCGCTCGACGCCTTCGCCGCCCAGTGCATCGCGGTGAACTGCGCGCTGGGCGCGGACCCTAAGGGCGCCGTCAGCGCCCTGCTGGCCGACGCCCGCGCCGGTCATGGCCCCGGCGGCGCATCGGTGGCCCAGGTGGCCAACGCCATCACCGTCGCGCTCGGTTATCCCTCCGGCGGGCGCGTCAACGCCACCACCGACCTGGCCAACGCACTGGCCGGCGCGCGCTCCGGCGACACCAACGCGCTGAACAATCTGATCAACCACGCCAACGCCGTCCAGGACTCCGACGGCCAGTTCGTCAACGTGTGCAGCGACGCGGTCAACCGCCCCACCCCGGACCGGGTGCGCGAACTCGTCGTCGCCTGGGGCAAGCTCTACCCCGAATTCGGCACCGTCGCCGCCCTCAACATGGTCAAGTGCGTGCACTGGCCCACCGGCTCCCCGCCACCCACGCCGAAGACCCTCAAGGTCGACGTCTTGCTGCTCGGCGTCCAGAACGACCCGATCGTCGGCACCGACGGCGTCGCGGCGACTGCCGCCAGCATCATCAACGCCAACGCCGCCAGCAAGCGGGTGATGTGGCAGGGCATCGGGCACGGCGCCAGCATCTTCTCCGGCTGCACCGCACCGCCGCTGATCGGTTACCTCAACAGCGGCAAATTGCCCAGCACCGACACCTACTGCCCGGCCTGACGCTGCTTTCCGGCGCGCGCGGGCGCCGGTGTACGGTGCGCTGGTGACGGCAGCTGAATCGACCCGAACCGGCCTGCGTGACCGGACCCTGGCCGCCTTTGGTCCCCGCACCGGCGCTCCGAGCGTCGCGGCCGTGCTGCGGATGGCGTTGTGGCCGATGGCCATCTTGTCGGTCCTGCATCGCAGCATCGTGCTCACCCTCAACGGCAACATCACCGACGACTTCAAACCCGTATACCGCGCGGTCCTCAACTTCCGGCACGGCTGGGACATCTACAACGAGCACTTCGACTACGTCGACCCGCACTACCTGTACCCGCCGGGCGGCACGCTGCTGATGGCCCCGTTCGGGTACCTGCCGTTCACGCCGTCGCGGTTTCTGTTCATCGGAATCAACACCGTTGCGATTCTGATCGCCTGGTACCTGCTGCTGCGGATGTTCAAGTTCACGCTGGCCTCGGTGGCCGCGCCCGCCCTGCTGCTGGCGATGTTCTGCACCGAAAGCGTGACCAGCACGCTGGTGTTCACCAACATCAACGGCTGCGTGCTGCTGGCCGAGCTGTTGTTTTTGCGCTGGCTGTTGGACGGGCGGATCAGCCGGCAGTGGTGGGCCGGCATCGCGATCGGGCTGACGCTCACGCTCAAACCCGTGCTGGGACCGCTGCTGCTGCTGCCGCTACTGAACCGGCAGTGGCGAACGCTCATCCCCGCGATCGTCGTGCCCGTCGTGATCAACATCGTCGCCTGGCCGTTGGTCAGCGATCCAATGGACTTCGTCACCAAGACGCTGCCCTACATCGGGGGCACCCGGGACTACTTCAACAGCTCCATCGAGGGCAACGGCGTCTACTTCGGCCTGCCGACCTGGCTGATCGTGTTCCTGCGAATCCTGTTCGTGCTGATCACGATCGGCGCGCTGTGGCTGCTGTACCGCCACTACCGCACCCGTGACCCGCTGTTCTGGTTCACCAGCTCCTCGGGCGTGCTGCTGCTGTGTTCCTGGCTGGTGCTCCCGCTGGCCCAGGGTTACTACTCGATGATGCTGTTCCCGTTCTTGATGACGGTGGTGCTGCGGAACTCGCTGGTCCGCAACTGGCCGGCCTGGCTGGGGATCTACGGTTTTATGACGCTGGACGACTGGCTGATCTACCGGGCGATGAGGTACGGCCGCGCACTGCACTACCTCAAGATCACCTACGGTTGGTCGCTGCTGCTGATCGTCGCCTTCACCGTGCTGCTCTACCGGTACCTGGACGCCAAGGCCGAAAACCGGCTGGACGAGGGCATCGATCCGGCGTGGCTGACGGACGAGCGCGAGCGAGACGCGCTGACCGCAAGCGCGGCCGGGTGAAGTCGGGTCGCCACCATCGACGTGAGCCGGGCGCAGCGGGTCAGCGCCTTGCGCGCTAGCGTGGAGGCATGACCTCTCCCGACGTGTCGCCGCCCAAGGTGCAGCTGACCGATGACGAATGGCGCAAGAAACTTTCCCCGGAAGAGTTCTATGTGCTGCGCCAGGCCGGCACCGAACGACCCTTCACCGGTGAATACACCGACACCAAAACCGAAGGCGTATACCAGTGCCGGGCCTGCGGTGCCGAATTGTTCCGCAGCACAGAGAAATTCGAGTCGCACTGCGGCTGGCCGTCGTTTTTCGACCCGGCCAAGTCCGACGCGGTGATCCTGCGGCCCGACCATTCGATGGGCACCACACGCACCGAGGTATTGTGCGCCAACTGCCACAGCCACCTGGGCCACGTGTTCGCCGGCGAGGGCTACCCGACGCCGACGGATCAGCGCTACTGCATCAACTCGGTGTGCCTGCGGCTGGTGCCGGCGGGCTAGCTTCCGGCAGGTTCGTTGCGTAGGTGGCGCGACACTTAAACGGTTGCGACGACGCGCCGCAAATCCTCGCAACCATTTAAGTTTCGCGGGACCTCACCGACACGTCATGACGTCTTTGACGTTGTGGACGACGTATTCGTGGGCAGCGAGGCAGTGCGACTCGGGCTGCTGAGCCCGTATCAGCTGCGGACGAGCTTCCGCGCGATCTATCCGGACATCTATCTGTCGGATGCCGCGACACTGTCGCTGAGGACACGGTCGACCGGGGCGTTTCTGTGGTCGCGACGGCGCGGCGTGCTGGCCGGACTCGCCGCGGCGGCGCTGCACGGGTCGCAGTGGATCGACGACGACGAGCCCATCGAGTTGGTCTGGCGAAACCCGCATCCGCCTCGCGGTGTGATCACCCGAAATGAGCGCATCCACTTGGACGAAGTCACCCGGGTCAGCGGTCTGCCGGTGACAACTCTTGCCAGGACCGCGTTCGACCTTGCCCGGCACGCGCCCATCGGTGAGGCGGTGGCCCGGATCGATGCGTTGATGCGTGCGACACCGTTCTCGCGTGAGGATGTGCTGTTGCTGGCCAAGCGATACTGCGGTGCGCGCGGCCTGCGTCGGCTGAGGTCAGCGCTCCCATTGATCGATCCCGGCGCCGCGTCGCCCAAGGAAACCTGGCTGCGTCTGCTTTTGATCGATGCCGGCCTGCCCGTCCCGACCACGCAGATACCGGTGCACCAGAACTGGCGACTCATCGCGTGTCTCGACATGGGCTGGGAAGAGTACAGGGTGGCCGCAGAGTACGACGGCGATCACCATCGCACGAACCGCAAGCAGTACGCGCGTGACCAGAGCCGGCTACGCCGGCTCGACGACCTGGGGTGGATTGTCATCCGGGTGATCGCCGACGACAAGCCGGACGACGTTGTGGGCCGCGTGCGCCGTGCGCTCATGCGTCGCGGATACCGCGACACTTAACCAGTTGCGACGACACGCCGAAAAGGATCGCAGCAGTTTAAGTTTCGCGGTATGGGGAGGGCGCGGGGCTTCGCGGATGGGGAGGGCGGCGGAGGCGCGGGGACGGGTGTCAGTCCACCCGAGTGGCGTGCACTTCCCAGAACGGGGCGTGCGCCCGTTGGCCCTCGAGCCACGGCTCGATCACCCGGAAGCGCTCCAGCAGCTTCTCCGCCTGATCGGCGATGTCCGGGTTGCGTTGGGCCATCGCCTCGATGGACTCGACGCTGACGTTGACCCGATACGTGGTGGTGCCCAGATAGGTGATCTCCCAGCCGCCGTCCGGAAGCACGTCACGAAAGTCGTTCTCGGACAAGGACCGCAGCATCTTGAAGCCATTGACGTTGTGTTCGCCGAACTCGTACATGTACAGCCGCGCGCCGGGCTTGGTGGCGCGGTGCAGCGCCCGCACGTACGAACTGCGCAGCTCGGGCTCGGTGCTGAAGGTGTGGTAGAAGGCGCAGTCGACCACCGTGTCGAACCGGCCGTCGAACCCGTCCAGTTTGGTGGCGTCGGCCAGCTCGAAATTGACCGTCACGCCGGCCTTTTGGGCGTTCTCCCGGGCCCGCTCGATGGCGGTCGCCGAGCCGTCGATGCCGGTCGCCGAAAACCCCTTGGACGCGTAGTAGATGGCGTGGTGGCCCGGTCCGGTCCCCGGGTCGAGCACCTCGCCCTTGATCGCCCCCAGCGCGACGAGCTGCTGGACCACCGGCTGCGGGCCGCCGATGTCCCACGGTGTGGCGGCCGGCAGCCCGTGCGACGTCCGCTGGTCGCGGTACATCTCCTCGAAGCGGGTGGGGTCGTTGGGGTCGAAAGGCTCGGTCATTCGGCGCCACTCCTCATCGCTTCGCTCTTTATCGTCGCCGGCGCGGTCATGGCAGCGCACTCACCAGCTGCTCGACGGGCACCCGGGGGCCGGTGAAAAACGGCGTCTCCTCGCGGGTGTGCCGGCGAGCGTCGGTGGCACGCAGCTCGCGCATCAGGTCGACGATGCGGTGCAGTTCCGGAGCCTCGAAGGCCAAAATCCACTCGTAGTCCCCCAGCGCGAACGCCGGGACGGTGTTGGCGCGCACGTCCTTGTACTCGCGCGCGGCCATGCCGTGCTCGGCGAGCAAGCGGCGGCGTTCGTCGTCGGGCAGCAGGTACCACTCATAGGACCGCACAAAGGGATACACGCAGATGTAGGCGCCGGGTTCCTCGCCGGCCAGAAACGCCGGGATGTGGCTCTTGTTGAACTCGGCCGGCCGATGCAGCGCCACGCTGCTCCACACCGGCGCGCTGACCCGCCCCAGCGCCGTCGTGCGCCGGAAATCGGCATAGGTGGCCTGCAGCGCCTCGACGCGCTCGGCGTGGGTCCAGATCATGAAGTCGGCGTCGGCCCGCAGACCCGCGACGTCGTAGAGGCCGCGCACCACGACGCCGCGCTCCTCCTGTTGCTTGAAGAACGTCGACGCCTCATCGATGACGTCGGCGCGCTGGTCGCCCAGCTCACCCGGCTCGACGGAGAACACCGAGAACATCAGGTAGCGGATCTGGGAATTGAGCGAGTCGTAGTCGAGCTTGGCCATGAAACCTATCGTGCCACTTGCGCGTCGAAGCCTCCGATGGCCCCGATCACCCGCTCCGCCGCGCGCCCGGCCGCGCCCACACAAGCCGGCACGCCGATGCCGTCCAGGTAGCTGCCGGCCACCGCCAGCGTCGGGGGCAGCCCCGCGCGCACCTCGGCCACCAGCTCGGCGTGGCCGGGGCCGTACTGCGGCATCGCGTCGATCCAGCGCTGGATGCGGGCGTCGACGGCGTCGATGGTCAGCCCGAACACGGTGGCCAGGTCACCCAGCGCCCAGCTCAGCAGCTCGTCGTCGGGGGTGTCCGCCGCGACGCGATCGCCGAACCGCCCGAAGGACAGCCGGAGCAGCTGCGCGTCGCCGGGGACGCCCCATTTGCGCGACGACAGCGTGATGGCCTTCGCCCGCAGCCGCTCACCGGTGGCCACCAGCACGCCCGAGCACTGCGGGAACGCGGTGTCGCCGGGCACGGCCAGCGCCAAGACCA
>NZ_QMEU01000026.1 GCF_003284975.1 Mycobacterium colombiense
TGCGCCGCCTGGGCGGACGCGGCAACAGTCCCCTGCTGTCGGCGGCCGCCTACCTGGCCGCGGCCGCCGTATTCGTGGTGCCCACGGTCGCGCTGGCCGTCCCGTGGCTCACCGAGCTGCAACGCCTGTTCAACGTCTGACACCGCGGAGAACCGATCACCCCGGGCGCCTGACTGTTCGCTGTGCCACAGTGTCACCGAAAGCTTTTCGGAAAGTTCTCCAACTTGAGAGGCGACAACATGAGTTCGTCGGATGCCCACTTCGGATCCAAGACCGGCACCGCGCAGATCGGCGTCACGGGCCTGGCCGTGATGGGTTCGAACATCGCCCGCAACTTCGCCCGGCACGGCTATACGGTGGCGCTGCACAACCGGTCGATCGCCAAGACGGATGCGCTGCTCAAAGAGCACGGCGACGAGGGCACGTTCGTGCGGTCGGAGACCATCGCCGAATTCCTGGACGCGCTGGAAAAGCCGCGCCGGGTGCTGATCATGGTCAAGGCCGGTGCGCCCACCGACGCTGTCATCAACGAACTCGCCGACGCCATGGAAGAAGGCGACATCATCATCGACGGCGGCAACGCCCTCTACACCGATACCATCCGCCGGGAGAAGGCCATCCGGGAGCGCGGGCTGCACTTCGTCGGCGCCGGCATCTCCGGTGGCGAAGAGGGCGCGCTCAACGGCCCGTCGATCATGCCCGGCGGTCCGGCCGAGTCGTACGAGTCGCTGGGCCCGCTGCTCGAGGAGATCTCCGCACACGTCGACGGCGTGCCGTGCTGCACCCACATCGGCCCCGACGGCGCCGGACACTTCGTCAAGATGGTGCACAACGGCATCGAGTACTCCGACATGCAGCTGATCGGCGAGGCCTACCAGCTGTTGCGCGACGGGCTCGGCAAGACCGCCCCCGAGATCGCCGACGTGTTCGCCGAGTGGAACAAGGGCGACCTGGACAGTTTTCTGATCGAGATCACCGCCGAGGTGCTGCGCCAGACCGACGCCAAGACCGGCAAGCCGCTGGTCGACCTCATCCTCGACGAGGCCGAACAGAAGGGCACCGGGCGCTGGACCGTGAAGTCCGCCCTGGATCTCGGCGTGCCGGTCACCGGCATCGCCGAGGCGGTGTTCGCCCGCGCGCTGTCGGGCTCGGTGGCGCAGCGCAAGGCCACCACCGGGCTTGCGTCCGGGCAGCTGGGCGAGAAGCCAAGCGACGCAGCGCAATTCATCGACGACGTGAGCAAAGCACTGTACGCGTCGAAGATCATCGCCTACGCCCAGGGCTTCAACCAGATCCAGGCCGGCAGCGCCGAATACGACTGGGACATCACTCCCGGCGACATGGCGACCATCTGGCGCGGGGGCTGCATCATCCGGGCGAAGTTCCTCAACCGGATCAAAGAGGCGTTCGACGAAAACCCCGACCTGCCGACGCTCATCGTCGCGCCCTACTTCCGCAGCGCCATCGAGGAATCGATCGACAGCTGGCGCCGGGTCGTGGTGAAGGCCACCGAACTCGGCATCCCGATCCCCGGGTTCGCCTCGGCGTTGTCCTACTACGACGCGCTGCGCACCGAGCGGTTGCCGGCCGCACTCACTCAGGGCCTGCGCGACTTCTTCGGCGCGCACACCTACGGCCGCATCGACGACGACCCGGCCAAGCGTTTCCACACGCTGTGGAGCGGGGATCGCACCGAAGTGCCCGCGTAGCGGGGACACCACTGGCGTGAAGGGGGCATGAGGGTGGGGCGACTGCGATGAGGTTTCTCGCCGGGCACAGGCCCGCATACGACCTGACCTACAACGACGTGTTCGTGATGCCGAACCGCTCGGAGGTCGCGTCCCGCTTCGACGTCGACCTGTCCACCGACGACGGGTCGGGCACCACGATCCCCGTCGTCGTCGCCAACATGACCGCGGTGGCGGGGCGGCGGATGGCCGAGACGGTGGCGCGGCGCGGCGGGCTCGTCATCTTGCCGCAGGACCTCCCGATCACCGCGGTGCAGCAGACGGTGGAGTTCGTCAAGAGCCGCGACCTGGTGCTCGACACCCCGGTGGTGCTCGGGCCCGACGATTCGGTGTCCGACGCGACCGCCCTGATTCACAAGCGGGCGCACGGGGTCGCGGTGGTGACCTTCGAGGGCCGCCCGCTGGGCCTGGTGAGCGAGTCGTCGTGCCTGGGCGTGGACCGCTTCACCCGGGTGCGCGACGTCGCGATGACCGATTTCGTCAGCGCCCCGGTGGGGACGGACCCGCGCAAGGTCTTCGATCTGCTCGAGCAGTCACCCCTCGGCATCGCGGTGGTGACGAACGCCGACGGCACGCTGGCCGGCGTGCTGACCCGCACCGGCGCCATCCGCGCGGGCCTGTACACCCCGGCGGTCGACGCGCGCGGGCGGCTGCGGGTGGGCGCGGCCGTCGGCATCAACGGCGACGTCGGAGCCAAGGCGCGGTCGCTGGTCGAGGCCGGGATCGACGTGCTGGTCATCGACACGGCGCACGGGCACCAGGTCAAGACCATCGAGGCGATCCGGACCGTCGCGGCGCTGCAGCTGGGCGTGCCGCTGGTGGCCGGCAACGTCGTCTCGGCCGACGGCACCCGTGACCTGCTGGACGCCGGGGCGACCATCGTCAAGGTCGGCGTCGGGCCGGGGGCGATGTGCACCACCCGGATGATGACCGGTGTCGGCCGCCCCCAGTTCTCCGCCGTCGTCGAATGCGCCTCGGCGGCAAGGGAACTGGGTGGGCACGTGTGGGCCGACGGCGGCATCCGGCACCCGCGGGACGTGGCGCTGGCGCTGGCCGCCGGGGCGTCCAACGTGATGATCGGATCGTGGTTCGCCGGCACCTACGAGTCGCCCGGTGACCTGATGCGCGACCGCGATGACCAGCCGTACAAGGAGAGCTACGGCATGGCCTCCAAGCGTGCGGTGGTTGCGCGCAGCGGGGCGGACACGGCGTTCGACCGGGCCCGCAAGGCGCTGTTCGAGGAGGGGATTTCGACGTCCCGGATGGGGCTGGATCCGGCCCGCGGCGGGGTCGAGGACCTGCTCGATCACATCACCTCCGGCGTGCGCAGCACCTGCACCTATGTCGGTGCCGCGAACTTGGCGCAGCTCTACGACCGGGTGGTGATCGGGGTGCAGTCGACCGCGGGCTTCGCCGAGGGGCATCCGCTGCCGCAGGGGTGGTGACTAAAGGTAAGGCTAGCCTTGCCTAACTGTGGCTGCTAACCTACTGCGCCATGACCTCCTCTTCCCCCACCTCCTCGGCCTCCCCCGCCCACGTCAGCCCGGAGCTGCTCAGCATCCTGCGCGACGAGCTGAACGTCGACACGGCCCGCGTGACGCCCGATGCCCGGCTGGTCGACGACGTCGGACTGGATTCGGTGGCCTTCGCCGTGGGCATGGTGGCGATCGAGGAGCGGCTGGGCGTCTCGCTGTCGGAAGAGGAACTACTGAGCTGCGACACGGTCGCGGACCTGCAGGCCGCGATCGCCGCCAAACCCCGCGATGAGTGAACTGGCCGCGGCGCTGACGGACGCGATGCGCACGGGCACCAGTGAACTGGTTGTCTTCGACCGCGAGACGTCGACGTGGGGCCACCATCCCTGGCCGGAAGTGCACGGGCTGGCCGAAAGCACCGCCGCATGGCTGCTCGATCGGGGGCGCCCGGCCGCGGTGGGGCTGGTCGGCGAGCCGACCCTTGCGTTCGTCGCCGCCATCCAGGGCGCGTGGCTCGCGGGCGCCGCCGTGTCGATCCTGCCCGGTCCGGTGCGCGGCGCCGAAGGCCGGCAATGGGCGGCCTCGACGCTGGCCCGGTTCAGCGGCATCGGCGTGCGCACCGTCTTGAGCCACGGCTCGCAGCTGGACGGCTTGCAGGCGGTGGATCCGCCGGGCGACATGGTCATCGAAAGCCTTGCCGCAGCGGCACATACGGGCCGCTCATGCGCCGCGGTTGCCGCCGGGGGTAATCCGGCGATCTTGCAGGGGACGGCGGGATCCACCGGCTCGCCCAAGACGGCCATGCTGTCGCCGGGCGCGGTGCTGGCCAACCTGCGGGGGCTCAATCGGCGCCTCTGCGTGACGTCGGCCGATGTCGGCTGCTCGTGGCTGCCGCTCTATCACGACATGGGCCTGTCCTTCCTGCTCGCCTCGGCGCTGGGCGGGATGTCGCTATGGCTGGCGCCGACGGCGGCTTTCACCGCCTCGCCGTTTCGCTGGCTGAGCTGGCTCTCGGAGAGCCGGACGACGATCACCGCCGCGCCCAACTTCGCCTACAACCTGCTGGGCAGGTACGCCCGCCGGGTGTCCGACGTCGACCTGGGCGCGGTGCGGGTGGCCATCAACGGTGGCGAACCGGTCGACTGCGAGGGATACCAACGGTTCACCGACGCGATGGCCCCGTTCGGATTCGACGCCGGTGCCGCCACCCCGTCCTACGGGCTGGCCGAATCGACCTGCGCCGTCACCGTGCCCGCGCCGGGCACCGGGCTGCGCGTCGCCAGCATCGCAGGCGAGACCGGAACGCGTCGCCACGCGGTGCTGGGCCAGCCGATTCCGGGCACCGAGATCCGCATCACGCCGCACGACGACGCCGACGGCGACATCGGCGAGATCGAGATCCGGGGCGCCTCGCTGATGGACGGTTACCGCGACCACCCGCCGCTGGACCGCGAAGACTGGCTTCCCACCGGGGATCTCGGCTTCTTCGACGAAGCCGGGCTGGTGGTGTGCGGGCGGGCCAAGGAGCTCATCACCCTCGCGGGTCGCAACATCTTCCCGACCGAGGTCGAGACGGTCGCCGCCGGGGTCTGCGGGGTCCGCGAGGGCGCCGTGGTGGCGCTGGGCAGCGGCGAGCGGTCCGCTCGCCCGGGCCTGATCGTCGCCGCCGAATTCCGCAGGGCGGATCAGGCGGGCGCCCGAGCCGAAATCATTCAGCGCGTCGCGTCCATGTGCGGCGTCGTTCCCTCCGACGTGATCTTCATGGCACCGGGGTCGCTGCCCCGCACGTCGTCGGGCAAACTGCGCCGGCTGGAAGTCCGGCGCGCTCTGGAGGCGGTGGACTAAGTGACGACAACATCCGTGCCGACCGAGGCACCCGACACCACCCTCGACGACTACCGGCGCCTGCTCGCCGGCGCGTTGGACGACCGGGTGCTGGCCTGGACGACCGAAGCCGAAGCGCGGCAACGCTTTCCGCGTGATCTGATCGAGCACCTGGGCACCTGCGGGGTGTTCAGCCAGAAGTGGGGCACCGGACCGCTGCCCGACGTGGCCCGGCTGGTGGAACTGGCGCTCGCGCTGGGCGGGCTGTCGTCGGCCGGCATCGGGGTCGGCGTCAGCCTGCACGACTCGGCCATCTGTGTGCTGCGCCGATTCGGCAAGTCGGACTACCTCAAGGACATCTGCGAGCGGGCGATCCACGGCCAGGCCGTGCTGTGCATCGGGGCCTCCGAGGAGTCGGGCGGGTCGGACCTGCAGATCGTTCGCACCGAAATATCCTCTCGGGACGGCGGTTTCGACGTTCGCGGCATCAAGAAGTTCGTGTCGCTGTCCCCCATCGCCGACCACATCATGGTGGTGGCCCGCAGCGTCGACCACGACTCGGCCAGCAAACACGGCAACGTCGCGCTGATCGCGGTGCCCACCGCGCAGGTCAGCGTGCAGCAGCCCTACAACAAGCTCGGCGCCGGGCCGCTGGACACCGCCGCCGTGCACATCGACACCTGGGTGCCCGCCGACGCCCTGGTCGCGCGGGCCGGCACCGGGCTGGCCGCCATCAGCTGGGGACTGGCGCACGAACGAATGTCGATCGCCGGGCAGATCGCCGCGTCGTGCCAACGGGCGATCGGAATCACTTTGGCCCGCATGATGACTCGGCGTCAGTTCGGCCACACGCTGTTCGAGCATCAGGCGTTGCGACTGCGGATGGCGGATCTGCAGGCGCGCGTCGATCTGTTGCGACACGGACTGAACGGCATTGCGGCGCAGGGCCGTTTGGACCTGCGCGCCGCCGCGGGCGTCAAGGTGACCGCGGCCCGCCTCGGTGAGGAAGTGATGTCGGAGTGCATGCACATCTTCGGCGGCTCGGGATATCTCGTCGATGAGACGCCGCTGGGGGCGTGGTGGCGCGACATGAAGCTGGCCCGGGTCGGTGGCGGCACCGACGAGGTGTTGTGGGAGTTGGTGGCCGCCGCGATGACGCCCGATTACCGCGGCTACGAGTCGGTGATCGGGGCTTCCAGCGCGTAGAGCGCCATGCGCCGGTTGGTCGTGTCGTGCTCGCCGAGGAACTTGCATCCCGCGTACTCGCACAGCCGGCGCGCGGCGGTGTTGCGGTGATCGGGGTCGAACATGACCCGCCGGCACCGAGGCTCCAGCGCGAAGACGCTGGCCACTATCCGGGGCAACAGCATCGGGCCTAGGCCGCGGTTCACCAGCTTCAGGTCCGCGATCGCGGCGTGTAGCCCCAGGTCGTACGGCTCGGCGTCGTAGTGGCGCGAGATAAGATCCTTTGCGCCCCAATACAGTTCGAGGTAGGCGCAATCCCTGCCCCGGATGCTGCCGAGCAACGGCAGGGAATACGTTCCGTCCAGCTGGGCGCTCAGGTGCTGGCGCCACCGGGGCGCCGGCCAGTCGTATTCCCAGGCCTGCGCCAGATGCGGACGATTCATCCACTCGGTCACCATGTCCGCGTCCTCGAGGTGCGCCACGCGCATGGCGAAGGGCGGCTCCAGCGTGGGAACCGGTGGGCGGGGGATACGAGCCACGTCGTCGGGGATGTCGAAGCGTTCGCGCGGCAGGACGTGAATGGACGGCGTCTGAGCGTCGGACATAGTGCGCAGAGCCTACCGGGTAAGGTTAGCCAAACCATAGTTGGGCCGGGCCGATGAGCCGATGCGGTCGGCTGCCCGCGCTGGGCGGCGCCGTGCGGCGGCGGCCCGGGCTAGCATAAGACAGCAAAGACGGAAGCAACCGCGACCGCCTCGCCATCTGGCAGCGAAAGGATCGACGTGCCGCAGGCACCCGGGCAGGCCATCGGCTTGCGGGCGCACGGGCGGTCCGACGAATCGCCCGATGCGGAGCCTCCCCCGGCGCCTTTTCTCCTGATCGGCGTTCTCGCGTCGGGGCGGCGTAAGTCATGAACGTCACCGTCACCGTGATCAGCGTTGTGGCGATCGCGGTGCTCATCTTCGGCAACGCCGTCTTCGTCGCCGCGGAGTTCTCGCTGACCACCCTCGACCGCAGCGCGGTGGAGGCCAACGCCCGCGGCGGTGGTCGGCGGGACCGTTGGATCCGCCGCGCCCACCACCGGCTGTCGTTCCAACTGTCCGGCGCCCAGTTGGGCATCTCGGTCACCACCCTGGCGGCCGGTTACCTGACCGATCCGATGGTGGACGACCTGCCGCACCCGTGGCTGGATGCCGTCGGCATACCCGACAAGGTCGGCGACGCGATCATGGCTTTTGTTGTGCTGGTGATCGTGACCTCGGTGTCGATGGTGTTCGGCGAGCTCGTCCCCAAGTACCTCGCGGTGGCCCGGCCGCTGTCCACGGCGCGCGCGGTCGTCAGCGCCCAGTTGGTGTTCTCGCTGCTGCTGACCCCGGCGATCCGCCTGACCAACGGCGCGGCCAACTGGATCGTGCGCCGGCTGGGCGTCGAACCCGCCGAGGAGTTGCGGTCGGCTCGCTCCCCGCAGGAGCTGCTGTCGCTGGTGCGTTCGTCGGCGCGCAGCGGCGCGCTGGACGCCGCCACGGCCGCCTTGGTGCGCCGATCGCTGCAGTTCGGCACGCTCAGCGCCGAGGAGCTGATGACGCCCCGCTCCAAGATCGTGGCGCTGCAGACCGACGACACCGTCGCCGACCTGGTGACCGCGGCCGCCGAGTCCGGCTTCTCCCGCTTCCCCATCGTCGATGGTGACCTCGACGAGACGGTCGGCATCGTGCACGTCAAGCAGGTGTTCGCCATCCCGCGCACCGAACGGGGCCGCACCCGGCTGATCACGGTGGCCCAACCCGTTCCGAAGGTGCCGTCCACCCTGGACGGCGACGCGGTGATGGCCGAGATCCGGGCCAACAGCCTGCAGACCGCGCTGGTCGTCGACGAGTACGGCGGCACCGCCGGCATGGTGACCGTCGAGGACCTGATCGAAGAGATCGTCGGCGACGTCCGCGACGAGCACGACGATGCCACCCCGGACGTGGTGCCCGCCGGCAGTGGCTGGCGGGTCTCGGGCCTGCTGCGCATCGACGAGGTGGCCACCGCGATCGGTTTCCGAGCGCCGGAGGGCCCCTACGAGACCATCGGCGGCCTGGTGCTGCGCGAGATCGGTCACATCCCGGTGGCCGGCGACACGGTCAAGCTGCCCGCACTGGACGCCGACGGCCTGTTGGACGCGGTGACCCGCTGGCAGGCGACGGTCATCCGGATGGACGGCCGCCGGATCGACCTGCTGGAGCTGATCGAACTGAGCAATCACGGCGAGATCCCCGCCGCCGGGGGGCGCCGATGAGCGACACCATGGGCCTGCTGCTGGCCTGCCTGCTGATCGGCGTGAACGCGTTCTTCGTCGGCGCGGAGTTCTCGCTGATCTCGGCGCGCCGCGACCGCCTCGAGGCGCTGGCCGAGCAGGGCAAAGCGGCCGCGGTCACGGTGATCCGCGCCGGGGAGCAGCTGCCGTCGATGCTGGCCGGGGCCCAGTTGGGCGTCACGGCCGCGTCGCTGCTGCTCGGGCGGATCGGGGAGTCGGCGGTGTCCAATCTGCTGCGAACGACGCTGGGGCTCACCGGAATTCACCCGGCGCTGCTGCACACGCTGTCGTTCGCGATCGCGCTGGCGATCGTGGTGACCCTGCACGTGTTGCTGGGCGAAATGGTGCCGAAGAACATCGCACTGGCCGGCCCGGAGCGCACCGCGATGCTGCTCGTCCCGCCGTACCTGGCCTACGTGCGGGCCGCCCGCCCCTTCATCGTGTTCTACAACAAGTGCGCCAACGTGGTGGTGCGCGCGTTCGGCGTCGAACCCAAGGACGAGCTGGAGATCACAGTCTCACCCGTCGAGCTCAGCGAGATGATCGCCGAGTCCGAGTCCGAGGGCTTGCTGGACCGCGAGGAACGCACCCGGCTGACCCGGGCGCTGCAAATTCGCCACCGCGTGGTCGGTGACGTGGCGGTCCCCCTCGCCGCGGTGCACGCGGTTCCGGTGGCCGCGGCGGGCTCGGGGCCGACGGTCGGGGCGGTCGAGCAGGCGCTGGCCCAAACCGGCTATTCCAGGTTCCCGGTGGCCAGCGTCAGCGGCGTGTTCGTTGGATATCTGCACATCAAGGACGTGCTGACGCTCGACGACGATCCGCGGACGGTGATCGATCTGGCGATGGTGCGGCCGCTGCCGCGGCTGTCCCGGTCACTGCCGCTGGCCGACGCGCTGTCCCGGATGCGCCGCAGCAACAGCCATCTGGCGTTGGTCACCGGCGAGACCGGCGCCGTGGTCGCCATGGTGGCGATGGAAGACCTGGTGGAAGACCTGGTCGGGACCATGCGCGAGGCGTAGCGCACTGGCCGGCCGGAGCGACTGCGCGCAGCCCGTATGATCTTCACGGCTACCAGTTAAGAAAGTGCTGGAGGGCGGGCAACCGCGGGCGCGCGGAACATGCGTTGCTGGACACGGATCCCGGTGCTCGCCGCAGCGTCGTTCTTGGGGCTGTCAGCGTGGCCTGACCTGCGCCTGCCGGGTCGGGCGAATAACGCTCACCGCGCTGCGCTCGGTAGGCTTATGACATTGCCAATCTGGGCCTGTCCGGCCCATGGACGGCCCATGGACGGTCCAGTGCGGCCCACGACGGAGGAGAATCATGACTGATCGCGTGTCGGCGGGGAACCTGCGCGTCGCCCGAGTGCTGTACGACTTCGTGAACAACGAGGCGCTGCCCGGCACCGACATCGATCCGGACAGCTTTTGGGCGGGTGTCGACAAGGTCGTGACCGACCTCACCCCGAAGAACCAGGACCTGCTGAAGCGCCGCGACGAGTTGCAGGCCCAGATCGACAAGTGGCACCGGAGCCGCGTCATCGCGCCGCTCGACATCGACGAGTACCGTCAGTTCCTCATCGAAATCGGTTATCTGCTGCCCGAACCCGCGGACTTCACCATCACGACCTCCGGCGTCGACGACGAGATCACCACGACCGCCGGCCCGCAGCTGGTGGTGCCGGTGCTGAACGCACGCTTCGCGCTGAACGCCGCCAACGCCCGGTGGGGCTCGCTGTACGACGCGCTGTACGGCACCGACGTCATCCCGGAAGACGACGGCGCCGAAAAGGGGTCGAGCTACAACAAGGTCCGCGGCGACAAGGTGATCGCCTACGCCCGCAAGTTCCTCGACGAAGCGGTGCCGCTGGAATCCGGGTCGTGGGCCGACGCGACGGGCCTGTCCGTCGAGGACGGCCAGCTCAAGATCGCGACCGCCGACGGCTCCGTCGGCCTGGCCAGCCCGGAGAAGTTCGCCGGCTACACCGGCGACCTCGGCTCCCCCAGCTGGTCGGTCCTGCTGGTCAATCACGGCCTGCACATCGAGATTCTGATCGATCCGGAATCGCCGATCGGCAAGACCGACTCGGCCGGCATCAAGGACGTGGTCCTGGAATCGGCCATCACCACGATCATGGACTTCGAGGACTCGGTGGCCGCCGTCGACGCCGACGACAAGGTGCTCGGCTACCGCAACTGGCTCGGGCTGAACAGGGGCGATCTGTCCGAAGAGGTCGACAAGGACGGCAAGACCTTCACCCGGGTGCTCAACGAGGACCGCACCTACAAGACACCCGACGGCGAGGGCGAGCTGACCCTGCCCGGCCGCAGCCTGCTGTTCGTGCGCAACGTGGGTCACCTGATGACCAACGACGCGATCGTCGACGGTGAGGGCAACGAGGTGTTCGAGGGCATCATGGATGCGCTGTTCACCGGGCTGACCGCGATCCACGGGCTCAAGACCGGCTCGGACAACGACGGGGTGAACGGTCCGCTACAAAACAGCCGCACCGGGTCCATCTACATCGTCAAGCCCAAGATGCACGGACCCGACGAGGTCGCGTTCACCTGCGAGCTGTTCAGCCGCGTCGAAGACGTCCTCGGCCTGCCCCAGGGCACCCTGAAGGTCGGCATCATGGACGAGGAACGGCGCACCACCGTCAACCTCAAGGCCTGCATCAAGGCCGCGGCCGACCGGGTCGTGTTCATCAACACGGGCTTCCTGGACCGCACCGGCGACGAGATCCACACCTCCATGGAGGCCGGCCCGATGATCCGCAAGGGCGCGATGAAGAGCACCGCGTGGATCAAGGCCTACGAGGACGCCAACGTCGACATCGGGCTGGCGGCCGGCTTCAAGGGTAAGGCTCAGATCGGTAAGGGCATGTGGGCGATGACCGAACTGATGGCCGACATGGTCGAACAGAAGATCGGCCAGCCCAAAGCGGGCGCGACCACCGCCTGGGTGCCCTCGCCGACGGCGGCCACCCTGCACGCGATGCACTACCACTACGTCGACGTCGGCGCCGTGCAGGAGGAACTCGCCGGCAAGAAGCGCACCAAGATCGAGGAGTTGCTGACCATCCCGCTGGCCAAGGAACTGGCCTGGGCCTCCGAGGAGATCCGCGAAGAGGTCGACAACAACTGCCAGTCCATCCTGGGCTACGTGGTGCGCTGGGTGGCTCAGGGCGTCGGCTGCTCCAAGGTGCCCGACATCCACGACGTGGCGCTCATGGAAGACCGTGCCACGCTGCGGATTTCGAGCCAGCTGCTGGCCAACTGGCTGCGCCACGGCGTGATCACCGAGGAGGACGTGCGGGCCAGCCTGGAGCGGATGGCCCCGCTGGTCGACGAGCAGAACGCCAAGGACGCGGCCTACAAGCCGATGGCGCCCAACTTCGACGACAGCCTGGCCTTCCTCGCCGCCCAGGACCTGATCCTGACCGGAACGCAGCAGCCCAACGGCTACACCGAGCCGATCCTGCATCGCCGTCGGCGGGAAGCCAAGGCAGCCGGCCCGCAGAATTGAGCCCCCGCTCAGTTCCGGTTCGAAACGTGGCATAGCGCCGCCGATGACTAAGATCGGCGCCGAGTTAACGATGGATCGACGGAAAGGCCGAGGGCACTGCTATGGGTAGGCACAGTGCGCCCGACCCTGACGACTCCCTCGACGAGCCATCTCGCGACGACGCCGTCGACGAGCCGTCTCGAGGGCTAGAGGCAGGAGATCACCGCCGGGATGCCGGCGCGGATTCGGGAGCCGACCTGTACTCGGACGACGATGACTACGCCGACGAGGGTGACTATGCCGACGAGGGTGACCATCCCGACGACGCCTATCCGGCCGATGATGCCTTCGTAGCCGGCGCCGCCGACGACTACCCGGAATTCCCGTCACGGCAGGCGGCCCCGTCGAAGCCTGAGCCGGCGGCCGCATCGCCGTCGCTCTTCCGGGGCGGGCATCGCGGGCTCGGCGATTGGCGGGGCGGTCACCGCAGCGAGGCTGGCCGTCGCGGCGTCAGCATCGGCGTGATCGTGGCGCTTATCGCGGTCGTGGTGGTGGTGGGATCGGTCATCCTGTGGAGCTTCTTCGGTGACGCGTTGTCAAAGCGTTCACACAAGGCGGCCGGCGGCTGCGTCGGGGGCCAGGAGACGGTGCCCGTCGTGGCCGATCCGTCCATCGCCGATGCCATCGGGCAATTCGCGGAGAGCT
The DNA here is from genome assembly GCF_003284975.1 of Mycobacterium colombiense. GTDB lineage: Bacteria > Actinomycetota > Actinomycetes > Mycobacteriales > Mycobacteriaceae > Mycobacterium > Mycobacterium europaeum_A. The sequence goes on from NZ_QMEU01000026.1 coordinate 12,741, forward strand.
ACAACAAGTCCGCCGGGCCGATCGGTGACCGCTGCATGGTGGTGAGCGTCAAGCCGGCCAACTCCGACGCCGTGCTGAACGGTTTCATCGGCAAGTGGCCCGCGGAACTGGGCGGCCAGCCGGCGCTGTGGATTCCGGGCAGTTCGCTCTCCGCCGCGCGTCTCGCCGGCGCCACGGCGCAAAAGACCGTCACCGAGAGCCATTCGCTGGCCACCTCGCCGGTGGTGCTGGCCATCCGTCCCCAACTCGCGCCGGCCCTGGCGAACCAGAACTGGGCGGCGCTGCCCGGGCTGCAAACCAATCCGAATGCGTTGGCGGGGTTGAATCTACCGGGATGGGGCTCGCTGCGCCTGGCGCTACCGATGAACGGCAATGCGGACGCCTCGTTTCTGGCCGGCGAGGCGGTGGCGGCCGCGTCGGTGCCGCCCGGCGCACCGGTGACGCAGGGCACCGGCGCGGTGCGCAGCCTGTTGAGCGCGCAACCCAAGCTGGCCGACAACTCGCTGACCGAGGCGATGAATACCCTGCTGAAGCCCGGTGACGCCGCGACCGCGCCGGTGCACGCGGTGGTCACCACCGAACAGCAACTGTTCCAGCGCGGGCAATCGTTGCCAGACGCCAAGGGCGCGTTGGCCTTCTGGCTGCCGCCCGGGTCCGCGGCGGTTGCCGACTACCCCACCGTTCTGCTCAGCGGCTCATGGCTCACCCGCGAACAGGCCTCGGCGGCCAGCGAGTTCTCGCGATTCATGCACAAGTCCGACCAGCAGGCCAAGTTGGCCAAGGCCGGCTTCCGCGTCAACGGGGTGAAACCGCCGAGCAGCCCGGTCACCAATTTCCCGTCGCTGCCCGCGGCGCTGTCAGTTGGCGACGACGCGATGCGCGCCACCCTCGCCGAGGCGATGGCCAGCCCGTCGAGCGGACAGGCCACGACCATCATGCTCGACCAGTCGATGCCCGGTCAGGAAGGCGGAAAAACCCGGCTGGCCAACGTGGTCGGGGCGCTGCAGGACAGGATCAAGGCGCTGCCCGCGTCCGCGGTGGTGGGCCTGTGGACGTTCGACGGCCACGAGGGCCGTTCGGAGGTGGCCAGCGGCCCGTTGTCCGACCCCGTCAATCCCTCCAGCGGCCAGCCGCGTTCGGCCGCGCTGGCCGCCGCGCTGGACAAGCAGTACTCGTCGGGCGGTGGCGCGGTCTCATTCACCACCCTGCGGATGCTCTACCAGGACATGCAGGCCAATTATCATGCGGGCCAGAATAATTCGATTCTATTGATCACCGCGGGGCCACACACCGACCAGACGCTGGACGGGCCGGGGCTACAGGACTTCATCCGCAAGAGTGCCGATCCGGCCAAGCCCATCGCGGTGAACGTCATCGATTTCGGGGCCGACCCGGACCGCGCGACCTGGGAAGCGGTCGCCCAACTCAGCGGCGGCAGCTACCAGAACCTCGCGACGTCGGCGACCCCCGACCTCGCGTCGGCGGTCAACAACTTTCTGAGCTGACGGCGCTGACCGGCCCGGCCCACCCAGCGCGTAGCCGATGCGGCGAGGGAGAGCCGGCGCGGCAACCTATCGCCTGATAGGGCTGGATGCCGCCTGTCGCCGGCGGATGCGAAAACGAAGATCGCGGTCGCTGCGTTATCAGAGCCCGCGTTCGCGCCGATACCGAATGAATCCGTCGCCGCCCCTGTCCAACGACGGCGGTCTGTGCCAGACTCCACGATAGAATCCGCCTTGATTTCTATCAGGCGTGGGCTGAGGGAGACTAGTCGAAGATGGCCGCCGCACCAGCCGGCCCGGCGCTGACGCCGGCGCATCTCGCGGACACTGGTCGCGGTGCGGGCATTGGACCGCGCGCTGCCCGCCAGGGTCCGCTACCCCGCGGCGCACCGCGGCGAGCCGGCGTTCGAATCCGTCTGAGCTATCAGTTAAGTCAGGAAGGCACAGCATGGCCCATCCCCTGCCCACCGGCCCGGAGGACGCGGCGGTGCCGCCGGATCGGGGTGCCCGGCGGGCGGACACCGATTCCCTCGACACCGCGTTTCTGGCCGAGGAAATGTCGCCCTGGCTGTCCCCGGCCTACGGTGCGGCGAACGTCGTGATGCAACTGGCGAATCCGGGTGTGGCCTATGGGGTGATGGAGAGCAAGGTCGACAGCGGCAACCTGTACAAGCATCCCTTCAAAAGGGCCCGAACCACCTTCACCTACATTGCGGTGGCGATCGCCGGAAATGCCAACGACCGCAAGGTTTATCGGGACGCGGTCAACGCCGCGCACATCCAGGTGCGCTCCGGGCCGCAAAGCCCGGTGCGCTACAACGCCTTTGACCCCGCGCTGCAGCTCTGGGTGGCGTCCTGCATGGCCGCGGTCTTTGAGGACACCCGCAAGCTGCGGGGCGGCCGCTCGCGGCGAGACCCCGAGGCGGTGCACCGGGCCGCATCGGTGTTCGCCACCACGCTGCAGGTGCCGCGCGACATGTGGCCCGCCGACCTGGACGCGGCCGCCCGCTATTGGCATGACCAACTCGATCGGCTCGACTTCGACGACCGGATGCGCAGCTATCTGACCGGCATCGCGCGCCTCGATTTCCTGCCCACACCCATCCCGGCGCTGTTCGGCGGATGGAACCTCTTCATGACCCTTGGCTACCTGCCCCCGCAGCTGCGCGACAAGCTCGGGTTCGCCTGGTCGGACGCGCAGCAACGCCGATTCGACCGCTGGCAGCGCATCTTCGGGCTACTGGACCTGTTCACCCCGCGGTTCCTGGTGCGCCTCGGCGTACATGCGGTGGTGTGGGACATGCGATTGCGTCACCGGATCGGCGCGACGGTGGTGTGACCCGACCCGGCTAAGGAGGACCGGCATGACGACGACGGCGAGTTTCCATGACAGCATGCCCGGCGCGGCGTCGAAACCGGATGCGACGCAACGGGAATTGGCGGACGACGTGCGGTGGTTCGCGGGCTCGCCGTTGGCGGCGGCGTTCGGCCGCCTGGCCCTCGACCAGGTGGCGCACCGCGAAATCGCGGCGGCGGTGGACCGCAGCGGCCGGTTCGCGGACAACTTCACCGACCGCGGCATCCGCAGTTTCGCGTTCACCGCCCTGGCGACCTTCGGCGATAGTGCGGACGCGCGGACGTCGCGGGCCGACCTGAAGCGATTGCATCGAGACGTGCGGGGCGCCGGCAAGGACTCGTTCAGCGACACCCGCTACAGCGCACTGAATCCCGACGTATGGATCTGGGTGGCGGTGAGCGGCCTCAACCTGCTGTATCAGGCCTATCTGCGGGTGTGCGGTCGCCGGCTCACCGCGGCCGAGAAGGAGGTCGTCTACCAGACGCTGCGGGGCGAGGTGCAGTTCCTGGAATTGCCCAGCAAGCAGGCGAAGCTGCCGGCGACGCTGCACGACATGCTCGAGTACTACGACTCCGTCGCCTCGAAAGACCTGGCGGACAACGAATTCCTGCAATTCGCCAAGCGCAGTTTCGTCGCGCCGCCCATCCCGAAGTTGTTGGTACCCAAACAAGTTCGGCCAGTGCTGCGACTGGTCTGGCCGGTGATGACGGCGCTGGCGTCGCGGCCGATGGTCGTGTGTTCCGCCGCGGTCGCCCATCCGACCATGCGCGAACTGCTGGGCGTGCGGCGGAGTGCGCGCGAGCAATTCGAGTTCGCCGTCTATGTTGCCGCGTTGCAGCTGGGCTGGCGATGGTTGCCGCGCCGGCTCGCCCTGGAGCCGTTGGCCTACAACCGCTACCAGTACGAGCGGCTCCGCGACCGCTATCGCTCGGTGCTGCTGGATTCCTTCGCCGCGCCCGACCGGCCTGATTCGGCACCCTAGGTCGCCGAAGCGCCCGGCGACGCCGACGCGGGCGTCCCATAGCGCACAATCGTCGTGACACCCCGATCGGCTGGAGGCCAGATGGTAGACCCCGCGATGCTGCTCGGCTTGGTGTCCGACGGCCTGGCCACCCTCGATCCGACCGCGCGCACCATCGTCACCGCGGCGCGCACCTGTTTTACCGAGCGCGGATTTTCCAACACCACCATGCAGGACATCGCCAACACCGCCGGTGTCGGCGTCGCCACGGTCTACCGCCGGTTCCGGCACAAGCGAAACCTGGTGCGGCTGACCATCATGGACGAGTCGCTACGGCTCAGCACGCTGGTCTCCGAGGTCGCCGGCCGGGCGTCGACACCGCAAGAAGGGATCGCCGAAGTCTTCGCCGCCTTCGTTCACGAAGCCTCGGCGCCCAAGCTGCTGACCCGAAGCATCCGCGAATCACCCGCCGCCGGGGAGCTGACCGCCTACCTGACCGATGAGAACCTGATCGCCATGACCCGCGGCTACATCGCCGCGTGGCTTCGCCGCTGGCAGGAGCGCGGCGAGCTGGCGGCCGATCTCGACACCGAGATCGTCGGCGAGATGATCGGGCGGCTGATCATCTCGCTGATCAAGACGCCGCAATCGACCATCCCGATCTACAACCTGAGCCAGGCCCGCGATTTCGCCCGCCGGTATCTGGTGCCGTTGGTGGTGCAGGCGCCGGCGACGACACCCGGCTGAGGGCCGGCCGGACCGTCAGGCGAACGCCTCCACCGGCGGGCACGAGCAGACCAGATTGCGGTCGCCGTAGGCGCCGTCGATGCGACGCACCGGCGGCCACACCTTGGGCCGGAACTCCTTGCCCAGCGGGTAGGCGGCCTGCTCCCGGGTGTACGGGTGGTCCCACTCACTGACCACCAGGCACTCGGCCGTGTGGGGTGCACCGCGCAGCGGGTTGTCCTCAACAGGCCACTCCCCCGCGCCCACCCGGTCGATCTCGGCGCGGATGGCGATCATCGCGTCACAGAACGCGTCGACCTCGGTCAGGCTCTCGCTCTCGGTGGGCTCCACCATCAGCGTGCCGGCCACCGGGAAGCTCATGGTCGGTGCGTGAAACCCGTAGTCCGCCAAGCGCTTTGCCACGTCGTCGACGGTGACTCCGGTGGACTTGGTGATGCCCCGCAGGTCCAGGATGCACTCGTGAGCGACCATGCCGTTCTCGCCGGTGTAGAGCACCGGGAAGTACTCGTCGAGTCGCCGGGCGATGTAGTTGGCCGAGGTGATCGCGGTCAGCGAGGCGGCGCGCAGCCCCTCGGCGCCCATCATCCTGATGTAGGCCCAGCTGATCGGCAGGATCGAGGCCGACCCGTAGGGCGCCGCGGACACCGGGTGGCCCTGGGGTAGTTCGGGGGCGTACGGATGGCCGGGCAGGAACGGCGCCAGGTGCGCGCGCACCGCCACCGGCCCCACGCCGGGTCCCCCGCCGCCGTGCGGGATGCAGAACGTCTTGTGCAGGTTCAGGTGGCTGACGTCGCCGCCGAACTTGCCCGGCCGGGCTAACCCGACCAGCGCGTTGAGATTGGCGCCGTCGACGTACACCTGGCCGCCGGCGTCGTGCACCGCGGCGCAGATCTCGGCGATGTCGTGCTCGTACACGCCGTGCGTGGACGGATAGGTGATCATCAGCGTGGACAGCCGGTCGCGGTGCTCGCCGACCTTGGCGCGCAGGTCGTCGAGATCCACGTCGCCGTTGGTGTGGCAGGCCACCACCACAACCCGCATCCCGGCCAGGGCCGCCGAGGCCGCGTTGGTGCCGTGCGCGCTGGACGGGATGAGGCAGATGTCGCGATGCGGTTCCCCGCGGCTGGCGTGGTAATCGTGAATGGCCAGCAGGCCGGCGTACTCGCCCTGCGACCCGGCGTTGGGCTGCAGCGAGACGGCATCGTAGCCGGTGATCTGCACCAGCCAGCTCTCCAGGTCGGCGATCAGGCGGCGCAGCCCGGGGGTGTCGGATGCCGGCGCGAAGGGATGCTGGCGGGCGAATTCCGGCCAGGTGATGGGCTCCATCTCCGCGGCGGCGTTCAGCTTCATGGTGCACGACCCGAGCGGAATCATGCTGCGGTCCAACGCGATATCCTTGTCGGCCAGCGCGCGCAGGTAGCGCATCATCGCCGTCTCGGTGCGGTACTCGGTGAAGGCGGGGTGGGTGAGGAACTCCGATGTGCGGGTGATGATGCCGGCCTCGGCTCCCGCCTGCCCGGCGGGTTCCACCCCGAAGGCCTCGAGCACGGCGGCGACGTGCTCGTCGGTGGTGGCCTCGTCGCAGGCCACCGACACGTGGTCGTCGTCGACCCGCCACAGGTTGATGCCCTTGGCCTTGGCCGCGGCGATCACCTCGGCGGCGCGCCCGGGCACCCTGGCCAGCACGGTGTCGAAGTACTTGTCGTGCACCAGCGCATCGCCGAGGGCGGCGGCGATCGCCCCCGCGTGGCCGTGGACGCGGCGCGCGATCGCCGTCAGCCCCTCGGCGCCGTGGTAGCTGGCGTACATCGCGGCCATCACCGCCAGCAGCACCTGCGCCGTACAGATATTGCTGGTCGCCTTGTCGCGGCGGATGTGCTGTTCGCGCGTCTGCAGCGCCAGCCGGTAGGCGGGCGAACCGTCGGCATCCAGCGACACCCCGACCAGCCGGCCCGGCAGCTGACGCGCGTGGTTGGCGTGCACCGCCAGGTAGCCGGCGTGTGGTCCCCCGAATCCCATTGGCACGCCGAATCTTTGGGTGCTGCCGAAGGCGACGTCGGCGCCGATCTCACCGGGCGGGGTGACCAGCGTGCAGGCGAGCAGGTCGGCGCCGATGGCGATCAAAGCGCCGCGCTCGTGGGCCTGCTCGACGAGGGCCGACCAGTCGGTGACGCGGCCGTCGGCCCCCGGCAGCTGGGCGATGACGCCGAAGAAGTCGCCGTCGGGCAGGCCGTCACGCAGGTCGGCGGTCACGACCTCGATGCCCAGCGGCTTGGCGCGGGTGGCCACGATGGCCGCGGTCTGGCCGAACACGTCGGCGTCCACGGCCAGGCGGTTCGCCTTGCCGCGAGCCGCCCGATGCATCAGTGTCATCGCCTCCGCCGCCGCGGTGCCCTCGTCCAGCATCGAGGCGTTGGCGACCTCGAGGCCGGTGAGGTCGGCGACCATCGTCTGAAAATTCAGCAGCGCCTCGAGGCGGCCCTGGCTGATCTCCGGCTGATATGGCGTGTAGGCGGTGTACCAGGCCGGGTTTTCCAGGATGTTGCGCAGCAATACCGGCGGCGTGAGCGTGTCGTAGTAGCCCTGTCCGATCATGGACACGGCGACCGTGTTGGCCTCGGCCAGCGACCGCAACTCGGTCAGCGCCTCGGTCTCGGTGGCCGCCGGCGGCAGTTGGTCCAGACCGGGTGCGACGCCGCCGTCGCCGCGCGGGTCCAGGATGCCGGCCGGAACCGCCTTGGCGGCCAGTTCGTCCAGCGAGTCGACACCGATGACGGCGAGCATGGCCGCGACGGCCTGGCTGTCCGGGCCGATGTGCCGAGCTGCGAAGGTGACTTGATCGGACACTGGAACTCCTGTGTGGGCGGGCGAAGACGGATCGGGGCAGAGGACTAACGGCCCTCTCCCTCTGTCTTCACCCATCGCCGGGCGCCTGAGAGATTCGGCGCCCGGTGCTGCTGAGCGCCTTTCCCCATCGGCGGGTGCGGACCCACCGGTCCACGCCGCTTTCCAGAGGCATCATGATGTCGCGCGGTCCGGGTGCCTGAGAGGTTGACGGAGAGGTGTTGCTCCTTCGGCGTCCGTGACTGGCAGCCACGAAACTCTCCCGCACGAATGCGATGCGCCGCCCAGTTTACTCGGCCGCGCGAAGCGCGGCGTCGCGCGTGGCGCGGTGCGCCGTCAACCGATCTTGCGGTCGCGGTGCTTGCGCCGGGACGCCAGCTCGTCCTCGGGCTCGGCGATCGATTCGCCGCCGTCGGCCCGCTCGCCGGGGAAGTCCGCGATGACGCCGGTCAGCTCGCGCATGGCGCCGGACACGGCGATGCCGAAGACGCCCTGCCCGCCCTGCAGCAGGTCGACGACCTCTTCGGCCGAGGTGCACTCGTAAACGGTGGTGCCATCGGAGAACAGGGTGATGTTGGCCAGGTCCTGGACGCCGCGCTGGCGCAGGTGATCGACGGCGACGCGGATGTTGTGCAACGAGATCCCGGTGTCCAGCAACCGCTTGACGATCTTGAGGACCAGGATGTCCTTGAACGAGTAGAGGCGCTGGCTGCCCGAGCCCGCCGCGCTGCGGATCGACGGGACCACCAGTGAGGTGCGGGCCCAGTAGTCCAGCTGGCGGTAGGTGATGCCGGCGATCTGGCAGGCGCTCGGACCGCGGTATCCGACCAGCTCGTCGGGCACGGAGTCGTCCGGGAACAGGCCGGGCTGTACGGGTGCGCTGGCTACGGTGACGCTGCGGTCACTGGGCGCCGGGCTGTCCGCTAGGTTGAGCTGCTCTTGGCGTGGCTGCTCGCTCACGGTGGTTCCTCTCCGCGATCGCGCTCTCGTCGTTGGCTGCGTCTGAAGGCTGCATCGCAGCCACGGTTGCTCAAGCCCGAGTGCTAGTAGAGCTTACGCCCTGTAGATAGCCACCGCGCCTGTAGTCGCGATCAAAGTATGGCCGCCGCGGGGCCAACTCGGCGAGCTATCCGCCAGCGTGTCGAGATCACGGTGCTGTTTGAGACGCATCCGTGATGTCGCCATCCAGGTTAAACCAGCCGGCTCCCCGATCCCAAAGCGCTGGTAACACGTTTAGGTGGCCTTGAAATCGTCGGGCGAGACGCTGTCGAGAAATTCCTTGAACTTCTCCACCTCGTCCTCCCGAACGGCGGTGCCGCCTTCCTCGTCGCTCTCGTCCGGAATCAGCAGGCCGGCCTGGGCAAGCACGCCTTCCTCGACGTAGATGGGCACGCCGACGCGCAGCGCGATCGCCACCGAGTCCGAGGGGCGGGCCGACACGGTGATGTTGCGGTCGAACACCAGGTCGGCGTAGAAAGTGCCCTCCTGCAGATCGACGATCCGCACCTCTTTGAGCGAATGCCCAAGGGCGGCAATGACATCCCTGATCAAATCGTGCGTCAACGGGCGCGGGGGCTCGACGCCTTGCTGCTCGAGGGCGATGGCGGCGGCCTCCGACTGACCGATCCAGATCGGAAGGTAACGGTCACCGTTGGTTTCGCGCAGTAACAACACCGGCTGGTTCTGCGGCTGCTCTACGCGAATGCCGACAACACGAACTTCACCCATTTGTGTCTGCCCTCCGCATTGTGGCGCCGGTTAGATTGGTTACTCGCCAGGACGGCGAGGTCAAAAATCCGCCCTACTGCCGAAAACCAAGCTGTCGACCGAAGTCTAGTCCTCACCGATCCAGAACGTCGCGAACGGCGGATTTGATCAACGACGTGTGCAACGTGATGGCGAGTGCGGCGACCTCGCGCGCCAAATCGTCGGCGCGGTCGCGGGCGCCGGCCTTGCCGGCTTTGACTACCGGCCCGGCGATTTGGGCGATCAGGTCCGACTGCCGATCGGCGGCCGAGCGGAACGCCCGCAAGTGCCGCGGCTCGACACCGTAGTCCGACAGCGCCCGGGCGCATTGCAGGATGACCACGACGTGCTCGTCGAAAAACCCGGCGGGCCCGGTGGTGATGACTCCCGCTTTGAGAAGCGAGGTCAGCAGCTCGTCGTCCACGCCCGCGCGCGCCAGCAGCTCTTCGCGGCTCAACCGGACGTGGGTGGGGGCCACCGCCGAAGTGTCCGAGCGCGCCTCAGCGCCGGCGCCGTCCCCGGTTCCCGCCACCGACACCAGTCGCGGGACCGAATACGACGATTTGACGGGCGGCAGCTCGCCGTCGGGCTGGGCGTCCAGTTGCGCCCTGATGACCTTCAGTGGCAGATAGTGATCACGCTGCGCGGTAAGGATGAACCGCAACCGCGCGCAGTCATAAGCGGTGAACCTTCGATACCCCGACGCGGCCCGCTGCGGCGTCACCAGCCCCTCGGCCTCCAGGAAGCGGATTTTGGAGATGGTGACATCGGGGAAGTCCGGCCTCAGCAACTCCAAGACCGCCCCGATCGACATCCCGGCCAGTGCCGAGCTATCGGGTGCGCTCACTAGCCCGAAGATCCTCCATCCTCACCCTGCTTGGGTCCGGTGAGGAACACCAAGCGGAACTTGCCGATCTGCACCTCGTCGCCATTGGCAAGCACCGCCGAGTCCACGGGCTCACGGTTGACGTAAGTGCCGTTGAGACTACCAACGTCGACCACGCTGAATTCGTTGTTTTCCAACCTGAATTCGGCGTGCCGGCGGCTGACGGTCACGTCGTCGAGAAAAATGTCGCTGTCGGGGTGCCGTCCGGCCGACGTGGTGGCCTGATCCAGCAGGAATCGCGAACCGGCATTCGGTCCCCGCTTGACGACCAGCAACGCCGAGCCCGCCGGGAGCCCTTCGACTCCGGATACCGCGCTCTCGGTTCCCGCCTGCGCGGGCGCGTCCAATTCGTTGAGGAAGTCCGCACGGAAGACCGAAGTCGTCTCTACCGTGACTTCGTCCGAATTCTGGTCCTGCTGACTGCCTGAGTCCATGTCCGTCACGCGCTGCTCCTCACTGGCTGCTGTGGCGTTGTCTGTCCGGGCCGCTCGGCCGGCCTGTGCACCAGGTTTGTCTGCCCGGTATGCCGATTACTGCCGTGTCGTACTGTCAAAGTGTCTGTCACATGTCTTTCAGAGATCTTCGAAGGTCTTCAAAGGTCGATGTGTCGACGGTACCGCGCACCGGCCTGCAATGCGCCTACCACCTGACGAACCGAAACTCCGATTCCCCCGTACCCTGGCCCCGCCGCCCGCCGGGCGGTGCGGGGCTGCAGGGACATTAGCAATCGTCATTCGGTGAGCGTTCCGCGGTAGGCCTCAGCGTCGAGCAGCGAAGAAATCGTCGACTCCAATTCGCCGACCTCGGACACCTGGACGTCCAGCAACCACCCGGCGCCGTACGGGTCGGAGTTCACCAGTTGCGGACTGCCGTCCAGATCGGCGTTGACCGCCGAGACTTTGCCCGAGATGGGCGCATACAAGTCCGACACCGATTTGGTGGATTCGACCTCACCGAAGGATTCGCCCGCGGTCAACTCGGTGCCCACGTCGGGCAGCTGAACGAAAACCACATCGCCCAACGCCGATTGCGCAAAATCGGTGATGCCCACTCGCACGGTGTCATCCCCACTTCGACGAACCCATTCGTGTTCGGCGGTGTAGCGCAGATCGGGCGGGATATCGCTCACGAGTGATCCTGTTCTGTTCGGGTGATGCTCACTTGACCGGCTGAGCGTATTGGTGTGGTTTTGGTTGCCGCAAGGTGGTCACGTCCACCCGGTCGGCCTGCTGGACCGACATTCGCCCACCGACGCGCTTGACGGTGTCCTGCGCGCCACCGGGAATGTTCATGGCCGCGGCCAGGGTGGGCGGATCGCCAATCGCCAGAATCGAATACGGCGGCGACAGCGTTTTCGAGTCGATGGTCAGCGACCCGGGCGTCCCCACCACCCAGGTGTCGACGCCCACTCGCACCGACTGGTGTGCGTCATTGACCTCGATCGCCTCGGCGCCGGCGGCGCGCAACTCGTTGATCACGTCGAGCATCGCCTCCGGCGAAACCCCGGGCCCGGGGTCCTCGATCGTGACGGTGACGCCGGGCCCGGTGGCACCGACCGCCCCCACCAGAATGGACAGCGCCGCCAGCCTGGACTGCGCGGACTGGATGGCGGCCTGGTCGTTGTTTCCCGACGCCTGCAGCGAATTCAGGGTGTTCTGCAGCTCGTTCACCTCGGTGTTGAGCGTGCCTTCGCGCTGCCGCAACGAATCCAGCAGCACCAACAGGTCCGCCGGCCGCGCCGTCTCCAGCGCGTCACCCGACTCGGTCTGGCGGGCCTGAGTGACGATCGCGAGGCCCAGCAGCAGGCACAGCATCGCGGCCAGCGTCCCGAACGCCATCCGGGAGCGGCCGCCGCGCACCATCCCCGACAACCCGGTGCGGTGCACCGCACCGATTTCGGGACGGGGGCCTTTCGCGGCCAGTTCGTGGCGGCCGCGCGGCGAACCCTGTCCCGGGGTCGCACCGTCACCACCCTGGCCGGCGGCCCGTTGGCCGCCGGCGCGATCTTGCGGATCCCGGCTCACGTCAACCTCGACCTCAAATGCCTCACGCCCCGAACAGCCTGCGCCGCAGCGCGGCCGCATTGCCGAAGATGCGGATACCCAGCACGACGATGATGGCCGTGGACAGTTGGGTGCCCACGCCCAATTGGTCACCGACATAGACGATCAGGGCGGCCACGAACACGTTGAACACGAACGAAACCACGAAGACCTTCGGGTCGAAGATCCGTTCCAGGTATGCGCGCAACCCGCCGAACACGGCGTCCAGCGCCGCGACCACCGCGATCGGCAGATAGGGCTGCACGACTTCTGGCACCGCGGGGTGAAAGACGAGGCCGAGCACGATGCCGATCGCCAGCGCTGCGATACCGATCATGTGTGGTTTCCCGTCCGCGTCTCGCACAGGGGAATGCGGCTGTTCAGGACTTCTCTCACCGTGGCCCAATCTGCTTGGCGAACTTGACATCCCGGATCGATCCGGCGGGCAGCGACAGACCGTCGGCGGCGTCCACCGTAACCACGACACCGTAGGAGATCTGCAGCAGCCGCAGTCGCTGCAGGCCGGGGCTGCTGTCGAAGACGTCGCGCATCGCCCGCGGCGGCCCGATGGCCAGGACCGTGTACGGGCTGCTGGTCGGGTTGTTGTCGACCAGGATCGCGCCGCCGGCCTGCCGGATGGTCACGTTCGGCCCGATCCGCACCCCGCCGACGGAGATCGCCTCGGCGCCGCTGGCCCACAACGAGTTGACCAGCAATTGCAGATCGCGGTCCAGGATGATCTGCCGGCTGCCGCTGACCCGCTGCTTGGACACGTCGGAAAGGTTCGGGCTGGCGCCGGGATCGGTGACGGTCACCTTCAGGCCGGGCCCGATGATCGCCGTGCTGGCCGCGGCCAGGCTCAACGCGTCGAGGCGTTTCAGCAGCCGCTGCCCCTCGGCGTCGTCGGCCAGGGCGTGGCGCTGAACGTCGTCGACGCGCGTCACCAGCTCGCCGCGGCGCTGGTTCAGCTTGGCCGCAGCGCCTTCGGCCGACCGCACATTGCCCAACAGCAGTTGCTGGGCGGTGCGCACCCCCGGGGCCACCGAGCGGGCCTGCGCGACCGCGGCGGCGAACACCGTCGCGATCAGCAGCGCCGCCCGCGCCTGCCAGAGCCAGCCGACCACCCGCCGGCGCCCACCGGATGGCGCGTCGGCGGCACCGCGCTTGGCCGCCGCCGCGGCGTAACCGGGATCGAGGTGCTCGGAGAGCAGGGCGCGCAGCAGCGAGGGCACCGGGATCTGTTTCGGTCGCGACGCCACATGCGCGCTGTGCCCGGCATTGGGGTCATAGCCGCCGAGCAGCGGATCCCTATCAGCCATGGTCAGCCACCTTCGCCGCGGCCGACGGGCGAGAACCGCGATCGACCTTGGGCATCCGTCGCAGCACGAGAGTCATCTGCACCGCATACTGCACGAACGCCCACAGGTAGGCATACATGCCCCAGATCAAAAAGGCCCATCCGCAGGCCCCGATCACGTGACTCCACAGCGCATCCCAGGTGCCCAGCAGCACCAGCGGGAAGCCGGACATCAGGGCGAACGTCGCGGCCTTGCCGATGTAGGTCACCGGCAGCGCCGTCAGCCCTCGACTCCACAGCAGCGGCAGCGTCGCGGCCAACAGGCCGTCGCGCGCGAGCAGCACGATGACGAACCACCAGGGCACGATCCCGCTGAACGCCAGCACGATGGGCACGGCCACCATGTAGAGGCGGTCGACGGCCGGGTCGAGCAGGACCCCGAGCCGGGAGGACTGATCCAGCAGCCGGGCGATCTTGCCGTCCGCCCAGTCCGAGGCGCCGCTGAACATCAGAATCCCGACGGCCCACCCGTTGGCGTGGGCGACCAGCAGCGCATAGGCGAACACCGGGATCAGCGCCAGGCGGACAGCGCTGAGCGCGTTGGGCACCGTCAGCACCCGGTTGGGCGGAAGCACCGGCTCCATGAGCCGTGACCTTAACGCGACTGAGCGCCGAGCGCCCGGCTGCGCCGCGCTTGCGATCGGCACGAGCTCAGCGGAACACCCCTGGCAGGCTCAGAGTGGACAGCGTGTCATCCGACAGCGGGTTGTCGTTGACCATGTAGGTCCACGTCGACGTCGGCCGCGCCAGCTTGGACAGATCCAGCCCGGGCTCCTCGTCGAGGACGTTGGCGGTTTCGAACGTCTGCTGGGCCGCCTCGATGGCGTCGGCGGCCAGCGACGCGAAGGCGTCGACCGCCAACCGGTGAAACTCGTCCAGCGGGTTCTGCCGGCCCAGCGCCCGCAGATGGATGCTTTCGCGGATGTCGGCCAGATAGGCCAGATGGTCGGCCCAGCCGCGGTCGAGGTGATACAGCATGATCTGCCGGCAGATCGTCTCCAGGCGCTCTTCGGTGATCCCCTCGGTCTCGGCCAGCTCCTTATAGCGCTTGGGCGCCAGCTCGGCCAGCTCCTCCCGCGCGGTTGGGTTGCGCAGCAACGTGTTTCGCCGGTCCACGATGATGGCGCGCTGCTGGGCGATCAATTGGTTGTAGCGCCAGGTGTTCGCGTGCACGTCCAGCATGCGGCCCTCGGCCACGCGCTGGGCGTGGTCGAGCAGGCCCGCCGCCTTCGGGCTGACGATCCGGCCGTCCTCGTCGGTGTCCATCGGCAGCTTGTTGTGGTCGAGGTTGGCCGCCACCACGTCGTCTTCCCAACTCGAGAAGAAGACCGACGACCCCGGGTCGCCCTGCCGCCCGGCGCGCCCGCGCAGCTGGTTGTCCAGCCGCTGGGTGTGGTGTCGCCCGGTTCCGACGACGTGCAGCCCGCCGAGCTCGGCGACCCGGTCGTGGTCGGCTTCGTCGGAGCCGCCGAGGCGGATGTCGGTGCCGCGCCCGGCCATCTGGGTGGAGACGGTGACGACGCCGAACTTGCCGGCCTCGGCGATCACCTGAGCTTCCTCGGCGTCGTTTTTCGCGTTCAGCACCACCGCGGGCACCCCACGGCGCAGCAGCCGCTCGTGCAGGTCCTCGGATTCGGCGACGTCGCGGGTGCCCACCAGCACGGGCTGCCCGGTCTCGTTCACCTCGGCGATGTGGGCGACGATCGCGTCGTTCTTGGCGGCGGCGGTGATGTACACGCGGTCGGATTCGTCTTCGCGAATGTTGGGCTCGTTCGGCGGAATTGGTGAGACACCGAGCTTGTAGAACTGGCGCAGCTGCTCACCGGCGGCCAGCGCCGTGCCGGTCATGCCGCACACCGTCGCGTAGCGGTTGATCAGCGCCTGCACGGTGATGGTGTCGAGCACCTCGCCGGTTTCGGTGGTCTCGATGCCCTCCTTGGCCTCCACCGCGGCCTGCAGGCCGTCGGGCCAGCGTTGCAGTTGCGCGATGCGCCCCCGCGCGGCGTTGATCAGGTGCACCGCGTCGTCGCGCACGATGTAGTGCACGTCGCGCTGCAACAGCACGTGGGCGTGCAGCGCGACGTTGATCTCGGTCAGGGTGGTGACGACGTGCTCCTCGGAGTACAGATCGATGCCGCCGAGCGCCTTTTCCACCTTGCGGGCGCCGGTCTCGGTCAGGTGGACGTTGCGGCTGTCGGCGTCGGTGTCGTAGTCGGTGCCGGCCTCGAGCTGGCCGGCCAGCTTGATGATCTCCAGCCGCGGTGTCTCCCGGTGGGTCGTGCCGGCCAGCACCAGCGGCACCAGCGCCTCGTCGACCAGCACCGAGTCCGCCTCATCGATCAGGGCCACGTCGGGGTTGGGCGACACCAGGTCGGCGACGTCGGTCACCAGCTGATCGCGCAGCACGTCGAAACCGATCTCGTTGACCGAGGCGTAGGTGACGTCGCAGCCGTAGGCGGTCCGGCGTTGCGCGCTGGTCGACTCGGCGGTGATCCAGCCGACGGTCAGGCCCATCGCCTCGATGACCGGGCCCATCCATTCCGCGTCGCGGCGGGCCAGGTAGTCGTTGATCGTCACCACGTGCACGTGCCGACCGGCCAGCGCGTAGCCGGCGGCCGCGATCGCGCCGGCCAGGGTCTTGCCCTCCCCGGTGGCCATCTCGATGACGTCGCCGGCCAGCATGCGCAGCGCCCCGAGCAGCTGCACATCAAATGGGCGCAGGCCCGTCGATCTTTCGGCCGCCTCCCGGGCGATGGCGAGGAACTGCGGGATGTCCTCGGAATCGGCGAGGTCGTCGAGGTTGAGCAGCCCGGCCGCCTTGCGCAGCTGCTCGTCGCTCAGCCCGGCCGCCTCGTCGTCGTACTCCGACGAGTCCTTGACCTGGGTGAGCGAGCGGCTGCGATCCTTTTCGGTGCTGGCGCCGAGCAGCTTCCAAAAGCGGCTGCTCAGCCGGCCGGGTTGAGCGCGGGTCGTCTTAGGCACAGGTCAACGGTACGCGGTGACCCACCGCGCGGATCCATCACGCGAGGTTGGACCGGCGTGGATATGCGACGTCGGGGTCGGTGAGCACATTGACGACGGCCGGCAGGCCGCTGGCGAAGGCCCGTTCCAGCGCGGGCCGCAGCTCGCCGGGCGCGGCGACCAGTTCGCCGTGCCCGCCCAGGGCGCGGGCCACCTCGTCGTAGCGCGTCCCGGGACGGAGTTCGGCGACCACCGAGTAGCCGTACAGCGCTTCCATGGGGTGCTTCTCCAGCGCCCAAATTCCGTTGTTGCCGATCACGGAGACGACCGGCACGTTGTGCCGAACCAGGGTGTCCCACTCCATGCCGCTGAACCCGAACGCGCCGTCGCCCTGCAGCAGCACCACCTGGCGGTCCGGGTGAGCCAGCTTGGCGGCCAGGGCGTAGCCGGGGCCCGACCCCAGGCAGCCGAACGGCCCGCTGTCCAGCCAGCAGCCCGGCTGGTAGCTGTCGATCACCCGCCCGGCGTAGGACCCGAAATCGCCGGCGTCGACGACGACGACCGCATCGCGGTCCAGCATCGGCGCGAGCTCGGCGTAGACCCGCATCGGGTGCAGCGGGATGCGGTCGTCGGCGAGTTCGGCCTTCTCCTTGTCGCGCGCCGCCTTCTCGGCGATTCGCAGTTCGTCGATCCAGCCGCGATGGTCGTTCCCGGTGGCCGGGGCCAGCGCGGCGAGGATCGTCAACAGGTCGCCGTACAGCTCGGCCGCCACCGGCCGGGGATGGCGGCGGTCGGGTTCGACCCGGTCGACCACGATGAGCTCGGTGTCTGGCCCGAAGACCGCGCCGAAGCCGAGCCGGAAATCCATCGGGACCCCCACGATCAGCGCAACGTCGGCCTCCCCCAACGCTTTTCCGCGGACCCTGGAGAACGCCAACGGATGATCGGCGGGAACCGCGCCGCGGGCCATGCCGTTCATCAGCACCGGGATATGCAGTTCCTCGGCCAGGCGCAGCAGGGCCGCCTCGCCGTGCCCCCACCACACATTGGTGCCCGCCATGATCACCGGCCGCTGCGCCGCGGAGAGCAGGGCCGCGGCCCGACTCAGGGCCGCACCGTCGGGCGCGGGGCCGGGCGGCAGGTCGACGAGCGCGCCGGGCCGGCCGTCATCGTCGGACATGGAGAACACGTGGTCCATCGGGAAGTCGACGAAGCCGACGCCCGAGGGCGCTGTAACCGCGGCGCGCAGCGCGTCGTCGACGAGCCGGCCGGCTTCGCCCGCGGACTGCGCGGTGGCGGCGAAGCGGGCCAGCGGCGCCACGAACGGCACATGGTCGATCTCCTGCAGCGACCCCATGCCCCAGCGCTGCGCCGGCGCCCGACCACCCAGCACCACCAGCGGCGAGGAGTTCTGCTGCGCCGCGGCCATTGCGCTCATCCCGTTGGTGATGCCCGGCCCCGCGGTCAGCGCGGCCACGCCCGGCGACCGCGTCACCTTCGACCAGCCCTCGGCGGCGAAGGTCGCGGTCTGCTCGTGGCGGGTGTCGATCAGGCGGATTCCTTCGTCGCGGCACCCGTCGTAGATGGAGAACAGGTGACCGCCGGACAGCGTGAAGACGGTGTCGACACCGCTGGCTTTGAGGCGGCGCGCGATGAGTCGGCCGGCATGTACGGTCTGGCTGGATGGAGCGTCGATGCTCATCTGCGCAGCCTATTCGAGGACCGCTCGGGTAATTTGCGGGGAAGTGCCGACCGCAGAAGGAGACGCCGAAATTGGACTCGAAGCTGTTCAAACCGTCCATCGATTGGTCGTCGGCATTTCAGGATTCCCTGCGGTGGCTGGCCATCGCATGGGTTATCGGTGCCGTCTGCCTGCTGGCCGCGCTGGTCGCCGCCAGGTATCTGACCCCGTGGGGCCGCCAATTCTGGCGGATCACGCGCGGCTACTTCGTCGGGCCGACCAGCGTCAGGGCGTGGCTGGGGCTCGGTGTGCTGCTGCTGCTGGTGCTCTTCTCGGTCCGGCTCAACGTCCTGTTCAGCTATCAGAGCAACGACATGTACACGGCGTTGCAGGTGGCACTGAAAGGGCTCGCCACGGGGAACAATGAGGTCAAACAGTCCGGGATCCACAACTTTTGGGTCTCGCTCGGGATTTTCATCCTGCTGGCGGCCATCTTCATCGCCCGAGTGATCCTCGACATCTACCTGACGCAGCGGTTCATCATCGCCTGGCGCATGTGGTTGACGGGCCATCTCACCGACGACTGGCTCGCGGGCCGGGCCTATTACCGGGATCTGTTCATCGACAACACTATTGACAACCCCGACCAGCGCATCCAACAGGATGTCGACATCTTCACCGCGGGGGTGGGCGGCACCCCGAACATCCCGTCCAACGGGACGACCAACACCCTGCTGTTCGGTGCCGTCAACGCGGTGGCATCGGTGATCTCGTTCGCCGCGATCCTGTGGAATCTGTCCGGGGACTTCGATCTTTTCGGTGTGACCGTGCCGCGTGCGATGTTCTGGACCGTTCTGATCTATGTCTTGATCGCGACGGTGGTCGCGATTTGGCTTGGGCGCCCGCTGATTTGGCTGAGCTTCAACAACGAGAAACTCAACGCCGCGTTCCGTTACGCCCTGGTGCGCCTTCGCGACGCCGCGGAGGCGGTGGGCTTCTACCGCGGCGAGCGCGTCGAGCGGGCGCAACTGTGGGGGCGCTTCACGCCGGTCATCGACAACTACCGCAGGTTTGTCCGCCGGACCATCATCTTCAACGGATGGAACTGGTCGGCGACGCAGACCATCATTCCGCTGCCGTTGGCAATTCAGGCGCCGCGCCTGTTCGCCGGGGAGATCGCCTTCGGCGATGTCACCCAGACCGCGCAGGCTTTCGGCAACATCAACGACTCACTGTCGTTCTTCCGGAACAACTATGACGCGTTCGCGGCCTTCCGGGCGGCGATCATCCGGTTGCACGGCCTCGTCGACGCCAACAGCAAGGGCCGCGCGCTGCCCACCATCTTGGTCAAGCCCAGCGAGGATTCCGCAGTGGAACTGCGCGGCATCGAGGTGCGCACGCCGGAGGGCGACCAGCTGGTCGACTCGCTGGACATCCAGCTCGATTCGGGCGACAGCCTGGTGATCACCGGCCGGTCCGGGGCCGGCAAGACCACGCTGCTGCGCAGCCTCGCCGAACTGTGGCCGTACGCGTCGGGGACCCTGTGCCGCCCGGACGGCGACAACGCGACGATGTTCCTGTCCCAACTGCCGTATGTGCCGCTGGGCAGTTTGCGCACCGTGGTGTGCTACCCGAACTCGCCGGACAACGTGCCCGACGAACAGCTGCGCGACATCCTCACCAAGGTGGCCCTGGCGCCGCTGATCAACCGGCTCGACGAAGAGAATGACTGGGCCAAGGTGCTGTCGCCTGGCGAACAGCAGCGGGTCGCCTTCGCGCGCATCCTGCTGACCCAGCCGAAGGCGGTCTTCCTCGACGAGGCCACCTCCGCGCTGGACGAGGGGCTGGAATTCGCGCTGTACCAGTTGGTGCGGACCGAGCTGCCCGAGTGCGTCATGGTCAGCGTGAGCCACCGACCCACCGTCGAACAGCACCACTCCCAGCAGCTGCATCTGCTCGGCGGCGGCCCGTGGCAATTGGGACCCGTCGAAAAGGAACCCGCGCCGGTCTGACGCCTACGCTCCCCCGGCGCGTTGCGCCGCGTGCGCTCCGGCGCGGCGGCCGAAGAACGACCCTTCGCCCAGCTGCGTTCCGCTCGCGTAGCCCTTGCCGTCCTGGGCGAGGTTGGACGCGCACGCCCCGGCGGCGTACAAGCCGGGCACGACGGAGCCGTCTTCCCGCTGCACCTCGCCGTCGACGGTCACCGCGAGGCCGCCGATGGTGAATCCCGAGTACATCGCCCGCCCGAGCGACAGATCGAACACCGCCCACGGGCCATTGTCTTGCGGTGCAAGGAATTCCGGCTGCTTGTGGAAATCGGGGTCCTCGCCCGCGGCGGCATTCTTGTTGTAGCGGTCCAGCGTGGCCGCGAGATTGCCGGCCGGAATGCCAAGCGCGGCTTCCATTTCCGCGATGGTCTCGTACCCGTCGAGGAAGCGGATCAGCGGCATGGCGGGCATCTCGGTGTGCGCCTCGTCGACGATCAGGTACGCCGTCTGGTCCGGCTGCTCCAACACGAAGGCCGACGTTCGCGAGTGATAGGAGTCCTCGGCGACGAACCGCTGGCCGTCTTTGTTGACGATCACACCAGTAAGCAACACCTCGGGCGGGTAGGCCGCCGCGGTGATGAACAGCTCGTCCATGTTCTTGGTGGCGCCGCCGGCCGAGACGCCCATCCGGATGCCGAGTCCATCGTCGTTGGGATTGCCCAGAATGTAGGGCGCCACTACGCCGTGGTGTTTGGTGCGTCGCTCCTGACCCAATGCGGGCGTGTGCTCGGCGACCATCTCCGGGTTCATCGCGAATCCGCCGGCCGCGATGATGACGGACTTGGCCCTGATGGCGCCGGTTTCGGTGAAGTGTTTCCAGGCCACGCCGACGACCGCGCCATCGCCGTCGGTGACCAGGTTGGTCACCCCCGTCTCGTAGCGGATCTGCACGCCCAGGGCGTCGGCCCGCTTGAGCAGCAGGTCGACAACCATGCTCGCGCCGCCCAATTCGCCGGGCACCGGCACCGAGTGCCCGCGCGGTGCCGGTTTGGCCCGCTCGCAGAAGGGCCAGACCTTCTCGTTGCCGGTATAGCTCAGTCCCTCGGTGCCCGGCGGCACGACGACCTTGCCCGGGTAATAGCTGCGCTCGAACTGAAAACCCAAATCTTCCAGCCAATTGAAATGCTCGACGCTGCCCTCGCAGTAGGCGCGGATCTTGTCGAGTTCGGGTTCCCGCGACACCTCGACCAGATACTTGTACATCTCCTCGACGGAATCGTCTTGACCGGTCGCCTGCTGCACCGCGGTCCCGCCACCGAGGTAAAAGTGGCCCCCGGCAAGCGAAGTGGTGCCGCCCGCCGCGGCCGCGCGTTCGAGCACCAGCACCCGCGCGCCGGCGGCCCCCGCGCTCACCGCGGCGCAGCCGCCGGCAATGCCGAACCCGATCACCAGGACGTCGACGTCATCCGACCACGCGGTCACGTCGTTCGCGCTGACTGTCGCCGGTATCTCCGTGCTCATTGGCGCCACTCCTCCTCATCGCTGCGTCGCGCACCGTCGCCGGCGCGGCTCACCGCTGCTCCTGTTTGATGTAGTCGTAAAAGGCCCGCATTTCGGGCGAAACGTACGCAAGCTCCACATACGGCACACCCGCCTGCGGCGCCGACAGGTAGACGAAGTGGATACCGCCGGGCATCACGCCTCGCTGCACAGCCGCGGCGCCCCGCTCGCCGGCCTCGCTCACCGCCACTTCCAGTTGCTCGGGGCTTTCGACCTCCATGCAGATGTGGTGCAAACCCGGCCCGCACTCGGACAGGAAGTCACTATAGATGTTCTGACCGCGGACCGGCTGGATCAGTTCCAACTGCATGTCGCCGAGGTAGCTCAGCGAGATGCTGGCAAAGAAGTCGGCGGCCTCGCCGCGGTAGCTGCACGCCTCCGGAGCAAAGTGCACCTCGGGTATGCGCACCCACTTGCGGACCCCTAACAGCCCGGTGAGGGCCGTTTCGGTGGCATCCAGGTCGCCGGTGACCCAGGCAATCTGCGTCGGTGATTCGAGGGGAAGCGTCATCGTCTCGCACAATAGTCCAGCCGCCGGGCCGCCAGAAGGGGGCCGAACGACTTTGCCGTGGCCGGCTCCACCGGCCGCCCGATCGCCGGGTGAACACGTTCTAATTCCGGTTTGCCGGTGGCCGCTGCACCCCTCAGTGCCGGCTCAGTACGTCCACCAGCAGCCGCAGCTGGGCCTCGAAGACGCCCTGCGGGTCGGTCAGGGTGTCGGCGCCGTATTGCCCGAACACCTCGAGGCTGATGGCACCGAGCACACCCGCCCACAGCAAAAAGCACTTGGCCAGCACCTGGTCGTCACCGGGGAACCCGAATTCCTGACGGATTCGTTCGAAGTCCGAAGACATCGGTTGCGGGGCAACATCATTGGTTAGCCGGATGTCACCGGTGGCGATTCCTGCGGCGACCGCGTCGAACAGCGCCGCCACCACCCGGGTGCCCACCGCAACCGTGCGCTCGGGCGGCGCGTGATATCCGGGCACGGGACTGCCGTACAGCAGGGCCCAGCAGGCCGGGTGCGCGACGGCCCACTCCCGGGTGGCCCGCGCGATGGCGACGACATCGTCGCTCCACAGGTCGCCGATCGACTGACGGGCTCGATCCACGGCATCGGCCAGGTCGGAATAGGCGTCGACGAGCAGCAGGGTCAGCAGTTCGTCGCGGCTGGACACGTAGCGGTACACCGCCGACGACACCATGCCCAGGTCGCGGGCTATCGCACGCACCGACAGTCCGGCGGCGCCGCGGTCGACCAACTGGCGGCGACCGAGTTCGATGATGCGAGCCTCGATCTGCTCGCGCGATTCCTGGCGTTTGCCCACGCGGCCAGTCTGGCACAACCGAGAACACCGCTCTTGCTTTCCGCGGCGGGTCGTGGCAGCATCGTCCAATCAGAGAGCACCGCTCTCGAATTTCGATCGGGATTGCTGAGAGGCCACGACATGTCCACGCGATACGAACAACCGAACCGGGCCGCGCGCGCCGCCAACCGGGTCGTCCGCTCGCTGGCCGAAGCGGGGATCAGCATCGCCGGCACCCGGGCCCTGCGGGTGCGCGGCCGCAAAACCGGAAAGCCCCGCGCCGTCGTGATCAACCTGCTGACCGTCGACGGCATCGACTACCTGATCTCCCCGCGCGGCAACACCCAGTGGGCCCGCAATGTCCGGGCGGCCGCCGTCGTCGAGGTGGGCCCCCGCTGGCACCGGCGCAGCGTCCGGGTCAGCGAGGTCGACGACGCGGCCAAGCCGGAGCTGCTGAGGCGCTATCTGGCCCGGTGGTATTGGCAGGTCAAGGGGTACGTCGCCGGATTGACCCCGGACAGCACCGACGAGCAGTTCCGCGCCGCCGCTGCTTCGATTCCGGTGTTCGCGCTGACCCCGATCGGCGCGGCCGGCTTGGCCTAGTGCGCGTTGTCGCGCACGCAATGACCTAGTGCGCGTTGTCGCGCACGCCGAGATCCTCGCGGACCTCCTGCGACGTGGCCCCCCACGACACCGCGGCGGGCAAGTCACCCCACACGCTGTTGAAGATCCCGACGATCTGCCCCGGGCCGCCGTTGGGCGTCAGGTACACCGGTCCGCCCGAATCGCCGTTGTGGCTTTGCACGCCGTGCGACATGGTGAACCAGCCGTTGTTCACGCTTTCCACGGTCCCGCAGGTTTCCCCGGTGATCACGCCGAAATGGCAGACGGGCTGTCCGGGCGCGAGCGCCAGCCCGGGATCGGAGACGAGCGGCCGACCGCCGGGCAGGATGTTGTTCGCCGTGACACTGTTGTCCAGCACGATCGCTTCGTAGTCGCTGATCGTCTGGCTGGTGGACACCGTCGTCCCGCTGGGCGTGTTGTCCCGGAAGGCCGCCATCCGGCCGATGACGGCGCCACCCCGGTCCGTCACCACTCCGGCCCCGCTGCGGCAGTGGCCCGCGGTGAACGCGATCTTGAGGGCGGGGTCGACGTAGCCGAGCGTGCACACCCGGTTGTCCTGGCGTATCTCCATGCCCGGATACACCATGACGTCGGCTTTGGCCTGCGCGGCCGGCAGCAAGGAGGCGAGCGCTGCGACAGAAGTCGACGCGGCGAATGCGCGCGTTGCCAGTCGATGCACCATGAACTCCGATCCATCGGGCCGATCCTGACGGGAGGCGGGGGTCACGGCGTAACCCTCCGCCACGCTCAGCTTTTCGCGCCGGCCCGCGCAAATGTTACAGCGAGGTCACGAGCGGGGTGGTGGCGTCGGCCGGACGGGCCGCCCGCGGCAGCCAGCCCGGCGGGCCGAACACGTACCCCAACCGGTCACGCAGGCGCGTCGCCGATCGCCAGTCGCGGGCGATCGCGACGTATTCGCGCGTCTGCAACGTCCAGATGTTGAACGTGTCCACGCGCTTGGTGAGCCCGTAATGCGGCCGGAACAGCTCGGGCTGGAAGGTGCCGAACAGCCGGTCCCACACGATGAAGATGCCGCCGTAGTTCTTGTCGAGATACACCTTGTCCATTCCGTGGTGCACCCGGTGATGCGACGGCGTGTTGAAGACGAACTCGAATGGCCGCGGCAGCTTGTCGATGCGCTCGGTGTGGATCCAGAACTGGTAGATCAAGTTCAGCGAAAAACTGAAGAACACCATCCACGGTGGAATCCCCAACAGCGGCAACGGGATCCACATCAGGATTTCGCCGCTGTTGTTCCACTTCTGGCGCAGCGCGGTGGCGAAGTTGTAGTACTCGCTGGAGTGATGGGCCTGGTGCGTCGCCCAGATCAACCGCACGCGGTGCGCGATCCGGTGATAGGCGTAGTAGAGCAGGTCCACACCGAGGATCGCGATCACCCAGGTGTACCAACGGGTCGCGGGCAGCTGCCAGGGCGCCACGTAGGCGTAGATCGCCGCGTAGCCGAACAGCGCCAGCGTCTTCCAGGCGGCGGTGGTGGCCACCGACACCAGCCCCATCGAGATGCTCGCCACCGAATCGCGGGTGAGGTGCGCTCCCGACGCCGGCCGCGCGGCGTCGACGGTCTGGGCGCTCTCGGCCCCCTCGGCCGTCAGATGTTCCAGCTTTCGGGCGGCGGTCCATTCGAGGGTCAACAGCAGCAGGAAGAACGGGACGGCGAACAGCACCGGATCCCGCATCTGCGGAGGCAGCGCGGATAGGAAGCCTGAGAGGGCGCTCACACAGGTAAGACTACGACGAGCGCCGCAATAGTCACCTCGCCATTGTTGGTCGGGCGACGCGCCGCGGGGGCGCGTAGATCAGCGACGATCGTCGGACTGCGCTTCGTCCCCGGCATACCACTGCACCGCGCGGACGCCGGGCAGCAGCGACAGTTCGGCCACCAGCCGCTCCAGCCGCGCCGGGGCATCGCCGTTCATCAGCAGGTGGGCGGTCAGCGCAACCTCGTCGCCGTCCGGGTTGCCGGTGTGGATCCCGCGAAGTGTGATGTCGTTGCTGCCGGCGTGCTGGATGATCTGGGCGCGGGCGTACTTCTCGTGCTTGGGACGACAGATCACCTGGACCAGATACGGCAGCAGGCTCTCGTCTTCCTCGGCGCTGTTGTCGCGATCGATCAGCCGGCCGAGCGGGCGTCCCAGGACATGAATGCCGACGACGGTGGCGGTGCCGATCAGCGCGAACACCAGGTGCCCGGAAGCCGCCAGCACGCCGATCGCCGCCGAGCACCACAGGGTGGCGGCCGTGTTCAGGCCACGGACGTTGACGCCCTCCCGCAGGATCACCCCACCGCCGAGGAATCCGATACCGGACACCACATAGGACGCGACGCGCGTCGGGCTGCTGTCGGAGGTGGCGGCCGCGTACAGGACGAACAGGGTGGCGCCTCCGGCGACCAGCGCGTTGGTGCGCAGCCCGGCCCGACGCGCCCGCCATTGCCGTTCCAGGCCGATGAGGGCGCCGCAGCCGACGCCGACGCCGAGCCGGAGCGCGAAATCGAGGGCGCTCAACGTCTCCAAGACACGCTCCTTCCCGGTTGCAAGCCGGCGAAGGGAGCTAACCAGATCCGGGTTAACGGCAAGTGGAGCCGGCCGAATCGCCGACGTCGGGAGTATGACCCGGCGAACGGCGAGTCCAGGCTAACCGGTTTTGGGCGTCAGGTGGTGGGGACAGTAGGCGCTCGACGCGAGCGCCGCGAATTTGGCGGCGGCGTCCATCGTCATGCCGGGGTTTTGATCCTTGATGTCGCTGACGACCTGCAAACCCGTCTCGCCCCTGCCCAGCAAGCCGCACACGGCTTTGGCGGACGCGATGACCTGGCCCGGGCTGCTGTAGGTGATGCCCGAACTGTTGAGGTTTGCCAAAAACGCCCCATCGTCACCCTCGGGCTCGGCATGCGCGAGCGCCGCGAAGCTGATCGTGCCCATGGCGCCGAGCAGCGCAACTAGGAGTCTCATACCGTTCGCGCCTTCCTGCCCGGGGCGTCGGGCAGGGTCACCGTGGGCGTGTCACCGCTGGACACGTGCACCGCGTGGATGCCGGGCTTTGTCGACAGTTGGTCGAGCAGAGCGTCCAGTCCGGCCTTGTCGACATTCCAGTGCTGCACGGCTTCCGGTTGCTTTTGCAGCTTCGCGATGACCTCGTCGAGTTTGACGGGCTCGGTGCTCTTCGTGGCGCCGCCGGCCCGGACGCCTCCGCCGCCCACGACTTGCGGCGCGACAGCGCCGAGGGCGCCCCCGGTCAGGCTGCCCAGCGCCATCTGACCGAGCAGGCTGCCTGGGATCGCGGCGGTGGGGGCCGCGGCCAGGCCGGCGGCGGGAAGGCTGCTGGCCAGCCTGATCGCCGGGGTCGCCGAGGCCCAGGTCGGCGGCACCGATAATTTGCCCACAACGTTCGCCTCGCCCACGCCGGCTGATACCGCGCCGGTCAGGCCGGCGCCGGCCGAACGCAGACCGAGCCCCGCACCCAAGGCGGACTTTGGGATTTCCGTGCCCTCGACCGGCACTTTGTAGAACATCTTGAACTCGGTCATGGCGAGGTTGATCGGGCTCATGCTGTCGTTGGCGACCGTGCTGAACCGGCCGATGTCGGCGAGGATGCCGAAGGTATTCTGCCACGTCGTGCCGGCCAGCGGGGAACCCGTGAGGGTGTTGAGCACCTGGTCCCAGAACTCCATGTAGCCGCGGGAAGCGCCGCCGAGGGCCTCGAGTAGCTGGCTGATGATGCCCGACGGTGGGGACGCGGCGTCCGCGGCCGCACCGGTACCGCTCGCCAGAGCGCTGGCCTGGCCCAGCGCGGCGGACTGGGCCGCGATTCCCGTCGCGTTGGTGGTCTGGGGTGGCTCGGTGAATGGGGATAGGCGCGTGGCGGCGGCAGACGCGCTGGCGTAGCCGAACATGGCGGCGGCGTCCTGCGCCCACATTTCGCCGTATTCGGCCTCGGTTGCGGCGATCGCGGTGGTGTTCTGCCCGAAAGCGTTGGTGGCCAACAGCATTGCCAATCGTGCGCGATTGGTCGCGATCGCGGTCGGTGGCACCACCGCCGCGAAGGCGCTTTCGTAGGCTTCCGCGGCCGCCGTGGCATGGATGGCCGCCGTCTTGGCCTGCGCCGCGGTCGTCGACATCCAGGCCGCGTATGGCGCGGCCGCGGCGGCCATCGCGACGGCCGACGGGCCGGCCCACGCCTCGTTCGTCAGCCCCTCGATGACCGAACTGTAAGACGATGCGGCCGACTGCAATTCGACCGCTAACGCGTCCCACGCGGCGGCGGCCGTCAGCATCGGTCCCGCCCCCGGACCCAGGTACATCTGGCCAGAGGTGATCTCGGGTGGCTGGAAAGCGAAATTCATCGCGGCGCCCTGGTCACCGAGGGCATGGCGCGTCCTCCATGGGCCGCCGGTTTTGGTGCCGTCCGAGGTGTCATGTCGAAGGTCCGCTCAATCCGCCGGTACCACAATGATTGTGGCCGTGGTGGTAACGCCATCGGCCGCCGCCGCGAGGCCGGTAGTGCCATTGCTGACGGTGCGGACACCGGCGCCCGCCAAGGCGCGTCCGGCCAGGCTGGCCGCGGCCATCTCGCCGAACATGACCCCTTGCGGCGTCGTGGGGATCGTCGGGACAGGCCCCATACTCGCGCTCGGCAGTACCGAGGCGACTGTCTTCATCACGGGCGCGGCTGCGGCCCAGCCTTGCGGGACCGACAGCGAGCCGACCAGGGTCGCGCGGCCCATAAAACCCGCTACGCCCCCGTTCTCTGGTGTCACCGCGGAGACGTAACCACCCCGTAACGGAGCCAGCGGCGACAGCCCGCCGGCGATGGCCTTCCCGCCGCCGAGCAGTTCGGCGACACCCGGCGCGTTCTGGGCCAGCCCCAAGGCCTGCAGGGACAGCAGCCACCAGCCGCCGGGCAAGATGATCGCCCCGATGGGGCTGTAGGCGCCGGTGATGGCGGCGAAAAACGGCCTGAGGGCGGCGGTGATGGGGTAAATGGCTTCGATGATCGATGCCGCCGGCGTCGCCGCCGCCGCCGACGGTGTCGACGCCAGGCCTTGCAGCATCGCGGGCAGCGCGTCGATCAGCGCCGGCAGCTGGGATACGACGTCCGGCGCGGCATTCTGCGCCATCGCTGCGGATTGCCTCGCCACCGCGGACGAATCGGTGGTCTGCGGCGGCTCAGTGAAGTGCGGCAACTGTGTGGCCGCTGCCGACGAGGCAGCGTAGGCATACATCGCCGCGGCGTCCTGGGCCCACATCTCGGCGTACTCCGCTTCGGCGGCCGCGATGGCCACGGTGTTCTGGCCGAGGATGTTCGTGGCGATCAGCGTCATCAACAGGCTGCGGTTGGCGGCGATCACCGGTGGGGGCACAGTCGCCGCGAACGCTGTCTCGTAGGCCATGGCAGCGAGTCTTGCCTGCATCGCGACCTGCTCTGCCTGGGCAGCGGACTGATTTGCCCATGCCACATACGGGGCGACGGCGGCACTCATCGACGTCGCTGCCGGTCCAAACCACGACCCGACGGTCATGCCCGAAATCGTCGAACTGTACGCCGCCGCATAGGAATACAGCTCGGCTCCCAGCGCATCCCATGCCGCGGCGGCAGCCAGCAAGGGCCCCGATCCGGCGCCCACGTACATCCGTCCCGAATTGACCTCTGGTGGCAGCGCCCCAAAGTCCACCCGTTGCCTCCCGTCCTCTGGCGCCAGGGTAGGAGCGCATACGCGACCAGCCGGCAAACAAGCTCCGGCTCAAATGGAATTCATGGGATTCGCAGGCGGAACATATCTATGTTTCATGTGATTGGAGAGGTGCTCCGCCGCGCCGCGGTCGAACCCGCCGTCGCCAGGTCAGCGTTTTGCGTCGAGTTGCTGCGGGCAATAGTATTTCGCCGCGATCGCCAGGAAAGACGCGGCGTGATCATTGGTGAGCCCGGAGTTTTCACTCTTGAGCTCGTCCAGCATTTGCGGGCCGAATTCGCCGTTGGCCATCGACACGCACACCGCTTTGGCGAACTTGATCGCCCCGTCAGGGGTCGAGTAGGTGATGCCCGCGCTCCGCAGCGAGGCGAGGAAACCGGCCTCGTCGACGCCGGGCGCCGCCGGGTCGCCATGGGTAGGCGGGGCCAGCGCGATCGCGGCCGAAACGCCGACGCCGAGCGCCAGCAGCAGTCTCATGACCGGTGATTGTCCCATGTTCGGGACGTGACCGCAGCGGCGCGCGGCGCTTCGCAGACATGTTGAGCGGCAGTGTGTTTCACGGGTCAGTGCTGCGGCAGGGCGTCAGGCCTTGGCGAGCTGGTGGGGGCAGTAGTACTTCGCGGAAAGCACGGCGAAATTCGACGCCATCTCCATGTCCATCCCGGGATTGTGGGTTTTCACGTCGTGGACCAGCTCGAGGCCTGATTCGCCGTTGTTCAAGCACGAACACACCGCCCTGCCGGCGGCGACGGCCGACCCCGGGCTGTTGAAGCTGAAGCCGGCCTGCTGCAGCGCGGCGACGAAGCCGCCGTCGTCCCCGTCGGGCACCGGCGGAGGGTCGGCGTACGCCGGTGCGGCCAGCCCGATCATCGCAAAGACGCCAAGCAACGCCAGTAGTCTTTTCATCGCTATCACCTTTCCGTCGTGGCGGATTGTCCTTGCCGCTCAACCCAATTGGGCATCGGCGGGTATGACCTTTGACTTGTCGCCCTTCTTCAGATGCACGGCGTGGATGCCCGGCTTCTTGGCCAGCTGCTCGAGCAGCGCGTCGAGGTTCTCTTGATCGACGTTGTGGTGTTGCACGGTTTCGGGCTGCTCCGAGATCTGTGCGACAAGGCGTTTCAGCTGTTCCGGTGATTGCTTGTCTTTGAGGTCCTTGATGGGAGTCATCCGGTTGCGCACACCGGCACGCGCCACCGTGGGTCCACCGGAGCCGACGGCGCTGCCGAGCATCCCGGCCAGCCCCATCGAACTGAACAGGCTCCCCTGGCCCAGCGCGGCCGCGGGCACGGCTTCGGTTCCGGCCGCCGAGAGCGCGGCCGCAACCGTTCTCACGGCCGGGGTGGACGTGGCCCAGCTCGGCGGGATGGACAGCTTTCCGACCAGTGTGCCGGCGTTGCCCATGCCGGCGATCGGGGTGATCGAGCTGTACAGGGTGCCGCGGCCGAAGCCCAACGCCCCCAGCCCGGCGCCCAGGGCGTCTTTTGGCAGCGCCCCGTACCCGACGGGTGGTGCGAACTTGAGCCACTGGGACAACGGAAAGTTGACCAGCAAGCCGATGTCGTTGAACTGGGTGGTCAAACCCAGTGGCACCTTCACGGCGTTGTACATGCTGGTGTAGAAGCTGGCCCCGCCCGGGACGGTATTGAACAGATTGGTCATGAACGTTTGGTACAGATAGGCCAGGTTCGCCGGGACGGAGAAGGGCCCGCTGTAGGGCAGGGTGGTGGTCGCCGCCGACGCGGCCGCGTTCGCGACGTTGGCGGCCGGGGTGCTGGCCGCCGAACTCACCGCGGCGGCCTGCATCGGCTCGGCCGCCTCGTTGGTGGTCTTGGGCGCCGGGCTGAACTCCGTCAGGTTGTTGGACGCCGTCGCCGACGAGGCGAAGTAAGTGTCCATGGCGGTGGCGTCCTGAGCCCAAAATTCACTGTACTGGGCCTCATTCGCGGCGATCGCCGCCGTGTTCTGCCCGAACAGGTTGGTCGTCACCAGCTGTGCGAGCAGGGCCCGGTTTTCCGCGATCACCGCCGGCGGCACGTGGGCGGCGAAGGCCGTCTCGTAGGCGGCCGCGGCCTCGGTGGCCTGGATCGCGGATTGGGCGGCCTGCGCGGCGGTCTGCTGCATCCAGGCGACGTACGGGGCGGCCGCGCTCGCCATCGCCAACGATGACGGTCCCACCCAGGGCCCGGCCGTCAGGCTGGAGAGCACCGACGAGTAAGACGCTGCGGTGGACTGCAATTCGGTGGCCAGGTTCTGCCAGGCCGTCGCCGCGGCCACCAAAGACCCCGCGCCCGGACCGCTGTACATCCGGCCCGAATTGAACTCGGGTGGAAAGGCTCCGTAAAACATCTCTCGTACCCCTACCTTCGCGTCCGGGCGGTCGGTGATTGGCTGCCATCCGATTGCGTCATCGCGATCACTCCTCGATGCACGGGATCACGATGATGGTGGCCGCGGCCGGATCGGCCTCGGCGGCAACGCCACCCAGCGAACCCGCCACCGAGGCGGCACCGCCGGCGGGCCGGGTTGCGGCGGCCGCGACGGCGCGTCCGGCCAAGCTGGACAGGGCCATCTGGCTGAACACGCCCTCTTCGCCGACCATTGCGGCCGGCGCCGCGGCCATGTTGGTCGGCAGCACCTGGGCGATGGTTCGGATCGCCGGGGCGGCCTCGGTCCAACCCTGCGGCACCGACATGCTGCCCACCAGAGCGGCTTTGCCCATCGACCCCGATACCTGCCCCGCCCCGACCGCGGAGCTGAGCACGGGCTTGACGGCGTTGGCACCACTGGTCAGCGGCGCCAACGCGCCGGAAATGGCTTTGGGCCCAGCCAGATAGGCGGCCGCGCCCTGTCCGTTCTGCCCCCAGGCATAGGCCTGGCCAAACGACAGGAACGGACCGCCGGGAATGGTGGTCCACGACTGCGGCGAGTACACGCCCGTCACCACCGACCAGAACTCGTTCCAGTTGGTGATGAAACTCGGCGTGGTCAATTCCGTCGACGTCGTCGCCGCGGAGCTGGCATTGGTGACGGCCTGGGCCGCGGGCTGCATCGTGCTGCTCAGCTGCGCGAGGTGGCTGGCAGTGTTCGAGCTCGACTGCCCGGTGCTCTGGGCGACCGCGGCCGCCTGTGTGGGGCCCGCCGAATCGTTGGTGGTTCGCGGCGGCTCGGCGAACGGGGTCAGCTGAGCGGCACTAGCTGAGGTCGCCGCGTAGGTATACATCGCGGCGGCATCCTGCGCCCACATCTCCATGTAGTGGGCTTCGGTGGCGGCGATCGCCGGCGTGTTCTGGCCCAGGATGTTGGTCGCGATCAACGTCGCGAGCAGCGAGCGGTTGGCCGCGATCACCGGCGGCGGAACCGTCGCGGCGAAGGCGGCCTCGTAGGCGCCGGCCGCGAGCTTGGCCTGGGCGCCGGCCTGTTCGGCTTGCGCGCCGGTGGCATGGATCCAGGCCACGTAGGGAGCGGCGGCGGCCGCCATGGCGATCGAGGATGGGCCTGTCCACGGCCCCGTTGCAAGCGTCTCGATGGTCGAGCTGTACGACGCCCAAGTGCTTTGCAGCTCCGCGGCCAATTCGTCCCATGCCGCGGCAGCGGCCAGCAGCGGCCCCGAGCCCGCACCGACGTACATCCGCCCCGAGTTGTATTCCGGCGGATAAGCCCCGAAATCCAACATCTAGGGCCTCCGATCCCTCATCTGGCGGCTGGCGCACGCACCGCTCCATGGCCGCGACATCGACACAATGGCGACACCTCGCAAGGAATGCGACGGAATCGTTATAGGACACATGCACAAACCTCATGTGGTGCAGGCAACAAAGCCATACCGCTCCTAGCTGTAAATGGGCGCCCGAATGGCGTATGAACAACTGGTCAAGCCACGCTGCTATTGCACTGACGATGCTGACCAACGCTTATTCAGTGGGCGTTCCCGTCAGGTAAACGTTTGTTAAACAAATGTGTTTGCAACGGCTTGACCTGTGTGAGACCGCTGCATGCAACGGTTGAGTTTGTGGGGTAAATCACGTGGTAAAGCGTAGGTGGGCAGCGTTGACCACACGGCTTGATATAACTCAAATCCGTGGATGCCTAACTCGCGTATTCTGATTGCCTAATCGGCACCGTTGCCGACGCTATAAACTACGCTCAGAAGCTACCGCTGTTGTCTCCGATCGCGAATCTTGACAGCCTCCTATATCAATTAAAGAAATTACTAAGCGCGATATTGTGCGGACCGTCGGAATAGCACCCCGGACAACACTGTCGGTTGTGGTGACGCACTCGAAGTATTCCGGGTTGCGGACCGGCGCCGGTGGTGACCTTCCGACGCGCGAGCCGAGCAGCGGCGCTCCACGGGGCGCCGGTAGTAACCGGCACACCAGGAACGACGGCCCGATATTCGGCGTCCGAGAGCGCGGCCCGGGCGCGGAACAAAGCACCTCGGGCAGCTATAGCGCCGAACTGATAATTGATCTTCACAACCGTTCTCCTAAGGTTCCCTCATACGAGTAGACGCGGCCACTCTGCTGTGGCACTGATTAGCTACTGGCAGTTTCCTGGAAGGCCGTTTCTGCAGATCACTGCGGCTTTCCGGTCTCACTGGAAGCAGCGGCAATGGACGATGAGACGTTGCCGAACAGCCGCCATTGGGAATTGCGCGCTCAGGTAAGGGATTGAACGGCCGAGCATCACGAAGGCGGTCCGTCCCCCGGCGCGGATTCGGCAGGGCAAACGATGTCAGCGCCGCGCCACCCGACGTTTGTCAGCCTCCGGTATGGGCGTTAGCCACCGCTGTGGGGGTTTGTTCCGCCATCGCTGGCGGAGAGACGATCGGGACAGTAGACGCTGGCCGCGGCCTGGACGAAGAGGGCGGATTTTGCTGCGGTGAACGCCGGGTTGAGCTCATGGACGTCCCTGATGATGTCGAGCTCCGTGGCGCCTGAGTTGGCCAAGTCGCAAACCTTTTGCCCCGCCTTTATCGCGCGGTCGGGGTTCGAGTAGGTGATACCCGCCTTGTTGAGGGCGGCGAGGAACGCGTCGTCGTCGGAGCCGGCGTGCGCTGGTATTGCCGTGCCGGCCACGGCAATGACGGCAGTCAGAATCGGTAGGTACTTCATGCCGGAATTCGCTCTCTTTATCCGGCGGCCGGTGGGCGACCCATGATGCGGGGGCGAAACCCGTACATCGGCTCGGAGAACTCGTCCTCATGCCCACCAGGGATGCCCGCCAGCGGCACACCCGGCATGCCGACTCCCCCAGCCTGTTCCATCACCATCGGGGTGGCAGAACCGAAGCCGTGGTAAGCGCCTAGGCCGACCTGGGTCGTCGCCGCCACTGGCGTGATTGCCGCCCCAGCCGCGCCCCAGGCAGGCGGAACCGACAAGGCCCCCACCAGACTCGCCTGTCCGACGCCGGCTACCGCCGCCGCGCCGGGCGCGGTCACCGACGCCAGGTTGGCGGTACCACCAAGACCGGCCGCCAGCACCCCCAGTCCCGACGTGCTTGCGTCTACCGCATTCAAGGACGAGATGGAATTCATGTTGACCGCCGAATCGACGAACGACGTCGGGTTCAACAACCCGCTGGTGGTAAAGGCATTGGACAAGTTTGCGACCGAGGCGTTGTTGAGGAAGCTCCCGAACACGTTGCCGTCGGATCCATCCAAAAAGTTCATGAGTCCCGCCAGCCCGGGCTGGCCGGAGCCGTTAGTGTTCGGCGCGAGTCCCAGCCATGCGAGCAGTCCTCCCGACGGGTCGCCGGCGCCGGTCGCGTCGTTGGCTTGAGCGACCGTGGCGGCTTGCTGCGCGACGCCGCCGCTGGTGGTGCCGGACCGCGGCTGTTGGAACGGCCTCATTTCGGTTGCCGCGCGCGAGGCGGTGCTGTAGCTGGTCATCGCGGCGGCGTCTTGAGCCCACATCTCGCCATATTGGGCCTCGTTGGCCGCAATCAATCCAGCGTTCTGGCCGAACAGGTTGCTCGCCACCAACTTCGTCAGCTGCGTGCGGTTGGCCGCGACGAGGGCCGGAGGCACGGTTGCGGCGAACGCGGCCTCGTATGCGGCCGCGGCCGCGTTGGCTTGTGTACCGGCCCGCTCCGCCTGGGCGGCGGTGTTGTTGAGCCACTCGACGAACGGTGCCACCGCCGCCGACATCTTCGCCGAGGACGGTCCGAACCAGGATTCGCTGGTGAGCGCCGCGATCACCGATTCATAACTGGTTGCAGCGGAACGCATTTCAGCGGAAATGGTGTTCCACGCGGCCGCGGCGGTCAGCATCGATTCCGAGCCGGGGCCGGAATACATTCTTGCCGAGTTGATTTCGGGCGGCAATCCCGCATATAGCGACATGGCATCTTCTCCAGAGTGTTCAGCCGGCGGCCGGCGGACGTGGCATGACGACGGGCCGGAACCCGTATTTGGGGATGGCGCGGCGCAGTCGCCGGCCGGTGCTACCCGTCGGCCCCGCGACACCTCCGGGCCCACCCGCGGCTGGGGCCGCCGTGGTGTCGGTGAGACCGGTGACGCCGGTGGCCTGGACGGCCGTTTGGCCAGGGTTGATATTGGCCGCCGACGTCCAGCTCTGCGGCACCGACAGCGATCCCACCAGCCGCGCGTTGCCCACCCCGCCGGACGCGCCGCCCAAGCCGGCCGACCCCACCGTGCTCGACGCCAGGCCGGCACTCGTGGCGTCGTCGGCGTCGGCGGCGAAATCCGCGAGGCCCCCCAGCGTCGTCGCATGCTGGGCTGCCAGGACGCCCTGGACCGAGGAAATGATGAACTGCGGGTTGAAGGGACCGCCGGCCAGCGCGCCATTGACGACGGCCGTGCTGAAGAAGTTGCCGTTCGTGAACGTACCGAAAGCGGAATCATCCGATCCGCTCAGCAGGCCGGCCAGATACGACGACAGCGAACCGGGCGACGAGATACCGCCCCCGGCCGACGACAGTGCCGACTGCACCGAACCTGCTGGCGTTTGGGCCGCCTGGGCCACCGTGTTCGCCTGCGCCGCCACCCCGTCGGTGTTCGCGGTGGACGGCGGCGTAACCAACGGAGCCAGTTGCGACGCGGTGCTCGAAGCGCTGGCGTAGCCGTTCATCGCGGCCGCATCCTGCGCCCACATTTCGGCATACTGCGCCTCGGTGGCCGCGATGGCGGGCGTGTTCTGGCCGAACACGTTGGTTGCCACCAGCGCGGCCAGCTGAGCGCGGTTGGCCGCGATCACCGGCGGTGGCACCGTCATGGCAAAGGCCGACTCGAAGGCGGACGCTGCCGCGAACGCCTGGCCGCTGGCCTCCTGCGCCTGTGTGGCGGTGCCGTCCAGCCAGGCCAGATAGGGCGCGGCCGCGGCCAACATCGACATCGACGACGGCCCCAGCCAACCCGAACCGGTCAGTTCGGTCACCACAGACCCGCAAGCGGCTGCGGCCGAGCGCATCTCCGCGGCCATCGTGCTCCATGCCGCGGCGGCGGCCAGCATCGGACCCGATCCGGGCCCGGAATACATTCTGGCCGAGTTGATTTCCGGCGGCAGCGCCGCAAAATCCAACACGATGCATTCCCAACGATGTCAGCGGGCCGACGCCGCGTTGATGGCCTCGGTGGCCGCATACGAACCGGCGCTGGCCTGCAAGGTGATCGCGAAGTTCTCGTGCAGCGCCGCCGCCTGAGCGCTCAACGCCTGGAACAGCTGGCCGTGTCCGGCGAATCGCGCCGCCGTCAGCATCGACACCACGTCCGCGGCGGCAGGCACCACCCCGGTCATCGGGGCCGCGGTGGCCGAGCTCTGCGCGGTCAGCGCCGAGCCGATCTCGTGCAGCCGACCGGCGGCCACGGCCAGTGAATCCGGCTGTGCGGTAACAAAGTTCATTACAAATCTCCCCACGAAGAAATGAGGCGCGCCAGGATCCCTGGCCGCACCGAGGCGCGCATCAGCGCCACACGTCAGTGAGCGCGCACGTTACGAAAGTTGGCTAAATACAAGCCAATTCAGGAAATATCGATGCCGAGGTCGGATCGAAGCGAGATGGTCATCGATCTGGAATACGGACTGTCGTCGGGACTCACGTCGCTCTCACCTCCTCCAAGCCAGGGCACGCGGGGGTGCCACACGGTGCACACGGGGAGGAACGACCAGGCGAAACAGTCGGTCGCGGCACCCCTCTCGTCAGAGCTTCGGCACCACACGGCGTATCCGGCTACCTGAAGCCGGAAGCCACTTGGGCTCAACCCTTAATCCGGGAAGAGCTGTCCTGACCCTGGGCGTCTTTCGACGTTCGAGGTCAGTGGCCTTTGTCCGTGCAGACGCCTCACCTAGCGAGGTGCTTGCATTGGCCATGGTGGCACTCGGCGGTCGCCGAGTCAAGCTGAAGGACAACGCATCCCCAACGGTTCATGCGCCCGTTACCTGAACCGCGCGCGCAATGCCGGCCACCGGACGGGGTAGGACCCGGCTAGTCCGCCTTCTTCTCGGCGACCGCCGCACTGAGACCCTCGGCCAGATCCTCCCGTGTCAGTTCCTTGAACCGCAGCAGTTGACGTTCGCTGAACTCGGTCACGTCGCTGGCCAGCACCGCATCCAGGTCCTCGTCGTCCAGACGGAAACTGCGATGATCCCGGGCCTTCTCCACCACGTTGCGCACGAAACCGGCGTTGCCCAGCGTATCGATGCCGCGGATGAGATCGCCGTCCTCGGAATAACTTTCGTCGAGATAGAACTTTGTGTACGACGGCAGCAATGCGTGGGCTGACTCATCGGTGATGACGTCTTCGTTCTCCTGGCCCATCAACCGCGTCAGCGCGACCAGCTCGTCCGGGGTGTAACTGAAGAACTCGATGACGGTCGAAAACCGCCGTCGCAGACCCTGATTCACTTCCAGCATTTTGTCCATGGCCTTGGCGTAACCGGCGCCGAAGACCACCAGCTCGTCGCGGTGGTTCTCCATGTACAACAACAGCGTGTTGATGATCGCGTTGCCGTACGGGTCACCCTGCTGGTAGCCCTTCTCGTGCAGCGTGTGCATCTCGTCGAAGAAGACCGCGCCGCCCAGGGCGCCCTCGAGCATCTCCTCGGTGTTCTTCTCCGCGTCGGCCATGTACCGCCCCAGCAGCTTGGTGCGGCTGGTCTCCACCACCACGGGCTTGCGCAGCACGGTCAACCCGCACAGCTGCTTGCTGAAAGCCCTTGCCACCGAGGTCTTTCCGGTGCCGGGCGGTCCGAGCAACAGCGTGTGGCGCGAGGTCACGGGCACCGGGAGGCCCATCTTGGCGCGCGCCAGGTTCACCTTGGTCGTCGACTTGATGAGCTTGATCTCGCGCTTGGCGCGTTCCATGCCCAGCATGGCGTTGAGCTCGGCGTCGCCCTCGGCCAGGTACTTCGCCGCCTCTTCGGCGTGACGAGCGGCCTCGGTCTCGGCCCGGGTCGGCGCGCTGTCGGAGTCCCACGGGTCGGTGCGGGCCTCGATCGTTTCCGGGTCGGTCAAGACCAGCCGATAATTGGGATTGTCCAGCGCCTCGCGGGCCGGCGTGAACTTCGGGTCCCGCGAGTACACTCGCCGCAACAACTCGACGGCCTCGTCCTCGCGGCCGAGGTGTCGCAGGCACATCCCCTGGGTGTACAGGGCGATGTTGGCCGCGCCGGGCACCCGGTCACCCTCGATGGCGTCCTGACCGCGGCGCAAGGCCTCCTCGAACACACCCAGCGAAGCCAGCGCCGTGGTGGCCATCGCGGCACCCGCGGCCTTCAGCTCGGGCTGTCGCCAGCTCTTCCCCTCGGCGAACTGGTTGAGCACATCCGGCCACCGAGCGGTGCGGAAGTACAGCACACCGCGCACGTAGCTGACGAGTTCCTCGTCGACGGGCTGGCGGGGCTCGACGCTGTCGATGAGTTTTGCGGCTTCCTCGTAGCGTTTCGCTTCGGCCAGGACCGCGGCGTACGCGCACGCCAACGTCTCGACGCTGGTCACCGCCAGCCGCAGGAACAGCCCGTCGGAAACCTCGGGACGGAACTGCAGCTCGGTGACTCCGAGGCGGCGAGTCTCCCAACCGAACGTCCGGATGGACGACCACGCACCGGAGAGCACGTCAATGCTCTGCTCCCCCACCAGGATTCGCGCCAGCCAGGCGTCACACATGCCTGGATCCAGGTTGGTCGCGGTGGCGAACATCTGCGCCGCGACCTGCGGGTTGTGACTGGGCTGCAGCCCGTTGACCGAGACGCCGGAGGCCAACAGGCCGGCGACCATCGCGTTGCGGGCGCCTTCAGCGGTGGATTGCGGCCTCGTCATTGCGCTACAGGTACGCCCGCCGAGCTCCCTCGCAGCTGGTCGACGGATAACGCAAGGTCTTCATCGTCGGCGCGCAGTGGACGACTCGGCACCACCAGCAGGGGGCGCGCCGTGGGGGCGGGCAGGCTGGCGCGCACGGCGGCCAGCTGGCGTCCGGTGAGACGGTTGAGCCCCGACGCGACGTTCCTGCGCAACCGCTTCTCGGTGTGGTAGCGAACCCAAGCCGATACCTGCGGCCGGCCGCCGCGCGAGGTGAGCCGGATGGTCAGCACGGTCGCGAAGGTCTCGTCGTCCCACAGCTCGTCCAGCTTCTCGGTGGTGATGTCGGACGGCGACAACCACAGGCTGGTGACGAAACCGTTGAAGTGCTTGAGGCGGCGCCACCCGGGACGGCTCCAGGTCGGTTCCAGATCGGCCAGCACCGCCCGGTCGACCTCGGCGAGCTCGTCGGCCGTCAACGGCCGGGCCGCACAGGTCAGCCCGTCGAGGTCCTGGGCGAGCCGCTCGGTGGCCGCCACCAGGGTGGACGCCAGCGAATCGCGGGCGGCCACGGCGGCGACGTTGCGCTGCGGGTTCATCCGCAACACCAGCCAGGTGCGGCGAATGTAGGAGGTGGGCTGGTCGTTGGCCACCTCCCACTCTTCGGGCCCCCAGTCGTCCAGCTTGGACAACTCAGCGGCTCTGGCTTCGGGGCCGCCGCGCCGGACCTTCACCGACACGATGTCGATGTCGTCGAGGTGGATGTCGAACTGGCGCAGGCCCGACGCGACCGCCGACACCAGCAGCGTGGGGGGCGAGTTGCGGTGACGAAGCCGCGAGGCCGACTCCTCGTCGCCGCCGTTGATCGCGATCACCGTGACCAACTGGCCGTCGTGCTGCCGCACGCCGACCTTGTCGCGCCCGTATTGGCGTTGGTGATCGAGGGCAGGGGTGCGGCCGGCGGCCAGCGCCGAACCCGGGTCGGCGGACCAGTCCCACAGCCACGTGGCCAACC
This sequence comes from Mycobacterium colombiense, assembly GCF_003284975.1. Lineage (GTDB taxonomy): Bacteria > Actinomycetota > Actinomycetes > Mycobacteriales > Mycobacteriaceae > Mycobacterium > Mycobacterium europaeum_A. Next base: position 53,289 of record NZ_QMEU01000026.1, read on the forward strand.
CCGAGGTCACCGTCAGCCCGTGATAGGTGACCAGCGACAGCAGCGTCACCAGCAGGGCCAGACCGACGCCCACCCAGAACGCGATCCGATACGTGCCCTGCCATGACTCGGGGCAGTGGCTGGCCACCACCATGATCACCACGTCGACCAAGAACACCGCGGTCAGCCGCGGCCACGTTAACGACAACCCAAATCTGCGCTGAGCCTTCATGAGTGTTGCTGCTCCGCCCCTATTGCTGTTTCCGCGATCGCTTCATCAGCATCGCCGTACCGAACACTCCGCCGCCGATGAGTAGCGCGCCCAGCAAGCCGCCGGCGGCCACCCACACTGGCACCATATCCCGGTGCGGCACGGGTTTCGGAACGTTCAGCGGTGCCGACAGTTGCTGCGGCGGCTTCACCGGACCGTCGGGCACGTCCCAGGTCAAAGCCGCGACCGGGTCGACGACGCCGTGCCCGACCTGGTTGTCCACGCCGCGTGCCGGCGCCCGGGCGGTACGCGTCAATCGGTTGATGACCTGATACGCCGATAGCTGCGGGAACTTCGCCCGCACGAGCGCGGCGACCCCGGACACGATCGCCGCCGAGAAGCTGGTGCCGGACGGGACCAGCAGCGTGTTGTCGGGCCCGTCGATCGCGTTGATCAGGCCGTCATCGCGGGGTGACAGACCGATGACGTCCGTTCCCGGTGCGGCGATCCCGACCCACGGCCCGGCCACGCTCGTCGACGCCTGACCCTGGTTGCCCTGGCTGAGCGGGCGGCCGTCGTTGTCCACGGCGCCGACCGTCAGGACGTAGTCGCTGAACCAGGACGGCGTCACGACCGTGGTGACCGCGTTCCAGTTGCGAGGATCGTTGGGCTGCAACGGATCATGCGGCGGGTTCTGCTTGCAGTCCTTCTTGCTGGTGTCACCCGCGGCGGCCACGATGACGGCGTTCTTGTCGACGGCCGCGTAGCGCACCGCAGCGCCCAGCGAGCGCTGGTCGATGATGTTGCGCGCGCTCATGCAGGTCACATCGGAGATGTTGATGACCTGAGCCCCCATGTTGGCGGCGTGCACGATCGCCCGCGCCATCGTCTGCACGTTGTCGATCTTCGCCGAGGTCTGTGGATCCTCGTCACCGGTGTAGGCGTCCTTGAGGCCGAAGGCCTGGCTGGATTGCCGGATCGCGATGATGTCGACGTCCGGGGCCACC
>NZ_QMEU01000027.1 GCF_003284975.1 Mycobacterium colombiense
TGTACCCGTCCATCGGCACCAACTGCCTGGCGGACGGCACCAGCGCCATCGCGACCGCGCTGTCGGTGGCGGGGCCGGCCAAGATTCCGCTGCCCGGCCCCGGGCCCGGCCAGACCGCCTACGTGTTCACCGCGGTCGGCACGCCCGGACCCGCCGAAGTGCAGAAGCTGCCGCTGAACGTCACCTGGGTGAACCTGACCACCGGCAAGTCGGGGACCGTCGCACTCAAGCCGCGTCCGGACATCAACCCGGAGGGGCCGACGACGCTGAGCGCGATCGCCGACACCGGTTCGGGCAGCATCATGTCGACGATCTTCGGGCAGGTCACCACCAAGGAAAAGCAGTGCCAGTTCATGCCCACGATCGGCTCGACGGTGGTGCCGTAGCAGACCACACCGCCGCACCGCCTTGAACGCGCGTGTCCCGACCGGGGGGCACGCGCGTTCTCGTCAATACGCCATGAACAGGATGGCGTCGCGGTCGTACTCGAGGCCAGGATGAACGCTGGCGAGGTGCGCCTGGGTCAACTCGACCAGTTCGTCCTCGTCCTTGCCGACGATGGCTTCGCCGCACGGACACGTTAGGTGTGTCTTCACGTTGTCGCCCTTCCCTTCTGTGGACCTGCTACTTCGCCGCTTTGGCTGCCGCTTTCATTTGCTTTTTGTACGCGCGCACTTTCCCCATCGACTGGGCATCGACGATATCGGCGACGGAGATGTGCGAACCCGCCCGGCCGAAGTCCCCCGCCGCGGCGCGCCAGCCCTTCGGCGTCACGCCGTACTGCTTGCCCAGCAGGGCCAAGAAGATCTTGGCCTTCACGTCCCCGAATCCCGGCAACCCCTTGATCCGCCGCAGCAGCTCGCTCCCGTCGGGGTCGCCGGCCGTCCACAATCCGGCCGCGTCGCCGTCGTAGCGGTCCACGATGATCTGCGCCAGCGCCTGGATGCGCTTGGCCATCGACCCCGGAAAGCGGTGTATCGCAGGGGTTTGCGAGCACAACGCGGCGAACTTGTCCGGGTCGTAGTCCGCGATATCGGCGGCCGAAAGGTGCGGGAAGCTGCCCATCCGGTCGGCGATCTTCTTCGGTCCGGCGAACGCCGTCTCGAAGGGAACCTGCTGATCCAGAACCATCCCGATGAGCAACGCCAACGGGCTCTCGTCCAGCAGCCTGTCGGCCTCGGGATCCTGAGCGAGGCAGAGTTTGTCCGTCAACGATCTTCCTTTCGCGCAGGCACCCTGGGACCGCGGACGCTATTGGTCGCAAGATTACTCACCGCCAATCACCGCGTTATCGTGGCGTGGTGGTGGATGAGGCCAAGTTGGCACTGATGCTGGACCGCGACGAACTGCATCAGCTCGTCACCGCGTATTGCCGAGCCGTCGACCGCGGCGACTATGCCGCCCTTCGCGGCCTGTATCACCCCGACGCGACGGACTCGCACGGCTCGTTTTCCGACGGCGGCGTCGAGCAGTTCATCGCGCAACTGCAAGCGGCCGAACCGTATGTGCTTGTCTCGCAACACAACATCACCACGACGAACTTCGTGGTGGACGGCGACACGGCCCGCGGCGAAATCTACTGCCTGGTGTTCCACACCTTCGCCGGCCCCGAACACAACATCGACGTCATCATCGGCGGACGGTACCTGGACAGCTACACCAGGCAGGAGGGCCGCTGGAAGTTCAGACAACGCACCATCGTGGCGGATTGGGCCTACCAGAACGACCCGTCCCAACTGAACTTCGCACACCCCAGCACCCGGGGAAGCCTGCGCGGCCAACCCGGCCAAGCCGACCCGTCGGTCGGCCTGTTCACCGCGCCCCAAGGCTGAATCCGGCAACGGGAATCGGCCGCCGCGGCCCGGGGTCGTCAGCCGCTCTTGCGGCGAAATTCCCGGCGGTTGCCCACGGCGCCGTGCGCGCGCGTTTGCTTGCCGGCGCCGTCCTTGTGATCGGAGCCGCTCGCGGATTTCGCCATCTTGCGGTCCAGGGCTTCACGGAATTTGCGCTTGGTGTCGTCGTCCGACCCGGGCGATCCGGCCCCCGACGACTCCGACGGCTTTGAACCTTGCGGGGCATTCGATGCGGCCATAGGGGGAGCCTAGCCCGGGTGTGCCGAAATGGTTGGGCAGGCGGCGCGGCTAGCGCATGCCCGGCGGCATGCCATAGACATGCGAGATCGGCAGCGTCAGCAACACCCGCCGGTCGGTGACCATGGCTTGCCGATATTCGTCCCAGTCCGGGTGCTCACCGGCGATGTTGCGGTACAACGCAATCAGCGCCTCCACCGTATCGTCGTCGGGCGCGGCCGCCGGCGGCGTCAGCTCGGCGGTGCCCTCGGCGACGGCATACGACCAGCCGTCGTCGGCGTCGACCAGGATCGAGGCCCGTGGGTCCCGACGCAGGTTGCGGGTCTTGGCGCGTGGCTCGGTGATCGACACCTGGATCACCATGTTGCGCGGGTCGAAGTGATAGCTCACGTTCGACAGCTGCGGCCGCCCGTCGCGCTTGATGGTGGCCAGTACCCCGAGGGAGTGTCCACTGATCAAGGCCAGCAATTTGTCGTCGAAGACTTGGCGTCCCATGACGAAAGCCTACGTCGCAGCCGGCCGGGCGGCCCGGGATAGTCGTTGCGCGGCCGACCTGGTGGAATCGGGGCATGACCAAGTACGCGGCGTTCCTGCGTGGCGTCAACGTCGGGGGCGTCAACCTCAAGATGGCCGAGGTGGCGGCGGCGCTGACCGACGCCGGGTTCACCCAGGTCCGGACCATCCTGGCCACCGGCAACGTGCTACTGGAGTCGACCGCCGGGGTGGCGTCGGTGCGCAAGAAGGTCGAGGCCGCGTTGCGTGACCGGTTCGGCTACGACGCGTGGGTGCTGGCCTATGACATCGACACGGTGCGCGCCGTGGTTGACGCCTATCCGTTCGAGCGCGAGGTCGACGGCTACCAGTCCTACGTCACGTTCGTCGCCGATAAGGCATTGCTCGATGAACTCGCCGCGCTCGGCGAGAAGGCCGGTCCCGACGAGAAGATCCGCCGCGGTGACGGCGTGATCTATTGGCAGGTCCCCAAGGGCGCCACGCTGGACAGCAGCATCGGCAAGACGATGGGCAAGCCGCGGTACAAGTCGTCGACCACGACACGCAACCTGCGCACGCTGGACAAGGTGTTGCGCTGAGACGCGAGGCTAACACGCCTGGGCGCAGGGGATTTCGACGCCCGCCTTACTCGTCGGGCACCGCTTCGATGTAGCGCACCGCATCGGCTTTATCCAACCCCAGTCCGCGTGCGACGCGGACGTATTCGCGGGCCGCGGCCGCCATCGCGGCGTCGGTCGGGTCGTAGCGCGCGATGAAAGTGCCGAAGCGGCCCCGGGTTTCGATGATGGCGGAGGTTTCCAGCTCGCGGTAGGCGCGCGCCACGGTGTTGACGGCGACGCCGAGCTGGCCGGCCAGATCGCGCACCGTGGGCAGACGCGTGCCGGGCGGCAACGCGCCCTCCCGAACTCCCTCGATGACCTGCGTGCGCAGTTGGTCGAACAACGGCTTTCCCGCCTTCATGTCGACCTTCAACCAGTCACCGAGCTCCACCCGTTCAGTATCCCCCAACCCCGGCTATCTTGGTGGGATGCGGGTAGCGGTGCTCAGCGGCGCGGGTATCTCCGCGGAGAGCGGTGTGCCGACCTTTCGCGATGACAAGAACGGATTGTGGGCCCGCTTCGACCCTTACGAGCTGTCCAGCACGCAGGGCTGGCGCGACAATCCGCAACGGGTGTGGGGCTGGTATCTGTGGCGCCACTATCTGGTCGCCGATGTCCAACCGAACGCGGGCCATCGAGCCATCGCCGCCTGGCAGGACGACGCCCAGGTCAGCGTCATCACCCAGAACGTCGACGACCTGCACGAGCGCGCGGGCAGCCGGTCGGTGCACCACCTGCACGGCAGCCTGTTCGAATTCCGTTGCGCGAGTTGCGGTATGGCCTACTCAGGGGCGCTGCCCGCGATGGCCGAACCGGCGCTGGAGGTGGAGCCCCCGGTGTGCCGCTGCGGCGGCCTGATCAGACCCGACATCGTGTGGTTCGGCGAACAGCTGCCCGACGAGCCGTGGCGGCGCGCGGTCGAGGCGACCGAGGCCGCCGACGTGATGGTGGTGGTCGGCACCTCGGCGATCGTGTATCCGGCGGCCGGGCTGGCCGAGTTGGCGCTGTCGCGCGGCACCGCCGTCATCGAGGTCAATCCCGAGGTCACTCCGCTGTCGGGCAGCGTGACGATCAGCATGCGCGAGACGGCCAGCCGGGCGCTGCCCGGGTTGTTGCAGCGGCTACCGGCCCTGCTGAACTGATCGGGCCGGCCGGTCAGGGCCGGCGCGCGCGGCCGAGCAGCAACTCCGAGACCGGCATCGGCGCCCAGGCCGGCAACGTGAACTCCCGCCGCGACGTGTCGACTTCGAAGCCCGCCTCGACGATCGAGCGCTCGGTGTCCCGATGGGTGTGGCAGTTGCCGAACAGCCGCGGCCACACCGTCGCATCGACGAAACGCTGAAAGCGGCCCCGCGCACCGGCACTGGCGATGTGCTCCAGATAGCGCAGCTCCCCGCCCGGCCGCAACAGCGAAAACAACCGCCGCAGAACGCTTTCGGGATCGCGGACCGAGCACAACACCAGCGAGCACACCACCGCGTCGAACGGCTCGGCGCCGCTGAACGCCTCGACCGTCTCGCCGGTGACGACAACGCGGAGGGGAACGGCCTGCGCCGCGGCGCGGGCCTGCGCGGCCAGCCGCGGTTCGGGTTCCACCGCGATCACCTCGTCGACCGAGTCCGGGTAGTGGGGAAAGTTGGTGCCGATGCCCGCGCCGACTTCGAGCACGCGACCCGACAGGCCGGCCAGATTCTCCCGGCGCATCGCCCGGATCGCCTCGGCTTCATGGGTGGCGACGACCGGCCAGACCCGCGCGAAGAAGGGGTTGTCGACCACCGTTGTCATACCGTTGTGAACCTTCCGACTCGCTTGCGCCCCACAATAGGTTCCCCACGACCCGACGGTCGGCGTTAACCGATATTGGGTACCGGCTCGGCGACCACCGGCGCCGGCAGCTCGACGGGCTCCGGCACCGGCCCGAGATGATCCCCGGTTTCGGCGGCCGCTCCCTCGCTGATGCCGAACCGGTCGTGCAGCCACGCCAGGGGTTTGGGCGCCCACCAATTCCACCGGCCCATCACGTGCATGAAGGCCGGCACGACCACCATCCGCACCAGGGTGGCGTCGGCGAACACGGCGAGCGTCAGGCCGAGGCCGAACATTCGCATGAACGAGACGTGCGCCGCGATCAGCGCGGCGAAGGACATCGACATCACCAACGCGGCCGCGGTGATCACCCGGCCGGTGCGGGCGACGCCGAGCGCCACGCTTTCGTCGTTGGCGGCGTGGGCCTGCTTCGCGGTCGGCCTCGCCGGCCGGGCGGCGCCGGACGCCAGCCAGTACTCGCGGATCCGGGAGAGCAGGAAGACCTCGTAGTCCATGGACAGCCCGAAGGCGATGCAGAACAGCAGCACCGGCATGTTGGCCACCAGCGTCCCGCTGGGCGTGGTGCCGAGCGCGCCGAGGTGGCCGTCCTGGAAGATCCACACCAGCGCGCCGAACGCCGCCGTCAATGACAGGAAATTGCAGGCCAGCGCCTTGACCGGCAGCAGCACGCTGCCGGTGAGCAGGAACAGCAACACGAAGGTGATCGCCGCCATCAGCCCGAGCACCAGCGGCAGCCGGTCGGTCACGGCGTCGACGCTGTCGCGGTTGACCTGTGCCACCCCGCCCATCTCGACGGATCGGCCCGCGGGTCCGGGCACCTCGTGCAACCGTCGGAGCTGGGCGTCGTTCGCCGCCGAGAACAGCGACGCGGTGCTGCTGACGGTCAGAAAGGCGCTGCCGCCGGCCAGCCCGGTGGGCCCGGCCGGCGGTCCCACCCGGTTGCCCGCAGCGAAGGTGCCGCCGGGGGCGGACACCGACGACACGTCGGCGACCAGGGACAGCGCGGCGGCGTAGGAGTCGAGGTCCGTGGGGTTCAGGTCGATGGCGTCGGGGATGACGACGGGCACCGACGTCGCCGAGTCGTGTGCGAAGTCGTTGCGCAGCCGATCACCGACCTGATGCGCCGACGCCGACGGCGGCAGCACCCGGTCGTCGGGGAAGCCCCAGGTCACACGCAAGAACGGATATCCGAGCAGCAACAGCAGCGCCACGACCGTCAGCCCGATCGGGGCCCAGCGACGCATCACGAACTTGGTGGACCGGTACCAGAACAGTTGCTCGACGGGCTTGTGCACCGGTTCCGGGCCCTTCTTGTTAAGCAACGTTCGCCGCAAGAACCGGCGCACGTCGAGCGCGTCCAGCCGCGGGCCCAACAGCACGATCGCGGCCGGGGTGAGCACGATCGAGGCGGCCGCGACGAAGGCGACGGTCGCCACGCCGGCGTAGGCGAACGACTTGAGGAAGTACATCGGGAACGCCACCGTCGCCGACATCGACAACGCCACGGTGACCGCGGAGAACAGCACGGTGCGCCCGGAGGCGGCCATGGTCCGGATGAGCGCTTGCTCCCGGTCGTGACCCTCGGCCAATTCGTCGCGGTAGCGGCTGACGATCAGCAGGGTGTAGTCGATCGCCAGGGCCAGGCCAAGGGCGGTGCTCAGGTTGAGGGCGAAGATCGACACTTCGGTGTTGAAGGTGATGAGGCGCAGCACCGACATCGAGCCGACGACGGCCAGCGCGCCCAGCGCCATCGGTAACGCCGCGGCCAGCAGCCCGCCGAACACCCAGATCAGCACCAGGAAGCTCAGCGGCAGCGCGATCATCTCCATCACCAGCAGGTCGGCCTGGTTCTGCGTGTTGATCTGCGCGTACTGCATCGCCGCGCCGCCGGCGCGCACGGTCACGCCGTCGCGGTCGTGGATGTATTGGTCGGCCAGCGTCTGGGCGTTGCTTTGGGCGTAGTTCTCGCCGCCTTTGAGGTTGACCACGACGAGCCCGGACTTGCCGTCGCGGCTCACCAGGTCGGCCGCGGCCTGGGGCGGGGCGGTCCACGGCGAGGAGACGTTGTAGACCAGCGGGGACCGTTGCAGCTGGTCGACGAGGTCGGTGCCCACCTTGCGGGCCTGCTCGCTGTCGCTGCCGCCCGGGGCGGTCACCAGGATCAGCACCTGCTGGCCGCTCTGGCCGAATTTGTCGCTCAACACGCCGATGGCGTGGGCCGACTCGGAGTCCGGGTCCTGGAAACCGCCCGGCGACAGGCTCTTGGCGACGGGGACGCCGAAGATCGCGGCGGCGATGAAGACCAGCACACCGGTCGCGAGGATGCGGCGGGGCGCCCTGATGGCGACTCGGGCGATTCTTCGCAGCATTTCGAGCCCTTCCGCTGCCGGTGCCCCGTTGCGCTGGCCGCTGGCTTGTCGGCGACAACGTAACAAACGCTAATTTCCACGCGTCAAACAGTGTTCCGCCCTAAACACGGAAGCGACCGGCTGAACCGTTCAATGCCGCGTTTTAAACCGCGCCGACAGTAAGAGTCCGGCCAGAAAAATGTGCCGTAACTAAGCAGCTCACGGGCCAGATCGTGGCGCAGCCGCCGGTCAACCTACCCGCCGGTAAATTGCCAAGATTTTCCGAATCGTGACTCAAAGATTCCTTAATGGTGGCCCATACGCTCAGTGTCATGTGGATCGACGACACAAGTGCCGACGTCATCAAAGTTGACTTCGATGCCCTTTACCACGGCGACGTCCTGGTGGAAGGCGAGACCTCGGAGCAGTTCGAAGAACTGCAAGCCGCGAGCTGAGGCCGGCCATGAGCATGCTCGCACGCCTATTGATGGCCGAACCCAACGTCAGTCGATGGTTCCGTAAGTAATCATTGAGCCTGGTAATGAAAGCCCCCCGCCGATGCGGGGGGCTTTCGTCTTGCTGAACGCGTTACGGCTCAGCGGGGCGCCATGCGAATGGCGCCATCCAGGCGGATGACCTCGCCGTTGAGCATCGGGTTCTCCACGATGTGGACGGCCAGCGCGCCGTACTCGTCGGGGTCGCCCAGCCGGGCGGGGTGGGGCACCTGCTTGCCGAGCGACTTCTGCGCCTCCTCGGGCAGCGAACCCAGCAGTGGGGTCTTGAACAGCCCCGGCGCGATGGTGACCACGCGAATGAGCTCGCGGGACAGGTCGCGCGCGATCGGCAGGGTCATGCCGACCACGCCGCCCTTGGACGCCGAGTAGGCGGCCTGACCGATCTGGCCTTCGAACGCGGCGACCGAGGCGGTGTTGATGATGACGCCACGCTCTGGGCTTGCTTCGGGGCCGATCGGCTCGGTCTTGGCGATCCGCTCGGCGGCCAGCCGCAGCACGTTGAAAGTGCCGATCAGGTTGACCCCGACCACCTTCTTGAACCCGTCCAGCGGGAACGGCCCGTCCTTCGACAGCGTCTTGATGGCGTTGCCGATGCCGGCGCAGTTGACGTTGATGCGCAGCGTGCCCATCGATTCTGCGGCGTCCAGCGCCTTGCCGACGGCGGCCTCATCGGTGACGTCGGCCTCGACGAAGCGCGCGCGCTCCCCCAGCTCGCGGACCGCTTCTTCGCCGCGCAGGTCGATGACCACTACCTGGGCACCGCGGTCGAGCAGTCGCTTGGTGGTGGCCAGGCCCAGGCCCGACGCTCCCCCGGTGACGACGGCAACGGCGTCTTTGATCTCCATTCGAGTCCTTCCCTGATTCCCTGGATTCCAGCCAACTGGTTGGTTGGGACTATACCCAGTCGTTGAGTACGGATTCGGCGTCGGTCACCGGCGCCGCGGGGCGCGGTGTCTCCGGCGCGGTGCGGGAGAACCGCGGCGCCGGCAGCGGCTGCAGGCCGCCGTTGACTTCGTAGAAGGTGTTCCGCTCGGTGATGTGCGGTTCGGTCTGCACCTCGCCGAAGGCCAGCACCGGTGTCACGCACGCGTCGGAGTCGGCGAACACCTTGGCCCAGTGGTCGCGGTCGGCACTGGCGAACTTCTCGGTCAGCGCGGCCCGCAGTTCGGGCCAGCGGCCGACGTCGTTCTGCCCGGGCAGGTCGGCGCCGTCCAGGCCGAGCCCGGTCAGCATGGCGGCGTAGAACTGCGGCTCGATGGCGCCGACGGCGACGTAGCGACCGTCGGCGCACTCGTAGGTGTCGTAGTAGGGTGCGCCGCCGTCGAGCAGGTTGGTGCCGCGCGCGTCGGTCCACATGCCCGAGGCCCGCATCTGCCACATCATCTGGACCAGCACGCTGGAGCCGTCGACCATCGCGGCGTCGACGACCTGCCCCTTGCCCGAGGTCTGGCGTTCCCACAGCGCGGACAGGATGCCGAGCAGCAAGAACATCGAACCGCCGCCGAAGTCACCGACCAGGTTCAGCGGCGGGACCGGCCGTTCGTTGGCCCGGCCGATGGAGTGCAGGATGCCGTTCAGCGAGATGTAGTTGATGTCGTGACCCGCCTGCTGGCTGCGCGGGCCGGTCTGGCCCCAGCCGGTCATCCGCGCGTACACCAGCCGGTCGTTGACCTTCGCGCAGTCGTCGGGGCCCAGGCCGAGCCGCTCGGTGACGCCCGGGCGGTAGCCCTCGATCAGCACGTCGGCCTTGGCGATCAGCTTGAGGACGAGGCCGCGGCCTTCGTCGGATTTCAGGTCGGCGGTCACCACCCGCCGGTTGCGCATCATGGCGTCCTTCGCGACGCCCCCGGGACCTGATGAGGGGCGGTCGATGCGCACCACGTCGGCGCCCAGGTCCCCCAGGATCATCGCGGCGTGTGGGCCGGGGCCGATGCCGGCCAGCTCGACAACACGCAGTCCCTTCAACGGTCCAGCCACGATCCACCGACCTTTCGTCCGCTCTGACGCCGTTCGCTACCAAACAACCGGTCGTTCGACATCTTCGCAGCCGCGCCGGAGGGCCGCGCACCCCGGTCACTTATGGTGAGCCCATGCCTTCATCCGCGATCGCCACCCTCGCCCCCGTCGCGGGCCTTGACGTCACGCTGTCCGACGGCGTGTTGTCGGTGACCATCAACCGGCCCGACAGCCTGAATTCGCTGACCATTCCGGTGATCACCGGAATCGCGGACGCGTTGGAGCACGCGGGCACCGACCCCGAAGTCAAGGTGGTGCGCATCGGCGGCGCCGGACGCGGCTTCAGCTCCGGGGCGGGCATCAGCGCCGAAGACGTTTCCGACGGCGGCGGCGTCCCACCGGACGAGATCATCCTCGAGATCAACCGGCTGGTGCGCGCGATCACCGCGCTGCCGCACCCGGTGGTCGCCGTGGTTCAGGGACCCGCGGCGGGCGTCGGCGTCTCCATCGCCCTGGCCTGTGACGTCGTATTGGCTTCGGAGAGCGCGTTTTTCATGCTCGCCTTCACCAAGATCGGGTTGATGCCCGACGGCGGAGCGTCGGCGTTGGTGGCGGCAGCGGTCGGCCGCATCCGGGCCATGCAGATGGCGCTGCTTCCCGAACGGTTGACGGCCGCCGAGGCGTTGTCGTGGGGGCTGGTCACCGCGGTCTACCCGGCCAACGATTTCGACGCCGAGGTGGACAAGGTCATCGCGCGGCTGCTGGGTGGTCCGGCGGTGGCCTTCGCCAAGACCAAGCTGGCCATCAACGCGGCCACGCTGACCCAGTTGGACCCCGCCCTGCAACGCGAGTTCGACGGGCAATCGGTGCTGCTGAAATCCCCCGACTTCGTCGAGGGCGCATCGGCCTTCCAGCAGCGGCGCGCCGCCAACTTCACCGATCGCTGAAAGTTGTGGCGCTGATCGGCCGCAACGCTTAATCCGCCTGTGATGCGGTAATCCTCTCCGTCAGACTCGCTGACGAACGACGGAGGATCGATGCCCGAACAGGTGCGGTGCCTGGTGACCGGAGCGACCGGCTACATCGGCGGGCGCCTGGTGCCCCGGCTGCTCGACGAGGGGCATCGCGTCCGTGCGCTGGCGCGCAACCCCGACAAGCTGGCGCAGGTGCCGTGGCGACAACGCGCGGAGGTCGCGCGCGGGGACCTCGCTGACGTCGATTCACTGATCACCGCGTTCGACGGCATCGACGTGGTGTACTACCTCGTCCATTCGATGGGCAGCTCCAAGGATTTCGCCGCCGAGGAAACCCGCGCCGTCGGCAACGTCGTGACGGCCGCGCGGCGCGCCGGGGTGCGGCGCGTGGTGTACCTGAGCGGGCTGCACCCCGAAAAGAGTGATCTCTCACCGCATCTCGCGTCGCGCAAGGCGGTCGGGGACGCGCTGATCGACTCCGGCATCGAGGCCGTGGTGTTGCAGGCCGGGGTGGTCATCGGCTCGGGGTCGGCGTCGTTCGAGATGATCCGGCACCTCACCGACCGGTTACCGGTGATGACCACGCCGAAATGGGTGCACAACAAGATCCAGCCGATCGCGGTGCGCGACGTGCTGTACTACCTGGCCGCTGCGGCGACCGCCCCGGTCCCGACGTCGCGCACCTGGGATATCGGCGGCCCCGACGTGCTGGAATACGGCGACATGATGCGGGTCTACGCCGAGGTCGCGGGGTTGAGCAGGCGCTACCTGTTCGTGCTGCCGTTCCTGACCCCGGCGATCGCCAGCCTCTGGGTGGGCACCGTGACCCCGATTCCGTCCGGGCTGGCGCGGCCGCTGGTCGAATCGCTGGAATGCGATGCGGTGATGCGCAATGCGGACATCGACGGCGTCATAGCGCCGCCGCCGGGCGGGCTGACGGGCTACCGTCGCGCGGTCGAGCTGGCGCTGCACCGCGCCAGCCGCGGCCTGCCCGATGCGTCCTGGTCGTCGCTGGGGTCCGAGCCGGCCGACCCGCTGCCGACGGACCCGAACTGGGCAGGCGAGATCGTCTACACCGATGTTCGAACCGCCACGACCGCCGCCGAGCCCGGCGAGCTCTGGTCGGTGGTGGAGGGCGTCGTGAACTCGCGCGCCGCCGACTGGCAGGTCGAGGAACGCACGGCGGGAACCCTGCTGCGGTTGCGTTCCACCAAGCGAGCTCCGGGACGCGAGTGGCTCGAGATTGCGATCACCGGCCAAGACGGCGGCGGCGCCGGCTATACCCAGCGATCTACTTTTTTGCCCAGGGGCCTACCCGGGCGGGTGTACTGGCTGTTCGTTCGGCCCGCCCATGCCGCCGCGATGCGCGCTTTTGCCCGCGACGTCGTCGCGTCCGCGGATAGTCAGGTCAGACGCCGAACATCGGGGGCAGCACGAGAACCATGATCAGCCCCCACACCAAGTGGGTGAGCATCGGGGCCAGGACACCCCCGGTGGCCCGGCGCTCGAACGCGCACACCGTCCCCAAGATGATCGCGGCGAAGCCGAGCATCGGGTTGCCGCTGGCCAGCGTCGCGCACGTATAAAGGACGGTCGAGATCAGCACGGGGTGATATCGGCCCAGTGCCGTGTAGAGCGCCCCGCGAAAGAAGACTTCCTCCGCGACGCCGTTGACCAGCGTGATCGCCACGATCACCGGATACCAGCCGTGGTGGGCGTAGAGCAGTACCCGGGTGATCAACTCCGCCACGGGAGTGATCTGGCGAACGATCAGCCCGCCTACGATGAACGCCCCACCCACCAGCAGGCCGACCCCGGTGCCGGTGATGACCGGCCGCTGATTTCGGCCCCGCCAGCAGATGCCGCCCAGATGCAGCGGGCCGGAGACCAACGCTCCCGCGGTCCACACCGCCGCCAGCACCAGCGTCAGCCAGTAAAAGCTTGCATCCCCCGGATGGCGCCGCAACGAGAACCCGAGCACGCCGGCCCCGATGACCACCGTGATGGCCACAATGACCCGCCGGCGCCGCACCACCCCGGGCGATTCATTATGTGGCACAGCAACATTGGTGATCGCACGCCGGAACTCGGTGAAGACGTCGGTGTGGTACGGGCTCGTCGACTGGCTCATGCGGGACGCACCTTCGGAGTCAGGGCAATCAGGAGGTCGAGGCCGGTGCGCACCGCTCCGGCCACCGGGCCGGGGACCCTGTTCACCAGGCCCAGGGTCGGCCGCACGACGGATGGGGTGACCCGACGGGCGAGTCGGCGGATGCGCAGCGCGTCGCCACCCGCCCAGGCGGGATCGGTGTTGGCGAGGTGGTGCGGGTCGGCCAGCGCATTGACCGGACGCGGCCGGTGCTTGTACTGGCCGGCCAGGGCCAGGGCCATGGATTCGTCGATGCCCAGCAGGCCCCCGGGCGGGTCGGGAACCCGATCGCGCAGGCCGCTGGCGGAGGCCACCATCGGGTGGTCCAGCGATTCGACCAGATCCCCCGCCAGCCCGTGCGGCACCGGCAGCGCGACGCCGGTGATCAGCGACGCCAAGGTGGTGTCGATCCTGCCGACCGGCAGTCCGGTGTGCCAGCGCCCGGAGACGCGCGCGTACGCCTTGAGCAGGTCGCGGTAGGACGTGGTCTCGGGGCCGGCGATGTCGTATGCCCCGGCGGGCACCAAGTCCCGGTCGGCCGCGGCGACGAGGTAGTGCAGCACGTCGCGGATGGAGATGGGGTCGATCGGGTTGTCCATCCAGCTCGGGATGGGGATCAGCGGGAACCGGTCGCCGACGTAGCGCATCATCTCGAACGACGTCGAGCCGGCACCGATGATGATCGCCGCGCCCAGCCACACCAGCTCCGGGCCGTCCGGGAGGGTGAGCGCCTCGGCCACCTCGGCCCGGCTTGCCAAGTGCTCGGACAGGTCTTCGTCGGCGGGCACGAAGCCGCCCAGGTAGACGATGCGCCGCACCCCGGCGTCGCGGGCCGCCGCCGCGAAGTTCGCCGCCGCGGTCTTGTCCGCATCGCGAAAACCCGGCTGACCGATCGCGTGCACCAGGTAATACGCCACGTCGACGGGCCCGCAACCGGCGAACGCCGACGCCAGCGACGCGGGGTCGGCGGCATCCAGTTTCACCGGCTTGACGTCGTCGAACCAGCCGAAGCGCTTGAGCCGCGCCGGGTTTCGAGTCGCGGCCGCCACCTGATGCTGATTGGCCAGCAGCGCGGTGACCAGGCGTGATCCCACATAACCGGTGGCACCGGTGACCAGAGCCTGCATACCCCGACCCTAACCGGACGACGCCGCGCGCCGCTCGAGGCGTGCGCAGGAGTCGGACGATTGCGCGAAGCGGGCCGCCCGCGCGGTGTTCAGTTGAACCGGCGGCGCCGCGGCACCGTCACCTGTACGTGGACCATGAGAGAAGCCGTGAATTCGCCGGCTCGTCGGGCATCGCGCCGAGAAATCCGTCCATTGCCGGCGTTGCGGTGAAGTTTCCACCCAATCGCTATACCCAAAGCGAAGCCATCTGCGCGCTCACCGACATCGCCGGTCCGGACTTTCGCCGTTTCGCGTCGAGCAGCGGGGTGGAGTTCCGCAATACCGCACTGCGGCTGCCGCGCTATCGCGAGCTGAGCGGCTTCACCGAGGCCAACGACGCCTACCTCGAGGTCGCGCTCGACCTGGGTGAGCAGGCGCTGGTGGCCGCGCTGGATGAGGCCAAGGTCAAGCCATCGGAGCTCGACATCGTGTTCTCCACGACGGTCACCGGGCTGGCGGTTCCCACGCTGGAGGCGCGGCTGGCGACGCGGGTCGGGCTGCGCCCCGACGTCAAGCGTGTCCCGCTGTTCGGCCTGGGATGTGTCGCCGGTGCGGCGGGTGTGGCGCGTATGCACGACTACCTGCGCGCCTTCCCCGATCACACGGCCGCGCTGCTCGCGGTGGAGCTGTGCTCGCTGACCGTTCAACGCCAGGACAAGTCGGTCGCCAATCTCGTCGCCACCAGCCTGTTCGGGGACGGGTCGGCGGCGGTGATCACCGAGGGCGCCAACCGCGCCGGCCGCGAACACACCGGTCCTCGCGTGCTGGCCACCCGCAGCCACCTCTATCCCGATACCGAGGGGATCATGGGCTGGAAGATCGGCGCCGACGGCTTCCGGATCGTGTTGTCCGCCGACGTCGCCACCATCGCCGAGAAACATCTGGGCGACGACGTCGGCGATTTCCTCGCCGACCACGGGCTGGCCCCGCGCGATGTGACGACCTGGGTGTGCCACCCGGGCGGCCCGCGGGTGATAGAGACCGTCGAGAGCGTCCTGGACCTCCCCCCGGACGCTCTCGACCACACACGAAACTCGTTGCGCCAGAACGGCAACCTGTCGTCGGTCTCGGTGCTCGACGTGCTCGCGGCCAACCTCGCCGATCCGCCCCCGCCGGGTTCGATCGGGTTGATGATCGCGATGGGCCCGGCGTTCTGCTCCGAGCTGGTGCTGCTGGCCTGGTAGAGCTGGTAAAGACTGTAGCCATGTATTACCTGCTGGTGCTGGCGGTCGGGCTGGAGCGCGTGGCGGAGCTGATGGTGTCCACCCGCAATGCACGATGGTCGTTTACGCAGGGCGGCAAGGAGTTTGGCCGGTCCCATTATCCGGTGATGGTGACCATTCACACCGCGTTGCTGGTCGGCTGCCTCGTCGAGCCGTGGGCGCTGCACCGGCCCTTCATCGCGTGGTTGGGCTGGCCGATGCTGGCGGTGGTGGTGGTCAGCCAGGCGCTGCGCTGGTGGTGCATCACGACGCTGGGCCGGCGATGGAACACCCGCGTGATCGTGCTGCCGCAGGCGCCGCTGGTGCGTCAGGGCCCCTACCGCTGGCTGCACCACCCGAACTATGTTGCAGTGGTGGCCGAAGGGTTGGCGTTGCCGCTGGTGCATACGGCGTGGCTGACCGCGGCGCTGTTCACGCTGGCCAACGCCGCGTTGCTCAGGGTGCGCCTGCAGGTGGAGAACTCGGCGTTGGGCTACACGTGACCGGGTACGACGCGGACCTGTTGATCGTCGGCGGCGGCCCGGGCGGGCTGGCGACGGCGTTACACGCTCGCCGCCAAGGACTTTCGGTGATCGTGGCCGAACCGCGGGACGGCCCCATCGACAAGGCGTGTGGCGAGGGGTTGATGCCGGGCGGCTTGGCCGAATTGACCTCGTTGGGCGTGGATCCCGTCGGCATGCCCTTTCACGGGATCGCGTACGTGAGTGAGCGGCGGCGAGCGCAGGCGCAATTTCGTGGCGGGCCGGGGCGCGGCGTGCGCCGCACAACGTTGCACGCGGCGCTGGCCGCGCGCGCCAAGGAGCAGGACACCGACTGGATCCGCGCGCGGGTAACGAAGGTGGCGCAGGACGCCCACGGCGTCTCGGCCGCCGGGGTTCGCGCGAAATGGTTGGTGGCCGCCGACGGGCTGCATTCGCAGGTGCGTCGCGCCGTCGGAATCACCGCGACCGCGGGGACGCCGCGACGCTACGGCGTGCGTTGGCACTACCGGGTGCCGGCCTGGTCGGAATTCGTCGAGGTGCACTGGTCGCGCTGGGGCGAGGCGTACGTGACACCGGTCGAGCCCGACCTGGTCGGTGTGGCCATCCTGTCGCGCGGCCGGCCCGATCTGGCGTGGTTCCCGCGGCTGGCCCGCCAGCTGCAGGGCGCCGTGCCCGGGCAGCCCCGCGGCTGCGGCCCCCTGCGGCAGGTGGTCTCGCGCCGGGTCGCGGGGCGCGTGCTGCTGGTCGGGGACGCGGCCGGCTACGAGGACGCGCTCACCGGCGAGGGCATCAGCCTGGCGTTCAAGCAGTCCGCCGCGGCGGTCGACGCCATCGTCAACGCGAGGCCGGCCGCGTACGAGAAGGCGTGGCACCGGATCACCCGCGATTATCGGCTGCTCACCCGCACGCTGGTGCTGGCCAGCACGCCGCGGCCGGTGCGCCGCGCGGTCGTCCCGACCTGCGAGTTGCTACCCGCGATGTTCGGCCGCGGGGTCAACATCCTCGCGCATTAGCGCTGATATCGCGCCCGCACTAGCGCGCCTTCCACACCGGCTCCCGCTTCTCGGCGAACGCCAACGGTCCCTCTTTGGCGTCCTCGGACTTGAGCAGCGCCTTCATCTCGCGAATGGTGCGCTCCCAGCCCGGTTCGTCGCCGACGACGACACCGTCGTCGACGCCGTAGGCCACCCGCTTGCTGGCCTGCACCGATAGCGGCGCGTTGACGGTGACGCGCTCGGCCAGGGCCAGCGCGGCGTCCAGCACGCAGCCCTGCGCGACGACCTCGTTGATCAGGCCCCATTCGCAGGCGGCGGCCGCGGACAGCGGTTCGCCGGTCAGCAGCAGCCGCATCGCCACCTTGCGGGGCAGCTGCTCGACGATGCGGAACACGCCGCCCGCGGCGGCGATCAGGCCGCGCTTGACCTCGGGCAGACCGAACTGCGCGCGTTCGTCGGCCACCACCAGATCGCTGGCCAGCGCCAACTCGGTGCCACCGCCCAGGGCGGTACCGTTGACCGCCGCGATCGTGGGCTTGTCGATGAAGTGGTGCACGTACCCGGCGAAGCCCCATTCGGGATGGTCCGGGTGATACAGATTCTCCCGGCGCGCGATCGCCTTGAGGTCGGCCCCGGCGCAGAACGACTTGTCGCCGGCGCCGGTGACCACCACCGCCCGCACCTCGGGGTCGTGCTGCGCCTCGTCGAGCGCATCCCCGAGGCCGATGCTGACGGCGGCGTTCACCGCGTTGCGGGCTTCCGGCCGGTTGATGGTTATCACCATCACGTTGCCCCGACGCTCGGCCAGGGCCCCCGGCGGCTGGGTCACAACAGTTCCACGATGGTGGCGTTGGCCTGGCCGCCGCCTTCACACATGGTCTGCAGCCCGTACTGAATTCCCTTGTCCCGCATGTGATACAGCAGCGTGGTCATGATCCGGGCACCGGATCCGCCGAGCGGGTGGCCCAGCGCGATGGCGCCGCCGTTGGGGTTGAGCTTGCTCTCGTCGGCGCCGATGTCCTTGAGCCAGGCCAGCGGGACCGGCGCGAACGCCTCGTTGACCTCGTAGGCGCCGATGTCGCCGATCGACAGTCCGGATCGCTTGAGCACCTTCTGGGTGGCCGGGATGGGCGCAGTCAGCATGATCACCGGGTCGGCGCCGGCCAGGGTCGCGGTGTGCACCTTGGCTATCGGCTTGAGCCCCAGTTCCTTGGCCTTCTCGGCGGACATGAACAGGATCGCCGCCGAGCCGTCGGAGATCTGCGACGAGTTGCCGGCGTGGATCACGCCGTCCTCCTTGAAGGCCGGCTTCAGCGAGGCCATCTTCTCCATTGGCGTGCCGCGGCGGATGCCCTCGTCCTTGAGGACGACGTTTCCCTCGGAGTCCTTGATCCCGACGATCTGGTCGTCGAAAGCGCCGGAATCCTGTGCGGCGGCGGCCTTTTCGTGTGAGTCGAGGCTGAACTGGTCCAGCGTGGTGCGGTCGAACCCCCACTGCTCGGCGATCATCTCCGCGCCGATGCCCTGGTTGGGGATCTGGCCTTGGTAGCGGTCCAGGAAGGCCTGGGGATACGGGCGCCCGCCGTTGGCCAGCGAGGCACCCATCGGGGTCCGCGACATCGACTCGACACCACCGGCGACGACGACGTCGTAATGTCCGGCGACGACGCCGGCGGCCGCGAAGTGGATGGACTGCTGGCTCGAGCCGCACTGGCGGTCCACGGTCACGCCCGGGACGGTCTCGGGCCAGCCGGCGGTCAGCAGGGCGGTGCGGCCGATGTCGAGGGCCTGCTCGCCGGCCTGCATGACGCAGCCCCAGATGACGTCGTCGACCAGGGCCGGGTCGACGCCCGCCTTGTCGACCAGGCCGTTGAGCACCTGCGCGGAAAGATCCGCCGGGTGCACCCCGGACAATCCGCCGTTGCGCTTGCCGATCGGTGAACGCACTGCCTCGACGATGACGGCTTCAGCCATGGTCTTGTCTCCTTTGACACGTGGACTTCGAAAGAATGGAGTCTTTCCTCGATTGTCAACCAAGGGGTTGGGCGGGTGGAGCCCGGGGGTGGTTCTGGCGCGAAGCCGGGCTCGCCGCGCGCCGGCGAACCAGAATTTTGTTCTCCTGGCCGCGGCTGCAGGGCAATAATGGTCGGGTGAAGCGGCTCAACGGCATGGACGCGATGCTGCTGTACAGCGAGACGCCGAGCCTGCATACCCACACCTTGAAGGTGGCGATCGTCGACACCGCCGGCTACGACGGCGAGGTCAGCTTCGACGTTTTCCGACGCACGCTGCACCGGCGACTGCATCGGCTGGATCCGTTGCGCTACAAGCTGATCGACATCCCGTGGCGATTGCATCGTCCGATGTGGCTGCAGAATTGCGCGGTCGACCTCGACTATCATGTGCGGCGCGTTCGGGTGCCCGCCCCGGGCGGCCGCCGCGAGCTCGACGAGGTGATCGGACAGATTGCCGGGGTGCCCCTGGACCGCAACCGTCCGCTGTGGGAGTTCCACTTCGCCGAAGGCTTGGCGGACAACAAGTTCGCGATCATCGGCAAGATGCACCACGCCCTGGCCGACGGCGTCGCCTCAGCCAATCTGCTGACCAGACTCATGGATCTGACCGGCCCGGTGCAGGACGACCGGGACAACGACACGACGTGCACTCCGCCCTCGACGGCGCGGCTGCTGCGTGCGGCCGCCGCGGATCATGCCCGGCAGGCCGCCGCGTTACCCGGGGTGCTAGCCGAGGCGCTGAGCGGGGCGCGGCGGCTGCGGCGGCGTGCCCGGCAGCGCGGCAGCCAACCGGACCTCGCCCGGATGCTGCACGCGCCGCCGACTTTCCTCAACCACATCGTCTCGCCAGCAAGGACTTTCGCCACCGCGACACTGTCGCTACCTCAGGTCAAACAGACCGGTAAGCAGCTGCAGATCACCATCAACGACATGGTGATGGCGATCGCTGCGGGCGCGCTGCGCGAACTGCTCTTGCGCTACGACGGCAGCGCAAACCAGCCCCTGGTCGCCTCCGTCCCGGCCACTACGGACAGATCACCGCAGCGGATCAGCGGCAACGAGCTCGGCGGCATGGCGGTGTCGCTACCCACCCACATCGGCGATCCGCTGCGACGGGTGCGCCTGACGTCGGTGGCAACGACGATTGCCAAGGAGAACAACGAGCTGTTCGGCCCGGAACTCTATGGCAGGTTGATCAGCTACCTGCCGGGCGCTGCGGCCCCCCTGGCGTTCCGGTGGCTGGCCCGGCGGTACACCCGAAACAGGTTGTTCAACATCCCGATCTCCAACGTGATGGGGCCGCGTGAGCGCGGCCGTATCGCCGGTGCCCCGGTCAGTGAAATCTATTCCGCCGGACCGTTGATCACCGCCTGCGGGATCAACATCACCGTGTGGAGCTACGTCGATCAGCTCAACATATCGGTGATCGCCGACGACCGCACCCTGGGCGACCCCCATGAACTCACCGACGCCATGATCGGCGCATTCCGCGAAATCCGCGCTGCCGCAGGCTTGTCCGATGACCTAACCACCGTGCCGGGCGCGATGCCGCAAGCCACGGCGAAGCCCTAGCCCAGGACGGGAAAGCGTCGCTGGCGAGCCAAGCCGTCCAGGGCGGCCTGCATGACCGAACGGACATGCGCGTCAACGTCGGCGACGCCGGGCTCATCGCCGAACCGGGTGGCGACGTCGATCGGCTCGAGGACTGCGCTGACGATCTTGGTCGGCAACGGCAGGTTGGGTGGCACGATCATGCTGAGCCCGAACGGAAATCCCACGGTGATGGGCAGAATGTCCGAGCGCCAGCGCGACAGGCCCAGCCGCTTGGCCAGCCACGTCCCGCGGGTGAGGAACAGCTGGCTTTCCTGTCCACCGATGGAGACCACCGGCACGATCGGCACCCGCGCGTCGATCGCCGCCCTGACGTACCCGGTGCGACCGTTGAAATCGATGACGTTCTCGGCCAAGGTCGGTCGATAGGCGTCGTAAACGCCGCCCGGAAACACCAGCACCACACCGCCGGATCGCAACGCCTGCGCGGTGTTCTTCGACGTCGCGCGAATGACCCCGAGTCGGGTCAGCCATCCCGACATCGGCCCGACGAACATCCCGTCGTGGCCGAGCGTGTACAACGGGCGTCGGTAGCCGAACCTTCGGTAGAACGCCGCCGCGAAGATCAGCACGTCGGGCGTGAGCATGCCGCCCGAGTGGTTGCCGACGATCAGGGCACCGCCACGAGGCGGCACCGATTCCAGCCCATGCACCTCGAAGCGAAACCAGCGCCGCGCCAGGGGTTCTGCCGCGGTGACGAAACGCTCGGTAAAGTCCGGATCCCACTCGCCGACTTGGTGGGAGGTCACGACATCGGGGTGAATTCGAGGTGTAGCTCGGACAGGCCCCGCATCTGCCAGGTCGGGTCGTAGGTGTAGCGGCGGGCGTCCCGCGGTCCGTGCTCGGCCTCGGCGATCGCGATGTCTCCCATCCGGTCGAGTATGCGGTTCAACGAGATCCGCCCCTCCGCGCGGGCCAGCGGTGCGCCCGGGCACGAGTGATTGCCGCGACCGAAGGCCACATGCTCGCGCACGTTGGGCCGGTCGATGCGGAACTCGTCGGGCTGCTCGAACTTTCGCGCATCCCGATTGCTCGCGCCGGGTAGCAACATGACGGTGCTTCCCGCCGGGACCTCGGTGTCGCCGATCGATGTCGTCGTGCGCGCCATCCGGAAGTGACATTTGACCGGGCTCTCCATGCGGAGCGTCTCTTCGACGAAATTCGGTATGCGGCCGCGGTCTTCCCGGAGCAGCTTTTGCAACTCCGGGTTCTCCGCGAGCGTGCGGACGCCAAAGCTCAGCAGCTTCGTCGTGGTTTCCTGACCGGCCGCGAACAGGAACGTCGCCAGCCGGACGACGTCTATGACATCGGGAGTCGAACCGTCGGGATACTTCGCCTGGGCCAGCTCGGTCAACACGTCTTCGCGTGGCGCTCGGCGGCGTTCGGTGATGTGCGTGGTGAATTTCTCGTCGAGGTATTCCAGCGGATTGTGCGCGCGCGTCACCGAGTCGTCCTCGACACCACCGGAGAACTTGCCCGAGAACACATCCCGAAACTCTTCGTGATCCTCGATGGGAACTCCCAACAGGTCGGCGATGACCAGGCCGGAGAACGGTCGCGCGTACTGGTCGAGGAATTCGCAGCGGCCGCGGGACATGAACTCGTCGAGCTGCTCATCGGCGAGTCGCCACATGAAGTCTTCGTTTTCCTTGAGCCGCTTGGGTGTGAGCAGGCGGCTGAGCAGACCCCGCGTGCGGGCGTGCTCCGGTGGGTCCTGCGTCACGATGTGTTCGCTCATCGGGATCTGCGAGCGGTGCTGTTCGATCAAGTGGCCGATGTCGTCGCCCTCGGGCTCGAACGGCAGCCCCGAAAACGGGCCGGCGACCGAGACGCAGGACGAGAACGCCGGATCCTTATAGACCGCGAGCGCTTCGGAGTGCCCCGTTACGGCCAGGACGCCCTGCTCGGGTCGTGCCAGCACCGGGCACCGCGCGCGCAGGTGGTCGAAGTACGGGTACGGATCGGGAATCAGGGACAGGTCGGTGAAGAAATCAACCGAATCGAATTCGCTCAACAGGACTCCTAGGCATCCAGGTAACCGCGCACCGACGTCAACCCGGGGGCGCGACCTCTCCAGCCAATCTAAGGCTGAACAAATATTAGGTCAAGCCGAGGAGCCCGAAAAGAGGGTCCGAAACGGAGGTTGCCGCCACGGTCGCGATCAAGCCGAAAATCGCGACCCTGACGGCAATCTCGCCGAAAAGGGAACCTTGCTACCCGGCCGGGTAGGCGACCGACTTGATCTCGGTGTACTGGTCGAATCCGGCCACACCGTTCTGGCGGCCCACACCGCTTTCCTTGTAACCGCCGAACGGCGTGTCGGCACCGTACGGGGCGCCCCCATTGACGCCCATGAAGCCGGCCTTGATGCGACGGGTCACCGACAGCGCACGCTCGAGGGAGCCGGCGAACACGTTGCCGGCCAACCCGTACACGCTGTCGTTGGCGATCCGGATCGCGTCCTCTTCGTCGTCGAACGGGATCACCGAGAGCACCGGGCCGAAGATCTCCTCCTGCGCAATGGTCATCTTGTTGTCGACATTGGTGAAAAGCGTTGGCCGGATGAAGTATCCCTTGTCGAAGCCCGTTTCCGCGCCGGGGCCGCCGACCAGCGCCGTGGCGCCCTCTTCGACGCCCTTGCGGATGTAGCCGGTCACGCGGTCGAACTGCCGTTGCGAGATCACCGGCCCACACAGCGTTCCCGGGTCCTGCGGGTCGCCGCATGTGACGTTTTCGTAGATGTTCTTCAGGATCTCCACGCCCTCGTCGTAGCGCGACCGCGGCAGCAGCAACCGGGTGGGGTTCGCGCAACCCTGACCGGCGTGCATGCAGGGCGCGATGCCGACCATGCAGGCCGTCGCGAAGTCCGCGTCCTCCAAGACGATGGTGGCCGACTTGCCGCCGAGTTCGAGGAACAGCCGCTTCATGGTCGCGGCGCCTTTCTCCATGATCCGCTTGCCCACCACCGTCGAGCCGGTGAACGAGATCAGGTCGACCTTCGGCGACAGCGTCAGCTCCTCACCCACGAAGTGGTCCGAGGCGGTGACGACGTTGACCACGCCGGCGGGGATGTCGGTCTTCTCCGCGATGAGCCGGCCCAGCCGGGTCGCATTGAACGGCGTGTTCGGTGCGGGCTTGAGCACCACCGTGTTGCCGGTGCCCAGCGCCTGGCCCAGCTTGTTGAGGGTGACCTCGAAGGGGAAGTTCCACGGCACGATCGCGCCGACGACTCCCACCGGTTCCCGCCACACCTTGCGGGTGGTCAGCGTGCCGGTCAGGCTGATCACCTTGTCGCCCAGGTCGGTTTCCCAGGCGTACTCGTCGATCAGCCGGGCCGGGTACTTCAACCCGTCTTCCAGTGGCGCGTCCAGCTGAGGCCCAAAGGTGATGGCCCGGGGCGAGCCGACCTCGAGGATCAGCTCCTCGCGCAGCTCGTCGATCTCGGACTCGATCGCCTCGTGCAGCTGCAGCAGGCAGCGCTTGCGCAACTCCTTGTTGGTCGACCAGTCGGTCTCGTCGAAGGCGCGCCGGGCGGCGTCGATGGCCCGGTGCATGTCCTCCTTCGAGGCGTCGGCCACCTCGCCGAGCTGCTCTTCGGTCGCCGGGTTGATGTTGGTGAACGTGCCGGCTTGCCCGTCGACGAGCTTGCCGTCGATCATCATCTTCGGCTCGAAGCGGACCTTTACAGCCTCAGTCATATCTGTCACTCTCTTCTGGGTCATTGAGGGGCTACGGAGAGCCTTACCGCAAACTAGCCGATTGGCAAGTTGCAACCACTGCGGGGCCGGTTATTGGGGGTCGAACAGCACCGGAACCGACGTCGGTGACCGGAAGACCTGGCCGCGGATGTGCGGGTCGTCCCCCTCGGGGTCCAGCCGGAGATTCGGCAGCCGGTCGAGCAGCAGGTTGATGGCCGTGCGCATCTCGAGGCGCGCCAGGTGCATGCCGAGGCAGACGTGCACGCCGTGTCCCCAGGCCAGGTTCGCCCGGGCCTCCCGATGGATGTTGAACGTGTTCGGATCGGGATACCGATCTTCCTGCCGGTTGGCCGAACCCAGCATCGGCATAACCGTCGCGCCGGCCGGAATCGCCACACCGCCGAGTTCGGTGTCGCGGGTGGCCACCCGGGTGATCGTCAACAGCGGCGCTTCCCACCGCACGCCCTCCTCGATGGCCTGGGGCAGCAGCGACCGATCCGCGCGGATGGCATCCAGCTGCTCGGGATCCGACAGCAGCGCCAACAACAGGCTGCCCAGCGCGCGGTAGGTCGTCTCGACACCGGCGGGCAACAGCAGCCGCAGGAACGAGAAGATCTCCTCGTCCGCGAGCTTCTCCCCGTCGATCTCCGCCGCACCGAGGGCACTGATCAGATCGTCCTTCGGCTCCGCCCGGCGGGCCTCGAGTATCGGCGCGAAGTATTCACACAGGGCCGCTGAGGCCGCGAGCCCGCGTTCGGGGTTCACCAGCCAGCTCAGCAGCGAAATCGACCACCGCTGGAATTGTGGATAATCCTTTTCCGGCAACCCCAGCAACCCGGCGATGACCTGGCTCGGGTAGTCGAAGGTGAATTCCTTGACCAGGTCCGCCTTTCCATTGGCCGCGAACTTGTCGATCAGGCCGTTGGCCACCCGGCCTACCAACTCGTCTTGCCAGCGCGCCAATGACTTCTGCGAGAACGCCTTCGAGACCAGCGAGCGCAGCCGCCCGTGGATCGGCTCGTCCATGCCGAGCATCACGCCCTCGCCCAGCACCGGGCCGAACGCCGCGATCACCGCCGACGACGAGAACGTCTCGTTGTCGCGCAGCATCTGCTGGATGTCCTCGTGGCGATACACGATGAACATCGGCAGCGATTCCTCATGCGGCAGCGCCCCGGAGGTCTCGAGTCGCTGCACTGGTTCCTCGTGACGTATCCGCGCCAATTCGGTGTACGGGTCACGCACGTCACCGGATATCGCGTCGTCGAAGGCGCCGAAGTCTTCCAGATCGTCGAAAAGTTGTTCCATGATTGCCCCTTCAATCCCCTTGCTGTGCCGCGTTCTTCGATGACGAAAACCGCCCGGCCACCGCGGCCAAGCGCTGCAGTGCCGGCTGCGGAAGAACACGGGCGACGAACACCATCGCCTTTTGGCTTGTCGTCAGGGGCCACGCGCCGTCGCGCATCGAGCCCTGACGGGGTATGCCCAGCACGACCCGCGACATGTGGTGCATGCCCGCCGCCGGCAGAATCCTGTTGGCCACCAACAGCATCGAGGCATCCGGGCCGATGCCCCGCCGGCGGAACGCACCCCTATCCTCGATCGCCCTGAGCAGGCCGTCGGTGAACCGCTCGGGTGGGCGGGCCATCTTCATCGCGAAACGCCCGCGGCTGTTCATGGTGTTGTGCAGCCGGGCGTACGGGCCGCCGAAGTTGCGGTCATCGGTGGTGCCGGCGTCGGTGATGATCTCGGTGTCGTAAGTGCCGGCCACCAGGACGGTGACGCCGAGGCCGAACGGCGCGATCTCGCACGCCATCGATTCGCCCCAGCGCTCCAGCGCCCCCTTGGCCGCCGAGTACGGCGCGGTGGCGGGCTGGCCGCGCACCCCGGCCGCACTGGACACCAGGACGATTCGCCCCTGGCCCGCCGCCCGCATCGACGGCAACAACGCCTGGGTGAGCGTGACGGGGCCCAGGAGGCTGGTGGCCAGCATGCGCTGCCACAACGCCATATCGGTTTCCTCGACCATGCCGGCGGCCGAGATGCCCGCGTTGTGCACCAGCGCGTACGGAGCGCCCACGGCATCTTCGATCGACTTGGCCGCCGCGGCGATCGACGCGCTGTCGGTCAGGTCGAGCTGGACGCCGATCAGCCGGTCGTCGTCGGGCGCGGCCAGACCCTGATCCTCAATGGCCTTGCGCAGCAGCGGCATCGCCTGGTCGGGAGTGCGCATGGCCGCGACCACGCGCCATCCTTCGCGATACATCCGCACCGCCGAGGCGAAGCCCAGTCCGCGGGATGCACCGGTGATGACGACGGCGCGCGGCTCAGCCATGCCGGTCCGCCTTTTGATCCTGGACAGCGCAAGCGCCTTCGCCCGGCGGTGGAGGATCGACGTGGGGCCGGCCGTTGGGCTCCCCGCTCGCCCACGTCGACCAGATGCCGACCGAGTACGGTCCCTGGGCGCCGGCCTTCTCATAGAAGCCTTGCGGGTCATACACTTTGGCCTCGGGATACGGCCACGGACAGGCCACCGACGTGGCGGCGTGACTGGCCTTGATGGCCCAGAACCAGCCACCGTAGGCGAAGTACGACACGTTGATGATGACGAACATCACCAGGAACGTGCCGAGCACCGGTCGCGTGGGGAACAACTTCGCTTTTGCGGCAAGCTTTTCCGCCACGGACTTACCGGTGTCGTCGCGATAGCACAGGATCGCCGCGGGGACCATCACGAAGCACACCGAAAACGACTCCCAGATCAGCGGGAACTGGAAGGTGGTGCCGGTGAACACCGATCCCCACGGGATCACCTGCGAGTAGATGTACATGCCCCAGTGGATCAGGATGTTTTCCAGGAAGGCATCGAAGATGAAACCGATCGCCAGCGTGATCAACCCCAGGCTGATCAGGGGATGCCGCGACACGTAACCGGTGGGCCCGTACTTCGCCTGCAGCCTGCGCAGTAGCCAGACAGCCGGGAAGTAGGGGCCGAAGTAGAACATCACGTAACCGAAGACCACGAACGGTTCGACCGTCGGCGACAACGACACCAGCGGCCAGGATTCCGGCCAGTGCACAAGATCGGGGTTGTAGACCGCGAACGGCGACCAGTTCATGATCGGGTCCTGCCACACGATCAGCGTGGTACACAAGAACATCAGCATCACCGGGCTGCCGGGATTGCGGCGCCAGCCCCTGATGAAGACGACCAACAGCACGATCAGCGCCACCACCGTGGCCCAGTCCAAAAATCCGATGTAGTCCAGCCCGAACGTGAACTTCACCGGGCGCGGCCGGCCCTGCACGCCTGGGTTCGCGACGCGAGGGTCAAGGGCCACACGGCAATTCGCGATGAAGAACAGCGCGAAGGCGGCCAGCGCCACGCCGGCGATCCAACCGCCCCGGCCGCGCTTGCGCCCGCCGGCCGCGACGGGTTCGCCGTCGGTGGTCAGCGGGACGGATTGTTCTGTGGACATCAGTCTTCCTCTCCGAAGCGATCCACTAAGTGCGAGTTGATGCCGTCGGCGTCGAGGGTCCGCGCCACCAGATAGCCCGCACCCATCCAGGCGCGGCGCGTCCACTTGCCGAACGACACCCGGGTGCCTGGAGCGCCGGAGGCGGCGGGCATCATCTTGACCCGTTCCAACGCCTCTTTGACGCCCCGGGGACTCAACGGATGGGCGTCGGTGAACGCGCGCACCAACGTCGCGGCGACGTCGCGGTTAACCACGGTCACACAGAACTCGGGGCGACTGCCGTTGTACTTCGCCGCGTACCTGTCGAGGAAGTCCTGGCCGATCCGGTTCGCTTCGTCGTACTGGTCCACACCCGTCCAGCCCATGAACGCGTTCCACATGATCGGGTTGACCCAGGCGTTCTGCCACGCAGTCGTGGTGAAGCGGGGCGGGTCCCAGCCGAGCGACTCGAGCGCCGGGTTGATGAAGACGATGCCGAAGCCGAAGCCGAGGTGCACGATCGCCTCGGCCTTGGCCTCGTGCAGCGTCTGCACCGCGGCGTTGATGTCCTGGGCCGTCTGCGCGATGGCAACTTCGGCGACGATCCGAATGCCCTTGCGTCGGCAGGCACTTCGCAGGTTCTTCAGGTAGCTCTCCCCGATCAGGCTCTGCTCGACCAGCACGCCGATCTCGGCGAGACCGCGCTTGGCGATGAGGTCGGCCAAAAAGATCGGCTCGTCGGTCATGGATCCCTGTGGGAAGGCGAAGGTCCACTCGCCCAGCCAGTCGTCGGTGCCGGTCACGCTGATCGCGGGGACCTTGAAGCGTTCCTCGATCGCTTCTCGCAACGGCACGCAGTTATCGGTGATGTTCGGCCCGAACACCACGAGGCAGCCCTCGTCGACGAGTTCGCCATACGCATCGATCACCGCCTTGACCGAACCCTTGGGCAAACCCTCGACCTCGCGGTAGATCATCTGCACCGGCCGGTCCATCAGTCCCTCGGCGACGGCTTCTTCGAAGATGAGCTCGAAAGTCTGGGTGAAGGAGGCGAACAGGTCCTCGGGAAAACCCGGCGGGAGCGTGAAGTCCATCAGGTAGCCGACCTTGATGGGCTCTGCGCTGCTCTCGTAGGACATCCGACCTCCCTGGTGACCGAATCGCGCGCCGAATGGCAAACCTAATATTTGTTCAGACCCTAGCGGGGGCGGTATGCAGCGTCAATCATCCGACCCGCCGGACCCGTCGGGCGCGAGGTAGATCTCGATCATCTCGCCCAGCGCCTTGCCCACCGCCACGTCGTCGGTCAGCGGGCCCGCGATCGCGGCCCGGGCCGCGTCGCGCATGCTCAACCCCTCGGCGACCAGCCTGCCCGCGGCGATCAGCACCCGCGTCGACGCCACCTCGCGCAGCCCACCGGTTTCCAGCCGGCGGATGGCCTGCCCGAAGCGGACCAACTCGGCCGCGGTGGATCGGTCCACGCCCGCCTCGTGCGCGACGATGCTTTCTTCGATATCGGCTGTGGGGAAATCGAATTCGATGGCCACCATCCGCTGTCGCGTCGAGTCCTTGAGATCCTTGAGCACGCTCTGATAGCCGGGGTTGTAGGACACCACCAGGCCGAATCCGGGCGCCGCATCCAGCGTGACGCCGAGTCGCTCGATGGGCAGCTGTCGCCGGTGGTCGGCGAGCGGGTGCAGCACCACCGTGGTGTCCTGCCGGGCTTCCACCACCTCGTCGAGGTAGCAGATCGCCCCTTCGCGCACCGCCCGGGTCAGCGGGCCGTCCACCCATACCGTCTCGTCGCCGCGCAGCAGGTAGCGGCCGACCAGGTCCGCGGTGGTGAGGTCGTCATGGCAGGCGACGGTGATCAGCGGGCGCCCGAGGTCGTGGGCCATCGCCTCGACGAATCGCGTCTTGCCGCAGCCCGTCGGGCCCTTGAGGACCAACGCCAGGCCCTGCCGATAGGCCGCCTTGAAAACGGCCTCTTCGCTGCCGACCGCTTGGTAGTAGGGCCGCACGGGCTCCCCTTCGGGGGTCCCTCGGTTGAAGTAAGCAAGCCCGGACTCGTTGGCCATAGCTTCCCTTCTGCTACTTCCGGCGATTGGAGCCTAGCCGGAACAGATGTTTGTTTCAAGTGGCGGGGCCGGTGGCGGCGGCGGGCCGGTGCGCCAATGGCGTTCTGGCCCTTGGCATCACCGATATCCTGCGGCGCACCTCCGCCGAACGCAGCGCGGAGCGGAACAGGGGTCCGATCACACCGGCGAGCTGGTCGGGGTGCGCGATGGTCGCATGGGCGGTGCTGCCGAAAACCCGGCGCAACGAGTGCACGTCGGTTCCCGCGCCGATCGTCAGGCACACGCAACCGGTCCCCCGGCGGCGGGCCTCGGTGAGCGCGCGGCGCGCGTCCGCGGCACCGTATGGCCGCTCGTAGCCGTGGTCGTAGGCCAGCCCGTCGGAGAGCACCACCAGCAGCCGCCGTGACGTGCCGCCGCGCGCCTCCAGGGTGGCCGCACCGTGGCGGATCGCGGCGCCCAGGCGCGAATACGCGCCGGGCTCGAGGCTGTTGAGCCGCCTGATGACCTGGGCGTTGAGCTGGTCGTCGAAACGCTTGACCGGCACCACGCTCACCGCGCGCCGGCCCTGCGAGTAATAGGCGTAGAGCGAGACGCGGTCACCGAGGTCGTGCAGGGCCACGGTCAGGTGGGCCGCCGCCGCACGCTGTTGTTCGTGCACCGTGCGGCCGACCGTTCCGGGTTCGCCCGCCGAGCCCGACACGTCGAGCAGGAGCAGCACCGACAGGTCGCGGCGGCGGCGCAGGCTGTCCAGGTACACGGCCTCGTCGGGCACCGACCCGGCCCGCACCTCCACCCGGGCTTCCACCGCCGCGTCGATGTCGATGTCGTCGCCCTGCGCCTGCCGGTGGCGGCGGTGCAGGCCCATGCCGAGCCGCGACAGCGGCCGCCGCACCCCGACCGCCTCGTCGATGGCCTGGGTGGCCGACACCTTGATCGGCGGATCGATCTCGCGCACGGTGCACCAGGCCGGCCGGTAGCTCTTGCGCGCGACGTCCCATTCCGGATATCGCACACCGTCCGCGGCGGTCTGGCTTTCGCGCTCGGCGTCCTCGTTGTCACTGGAGGTCGAGGCCAGCGACGTGACGGCGTAGGCGCCGCGCTTGCCGGAGTTGGTGCGATGGGTCGGGTTGTCCGCGCCGGGCGGGCCGCCGCCACTTCCCGTCTTGCGCGCGGAGGACAGCATCTTCTTCAACCACTTGCCGATGAATCCGCCGCCGCCGACGGGGCTGCTGAACAGGTCGGGATCGTCGGAGTCGTCCACCTCGCCGTCGTCGAGCTCGTCCAGTTCCGTTGCGCCGTTGCTCCGCGGCACGTGTCCGGGCCTGGCCTCTTCGTCTTGTTTGGCCGCCCGGGCGCACGCGGCGACCACCTTCGCCGCGCGGAGCACCCCGAACTGCGGCGGCGGCTCCGGCAGCGCCGCCCGTGCCGCGGCGACGCCCAGCGACGCGCGCGGCGAATCGCTGCGACGCGCGATGTCAGGGTCGCCCAGCGACGCCAAAACCGTTGGCAGCAAAGCGGCATTCGCGATCAGCGCACGGTGGCCTTCGACCGCCAGATAGCGCTTGGCCAGTTTGCGATGCCGCACCAACTTAGCGACCAGATCGGGATCCAGGCTGCCGGCCGCGATCATCGAGGCGTGCACGGCGACCGACTCGAGCCGCGCGCGCGGCTCGGCGGCGGCATCGACGTAGATCGTTTGGCCGTCCGTCCACGCGGGTTCGCCGGTGGGCAGTTCGGCGACCGCCGTCGCCCGGCCCGCCAGCGCCGAGGCGAGCATGCCGAGCCCCTGCACCCCCTCGCCCCCGGCGTCGTCCCCCACGCACACCTCCGGATTGTTGACCAAATATCTGTTCCACCGTAAAGTCCGGCTGCACGGCAGTCAATGAATCAGGAGCACACGATGATTGACTTCACCGGCCAGGTGGCGGTGGTGACCGGGGCCGGTCGGGGACTCGGCCGCCTGTACGCACTGGACCTGGCCCGCCGGGGTGCGGCGGTGGTGGTCAACGACCTCGGCGGCTCCATGCGCGGCGACGGTTCCGACACCCGCGTCGCCGACGAGGTGGTAGACGAGATCAGACGCTCCGGTGGCACCGCGCTCGCCTCGTATGACTCCGTGGACAATCCGGCCGGCGGCCAGGCGATCGTCGACGCCGCCGTCGATGGGCTCGGGCGCCTGGACGCGGTGGTCAGCAACGCCGGCATTTTCGGCAGCGTGGCGTTCGAGGATCTCTCGCACGACGACTGGACGCGGATGTTGCGCGTGCATCTCGACGGCGGCTTTCATCTGGCCCAGCCCGCGTACCGGGCGATGAAGAACAGCGGGGGTGGACGCTTCGTGTTCATCTCGTCGTCCGCCGGAATCTTCGGCCAGCCGATGGAGGCCCACTACGCGGCGGCCAAGGCCGGGTTGGTCGGGCTGACCAACGTCATCGCCATCGAGGGCGAAGCGCACGGCATACTCGCCAATTCCGTTATGCCTACCGGCTTCTCGCGGATGGTCACCGAGACCGTCGGCGACGAGAAGTTCCTCGCCGAATCCGGCTTCATGCAAGCCATCCGGCCCGAGCTCGTGGTACCGCTGGTGACGTTTCTGGCCAGCACCGCCTGCACCTTCACCCACCGCAACTACTCCGCGGCCGCCGGCCGCTACGCGCGGGTGTTCGTCGGCCTCACCGAGGGCTGGCTCGCCGAGGCCGACAGCCGTCCGATGGCCGAGGACATCGCGGCGCATCTCGAGCAGATCTCCTCGACGGAGAAGTTCATCGTGCCCGCGTCGATCGTCGACGAGGTGCTGGAAGTGTGTGAGCGACGCGGTGTCAGCCCGATGCCGGGTAACGCCGAGCTGGCCTTCCCCGAACCCC
This sequence comes from Mycobacterium colombiense, assembly GCF_003284975.1. Lineage (GTDB taxonomy): Bacteria > Actinomycetota > Actinomycetes > Mycobacteriales > Mycobacteriaceae > Mycobacterium > Mycobacterium europaeum_A. The sequence goes on from NZ_QMEU01000027.1 coordinate 32,562, forward strand.
GAGGGAGTTGATTGACCAACTATCTGCTCAACCGTAGAGTCCGGCTTGGCCACAAGGTTTTCCGACGCTACGACGCTAGAGGCAAAGAGAAACGTGGACTTTTCCTACCCGCCGGACGTGGAGCGATTCCGCAGCGAACTGCGTGACTGGCTGGCGCGGAACCTGACCGACGAGCTGGTGGCGGCCCGCCGGCCCACCGGCCGCGACGACGCCGCATTCGAGATGCTGCGCGCCTGGAACGCGACGATGGCCGACGCGGGATGGGCCGCCGTGTCCTGGCCACCCGAATACGGCGGGCGCGGCGCGACGGTGCTCGAGCAGCTGGTCTACACCGAAGAGACCACGCGCGCGCGAGCTCCTATGCCGCTCAACGTGATTGGACTCAACAACATCGCCCCGGCCATCATGCAGTACGGCACGGAGGCCCAGAAACGCACGCTGCTCCCCCGGATGATGCGCGCGGAAGACATCTGGTGCCAGGGAATGTCGGAGCCGGAGGCGGGCTCCGACCTCGCGGCGCTGCGCACCCGCGCCGCGCGAGACGGCGACGACTTCGTCGTCAACGGCCAGAAGATCTGGACCTCGCTGGGACATCGGGCCGACTGGTGTCAGCTCTACGTGCGCACCGACCCCGAGGCGCCCAAACACAAGGGGATCTCCTGCCTGATCGTCGACATGACGCTGCCGGGCATCGAGGTCCGCCCGTTGGTCACGCTCAACGGTGACGCCGACTTCGCCGAGGTCTTCTTTCACGACGTGCGGGTGCCGGCGGGCGCGTTGCTCGGTCCGCTCAACGCGGGCTGGCAGGTGGCCACCACCACGCTCAGCCACGAGCGCGCCGGCGCCGCCAGGCTGTACGCGGAGATGCAGGTGCGGCTCGAAGAGCTGGTCACCGATCTCGCCGCGGCCGGCAGCGGCGCGCTGGACGATCCGGTGACGTTGCGGCGGCTAGGCGAAATCGCGCTTCGCATCAAGTATCTCGAAGTCCTGTGCCAGCGGTCGATCTCGGCGTCGTTGCATGGGGGTGACGCGTTCGGGTCGGCCAGCCTCGCCAAGACGGTGTGGGGCGAGATCGGCCAGGACCTGGCCGCTTTGGCCTTCGACGTGCTGGGTACCAGCGGCGCCGGCGCGCCGTGGGCGAACTACCGGCTGACGTCGCGGTCGCTGACCATCGCGGGCGGCACCACGCAGATCAACAAGAACATCACCGCGCAGCGGGTGCTGGGGTTGCCGCGCAGATGAACCTCGAACTCACCGACGAGCAGGTGGCACTGCGCGACACCACGCGGCGCTTCCTGGCCGAGAAGGCTCCGATCGCCCAACACGTGCGGGCGATGCTCGACGATCCGACCGGAACCGACGAGGCGGTGTGGCGCGGTCTCGCCGACCTGGGCACCACCGGTCTGCTGGTGCCCGAGGAGTACGGCGGCGCCGGCATGACGATGGTCGAGGCCGGCATCGTCGCCGAAGAGCTGGGCGCCGCGCTGCACCCGGGGCCGTGGTTGTCGACCGCGGTGGCCGCCGCGCGGGCGCTGATCCGATTCGGCGCCGGCGAGACCGCACCGGAGTTGTTGCGCGGCATAGCCGACGGCACCACCGTCGCCGCGGTCTGCTTTCCGGATTCGCCGAACGTTGCCGCGAGCCGACGCGACGACGCGATCGTGCTGCACGGCGAGATCGCCGCGGTGCCGGACGCCGCGGCGGCCGAGGTGCTCCTCGCGGTCGCTGAGGAGGCCGACGGCCCTGCGCTTTTCGTGGTGCGGACCGGGGCGCCGGGGTTGTCGTTGGCGCCCGAACCCGGCATCGACGCGACCCGCAAGCAGTTTCGCGTCACGTTTGACGCCGCGCCCGCACAACGGCTGGGCGCGGCGTCCACCGCCGATCTGGCCGCGGTGATCGACGACGTGCTGATCGCCTCCGCGGCCGACGCGCTGGGCGCCGCGCGCGCCGTCATGAACCTCGCCGTCGAATACGCCAAAAGCAGAACGCAATTCGGCCAGCCGATCGGCTCCTTCCAGGCCGTCCAGCACCTGTGTGTGGACATGTACGAGACCGTCGAGCTGGCCCGCAGCGGCGTGATCCACGCCCTGTGGCTCAGCGATGCCGCCCCGGAAACGGACGGTCGATCCGGCGAGGAGCGGCACCTCGCCGCGGTGCGGGCCAAGGCGTTCGCCGGGCGACTGCCCACGGTGGCCGACACCGCCATCCAGGTGTTCGGGGGCATCGGCTATACCTGGGAACACGATGCCCATCTGTACCTCAAGCGCCTGCTGAGCTGGAGCGCATTTCGCGGGGGCCCCGACGGGTACCTCACCGAACTCGGTGCGCGCCTTGCCAAGAGAGGCCTGGCCTGATGGACATCGACTACCTGCTCACCGCGACCCCGTCGGCGCGCAAATCACTCGACCTCGACGCGCCCGTCGACCCCAACCACATCCGCGACTGCCTACGAATCGCTTTGCAGGCCGCGAACGGGTCGAATGCCCAGTCCTGGCGCTGGCTGGTGGTCTCGGATCCGGCGCTGCGCACCGAGATCGCCCGGTTGTATCGCCAGGCCTACCTGCTGCGGGTCGGTGGACAAATGCTCGCCGAACTGATGCCCGCGGACACGCCCGAGAGCCGAGTCATGTCCTCGACGGAGTGGCTGGTCGAGCACATGGCCCGCGTGCCGTTGCTGGTAATCCCTTGCTATGAACCGTATTTGCCTCGGATCGAGGGCGATGAATCCTTTCATCTCGCCACGCTGTACGGCTCGATCTTTCCGCCGGTGTGGAATTTCCAGTTGGCCTTGCACACCCGGGGGTACGGGACCTGCATCACCACCCTGCATCTGCATCACGAGGAGGAGATCCGCAACCTGCTCGGGATTCCGCCGACCCACGTTCAGGGCTGTCTGCTACCGGTCGGCCGGCTGCGCGCGGGACGCACCTTCTCACCCGCGCGGCGGCGGCCGCTCGAGGAAGTGGTCGCGTGCGACCGCTGGGACGGCCCACCGCTCTAGAATGGGGCTTTCACGCCTTTGTGCAGCGCATTCATCGCGCCCAGTCTGATAGCCTCTAACAAAGATTTGGTTCGGCAAGAGAGGACGAATGCGAATGCTCGCCGACCCGCAGTCGTCCAGATGCGCGCACCGCTGACCATGGCCAAGGCCGAGTCACTGCGCGCCGGCGGCACAGCCGAATCCCCGACCCGCCGCGCCGAAATCCTCGCCACGGCGGCGTCATTGATCGCATCCTCGGGTCTGCGGACGTCGCTGCAGGAGATCGCCGACGCGGCAGGCATCCTTCCCGGCAGCCTGTATCACCATTTCGAGTCCAAAGAGGCCATCCTCGTCGAGTTGATCCGTCGCTATCAGGATGATCTGGACCGCATCGGGCGGGCCGCACAGGCGAGATTGGACGAACCCGACGCCCGTCCCGTCGAGAAACAGATCATCGAGCTCGGGTCGGCGATCGCCGACTGCGCCGTAGAACACCGCGCGGCCCTGCAGATGTCGTTCTACGAAGGGCCGAGCACGGATCCGGAGCTGATCAAGCTGACCCAGCAACGGCCCACCGCGATCCAGGAGGCGATGCTGCAGACGCTGCGCGCCGGCCGGTGGAGCGGCTACATCAAACCCGACATCGACCTTCCCACCCTGGCCGACCGCATCTGCCAGACCATGCTGCAGGTGGGGCTCGATGTCATGCGCCACAAGTCCGCCGCCGACCAGGTATCCGGACTTCTGTGCCGAATCATCTTGCAGGGCTTGGCAACTCGGCCGCCTGCCGACGCGGCACTGGACCGCTCGAAAGCGTTCACCGCCGCCGATGACGTCATCGCCACCTGGTCCGACGACAGCGATGCCGACCCGAGCGACAAGGCGGCGGCGGTGCGGGCGGTGGCACGCGCCGAATTCGGCCGCAGAGGATATGAGGTCACCACCATCCGGGACATCGCCTCGGCGGCCGGCCTGGGCACCGGAACGGTGTATCGGGTGATCGGATCCAAGGACGAACTGCTCGCGTCGATCATGGAATCCTTCGGCAGGAAAGTGGAGGCGGGCTGGGTCAGCGTCCTGCGCTCGGATGCCACGCCGATCGAAAAGCTGGACGCGCTGAGTTGGGTCAACGTCAACGCGCTCGATCGGTTCTCCGACGAGTTCAGGATTCAGCTGGCCTGGATGCGCCAATCGCCGCCGGACACGCCGAATCCGGGTTGGCTTTACGCCACGCGGCTGCGGCAGATGAAAACACTGCTGACCGAGGGGATCCGCTCGAAAGAGATCGCAATCGACGCCCCGTCCACCGCGATACTGGCCCGCTGCCTCATCGGCCTGCAATGGATACCGGAGAACATCCTCGCCGAGATCGGCACGCGCGCGGCCTTGGTGCACGCGCGCGACACCGTGCTGCGCGGCGTCGCGGTCCGCGGCAAGTGACGCTCGATTAACCCGCCCCGGTATTGAACCAAATAACTGTTACCCATACAGTTGAGCGGTTAGAACCGCGTTGGCATTATCCGAGAAGGGGATTTCCATGACCATTGTCGATCGGTTGCGCTACGACGGCAAGCGCGCTCTCGTCGTCGGTGGCGCGACTGGCATGGGCGCCGCGGCGGCCAAGTCAGCGGCCGAGCTGGGCGCTGAAGTGATCGTGATGGACTACGCGCCGGTGAATTACGACGTCGCCAAGTCCATTCAGGTCGACCTGCGCGACACCGCGTCGATCGACGCCGCGCTCGAGCAGCTGGACGGCCCCGTCCACGCCGTGTTCTCGGCCGCCGGCATCGCCGACGGGACCACCGACCTGATGGCGATCAACTTCCTCGGTCACCGGCACCTGATCGAGCGCCTGCTCGAGCGCAACCAGCTCCCCTCCGGCTCGGCGATCTGCTTCATCTCCTCGGTCGCCGGCATGGGCTGGGAGAACGACCTGGACCTGCTGAACGAGTTCCTGGCCACCCCGGACTTCGCGTCGGCGCAGGAATGGGTCAAGGCGCACGAAGCCGAGGGCATCATTCACTACGGCTTCTCCAAGAAAGTCGTCAACGCCTACGTCGCCACCCAGGGCTATCCGCTGCTGAAGAAGGGCATTCGGATCAACGCGATCTGCCCGGGCCCCACCGACACCCCGCTGGCGCAGTCCAACGCCGACCTGTGGCTGACCTTCGCCCAGGACTACCGGGAGGAGACCGGCTCCAAGGTGCACACCCCGGAGCAGATGGGCGACGTGATGGCGTTCCTCAACAGCGCCGCCGCGTTCGGCATCAACGGCATCACGCTGCTGGTGGACTACGGCCACACGATGGCCTCGGTCACCAACGCCTACCCGCCGGGCAAGCCGATCATCGACATCATCATGGGCAAGGTGAAGCTGTAATAGCTAGCGCCAGCGCGAGCTCGTAGCAGCCGACGAGCGCCCGGCCAACCGGGCGCCGGGCCGCGAGCGCCCGGTAAGCCGGGCGCTCGACGCCGGTACCGTCGGAGAGATGGCACGCATCATCGTCTTCGGCGGGCACGGCAAGGTCGCGCTGCAACTCGCCCAGATCCTGACCGAACGCGGCGACCAGGTGAGCTCGGTCTTCCGCAATCCCGATCAATCCGACGACGTCGCTGCCACCGGCGCAACGCCGGTGGTGGCCGACATCGAACGGCTCGACACCGGCGCGCTGGCCGACCTGGTGGCCGGGCACGACGCGGTCGTCTTCTCCGCAGGGGCGGGCGGCGGGGACCCCGCGCGGACCTACGCCGTCGACCGCGACGCGGCGATCCGGGTGATCGACGCCGCCGCGCAGGCGGGCGTCAAGCGGTTCGTGATGGTCTCCTACTTCGGTGCGGGCCCCGACCACGGTGTGTCCCAGGACAATTCGTTCTTCCCCTATGCCGAGGCCAAGGCCGCCGCCGACGCCCACCTGCGCGACAGCGACCTGGAGTGGACGGTGCTGGGTCCGGGCCGGCTCACGCTGGAGCCGGCCACCGGCCGGATCGTCCTCGGGCGCGGCACGGGCGAGGTGTCCCGCGCCGACGTCGCGCTCGTCGCGGCCGCCGCGCTCGCCGACGACTCGACCATCCGGCGGACCGTCGAATTCAACAACGGCGACGACGCAACGGCGCTCCCGATCGCGCAGGCGTTGGCGGGGTGATGCTAGTGATGCGACGGCGCCGCGTTTGCGGGCGCAGTCCAGGACCATAGCCCGGCGGTTTTGCGCCGCCCGATCCGCGCGCCCGCCAACTTTGTCAAACGCGTCATCAGCCAGTAGGTCAGCTTTGAGGTAGACAGGCTGATCCTGGGATCCGAGCGCGCCATTTTCACCACCGCTTGGGTGCGTGGTCTCCGGACCCGGTCGTACTCGGTCAGCGCGGCCGGCACTTCTGGGGCGTCGGTCAATATGGCGGCCAGGACGGCCGCATCTTCGAATGCCTGGCAGGCGCCCTGTGCAAGAAATGGAGTCATGGCATGAGCTGCGTCGCCGAGCAGCACCACCCTGCGGTCAACGTAGGACGGCAGTGGGTCCAAATCGTAGATGTCGTGACAGAGCACGGAAGTCGGTGCAGTGGCATCCAGCAACTGCGGGATCGGTGCGTGCCAACCCTGGGTGCGGCGACGCACCTCCGCCAGAGCATCGTCGTATCGCTGCCCGGGACGTGGTTGGCGGACGGCCAGAAACCAGAACACGCGCTGGCCGGTCAGTGGGTGCGCACCGAACCGCGCTCCACGGCCCCAAGTCTGAAAGCCCTCGACCGGCCACACGGATTCCGGCTGAGTTACGCCCCGCCAACATAAAATCCTTTGATATGCAGGGGTTTTCGCACTTGGCCAGACGGATCTTCGTATCGCGCTGTCGATACCGTCGGCTCCTACCACCAGCGCTGCGTTGATCTCTTGCTGTCCACCCTCGGTGTGATAGCTGACTGTGACTGATTCATCGAACTGGCGCACCCCGGTGATTCGAGCGTCGGTGCGTACACAATCGGCCGGTAGCTGGGTCGCCAGCATGTGCTGCAGTTCCGCCCGGTGGTTGGCCAGTACCGTGTCGTCGTGGTCTGCGCGAAAGCGCATCAGGTATTCGCCGCTCGGCGTCAACAGCGTGCCAGCGGCTTCGCTTGGGAAGGAGATGGCCCGGAATTCCTTACCCAGGCCGAGGTAGTCGATCGCTCGGATCGCGTTTTGTGCGAATGACCAGCCCGCTCCGGCTTCCCGCATTTCGGGCGCTTGCTCCAGCACGGTGACCGACCATCCGCAGCGGCGCAATCCGATAGCGGTTGCAAGCCCGCCTATTCCAGCGCCGGCGACAACGGCCGAACGAGCGATGCCTGTGCCGTTAGTCATTGGTCCGCGCCTTGAGAGAAGGAGGAGGGGATTGGCTGAATTGCTTGGCCATCCAGTCGTAGACGTCATGAGCGACCCGCAAGCGTTGGGCGCGGGCACTGCCGAAGCCGGCTAGATCCATGCCGTCGGCGGCAATATCACGAAAGGCCAACAAGCTGGCCACCCGTCGGCGTACCACGGTTTCCCAGGCATCGTCGTCGACTCGGTAATACTGCGTGCGCTCGCCTGGCCGGCTCCGCCGCCGGACCAACTTTGCGTCGGTGAGAAGCCGGATATTGGTGGTAAGCGAAGCCCGGCTCGCTCCGATAGCCTCGGCGATCTGCCCTGCGGATTGCTCGGGCGGATCGCAGATCATCAGCCAGCCGAGCACCCGCCCCGCGATCGGGGGCACCCCGTACTCCTCGGCGCAAAACATCGCTACCCGCTCGACCCATTCGAGTAAGTGCGGCTGATCACCATCTCGCCTACCGCCCACGAGGCCACCTTTCACTGATTACGGTAATTTCACAATATGCTGAAATGTCTAGCTATAACAAGCCCAGGAGTCTCCGCTGGGCCGGCCCCGCAGCGAGGGTAAGCTGCGCTACGCAGCTGGTCTGCCGACGCCGCAACCGCGGCGCCGGCATCGAGCGAGGCAACGTTAGTAACGCTTCGCAAGAGGGAACCCGGTGAGAATCCGGGACTGTCCCGCAACGGTATGCAGGAACGACCGCCGTCAGAGTTTTTGGCAAGCACTGGTCGCAAGACTGGGAAGCGACGGCCATTAGGAGCACCAGCCGGTGCGCGCCTGCGAGTCCGGAGACCTGCCAGCTGTGCCGGGCGCGCCGCGTCCGGCGGCTCATCGCCTCGAGGAATGGGCGTCATGCTGCAGCCGTTGCGGTTGGTACCCGGGTACGCACCGCTAACGGATCGGCTGCACGTCCGCCGGCGGTGACCACCACGTCGAATGAAGGACGAATATCGTGACCCCTCAAGCATTCACCGCCACGGTTGTCGGCTCGCCGCGCATTGGCCCGAAACGCGAACTGAAACGCGCAACCGAGCGCTATTGGGCCGGCCGCACCAGCCGCGCCGACCTGGAGAAGGTCGCCGCCACCTTGCGCCGTGACACCTGGAAACACCTGGCCGATGCCGGGCTGGACTCGGTGCCGGTCAACACCTTCTCCTATTACGACGAGGTGCTCGACACCGCGGTGATGTTGGGTGCGTTGCCGGCCCGGGCCGCACAGGTTGCCGACGATTTGGATCGCTACTTCGCCGCGGCGCGCGGCAACCAAGACGTCGCGCCGCTCGAGATGACCAAGTGGTTCGACACCAACTACCACTACATCGTTCCCGAGATCGGGCCCTCCACCGCGTTCTCGCTGAACCCCGACAAGGTGCTTTCGGAGCTGAAAGAGGCTCTGGGACAGAACATTCCGGCCCGCCCGGTGGTCATCGGACCGATCACGTTCCTGCTGCTGAGCAAGGCGGTCGACGGCGGCGGCGCCCCCATCGAACGCCTGCAGGAGCTCGTGCCGATCTACTCCGAACTGCTCTCGCTGCTGGCCGACAACGGCGCGCAGTGGGTGCAGGTCGACGAGCCGGCGCTGGTCACCGACATCTCCCCCGACGCGCCGGCGTTGGCCGAGGCCGTCTACAACGCGCTGGGCAAGGCGAGTAACCGTCCCGCCATCTACGTCGCCACCTACTTCGGCGACCCGGGTGATTCGTTGGGGGCGCTGGCCCGCACGCCCGTCGAGGCGATCGGCGTCGACCTGGTCTACGGCGCCGACACCGCGGTGGCTTCCCTTGTTGGGGCGCCCGGCTTAGCCGACAAGACGCTGGTCGCCGGTGTGGTGGACGGACGCAACATCTGGCGCACCGACCTGGAAGCGGCGCTGGACAAGCTGAGGACACTTGTGAATTCCGCAGCCCACGTGGCGGTTTCGACGTCCTGCTCGACGCTGCACGTGCCGTACTCGCTGGAGCCGGAGACCGGGCTGGACGAGGCGTTGCGTAGCTGGCTGGCGTTCGGGCAGGAGAAGGTCGCCGAGGTGGTGACGCTGGCCCGGGCACTGCACGAGGGCCGCGACGCGGTCGCCGAGGACATCGCGGCCTCCAACGCGGCCGTGGCCTCCCGCAAGAAGGATCCGCGGCTGCACGACGACGAGATCCGGGCCCGCATCGACTCGATCGTCGCGTCGGGTTCGCACCGGGGTGACGCGGCGCAGCGCCGCGCCAGCCAGGAGGCCCGCTTGCACCTGCCGCCGCTGCCGACCACGACGATCGGGTCGTTCCCGCAAACCGTCGAGATCCGTAAGGCGCGCGCAGCATTGGTCGCCGGCGAGATCGACGAGGCCGAATACCGGAGGCGGATGAAGCAGGAGATCGCCGACGTCATCAAGTTGCAGGAAAGCCTCGGGATCGACGTGCTGGTGCACGGCGAGCCCGAGCGCAACGACATGGTGCAGTACTTCGCCGAGCAGCTGGACGGCTTCTTCGCGACCAAGAACGGGTGGGTGCAGTCCTACGGCAGCCGCTGCGTGCGCCCGCCGGTGCTCTTCGGCGACGTCATTCGCCGGCACCCGATGACGGTGGAATGGGCGAAATACGCTCAGTCGCTGACCGATAAGCCGGTCAAGGGCATGCTGACCGGCCCCGTGACGATCCTGGCGTGGTCGTTCGTCCGGGACGACCAGCCGCTCGCCGACACGGCCAACCAGGTGGCGCTGGCCATTCGCGACGAGACGGTGGACCTGCAGGCGGCGGGCATCGCGATCATTCAGGTCGACGAGCCGGCGCTGCGGGAGCTGCTGCCGCTGCGTCGCGCCGACCAGGACGAGTACTTGCGTTGGGCCGTAGGGTCTTTCCGCTTAGCCACCTCCGGCGTCGCGGACTCCACGCAGATCCATACCCACCTGTGCTACTCGGAATTCGGTGAGGTGATCGGGGCCATCGCCGACCTGGACGCCGACGTGACGTCCCTCGAGGCGGCACGCTCGCACATGGAGGTGCTCGACGATTTGAACTCGATCGGCTTCTCCAACAGCGTGGGTCCGGGCGTGTACGACATTCACTCGCCGCGGGTGCCGAGCACCGGCGAGATGGCGGAGTCGCTGCGCGCGGCGCTGCGGGCGGTGCCGGCCGAGCGGCTGTGGGTCAACCCGGACTGCGGGTTGAAGACCCGCAACCCCGACGAGGTGACCGCGTCGCTGCGCAACATGGTGGCTGCGGCGCGCGAAGTTCGCGCGGGCGGCTAGCCCTCAGCCGAGGTCGAGCGTCACGCCAGCGTGGCGCTCGACCTTCGCCGTCACTCTGGCGTGACGCTCGGTCGGCTACTCCGAAACCAGTTGCACCGGAACGTCATCGGCCCACGGTTGGCGGACGACCATGTCGGCGACCCGGACGATGCCGCGCTCGAATTCACCGGTCGCGGCGTCGACCAGCCGGTACGCCTGCGTCTGCTTGTGAATCGGTTGCGCGTCAAGCAAAACCACGCGGACCTCACCGGGCTGGAAGTGGCAGCGCTCCTGCAGGGCGGCGATCAGTTGCTCGTTGTGCATGTGGCCGTCGCCGAAGTTCCAGCCGATCGCGGTGCTGCAGATCCGCTCGCCGTCGGTGATGACGTAGTCGTCCTCGTTCTGGCCGGCCATGGCCCGGTGCGCCAGGGTGAACAGGGCGCGGCCGTGGGTGTTGAACCCGCGGAACGCATACCCCATGTAGATCGGGATCTGCGCCGCCTCGGGGCTGCCGTAGAACCGCTCCAGCTGGGCCTGCGGCATGCTGGCGATCGCCACGATGCCCCGGCCGATCTTGTCGCTGGCCGAGGGTTTGATGCACCACAGTGTGGTGTCCCAGTTGCCGGCGTAATAACGCATCCCGGGCAGGAACGATATCTTGCGCGGGAACATGTTGCCCAACAAGACGATTCCCGCGATGACCACGAAGAGCACCGCGACCACCACCGGGTGTTTCAGCTCGCGCAGCCCGATGTGGGTGTGCGCGACGAACAACGACAGCACGCCGAAGATCATGAAGACGTTCCACTCCAGCGGAACGCCCATCGGGATCGACACGAGGATCCCCAAGTGGAAGCACACCATCACGATGGCGGCGATGGTGACCGGCCAGCCGCCGTGACAGAAGAAGAGCGGTAACGGCACCAGCATCTCGATGGCGGTGCTCAAGTGTGCCAGCCAGCGTGACAGGCGGCCGGGCCGCAGGTCATCCGGGAAGTGTTCGAAGAAGCGCCGTTTCAGCCACCGGGGCCGCACCAGCGGGTTGTTCGACATCATCGTGGAGATCACGAACGGAAAGTGTTTGTTGAGTTTGGATGTCGCGGCGCCGATCCAGATCACCAGGAAGACCACCTTGGAGCCGACGATCATGTCGGGTGCACCGAACAGGAACGTCACCGCCATGGTCGCGTAGACCTCACCGCGGGCGGCCAGGAAGATCACCTTGTCGCGCAGTCCGACCACCGCCAGCAGCAACAGGATCAACACGATCTTCCAGGCGGGCAGCAGTCCGATCGTGGTGCCCAACTCGGGCATCGGCCCGGTGCCGTCGGCGAACAGCGCCGCGAGCGTGAACAACAGGAACAGTGCGTAGAGCGCGACATCGACCGGCTTGCGCTTGGTGCCGCTGGTGAGCGGGACCCGATCCGGCCACGGTGGCAGCCGGATGGTGCCGAACCGCATCCAATACAGAATCGAGCCCATCGGCGGAAAGAACCGGTTGTTCAACGGCCCGAACCCGCACCCCAGCCCGATCACCTCGAACAGCATCGTGTAGAGCACGACCTTCTCGAACACGATCGGCTCCGACCACCACGACGCGACGTGCGTAATGCCGCCGAGACCGTTGGTGGCCGACGCGAACAGCCACGCGCCCAGAATGTAGAGCAGGATTTTGACGACATAAAACAGATGGAGCACCACCGGCGTGCCGAAACCCACCTCGGCCCAGTGCTTGGCCATCGGCCGGATCTTCTCGCTACGGGTGCCCTTGTTCCATTCGGCCATGTCGAGCTGCGGCAGCTCGGGCTTCAGAAATCCCATGGTTCCACAGACTAGAACGTGTTCTAGGGCGGCGTGCTGCAACCTTGCGCCCCAGCGCCGGCGGGTCGCGGCCGGCGCGAACGCAAACGGAAATCTATGTTAACCGGCCACCACCGGAACCCGGTCAGTGTAGTTTGCTGCTGGGGTGGGCGAGGTTGAGGAGACAACCGTGTCTGAGGTCGATTATTGCGTGGTCGGAGCGGGATTCGCGGGTTTGACGGCCGCTTTGCGGCTCATACAGGCAGGGCATTCGGTGGCCTTGCTGGAGGCGCGTGATCGTGTCGGTGGCCGGACTTTCACCGAGACGCGAGCCGACGGCACATGGATCGATCGCGGCGGCGCGTGGATCGGCCCGGGCCAGGACCGAATCTATGCGCTGATGAACGAGTTCGGCGTGCCGGAGTACAAGCAGCACAACGACGGCGACGCGATGATGATCGTCGGCGGCAAGAAACACCGCTACGGCGGCACCATCCCGTGGACTGTCAGCCCGTGGGCCGTCGCCAACCTCGGGATCGGTCTGGCCAGCATCGAGAAGATGTGCAAAGCAATCCCGCGCGAGGCCCCGTGGGAGGCAAGGAAGGCCCAGGAGTGGGACCGCATCAGCATCGGGCAATGGATCGAGAAGAATTCCATGTCCACCGAGGCCGCGGAGATGCTGGACATGGCCTTCGCCGGCCTGTACACCTCGGCAGCGTCTGAGACGTCGCTGCTGTGGGGCCTGCTGCAGACGGCGTCGGCGGGTGGGCTCACCTTCGCGATTTCGGGCAAGGGTGGCTCCCAAGACGCGCGCCCGGTCGGTGGGATGGGCGCGCTGCACCGCCCGATGGTGGCCGCGCTGGGCGACGCGCTGCACCTGTCGCAGCCGGTGCGCCAAATCGCGCAGGACGCCGACGGTGTGACTGTCAGCGCGGCCGACCTGACGGTGCGGGCGCGCCGGGTCATCGTCGCGATCCCGTTGGCCATCGCCACCTCGATCCACTACGAACCGATGCTCCCGGTGGACCGGGCATTCCTGCACCAGCGACTGCCGAGCGGCGCGGTCATCAAGACCTCACTCATCTACGACGAACCGTTCTGGCGGGCCGACGGACTCTCCGGCCAGTCCGCCGCCCCGGGGTCCCCCGCCACCCTGACCATCGACGCCTGCACGGACACCGCGGACCCGGGAATCATGTGCGTCATCACCGAGGGGCGCGCGGCGCGCCGCCTCACGCAACTCGACCAATCCGAGCGCAGGGCCCTGCTCATCGGCGAACTCGTCGATCGGTTCGGCGAAAAGGCCGGAACGCCACAGGAATTCCACGAACAGAACTGGACGGTCGACCGCTATTCCGGCGGCGGGATGATCGGCCACGCCCCCACCGGCGTGCTGACCGAATACGGTTACACCTTGCGCGAGCCCTGCGGCCGGATCCATTGGGCCGGCACCGAAAGCTCGGCGGTCATGTGCGGGTGGATCGATGGCGCGATTCGCTCCGGCGAGCGCGCCGCGGCCGAGGTGGCCGAGGCCGAGACCGTGGCGGTCGCGTAGCCGAATCAGCGCGGCGGCGCGGGCAACTCACCGCGGCAGCGCGGCCAAATCACTTGTGCCACTTTTGTTTCAGTGGTTTCAGTGGAGCGCTTTTTGTCGGTGGCCTCTTCTAGCATTCGAACATGGGTTCGATTAGCGACCGCGAGCAGATTCAGGTCGACGCTGACGCGTTGTGCGCTGCGGCCGCTCGTTTTCACCAGCATTCCTCTGCGGCGCTGACCAACCCCGAACGCCTGGCCCTCTTGGAAAAGCTCGAATCCGTAACCCGCAAGCTCCAGACGCCAAGCCACCAACTCCTCAACCAACTTGGTGCCCAAGCGGATCCGGAAGAGTTAGGCGGCAAGCTGCCCTGGGCCTTGGCCGATAGGCTGCACATCACCCGGGCCGAGGCCGGCCGCCGCATCGCCGAGGCCGCCGATCTGGGCCCGCGCCGGACGCTGACCGGTGAGCCGCTGGCGCCGGTGCTGCCCGCCACCGCCGCGGCCCAGCGGGACGGGGCGATCGGCGCCGACCACGTGGCGGTCATCCGGCGGTTCTTCCACCACCTGCCCGAAGCCGTGGACCTCGAGACCCGTGAGCACGCCGAAAAGCAACTGGCCGCCACGGCCACCGAATTTCGCCCCGACCAGCTCGCCAAGCTGGCCCGGCGCCTGATGGACTGCCTCAACCCCGACGGCACCTACACCGACGCCGACCGCGCGCGGATGCGCGGGCTGGTACTCGGCAACCAGCAGGCCGACGGCATGTCCCGGCTAAGCGGGTGGCTGACGCCCGAGGCGCGCGCCGGCTGGGAGGCGGTGCTGGCCAAGCTGGCCGCACCCGGCATGTGCAACCCCGAAGACGAGCAGGCGGTAGTCGACGGCGCCCCTTCCGAAGACGCGGTGCAACGCGACACCCGCAGCGCCGCCCAGCGCAATCACGACGGCGTCAATGCCGCGCTACGCGCGATGCTGGCCAGGAGAGAGTTAGGCCAGCACAACGGATTACCGGCCTCGATCATCGTCACCACCACGCTCGACGACCTCGAACGCACCACCGGCACCTGCCTGACCGGCGGTGGCACCCTGCTGCCGATGTCGGATGTGATCCGGCTGTCCCGCCACGCCCATCACTATTTGGCGATCTTCGACAGGGGCAAGGCGCTGGCGCTGTATCACACCAAGCGACTGGCATCACCCGGCCAACGAATTGTCTTGTACGCCAAGGACCGTGGGTGCTCGCATCCGGGTTGCGACGTGTCGGGCTACTACTGCGAGGTCCACCACGTCACCGGTTATGCCACTCAACCCAGCACCGACATCGACGAACTGACCTTTGCGTGCGGTGGTCATTACCCACTGGCCGAGAAGAGCTGGACCACTCGAAAACGCGCCAACGGCGACACCGAATGGATCCCGCCGCCGCACCTGGACCGCGGACAGCCGCGAGTGAACACGTTTCATCATCCCGAGCAATTGATGACCGACGATGACGACGACGCGGCGTAAAGCTCGCAGGTCGGACGCACGCGCAGGCGGGGCCCCGGAGGCTATTGCTGCGGAGGGGGCGGAGGCAGGGGCGCCGGCGCGGTCCGGCGAGGACGCGGCCTAAGTTGGCCACAGTTCAGGCCGATGATGCAGTCCGAGCCGCTTGCCTGGGCTTGGACGGCGTCGGCGCAGCAGACGCCGTCCGGCGATGCGGGCGTCGGGGCCGCGATCGGCGCAGGGGCGGCGTTGGTACGCGGAATACCGGGACCGCCGATACCGCCGAGGGCCAGTGCAAGCACGGCAGCACCAAGGCACGCTGCGGCTCTGCCCGTTCGATTCGCCATAGCACCTGCTCCTAAATCTTCGCTGCTGAATGTGTGGAGCCGCAGCGCGGCTATGTCCCCGTCCGGCATTCGACCACCTCCACAGTCCGCGAACTCGAATCAGCGAACGCCCTCGGCCTGCCACCAGTCGTACAGGGCGGCTTGGGTGCTCTCCGGGGCGATGCCCTGCTCGGCGACTACCAGCGTCCGCGCGGGGATGTCTGTCCAGACCAGATAGACGCCGTCGTCTCGGCCGGTGCCGAGGAACACGACCGACCCGTAGTGCCCGTCGCGATTCCACTCGGTGGGCCCCGTCGTGCCGTCCGGGAAAGGTTGCGCCGGAGTCTGCGGGGCCTCCGCGAGGCCGCGCTGGAAGTCGGCGTTCAAATCGTCGGTGTTGGCGTACAGCAGATAATCCGCGTTCCAGGGGCCGCCGGGATCGTGACTGTAGTTGTCACAGTTGACTGCCGCGACCGCCACGGCGGAGTGCGCGCCGGCGGGGTGGCAGTCGGCGGGCGCGTAGCCGCCCGAGAGGTGGCTCATCAGCGTTTGCACGTCTGCCGGATTATTGGCGGGGTCGGCCGCGGCCGTCGCAGTTAACCCAGTGGCCAACCCAGCGGCGGTCAGACCGGTCAAGGCGGTGACGCGGCCGGCGCGGGCCAGTCGGGAACGCAGGCGGACCATGGTTGTCTCCTTTGCTCCGCACAGAGCTACGGCGGTGAGTTTAACTCCCAGTCGTGCACGGCGCCGCTAAATAGGCACTCTGAGCTGCGGCGCATCACCACGGTGACGTCAGCGGCGCGATCAACCGGCTTGCTTGGCCGGCGGCCGGTAGAAGATCGCCAGCTGGCCGATTGCCCCGGCCAGGCCCAGCCCCGCGGAGATCACCAGGCCCTGCCAGCCGTCGAACCAGTTCTTCCCGAAGACCAGGTAGTCCAGGCTGTACTTTCCCGCGCCCAGGGTGGCGATGCCCACCGCGCTGACCGCCAGCACCAGGTTGTACTCCCAGCCCTCCTTGACGATGAAGAACCCGTTGGCGCGATGCACCGTCCAGGCCGCGACAATCATCAGCGAGACGAAGCCCGCCGCCGGGATCGGGGTCAGGAAGCCGGCGGCCAGGCCCAGGCCGGCGGCCATCTCGGTGGTCGCCGCCACGGTGGCGTGGAATTTACCGGGCTTCATGCCGATGCTCTCGAACCAGCGCGCGGTGCCCGGGATGCGCCCGCCGCCGAAGAACTTGTTGTAGCCGTGCGCGGCCAACGTCACGCCCAACACCAGCCGCAGGATCAGTACTCCGACGTCATGGAACGTGTCATATGAAGTCATAGTTGTAAACCTAGATCATGGGACGGGTGGCAGGACAAGGGCCGCCGAGCAGCTAGGTCGCTTAATCCGCTGGTCCGTGTGGGAACATAGCGGGCGTTCCGACGTCGGCCCGACCAGTAGTTACGCCACAAAGGGGGTGCACCACGGCTCGTACCGCACGAGGCGGCGCCCACGCGTCAAGCAGACGAGTCCCGCCCATCGAGCACTCCGTGGTGTTGCTGGACGGCAGATCGAGCCACCCGCGGGAGCTGCTGGGCAACAAGGGCCACGGCATCGACGCGATGCGCCGGCAGAACCTGCCGGTACCGCCGGCGTTCTGCATCACCACCGCGGTGGGACTGCGCTATCTCGCCGACCCGGTGGCCACAATGGACGCCATCTGGGATGACGTTCTGGACCGGATGCGCTGGCTCGAGGCGCAAACCTCGCGCACGTTCGGGCGTGGGCCGCAGCCCCTGTTGGTCAGCGTGCGCTCCGGAGCCACCCAGTCGATGCCGGGCATGATGGACACCATCCTGGACCTCGGCATCAACGATGCCGTCGAGCAGGCGCTGGCGGCAGCCGGGAACCAGACCTTCGCCCGCGATACCCGACGGCGGTTCACGGAAATGTATCGGCGCATCGTCGGCGTCGGGGAACACGAATCGGTGCCCTCCGATCCGTACGCACAGTTACGCGCGGGCATCGAGGCGGTGTTCGCCTCCTGGGATTCGCCGCGCGCGATCGCCTACCGCGCGCACTACGGAATCGACGATCAGCACGGCACCGCCGTCGTCGTGCAGGCCATGGCATTCGGCAACCTTGGCCCCAATTCCGGTGCCGGAGCGTTCTTTTCACGCAACCCCATAACCGGTGACAACCAACCGTTCGGCGAATGGTTGCCCGGCGGCCAGGGCGACGACGTGGTCTCGGGATCGGTCGACGTCGAACCAATCATTGCGCTGCGTGACGAACAGCCGGCCGTTTACGACGAGTTGCTTGCCGCCGCCGGCAGCCTGGAGCGACTGGACGCCGACATCCAGGAGATCGAGTTCACCGTCGAGGACGGCAAACTGTGGCTGCTGCAGACCCGCTCGGCGGAGCGTTCGGCACAGGCCGCGGTGCGCTCGGCGCTGCAACTGCGGCACGAGGGACTCATCGACGATGCGGAGACGCTGCGGCGGGTGACCCCCGCGCACGTCCGGACCCTGCTTCAACCGGCGCTGCAGCCAGAGACACGTTTGGCGGCACCGCTTTTGGCCAAGGGAGTGCCGGCCTGCCCGGGCGTGGCATCGGGAACGGCGTACACCGATGTCGACGAGGCGCTGCGCGCCGCCGATCGCGGCGAACCGGTGATCCTGGTGCGTGACCACACCCGGCCCGAAGATGTGTCGGGCATGTTGGCCGCGCAGGCCATCGTCACCGAGGTCGGCGGGGCCTCCAGCCATGCGGCCGTGGTCAGCCGCGAACTGGGCCGGGTCGCCGTGGTGGGCTGCGGCCAGGGGGTCGCGGCATCGCTGGCCGGCCGGCAGATCACCGTTGACGGCGCGGAAGGCGAAGTGCGCGAAGGCAAGCTGAGCCTGTCGGCGTGGTCGGAGGACGATACGCCGGAACTGCGCGAATTGGCCGACATCGCGCGGCGGCACAGCCCGCTGCGCGCCCACCCGGCGGGCGACCACATGCGGCTGGACGACAGCTCCGAGGCCGCCGTGCGCGCCGCCCTGGACGCCGGGCACGCCGACGTGGTTTCGGCGACCCCGTTGGTCGTGATGCTGACCGCGCTGCGCCTGGCATCGAAACCAGCGCAATGACGGAGTTGGCGGTGCTGCAAGGGGTTCGGCTCAAGGGCCGGGTCAGTCCGGCCGACCTGGCCGCGACACTGGGCACCGATCTGGCCGACATCACCCCCACCGTCGAGCGGCTGGCCGCGGCCGGACTGCTGACCGAAGGCGCGACGTTACGGATCACCTCCGCCGGCAGCGACAGGCTCGCGGCGTTGCTCGCCGAGGAGCGCGCCGGCATCGATTCGGACGCCATGGCCGCCGCCTATGCCGACTTTCGCGCGGTCAACGCCGACTTCAAACGCCTGGTGACGGATTGGCAGCTCAAGGGCGGTCCCGGCGGCGCTCCCAACGCCCATGACGACGCCGACTACGACGCCGCGGTGTTGGCCCGCCTCGCCGACGTGCACGCCCGCACCATGCCGATCATCGAGGCGGCCGCGGCGCAGCTGCCGAGGCTGCGCGCTTACACCACGAAATTGGTTGCGGCGCTGGACAAAATGCAGGCAGGGGAGACGACGTGGCTGACCCGTCCGCTGATCGACTCCTACCACACCGTGTGGTTCGAGTTGCACGAAGAGCTGATCGGCGCCGTCGGACTCACCCGCGAAGAAGCCGCCAGATCCGGTGATGCGCAATAGCTAGAGCGCCGCGTCCAGCAGCGCCAGGTAGGCGTCGATATCGGGCACGGCCGATGCCGCCGCGTGCACGCTGATCGCGATGGTGTCGCCGATGCCGTGCACCCCGTGCGTCAGCCCCATCATCGGCGAGAGCGCCGGATATCCCGACGTCAGCACTACCGGGGCCCCGCCGAAGCTCAGATCGGCCGCCCCCCGGTTGACGCTGGACACCACGGTGTTACCCGACACCTGGGTCGCGCGCTCCTGCACATCGAATTGCCCGATGCCCCAACGCAATAGGCCGGCGGGCACCGCGGCGAACGCGAGGTCGGCGGCCCGGGTGGCCGGGTGCTCGAACCGGCGCCGACCGTGGGCCAGGTCGGCCGCGATCCGTTCGGCACGCGCGTTGGGTCCGAGGTCGGGGTACAGCCCCACCACCACGTTGCCGAAGTGGTTGTACGCCCGCGGCGCGCCGGGCTTAGCCATCGGTACCTCGGCGCCTAGCGAATCACATTGCCCGCCAAGCAGGTTGGCGAGGGCTTGGGATATCGCGCTCAGCACGCCGACGGTGACCGTCGGGCCCCGCAGCTGCGAGCGATGACGCACCAAC